>NZ_WAAQ01000001.1:0-742578 GCF_008868125.1 Microbacterium maritypicum
TGAGTCGGTGACGTGCACGGCGGATGCGCCGTATACGGTCACCGAGCAGGACATCATCGATGGCGGTGTCGTGAACACCGCGACCGGTAATGCCACGACTCCTGAGGGTGTCGATCCGATCACCCCGCCGACCGATACGGTGGTGACGCCCACGGGGCCGGTTCCGGCGCCTCCGACGACGCCTCCTGGCGGCGGTCTCGCGACGACGGGAGCCGACAGCCTGGCTCCGATCCCGGTCGCGTTGGCACTCGTGCTCCTGGGTACAGTGATCTTCCTCGTAACGCGGCGCCGTCGGCAGAGCATGGAATCGAACTCCCAGTAACAGCAGGGGCCGCAGCGGGCAGACGTATCCTCAGCGGGTTACGTCTGCCCGCCGCCTCTCTGTGGCGTGTCGGTCCTGCGATAGCCATCGATGGCTCTGGTGCGCCCCCCAGGGAACTGGCGCCTGCGACGTTGCTGATCCCGGACGTGGCTCGGATCAGCAGTGTCACGCGTTCACTTGGTGTCGGTGCCGAAAACCGAGCAGCGAGGACTCGAACGCTGGCCGCGCCGGGCACGCGCAGGATGGCGATCCGTGAGGCGGCTGCGCGATTCCGACGGTGCGAGGCACACTTTCTTGCGGCAGCTCGGGTATTGCCGCTCGGACGCGAGAGGCACTGCGTGGAGGGTACGTCAACCTCGGATGCGGAATTGCACAGCACCTACTACTTAAGTCTAGACATTCTGGAACAACGTCCGCCCTGCTCCGGAGATGCTGTGGGTGGAGCAGGCGGGATGCCCGTCGGCGCTCTGATCTGCGGGGGAGGGCCGCTATCGGGGTGGCGCCCTATGGGGAGGCTCCTTGGGGGTGGCCTTGCGATGGGGAGCAAGGTCACCCCGGCCCTGCCTGCCGTGCGAGCAACGGCCGCGTCGAGAGTGATCGTGGGTCAGTGTCGCACGCGACGACGGGCGCGGAATGCGGCGATCGCCGTCCGCAGACGGCCGTCCTCCGTCTCCAGATAGCTCTTCTTGAGTGCGCGTCGAGCACGGTGGTAGAGCATCGCCTCTGCCGTCGCCGCGATTCCGAGGTCGGCGGCGGACTCTCTGTTGGACTTGCCCTCCAGCACCCGTGCCCAGAGCACACGCTGGTAGCGCTCGGAGAGCCCGGCGAACGCCGCCGCGAGATCACTGTCGAGGTCGCGTCCGAAGTCGGCGTGATCGGGCACGTGGTCGACCACGATCCGCTCGATGTTGTCGATCGTGTGCATCCTCGCCCGGTGTCGCAGCGCGCTGAACGAGGTGTTGCGCACGGTGGAGCGGAGGTACAGCGAGAAGGAGTCGGCGGGTCCACCGCCCCGACGGATCGCTTCCAGAACCCGGGCGAAAGACTCGCTCGCGATCTCTTCGGCCTCCGAAGGGTGAGGGGCAGTGCGTCGCGCAAGTCGCACCGCCATCTCGAAATGCCGTTGATACAGCAGGTGAGCGGAGTCGGCGTCACCAGCGCGGAAGAGTCGCACGAGCTCAGTGTCGCTGATGCTCTCGTCGACCCCGGCAGTGTCCTCCATCCCTGAATGATCCACCTCGGCGGGGCTCGGGAGCAAGAGCCGCGTCACCTATGGTGTCCATCCACACGCAGGAGGAGGGGCGGGGAGTCGAAGTTCCGGGCGGAGATAGGGGCTGCCCTCGGCGAGTCCATTCATGACTTCCATCGCGTCCTCGGAAGACCGAGCACGCGGATTGACCCATCGGAACCTCTGCTCCGTCGTCGTTCGGTCATTGCACGCACGATTGTGACGGCCGCGTAGAGGAAGAGTCCGCCGGCAATCAGGGGGACCAGGAGCACACGGACGTCACCGCTCAGGGTGTTCTGCACCCAGCCGAGACCCGGGACCGCGTAGAGGAGCTTGCCCTTAAGCTGCACTTCCCGCACGGCCTGCACATCGGGATCGAGGTTGTTGTCACCCTGCGTGCGGAAGACGTGGTCTCCCGCCGCGTTCACAGCGACTTCGATCACCCGGTGAGTGACGACAGTCGGCTCGCCCGAGTGCAGCTGAAACGTGATCACATCGCCGCCGCGGATGGCGTCGGCGGGGGTCGGCTGCACCACGATGAGCGTGCCGGGCGGGTAGGTCGGCTCCATCGAGGAGGTCAGCACAGCGAGCGGGGTGGCCCCGAGGAGAGCGGGGACGGCGATCGTTGCACCTGCGACGAGCAGCAACCCGACCAGGACGAAGAGGCCGATCCCCTGGCCCACGAGGTACAGCGATCGACCCAGGAAGCCTGTGGAGCGAGGACGTGTCGCCGGGATCGCGAGAGTGGTCATGGGGGTCCGTTCATCGAGTGCGTCGAAAGGACGCGGGGGACCGGGCGGGATGGGGATCCCGCCCGGTCGGGGAAATCAGGCGGGGTGGGAGTCCGCCCGCGGGGAGTCAGGCCTGGGTGGCGGTGATGGCGAAGTCTGCGAGAGACACGCTGCCGAGCTTGGCGAGGTTGTCCGTTGCCGGGTTTCCCGACGGCCAGCTGATGGTCACGGTGACGTCGACCGGCTGGGGTGTCCCGGTAGCGGTGAAGGTGTTGACCGCCGAGCCGTTGACGGTGAAGGTCGCCGACTCGGTCAGCAGAGCGGCGAGTTCGGTGTCTGCCGCGCCCGCCGTGGCGGGGGCGATCGACGCCGTGCCGATGCCAATCGTTCCGGTGAGGTTGTCGCCGATCGCCGTGACGTCGATCGTGGTCGTGTAGGTGAGCACGTCGCCCGGGACTGCACGGAAGCTCGCGATGTCGAGCGCATTGCCGTTCTGGTCCGTCCAGGAGCCGGCGGTCGCGTTCGAGAGCGACAGGGTTCCAGCGCTGATCGAACCGGTGGTACCGGCGTCGATCGTGTCGTTCCAGAAGGCGAGGGATCCAGCGCCTCCCATGAGGAGGGCGATTCCGGCGGTGACGGCGATGGAGCTCTTGGCCAGCTTGTTCATGTGGGTTCCTTTTCTAGGAGTGGAGGTCGAAGCTCTGGTGGTGCTTGTTTCATTGGAGAGACGGCGGGCGGGCGCATTCATAACACCTCCGCCGAGAGAGATCTGGTGGCTCATCGATCTCGTTGTGTTCCGGTGACGGTGGCCGTGAACGACGCCGACTGTCCGGCCTGTGTGATCGGTGTGGTGTCGAGGAGTGAGAGCTCGAGGCACACGATCACGGACTCGCCGGCCTCGACGGTCGCGTAGCCGGAGGAGCTGAAACCGTCGAGCGCGCCTTGTGCGCCGGCGAGATTCGCTACACAGCCCTCCCTATCCGCGACCGTCGTCACGCGTGCGCGCATGCTCTCCTTGATCGGCTCTGTGGACGACACCGCGATCGTCGTGGTCAGGTCGGCTGCCGTGGTCCCCGTGTTGGTCACCGTGAACGCATGGGCCTGTGGCGCTCCGGGGACCACCGAGTACGCTCCGAGTTCTGCGCTGTCGGTGCCGTTCACGGTGAGGTCGAGGCTTCCCGCTGTGATGGTGGCGCCGGGCATGGTCTGGCTCGCCGAGAGAGCCGCCGTGGTCGTCCCTGCCGCGGCGAGTCCCAGCGCGATCGCGCCGGCGACGACACCCGTAGCGATGAGCACGGGAGTTCTCCGGGTGCGGGGCCGCGATCTCCGCCTGCTTGTCCTCGTCATGGTCTCTCCTCCGGGGTGCCTCATGGTCTGGGGTTTTCAGGGGAGAGACGAGGAGAGCGCTCGTTCATAACGGTGCGGGCCTCAAGGCGCCGCGAACGTCCTCTACGAAGCGCTGTCTACGCCCGCGGTGTGACCGTGGTGGATGGCCTCGCCGCCGGCGAGCAGCGTAAGTGGAGCACGTCAGCCGATCTGCCGGAGTCGGCGACCAACGTCACCACCGTTCTCGGCGCCGTCATCATGGAGGCGTGAACGAACCGTCACGCGGACTCGCCAACCACCAGTCCGTCTTCGACAGCGCGCCGGAAGAGATCCACCTTGGTGAAGGCCGGCCGTCCTGCGACGACGTACTTCAGGCGGATGCGCTTGATATGGTCCACGACGGTGTTCCGGGTGATGCCCAGCGCTTCCGCGACCTGCGAGGCCGTAGCGCCGGCGGCATACAACTCCAGCACCTGGTGCTCACGCGGTGACAGCGAGACCTCGGGTGCGGAGTCGGGGGTTCGCATCTGGGAGCCGACGATCGACCACCCTGATCGACTCCGCTGCGCTGCACGTATGCCCGCGACGACCCGATGGAGCGGGTCGGTCTTCTGGATCGTCTCCACGCCTCCGTGCTCGAGCGCATCGAACGAGGATCGGGGTTGCGTGGCGGCTGTGAAGAAGAGAACCCCGATGCCGCACGACAACAGTGCCGCCACAGAAGCCGCCTGTGCCCGTCCCTCGTCGAGCACCGGGTCGACCAACACCACGTCCAGTGTCGTCCCGGCAGACAGAAGCTCGGGAACGCTGCGGAACGCGCCGATGAACGTCATATCAGGCTGAGCATTCACCAGGACCGTGATGCCCAACACCAGTGCCGGTTGATCGTCGATGATCCCCACACGTATAGGCACGTTTCAAGTCTTGGTGTTGCGAGTGCACGCAACCGCGATGCATCCCGCAATCGGTAACTGGAGGCCATGATCCTGCGTGCTCCCGAGACGGCGATGCGTAGGTCTTCGCTCTCGTGCCGTGGTGACGCAGATCCCACATCAGGGCTGGACGACCGTGGGGGAGGGGGAGAGTGGGCGTCCAGCCCTGAGCGTTGACCTCGTCATACCCTACGATCGCGCTCGATCGAGGGATAGACCCAGTTGTGGGGGGTGTCCTCGGAATACGAGTGGTCTGAGAGTCCTTGCCGCAGGATCGCGGTCCAGCGTCGTACAGATCGTCGCCGATGCGTGTCAGCGAGTCGAAGCGCGGGGTGTGGAAGATCGGCAGTTCGCCGTCGCGGCCCCGGCGTCACCGGTGACAGTGAGGGTGGTCATTGTGGTCCTTTCATTCCGAGCCGTGGGTAGCGGGGTGGGGGACGTCATCGGATGACGGGGAGACCGGTGGCCTCTGCGGCCTCAGAGATCCCGCCCGCGTCCTGCACGTCGAGTCCCGCGGCTTCCATCGCGGCGACCGCCTGCGCGGATCGGTTGCCGGACTGGCAGTAGACGACGTACTCATCCTCGGGATCGAGCTCCGAGATGGTCGTGTCGAATTCCGGGGATTGAAGGTCGATGTTGATGGCGCCGTCGAGATGGCCCTCGGCGTACTCCGCGGGGGTGCGCACATCGACAACGACCGTGTCTTCGCCGATCGCTACAGAGGGAGACGCCGTGGCAGCGCAGCCGCTCATCGCGACGGAGAGGGCGAGAGCCGCCCCGAGTGCGACGGCTCGCAGGCTACGCCGCGCCATGCGGGTGCCCCTCGCACCGCTGATCGTCGGGGACCCCGTAGAGCGCCTCCTCCACATGCTGACCGCAACCTTCCCACGTTGCTTTACCGCACTGGCCACACGTCACGCGAGCGCACATCTCCTGCACCTTTCCTTGGATCGAAGTGATTCCGATTATACCCCCCGGGGTATTATTTCGTCCATGCGCTCATCTCAGCCCGTGAAGGAACAGCCCGTCGTCGGTCAGTGGGTCGAGGGCATCGACACTCCGGTCGTGAACGAACGCGCGGTTCGAGCGTCAGCGGGGATCCTGTTCCTGGCTGGTTTCTCGGCGTGGCTCTGGAGTGTGATCACCGGTGACCTGCAGCCGATGCGGATCTTCGGAATCGTGTTCGCCATCGAGATGATGCTGCGGTTGTTCGTCGGAACAGCTTTCACTCCTACGCTCATCCTGGGTGCGCTGATCACTCGCCCGCAGCGTCCGGAGTGGGTGGAGGCGCGGTCGAAGATCCTTGCCTGGGGCATGGGGTTAGGAATGTCCCTCGCGGGGTGCTTCAGCTTGGGATGGTTGGGCCTGCCGACAATCGTCGCTCAGGTGATCTGCGGGGTGTGTCTTCTCCTGCTGTACCTGGAGACAGCCTTCGGGATCTGCCTGGGATGCGTTGTTGCCCAGCGCTTCGCGCGGCGCAAGCCGCAGTTGTGTGCGGGTGACACCTGCGCATACACACCGCCGGCGAAGGGCGAGCAGCACTCGATTCTCCGCGACTGAACCCGGGTCGATGCAGCGACCTCGATCAGCGAGAGGCGTCGCGACGCGGTGCGGTGTCGTCCCAGCGGGGCGAGGGGAGGTGCAGCAGCACCAGGCCGATGCCGGCGATCACCGAGTTGCGGAAGGCGGGGTCGAGTCCGTTCCACGAGGTGGAGCGCCACATCTGGAACCACTCGCCGCCGATCGAGATGAACCCGCCCACGAAGAGGAGGATGATCATCACCAGTCCGATCGACGACCACACGCGGGCGGCGTGGAAGCCGTGGCCGAGGAATCCGCGCACGAAGAACACGACCGCGACGATCAGGACGATCGCGCTCAGCGACTCCCAGATGATCACGCCGATGTAGGCGATGTTCCACAGCACAGGGTTGTCGATCGCCCGCCACATCACGTCGGGATCGAGCCCCTTGCCGGCCTCCTGGCCGAAGTTCGTGGTGTCCATCGCCAAGACGTGCTGCACGAAATCGAAGTTGGTGCCGTAGTCGGTGATGTTTCCGAGCGCCACCAGGAAGATGTAGAGCCCGTTCACGAGGACGAGCGCGGCCGCCGCGAAGGGCAGCGAACCGAGAAGGTGCCAACGAGGTGAGCGCACCGGCGCGTCGGTCGTAGTCATGACCAGACAGTATCGGTCGTCGTGTCCGGGCGTCGAGGGGGTGCTGCGGCGGGATCCGGATACCGTGGACGACGGTGATCGCGAATGGACGCTGAGGGGAGAGCCGTGGTGGACGACTCAGGGAGCGACCGGCGCATCCGAGACGGATACGCCGCACGTGCCGCCGAGTACACGCAGCTGTTCGGCGACATCGGGCAGATGGACGAGGCCGACCGGGAGCGCATCGGGGGCTGGGCGGATGCGGTCGACGGGCGCATCCTCGATGCCGGGTGCGGCCCGGGGCACTGGACCGCGTTCCTCGCCGAACGAGGGATCGACGCCGAAGGCATCGACCTGGTGCCGGAGTTCGTCGCCGGTGCCTGCGCGCGGTTCCCGCACGTTCCGTATCGGGTGGCATCGCTGACAGACGTCGGCGTCGCCTCGGGCTCCCTCGGCGGCGTGCTCGCCTGGTACTCGCTGATCCACGCAGGGCCGGATGAGCTCGCGGTCCTCCTCGCCCATGCTCGACGCGTTCTCCGCGACGGGGGAGCCCTGTTGGTCGGGTTCTTCGCCGGGGTCGACGGGGAGCCCTTCCCGCATGCCGTCACGACGGCGCACTACTGGTCAGTCGAGGGGCTGTCCGTGCTGCTGGAGCGCGCCGGCTTCCGCGTGGTCGACAGCGACGCCCGGGTGCAGGACGGACGCCGTCCGCACGCATCGATCAGCGCTGTCGCGGTCTGATCAGAGCGCCGGCGCTGTCCTTGCTGCGTCAGGGGATCGGCACGGCCCGATCGGCCCCGAGCCGCTTCATCACCATGGTCGAGGTGAGACGCTGCACGCCGGGCAGGGCGCCGAGGGTGTTGTCGTAGAGCTCCTGGTAGGCGCCCATGTCGCGGGTGAGGATGCGCAGCATGTAGTCGGGGTCGCCGAACAGACGCTGCGCCTCGACGACCGCGGGGATCGCCACGACGGCCTCTTCGAACGCCACGATCGTGTCCTTGTCGGTGCGCCCGATCGTCACGAAGACGATGGCCTCGAAGGTGAGGCCGACCGCTGCCGGGGCGACCACCGCGCGGTACCGCTCGATCGCGCCGGACTGCTCCAGTTCTTTGAGCCGGCGATGACAGGCGGACAGGCTCAGGCCGACCTGCGAGGCGAGGTGGGTCGCGCTCATCCGGCCGTCATCCTGCAGCAGAGAGAGGATCTCCCGGTCGAGTGCGTCCATGACGACAATTCTTGCAGGTGAAGGCGCGGATGGCTCGAAGAATCGGAGCACCTTTCGCTTGATCCTTCGTAGTCTCTTCCTCGGATTGAGGAGAACCGATGGATATCGCTCTGGTGATGCAGTTCTGGGTGGTCGCCGTCATGCTCGCGCTGACCCCCGGCGCCGACTGGGCGTATGCGATCTCCGCAGGCCTGCGTGCACGCTCCCTTGCACCGTCGATCCTCGGGATGATCGCCGGATACACCGTCGTGATCGTCGCCGTCGCTCTCGGTCTCGGCGCGCTGGTCACCGCGTATCCCGTCACCCTCACGACCCTGACGGTGGTCGGTGCGCTCTACCTGATCTTCCTCGGAGCCACGACCTTGGCCAGCCGTCCGGCTCCGATCGCGGAGAGCGGCGAGCCGATCGCGACCGGAGGGTGGGGGCAGTTCCTGCGCGGATCCGGTGTCAGCGGCATCAACCCGAAGGGGCTCCTGCTGCTCCTCGCCCTGCTGCCGCAGTTCACGAGTCCGAATGGCTGGCCGTCGACGACGCAGATGCTCGCGCTGGGCGGACTGCACCTGCTCAACATCGCGATCGTCTATACGACGGTCGGTCTGCTCGCCCGTCGACTGCTGCGCACCCGGCCCCGCGCGAGTTCGGTGGTCACGCGGATCGCCGGCATCGCCATGACCGTCATCGGCGTGGGCATCCTGATCGAGCAGGTGCTCGAATGGAT
The DNA here is from genome assembly GCF_008868125.1 of Microbacterium maritypicum. Taxonomy (NCBI): domain Bacteria; kingdom Bacillati; phylum Actinomycetota; class Actinomycetes; order Micrococcales; family Microbacteriaceae; genus Microbacterium; species Microbacterium maritypicum. The sequence continues at coordinate 8,638 of NZ_WAAQ01000001.1, forward strand.
GTGACGCCTGCGTGAGCGGCGGCTGACGAGGAGTCAGACGGTCACGGGCGGACGCGGACCGTTCGTCCCTCGAACGACACCAGGTCGCCGTCGCGCAACTGGCGTCCTCGGCGGCGGTCGATCTCGCCGTTCACCGTCACGTACCCGTCGATGATGACCTCTTTGGCGTCGCCACCCGAGTCGAGGAGTCCGGCGAACTTGAGGAACTGCCCGAGGCGGATCACCTCACCGCCGATGGAGATGTCGTCGATCGGATCGGAGTTCGTCATCCTTGAATGCTAATCGGCTTCGAGGCCCGGCGGATGCGACGGTGCCGCCGCCCCCGGGTGGGAGCGGCGGCACCGTCGAGTCGGGCGTCTCGGGTCCGCCCGACAGGACGCGGCCCTGATCTGCTCAGTCGATGTCGGTTCCGACGACGGCGAAGTCGGCGCTGAAGTCGATGTCGATCGAGCGGTTGTCCGAGGTGAGCACCGAGGCGTCGTAGGGGCTCACGTCGTCGCCGTCGACATCGAGGTCGGTGATCATCCCCTCGGCCTCGGCGAGTGCGGCGGAGACCAGGGCGCGGATCGTCTCGTCGTCGAGGGTGAGCGCGGGGCCGGTGTCGTCACCGTCGGCCGCGTCGGTGGAGGTGACGGATGCGACCAGGGCCTCGTCGACCCGGACCTCGGTCTCCGCCCCGGCGGCTGTCGTCAGCTGCACCTCCCAGGTGCCGTCGCGCTTCGCGTCGATCGAGGTGACCTCGCCATCGGCTGCTCCCCGCGCGGCGTCGGCGATCTCGATGAGCTCGTCGGCGGATGCCGTGCCGATTCCGGTCACCGGGCCGCGGCCGTTCGAGGGGGCGTTGCCGCGGTCGTCGTCTCCGCGGTCGTCGCCGCGCGGACCGTGGTCATCCGCATCGTGGCGGGGGCCGTCGTCGGACATCGACGAGCGATCGTCGTCGCCGAACTCGTCGCCGATCGCCGCGCCGACCGCGACGCCGCCACCCGCCAGGACGACGGCCGCAGCGATGCCTCCGCCGATGAGGAGCGCGCGCGTGCGGCCGGGCTTCGATGCGGCCGTCGCGGGAGCGGGCACGGGTTCTGCGGCGGGGAAGACCGGGTGCTGTCCGGAGCCCGCGATCGGGGCCTCCGCGCCGGGCGTCGGGGGCGGGGTCACCGGCACGGTCTCGGCATCCGGAGTGCTCTGCGGCGTCTGGTCAGGAGCGGGCGTCTGGTCGGGGGTGGGTGTCTTGTCGTCCATGTCTCGATGGTCTCCCGCGGGCGCTGAAGCCTCCCTGAAGCGTCCTGAAGACCTCTTCAGGAACCTCGGGTCCGTCTGGTCAGGCGCCGAGGGGCAGGGTGAGCACGAAGCGCGCACCACCCCAGCGGGAGTCGTCGACCGTGAGGGTGCCGTGGCCGCTGGCGGCGATGCCGCGGGCGATCGCGAGGCCCAATCCGCTGCCTCCGGCGTCGCGGCTGCGGGCCTCGTCGAGGCGGACGAAGCGTTCGAAGATCCGCTCCCGCTCCTCGGTCGGCACTCCGGTGCCGTCGTCCTCGATCGTGACGAACACGTATCCGTCCGATGGCGTCACCCCGATCGCGACGCGCCCGCGGCTGTGGCGCACGGCGTTGTCGGCGAGGTTTCGCACCAGCTGCCCGAGCAGTCGCGGGTCGCCGTGCACCCGGGCGGCGTGGATCCCGGAGCCGTCGACGTCGATTCCCGCGGCCCGGAGCCGGCGCACCTCGCCGAGGGCGATGTCGTCGAGGTCGACCGCCTCGTCATGGGTGCTCGCTCCCTCATCCAGGCGGGCGAGCAGCAGCAGTGATTCGACGATGCCCTGCAGGCGCAGTCCCTCCTCCGACACCACCTCGGCGAGTTCGCCGATGCTCGTCACATCGGGATGGGCCTGGGCCAGTTCGGCATGCTGACGGATCGTCGCGAGGGGCGAGCGCAGCTCGTGGGAAGCGTCCGAGACGAAGCGCCGCTGCGCGGTGGCCGCCGCGTCGAGCCGATCGAGCATGCCGTTCATGGTCGTCGCGAGCGCGGCGATCTCATCGGCGGTCTCCGGCACCGGTACCCGCTGGTGCAGGCGCTCTGCGGTGATGCCGTCGACCTCTTCGCGGATGAGCTCGACCGGGCGGAGGGCCCGGCCGACCACCGACCATGTGGTCACGGCGACGAGCAGCAGAAGCAGGGGGAGGGCGATGGCCAGCAGCGTCGCGACCGTGGCGAGGGTCTCGGCATCGTCCTCCATCGAGACGGCGAGCACGAGGGTCTGGTCGCGCTCGATGTCCTCCGAGACGACGAGGACGGTCTCTCCGTCGACAGTGGTCGTCTGCGGATCGTCGTCGACGGGGAGGGGTGTCGACCCGAGCTTCTCCCTGGCGTCTTCGCTGGCGGCGCGCACCGAACCGTCCGCACCGATGATCTGCAGGATCTCGTCGTCGAGCGCATCGATGCCCTTGCCGCCTGGGCCGTCTGTGCGTTCGGTGAGCTCTTCGAGGCGCTGTTCCGCCGCGCGCTCGGTGCTGCCGTGGATGCTGGCGCTGAGCACGCCGTAGAACGAGAAGGCGCCGATGAGGAGTGCGACGGCGACGACGACGGTGGCGCCGAGCGTGGTCCTGCCGCGCACAGAGCGCCAACTGCGACTAGCCACCGTCGGCCGCCAGCCGGTAGCCCGCTCCACGGATGGTCTCGATCGCCTCGCGTCCGAACGGCTTGTCGAGCTTGCGGCGCAGGTGCCCGACGTAGACCTCGACGATGTTGGGATCGCCGTCGAAGTCGTCGTCCCAGACGCCGTCGATGAGGGTGCGCTTCGACAGCACCTGGCCGCGATGACGCATCAGGTATTCGAGCACCGAGAACTCCCGAGCGGTCAGGCTCACGGGAGTCTCGCCCCGCCAGACCCGGTGCGCTGCGGGATCGAGCCGCAGATCGCCCGCTTCCAGGATCGCCGGACGCGCGACGGCTCCGCGCCGCACGAGAGCACGCAGGCGCGCGACGAGGATCGCGAACGAGAAGGGCTTGGTGACGTAGTCGTCGGCCCCGGTCTCGAGCGCTTCGACCTGGTCCCACTCGCCGTCCTTCGCCGTGAGCATCAGCACGGGGGTCCAGTTCTCTTCGGCCCTGAGCGCCTCGCACACCTTCCAGCCGCTCATGCCCGGCATCATCAGGTCGAGCACGATCGCGTCGTACCGTGTCTCACGCGCGCGCCAGAGTCCGTCGACGCCGTTGTGTGCCACGTCGACGGCGAAGCCCTCGGCCTCCAGGCCGCGGCGCACGCCCTCGGCCAGACGCACCTCGTCGTCCACCACCAGGATCCGCATGCCTCCAGTGTGGCCGCTCGACGCTGAATCGGGGCTGAAGCGGGTCGTGAGCCTCAGGCGCCGAGGGCGGCCTGGATCTCGCGGATCACCTCCCCGAGCGTGCCGGAGGCGAGCAGGCCCGGGCCGAGGGGGCCCGCGGTGTCGGAGCCGAGGGGAGGCAGTCGCCGGAGTGCGGATGCGACCTCGGGCGACAGGGCGGCGAGCTGCCACCGCACCTCGGCGGCGCGGGCATCCGGGTCCTCCGGGTGCGTGAGCTCCACGGCCTTCACGGCGTAGGCGGCGGCTCCGAGCGCATGGGCACCCATGTGCGCGACCCCTGCGGCCTGGGCGGCCGAGCGGGCTGCGGCGACCCCCGCGGGTGAAGCGGCGCTGTGGGCGGCCCGGCCCGCGACGAAGCGGCGACGGATCTCTCCCGCAGCCGTGAGCTCACCCCGTGCGAAGGCTCGAGCTCGCGCGATGGCGTCGCGCGCGCGGTCGTCGTCGGGTGCCTCCGCGTCGAACAGGGGCAGCACCCGTTCCGCGCAGTCGGCCGCCCACACCGCGACGATCCGTCGCTCGGTCTCGGTCATGCCCTGCGCAGTGGACATGCTCACCCCACCCGCCGTTCGGCACCCTGCGGGAAGCCGCGGACCGTCTCGATGATCTCCTGCATCTCCATCCCTCAATGATGAACCCCACGTGCTTATGTGGACTCTGATGCCGAAAGGATGGGGAAGATCATGACAAACCCTCCAGAGCATGTGATGACCACGGTCGCGCTCGGGCGACGGGTGGGGTACTCGGCGCAGCAGCTGCGCGACCTCGCCCGGGCGCTCGTCATCCGCGGCGTCGGACGGCTCGCCTAGGGTGGCTCGTATGACATGCAGCTCTCTGTCGGCGACGCCGACGCGCGGGGTCGCCGCGCCGACCCGGAAGCCGGGGGGCTGAACGTGCAGAAGTCAGGACGCTACGTCCGCGTCGGGAACACGGAGTACCCGCTCGCCACACCCGGAGGCCATTGGGCACTCTGGAGCTCGACCCCGGTCGAGGGTTTCCGGCGGATCGGGAACGGGTGGGTACGCAACATCTCTCCGGATGAACAGCTGGAGTGCTTCCGCGTCGAACACCGCGGTACGTATCGCGGCATCACGGTCACCGTAGAGCCCGGCAGAGACGGGCCGGACCGTCGAGGGCTGGCGCGACTCGGCACCCTCGATCCACGAGCAGCCGAGCAGGGATTCGAGATGCTCGGGTTCGAGCGGCCGGAGCTGCAGCCGTGGCTGAAGTTCGTACCCATGGATGATCCCGACCTCGACTTCGAGACGATCCGCACGCCTGAGCCGATGCCGTGGGCTGCGACGAGCCGAGACGCCGTCGCGCAGCGTTCCGTCCCGCGGGCATCCGACGCGCAGCCGTCGGCGTGGGGAGCCTTCGGGCTCCGTCTCGTCACGGCGCTCCGCGGTGTGACCGACCAGGTGTTCCTCATCGTGTCGGTCGACGGTGACCCGCTGCGCTACGTCCAGTTCGCCGGAGATCCCGACAAGCTGTACGCCGAGGCGCCGGGACTCGATGTGGTCACGGATGCCGACGAGACGGTGCTGAAGGCCGCCGGCTGGGAAGAGCCGGGGGTCGCGCAGCCGAACTGGACCTCGGAACTCGCGCTGCCTGCGTACGCGGCCGACTATCGGGAGTTCGCCGATAGGTGCGTCGCCGCGCTGCGCGACGCCTATCGGGTGTCGAGTCCCGACGTCCTCGTGCACCGTGCCTGGCGCGATCAGGAGCAGACCTCGCTCGACTTCCCCGGACTCGGTCGCGCCCAGCTCTGACCGGCGTCGGCCGGAACCGGAGGGGCGTGAAGCTCAGGGGATCATGCTCGTGCGCTCGCCGCCCACGCCCATCACTCCTGTCCGGCGATCCTCGACTCGACCTCCGCGGTGAGCGGGTTGTCGTCGGCCGGGTCGGTGATGATCGCGGTGACGGCGTCGAGCGCGAGGATGGGATAGCGCGCGACAGCGCCGATCTTCTCCTCGCTCGCGAGCACGACGGTCTCGGTGCAGCGCGAGGCCAGTGCCCGCTTGGTGACGGCATCGTCGAGCTCGCCGGTGGTCAGGCCGCGTGCGGGATCGATGCCGGTGGCGCCGAGGAAGAAGGTGTCGGCCGCGAGGTGCTGGATGGCCTCCATCGCCATTCCGCCGCCGGTCACCAGTGAGTGTCGAGAGAGCTCCCCACCGACCATGATCACCCGTGCGTCCGAGTGCTCCGCCGCCGCGAGTGCGACGGTCGGGCTCGCCGTGATCACCGTGAGCCCCGTGCCGGAGGGCAGTATCCGGGCCATGGCGAGAGTGGTCGTGCCGGCATCGAGGATGATCGTCGAGTCGGGCCGGATGGTGGCCACGGCCGCGCGTGCGACGCGCTCCTTGCTCGCGGTCGCCAGCTCGGTGCGTTCGCTCACCGGGGCCTCCGGGGCAGGGATCGGCAGGGCGCCGCCGTACACGCGCTGGAGCTTTCCCTCTTCGGCGAGTTCCCGGAGGTCGCGTCGGATCGCGTCCTCCGAGACCCCGACCTCGTCGGCGACGGTCTTGGCCACCACCCGTCCATCACGGGCGAGAAGGTCGAGCAGGTGGTCTTTGCGCTGGGCGGCGAGCATGCGTTTCCTCACGAAGTTGCACGATTGTGCATGATTCAGACTACAGTCATCCCCATGACGACGCCACTGCTGATCCTGATCGCCGGCCCCTACCGCTCGGGCGCCGACGGCGACCCCGCCCTCATCGCGAGGAACCTCGCCCGCCTGGAGGAGGCCGCGGGCCCGATCTTCCGCCTCGGCCACGTGCCGATGATCGGCGAATGGGTGGCGCTTCCGGTGCTGCGCACCCTCGACCCGGTGGATGCCGGAGAGGGCGACGTGATGTACGAGACGGCCCGCCGCCTGCTGCAGCACTGCGATGCCGTGCTGCGTCTGCCGGGGGAGTCGTCGGGTGCGGACAAGGACGTCGAGATCGCGCAGGAGCTCGGACTTCCCGTCTACCGGTCGCTCGACGAGATTCCCTCGGCCGCGACTCCGTAGGCTGGAGGCATGACCAAGAACATCTGGACCATCCTCGGCGTCATCCTCGCCGTCGTGATCGCGTGGTGGATCGTGAGCGCGCTGTTCTCGGTGCTGGCCTTCATCTTCAAGCTCATGATCGTCGCCGTCGTCGCGGTCGTGGTCTTCCTGGTGCTCCGCGGGATCTTCAGCCGCAGCGACGACTGACGTCACCTCTCACGCCTTCGCGAACGCCCCGACGCGGTACTTCGCGGCGCGGTGCGTGTCCTGCACCCGGTCGCCGCGGCCGTGGAGCTTGTTGCGAAGAGTGCCCGGCGCGTACTCCTCGGGATAGGCGCCGCGCTCGCGCAGCACCGGGATCACGTGCTCGATGATGTCCTGCCAGGTGCCGGGGGTGACCGCGTAGGCGAGGTTGAAGCCGTCGATGTCGGTCGCCTCGATCCAGGACTGCAGCTCGTCGGCGATCTCGACGCCGGACCCGACGATCGTGGGGCCGAGGCCGCCGATCGCGTTGTGGCGTCCGAAGTCGCCGACGGTCCATTCGCGGCCGAGGTCGGCCTCTTCCTTCAGATGCTGCAGAACCGACTGGATCGCGTTCGACTCGACGTTCCCGACCGGCTCGTCCTCGGCGTACTGCGACAGATCCACGCCCATCCACCCCGACATGAACGTCAGGGCGCCTTCGGGGCTCGCATAGGAGAGGTACTCCGCGTGCTTCGCCGTCGCCTCTTCGGCGGTGGCGGCGGTGATCACGGTGAGCAGCGTGTAGATGCGGGCGTCGTACCGGTCGCGTCCTGCCGCCTCGAGGGCGTCGCGAATGCGCTTGACCGTTCCGGCGAGCACCTCCTTCGAGGGGGCGGCGACGAAGATGGCCTCGGCGTTCTCGGCCGCGAACTTCACGCCGCGCGGACTCGCACCGGCCTGGTAGATCACCGGCGTGCGCTGTGGCGAGGGTTCGGAGATATGGATGCCGGGCACGCTGAAGTGCTTCCCCTCATGCCCGATCGGGTGCACCTTGGCCGGGTCGGTGAAGATGCCGCGCTCGCGGTCCTCGACCACGGCGTCGTCTTCCCACGACCCCTCCCAGAGCTTGTAGAGCACCTCGACGTACTCGTCCGCGTGGTCGTAGCGGTCATCGTGGGCGAGCTGGTCCTCCTGGCCCATGTTGCGCGCGGCGCTGGGCAGGTATCCGGTCACGACGTTCCAGCCGACGCGGCCCTGCGTGAGATGGTCGAGGGTGCTCAACCGGCGCGCGAACGGGTAGGGGTGCTCGAACGCGGTGCCGGCCGTGATGCCGAAGCCCAGGTTCTCGGTGACCGCGGCCATCGCGCTCACCAGCAGGATCGGGTCGTTCACCGGCACCTGCGCGCCGTTGCGGATAGCGGCCTCGTTCGTGCCGCCGTACACGTCGTAGGTGCCGAGCACGTCGGCGATGAAGATGCCGTCGAAGGTCGCGCTCTCCAGCAGCTTCGCAAGCTCCGTCCAGTACGAGATGGTGTTGTACTGGCGCGAGCGGTCGTCGGGGTGCCGCCACAGGCCGGACGACTGGTGGGCGACGCAGTTCATGTCGAAGGCGTTGAAGCGGATCTGACGGGTCATGCCCCCATGAAAGGGGAAGGGCGTGGACGAATCCAGAGTCCCCGAAATGCACGGACACATTCCGGTTGCGGGTCTGCCTCGCCCTGGCATTCGGCCACCCCCGCGGGCTCTACCCTTGACTGGTGACCGACGAGACCGTGACCGCCCAGCGGCTGGTGCGCCGCTTCGCCCGTGAGACCAACCTGCTCGTGTCGGGCCGGGACTTCTCGGTCATCGGGACGGATGGCGTGGCCGAGGCTCTCCGCGCTCTGCTTCCGGCGCTCGGTGCGCATCTCGGCGACGCGGGGGTCGTGTTCGCGCCGGGAGGGACGCCCGAGATCCTGCTCGACGGTGAGGCGCTGCCGCCCCGCGAGAGGGCCGAGGATCGCGTCGATGCGGCCGGACGCCATATGCCCGTCGCGACCGACCGTGCGCGGCGTCTGCGCGAGAACGGCACGGTGCGCGGAGTGCGCATCGGCATCGCGATGGTGCTCGAGCCGAAGACCGCCCAGCTCGCCCTGCTGCTGCGGGATGCGGGAGCCACGGTCGCCGTCTACGCCCACCCCGATGAGATCGACGTCGAGGTCGCCGAGGTGCTGCGTTCCCGCGGGATCCCGGTCGACGGCGATCCCTCGCTCTCGGGAGCCGCCGAACGCGCCGCCGCCGTGTCGTTCCTGCGCCGCGGCTTCGACCTGCTGCTCGACGACGGCTCGCACCTGATCCGCCTCGCGCATGAGGAGTCTCTCGCGCCGCAGCTGCGAGGTGCGGCCGAGGAGACCACGAGCGGTCTCACACCGCTGCGGCTCATGGAGCGGGAGGGCGTGCTCGAGATCCCCGTGATCGCGGTGAACGACGCCCTGACCAAGACCTCCTTCGACAACCGATACGGCACCGGGCAGTCGTGCGTGTTCGCGATCGCGGACGCGTTGGACGACGCCGGCATCCGCCTTCGTGACCAGCCGGCGGTCGTGGTCGGCTACGGGCCCGTCGGCGAGGGCGTCGCCGCCCACCTGCGTGCGCTCGGCGCGCAGGTCGGCGTCAGCGAGACCGATCCGGTGCGCGCCCTCAGGGCCGCGCACGACGGGTACCGCATCGGACGTCTGCACGATCTCGCCCCCGGTGCGCTCGTCGTCTCGGCCACAGGGGCGCCGCACACGGTCGACGCCGAGGTGCTGCGCACGGCGGCGATCGTCGCGGTCGCGGGTGGCGTCCCGCACGAGATCGACCTCGATGCCTCGACGCTGCGACCGTATGAGGGAGTGAACGGCGAGGTCTCCACTTTCGTCGAGCGCGCCGGCACCGGGGCGCTCGTGATCGCCCGCGGCGGATGTGTGAACCTGTCCGCGGGGGAGGGCAACCCGATCGAGATCATGGACCTGTCGTTCTCGGTGCAGCTCTTCGCCGTCGAGCACCTTCTCGCCCATGAACTGCCCGCCGGCGTGCATCCGCTCCCGGCCGAGGCCGACGTCACGATCGGCACCGCCGCTCTCGCCCTGCGCGGAGAGCACATCGACCAGCGCAGCCGCGCGCAGGTCGACGCGCAGCGCGAGTGGCGCTCGCCGCGATTCCGAGGAGAGTCCGCATGACCGCCGTCACCGTCTACTCGGCAGGTCTCGTGGTGCCGATCACCGCGCCTCCCATCGTCGACGGCGCGGTCGCCGTGCGCGAGGGGCGGATCATGCATGTCGGCGAACGCGAGTGGGTGCTCCGATCGCTGTCCGAGCGCGGCATCGACGCGGACGAGGTGCACTGGCCGGGCGTGCTGACCCCCGGACTCGTGAACGCCCACACGCACCTGCAGTACACCGGCATGGCCTCGGTCGGCCGTGGCCAGTACGACGGCTTCGACGACTGGGTGCGGGCATTCGACCCGGTGTACGAAAGCGGTCGCGACTGGGCGGCGGATGCGGCGGACGGCGCGGCTCAGGCGCTGCGCTCCGGCACGACGGCCGTGGCCGACGTGGTGACCGATCGTGCGGCGGCGACAGCTCTGCACGACGCCCGGCTGCACGGCATCACCTACTGGGAGGTGATGAGCTGGACCAACGCCGACTGGGCGCGCACCGGACGCACCCAGGTCGAGCAGGCCCTCGACGCGCTGCCGACCCCGCCCGGAACCGGCCTGTCGCCGCACGCCCCGTACTCGCTCGACATCGAGCCGCTCCTGGAGATCCCCGACATCGTGCGCGAGCGCGGCGGGCGCATCCACATCCACCTCGGAGAGGCCGCGTTCGAGAGCGAGTTCGCGCACGAGCATCCACAGGCCTGGCATACCGCGGGGCTCGCCAGCTTCCAGGAGCTGCGCAAGGCCGGATTCGGTACCAGCGCCACCGAGTTCGTCGATCAGCTCGGCGTGCTCGGGCCCGATTGCCATATCGCCCATGGTGTCTACATGAGCGCCAGGGACCGTGCCATCCTGCGCGAGCGCCGCACGACCGTGGCCCTGTGTCCGCGGTCGAACGCCGTCATCGGACTCGAGGAGCCGCCGATCGCGGCGTATCTGCGCGAGGGCAGTCCGATCGCCGTGGGCACCGACTCGCTGTCGTCGAGCCCCTCGCTCGATGTGCTGGCCGACGTGGCCGAGCTCGCGCGCATCGCCCGCTCGCAGGGCTACACCGACCGCGACCTGCATGCCCGCCTGCTGGGTGCCGCGACTCTCGGCGGGGCACACGCCATGGGGATCGACGTGGGCCCCGACCGCACCGGCTACCTCGCCGTGGGTGCCCTCGCCGACCTGACGTTCTTCGACGTGCAGGCCGGCCCCGACGCCGTTCCCGAACTCGTCGAGCACGGGGCGGGCCGCACCGCTGCCACGATCGTCTCCGGCGAGGTCCGTTTCGCGATCGACTCCTTCGACCGCGCCGCGGTCACCCCCGAGACCGGAGGTGTCTCATGACACAGCGCCCCACGACCGCCGAGCGGCTCGACCTCGCCCCGCACCCCGAGGGTGGCTGGTTCCGCCGAACCTGGACGAGCCCTCTGCCGGTCGAGACGCCGAACGGTCCACGACCGGCGGCCACCTGCATCCACTACCTCCTGCGTCCATCGGAGAAGAGCGAATGGCACGTCGTGACCAGCGACGAGCTGTGGCTGTGGCACGGACCTGGGCGGCTCGAGCTGAGCCTCGGCGGCGATGGCGCGGAACCGGGCGAGGCGACCGCCGTGGTGCTCGGCCCCGACGACGCCGCGCAGGTGCTGGTGCCCGCCGGCGTCTGGCAGGCCGCCCGTCCGCTGGATGCGGAGGAGGTCCTGGTGTCGTGCTTCGTGTCCCCAGGTTTCGATTTCGCCGATTGGCGACTGGCCGCATCGCCTACTCTGTAGAGGCAGACCCGTCTCTGCAGAAGCAGACCCGTCCTGCCTCGCCGTCTTCTCCATACCCTTCCTCGCCCTGGAGTCATCGTGCCCTTCGCCCCCTCCCTCCGCCGCGCGACGGTCGTCGCCGCTGCGGCCGCCGCCATCGCCCTCACCCTCTCCGCGTGCAGCACGCCGTCGACCGACTCCGGCAGCGGAGATGGCTCGGGACTTCCGACCGTGACCGAGGGCAAGCTCACCATCGCCACGGGTGAGCCCAACTACGAGCCGTGGTTCGTCGACGACGACCCCTCCAACGGCGAGGGCTTCGAGGGTGCGGTCGCCAACGCCGTCGCCGAGCAGCTCGGCTACACGGCCGACGACATCGTCTGGGTGCGCACCACCTTCGACGGCGCCATCGCGCCCGGCCCCAAGGACTGGGACATCAACCTGCAGCAGTTCTCCATCACCGACGACCGCAAGAAGGCCGTCGACTTCTCGTCGCCGTATTACACGACCACGCAGGCCGTCGTCGCGGTCGGCGGCTCGCCCGCGGCGTCGGCGACGACCATCGACGAGCTCAAGGCCACCAAGGTCGGCGTCGCCAGCGGCACCACCAGCTACACGGTCGCCAAGGCTCAGCTCGGCGAGGCCGACCTCAACGTCTTCAACTCGGTCGACGACGTCGTGCTCGCACTCAAGGGCGGTCAGATCGACGCCATGATCACCGACCTTCCCGGTGCCTTCTACGTCGTCGGCGCTCAGCTCGACGACGGCGTGGTCACCGGACAGTTCGCCGACGCGAACGGCGGAGACGACTTCGGCATCGTGCTGCCCAAGGGCTCAGCCCTCACGGCCGATGTCACCAAGGCGGTCGACGCCCTGCGTGACAACGGCACGCTCGACGAGCTGCAGCAGAAGTGGCTCAGCGACGCGGTCGACGTCCCCGTCCTGAAATGACCTCGACCTCCGTCGACGCGGAGTGGCAGCCGAGCGAGCTCGAGCTGTCACGCCGCGCTCTGCGGCGTCGGGCGACCACCCGATCCGTCCTGATCGCGTTCGGCAGCAGCATCGCGCTGTTGGCGGTGCTGATCGTGGTCGTCGTCAACACTCCAGGCTGGGCGATCGTCAGCCAGACGTTCTTCGACCCGCAGGTCGCACTCCAGAGCATCGGACCGATCTTCCAGGGCCTGCTCGTCAACCTGCTGGTGCTCGTCATCGCCGTGGTGTGCGTCGCGATCCTCGGCACGCTCCTGGCCACCATGCGCTCGCTGCGCGGCCCGGTGTTCTTCCCGCTGCGCGCGCTCGCCGCGGCCTACACCGACTTCTTCCGCGGCATCCCGCTGCTGATCGTGCTCTACCTCGTCGGCTTCGGCATCCCCGCGCTGGGGATCTTCCCGCGCATGCCTCCGATGTTCTGGGGCACGATCGCGCTGGTCCTGACCTACTCGGCCTATGTCGCCGAGGTGCTCCGCGCGGGCATGGAGGCGGTGCACCCCTCGCAACGCATCGCGGCGCGTTCGCTCGGCCTCACTCACGGCCAGACCCTGCGGATCGTCGTGATCCCGCAGGGCGTGCGCAAGGTCGTCCCCGCCCTCATGAACGACTTCGTGTCGATGCAGAAGGATGTCGGCCTGATCTCGGTGCTCGGGGCGGTCGATGCGGTGCGCGCGGCTCAGCTGATGGTCGCCGAGACCTACAACTTCACGCCCTACGTCGTCGCCGGTCTCATGTTCATCGTGCTCAGCTGGCCGATGATCCGCCTGACCGATGTCGTCACGGCGCGTCTGAACAAGCGCGAGCAGGCCGGAGGAGTCGTATGAGCGTCCCCGTGATCGAGGCCAGGGGCGTGCGCAAGCGCTTCGGCGACCACGACGTGCTGCGCGGCATCGACCTCTCGGTCGGCACGCACGAGGTCGTCGTGCTGATCGGCGCCTCGGGCTCGGGCAAGTCGACGCTGCTCAAGACCATGAACCTCATCGAGGGCATCGACGACGGACAGATCTTCCTGTCCGGCGAAGACATCACCGACCCGCGGGTCGACGCCGATGCCGTGCGGGCGCGGATCGGTGTCGTTTTCCAGCACTTCAACCTGTTCCCGCACCTCACCGTGCTCGACAACGTCACGCTCGCGGCGGTGCGCGTGCACGGCATGCGCAAGACGGAGGCGCGGGCCAAGGCGCGCGAGCTGCTCGATACTCTCGGGCTCGGCGCCAAGGCCGACGAGTATCCTGACCGGCTCTCGGGCGGACAGCAGCAGCGCGTGGCGATCGTGCGCGCCGTCCTCACGCAGCCCGAGGTGCTGCTGCTCGACGAGATCACCAGCGCGCTCGACCCGCAACTGGTCGGCGAGGTGCTCGACCTGGTGCGGCAGCTGAAGCGGCAGGGCGCCACGATCGTGATGGCGACCCACGAGATGTCGTTCGCCCGCGAGGTCGCCGACCGCATCGTGTTCCTCGAACACGGCGTCGTCGTCGAGCAGGGCCCGCCCTCTCAGGTGTTCGACGCCCCGCAGCACGCGGCCACCGCGGAGTTCCTGGCACGCGTGCAGCACTGAGTCGGGGTGCTCGACGAAGCGCTCAGGCGAGCTCGTCCTCCGGCCGTCGAGGACTCGGGTCGGGCGGCAGGATCTCGATCGGATGCGCGGCGGTGCGCTGAGCCCGCCACCAGATCACGAAGCCGATCGCGGTGAAGACGCCGTAGAACACGTACATGAAGCCCGTCGCGTAGTAGCCCGAGCTGAACAGCAGGGGCACCCCGACCACGTCGACGGCGATCCAGACCAGCCAGAACTCGGTCCAGCCCTTGGCCATGCCGTAGGTGGCGAGCAGCGACCCGACGAATGTCCAGGCATCGGCCCAGACCGGCTCCCACGACCCCAGCAGACGGAACAGCGGCGTGAGGGCTACGGTGCCGACGACCATCACCAGCACCATGCCGATGCGCGCGCTCGTCGGTGCCCAGCGCGGCACCACACGTCCGCCGTCGAGATTCCGCCAGCGGATCCAGCCGTAGATCGCCACGGCGATGAACATGATCTGCCGCCCGGCCTGACCCAGCAGATGCGGGAGTGACGGATCGGGGCTGAGTGCGGAGCCCAGGAACACCGTGAGCAGCAGCAGGTTGCCGATGATGCCGACCGGCCACGCCCACACCTTGCGACGCATGCCGCCGAGCGCACTCGCGAGACCGAACGCGTTGCCCACGACCTCGCGCACCAGGAGCGTCTGCCCGCCGGGCAGCATCCACTGCGAGTTGAAGGCGTCGACGAACCACTCGAGCAGGTTCATCGTCAGGAACCGGCGTCGGGCTCGACGCGGTCGTCGAGCACCAGCTGCAGCATGCTCAGATCGAGCCAGCGCCCGAACTTGGTGCCCACCTGCGGCATGCGTCCGACCTCGACGAAGCCCAGGCGCTCGTGCAGGGCGATGGAGGCGGCGTTCCCGCTCTCGATCCCCGCGATCATCACGTGCATCCCCGCGGCGGTGGCGCGCTCGACGAGCGCGGCCATCAGGGCCGTGCCGATGCCGCGACCGTGCTGACCGCCGAGAACGTAGACCGAGTGCTCGACCGTGAGTCGGTAGCCGCTGTGGGGACGCCACTGCGCGTATGACGCATAGCCCAGCACGCCGGTGTCGTCGACCGCGACGATGACCGGGTAGCCGCGGGTGGTGCGATCGGCGAGCCAGGCGACGCGGTCGGCGAGGTCGACCGCCTCCTCGTTCCAGATCGCGGTGGTGTGCAGCACGGCATGGTTGTGGATCGCGGTGATCGTTTCGAGATCGGCGGTCTCGGCATCCCTGATTCGCACGGCTGTCATCGGCGGGCGGTCTCTCTTCTTCAGCGCTTCGGGTGCGCGTGCTTCGTCGGCGCTCGGGTGCGCATCGCCGACGCTAGCAGGAGGAACCGGTGTCCGGGGGGAAGCAACCGAACAGTTACGCAGCTCAGCCCACGGGCCTCGCGCTCACGGCCTCGCGCACGAGGATCGCGCGCCTCATGTCGACCATGATCGGGTCGAAGAAGCGCTCCCGATAGCGGGCCTCGCTCACGGCGGAGAACACGAACGGCAGGGCCGCGATCACCGAGAGCAGGGTGGCCGCCTTGAGCAGGTTCACGGTGAGCGGCAGCTTCGCTCCGAAGAACTCCAGAGGCTGGACGGCGAGCGGCTGCGCGGCGCTGCCGGGGCCGAGCCAGATGCCGACGACCCCCGTGGGGACCGCGATGCCGCCGATCACGATCAGCAGCGCCGCGAGGAGGCCCGCGAAGAACAGCGCCTGCACCAGTTGCGCGACGGTCATGGCGAGCAGGATGTTGATGCGCTGCGGTGCGCGCAGTCGACCCGGAGCGCCGGGCAGGAGGCGGTGCCCTTCGGCGGGGGTGCCGAGCAGCAGTGCGCTTCGCTGTTCCGCTGTGGGCGCCTGCGCGTCGTCGTCGATCTCGGACGCACTGACCCGCAGTACGACGATGCCGGCGAGCACGGCGACGACGAGGCCGAGCAGGGCGATCGATCCCCAGGACAGGGCGGAGGCCATCTGCCACACCTCGGCCGAGAAGAAGGAGAACACGACGAGCATCAGGATGACCGGGAGAGCGATCGAGGCCATGTGTCCGATCGCCGAGGCGTTGCGCACCGCGAGGCGCGAGGCCCAGGAGATCATCGCGCCACCGCCCATGCCGGTGACCAGGATGCAGAGAGCGAGGACGAGTATCGTCCGCAGGACCGGACCGACGGTCGCATCCGGCTGGACGCTGTAGCCGTAGCTGATCGTGAAGGCGAGGCACGCGGCGATCAGGAGGAGCGCGACCGCCGTGCCGATGCCCATCGGGAGGCGACGCAGCACGGCGCGCACCAGGAAGTAGGCGGCCCAGGCGAGCCCTGCCGAGAGCGTGAAGAGTACGACGGCGACGACCACGACGAAGGCGGCCTCCTCGGCCGAGTCGTCGAGCGCGAAGTCGAACACGACCTCGATCCCGTCCTGGAAGAGATAGGCCGCCACCGCGACCCAGGCGATCAGCGGCGCGACGCGTCGCGGAAGGTCGGTGAACCAGCGCCGCAGCGGCACGAACGTCGGAAGGCCCTGTTCACGGAACCAGCGGTCGGCGTCGCGCTTCGTGCTGTGCGGCTTCGGCGAGGGCGGGGACGTGGGCATGGCGATGAGATTACGGCATCCGCGATGCCCGAGTTATCCACAACCCTTCTGAATCTTCGAATATATGTTCTAAACTGGAGGCATGGCGAACCCGCATCTGAACCCCGTCCTCGAGGCAGTGAAGTGCCTCGAAGACGTGTGGGGCGATGCGACGAACGCGAGCGACCTGACCCGAGCGGAGCTGCTCGAGGCGCACCGGGCGTTGGGGCTGGTGCAGCGTCGGCTCGACGGCGTCCACGCCGAGATCGCGGCGAGCATCGCCCGGGAATCGCGTCCCGAACTGGGAGCTGCGGGTCTCGCCAAGCAGCAGGGCTTCCGCAGCCCGGCGACCATGATCGCCGCAACGACCGGCGGATCGACAGGCGACGCGGTGCGGCTCGTGAAGGTGGGGGAGGCGACCGCGCCTCGGGCGAACCTGATCGGCGAGCCGCTTCCGCCGCGGTATCCCGAGGTGCAGCGGGCGATCGGTGCCGGCGTGCTCGGTGCGGCATCCGCGGCGCTGATCGTGACCCTGCTCGATCGGGCGCGACTCAAGGTCGGCGTCGACCGCCTCGTCGAGGCCGAGCGACTGCTCGTCGAGCGTGCCGAGGGGCTCTCGCTCGATGATGTGCGCAAGCTCGTCGCGCATGCCGAAGCCTGGCTCGACTCCGACGGTGTGGCACCGCGCGAAGAAGAGGCCCGGTCGCGGCGCTCGCTGACGATGTTCGAGCGCGACGGGTCGCTGCACCTCACCCTGCAGACCGACATCGCCTCCGGGGCTCCCGTGAAGGCGGCGATCCAGGCCTACGTCACGGCGACGTTCCAGACGCGGGCGCACGCGCTCGACCCCGAGGCGCCCGATGCCGACCGTCGCACGGTCGGAATGATCCAGGCCGACGCGCTCACAGAGATCTGCGCGCATGCGAGCGGATGCGACAACGGCGGGCTGCCGGTGTCCGGGGCGACCGTCGTCGTCCGTGTGGGGCTCGGCGACCTGACGACCGGCGCCGGGTTCGCGACGGTCGACGGCCTTGACGAGCCGGTCAGCATCGCTGCATGTCGTCGGATGGCGGCGGGCGGTGGCATCATCCCCGTCGTGCTCGGCGGTGCAGGCGAGATCCTCGACTGGGGACGCGAGAAGCGGTTGTTCACCCGTGCGCAGAGGCTCGCGCTCGTGGAGCGCGACGGCGGCTGTGTCATGTGCGGGCTGCCCCCGCAACTGACCAGGGCGCATCATCTGCGCTGGTGGCAACGTGATGGCGGATCGACCGATCTCGACAACGGCGTGCTGCTCTGCGACAGCTGTCACCACCGCATCCACGACAACGAGTGGGAGATCAGGATCGAGGGGTGCGGCTTCGCCGCGCGGGTGTGGCTCATCCTGCCGCCGAGCGTCGACCCCGAGCGCAGACCGAGACTCGGCGGCAGAGCCCGGTACGACATCGCGGCGTGAGGTGTGAGGGTGTGAGGGTGTGAGGGCGTGAGGGCGCGCTACGGTCGCTCGGCGCCGTCGCGTCGCTGGATTCAGACGTGCACGTCGGCGGGGGATTCCTCGCCCTCGTGGAAGTTGGGCGTCTTGCCGAACAGCCGCGCGACGCCCAGCACGATCCCGACGATGACCAGTCCCAGAAGAAGGCCAGCGATCGCGGAGATGATCGTGTCCACGATCCAGACCACGACCGGACCGAGGCCGTGGAGCGCGTGCTCCACGGCGTGCAGCATGTCGACCGGGAAGTGCCAGCCCACCTCGCCGAGGTTGACGAGCACCAGGTGGCCACCGACCCACAGCATCGCGACCGTGCCGAGGATGCTGATGAAGCGGAACACCGCGGGCATGGACCGCACGATCCTGGTGCCGGTGTGACGCACGCGCTGCACCGGGTTCTTCGCCATCTTCAGGCCGATGTCGTCGATCTTCACCAGCAGCGCGACGGCGCCGTAGACGACGCCCGTCATCAGAAGCGCGATCACGGCGAGGATCGCCAGCGTCGCCCAGATGTCGAGGCCCTTGTCCAGACTCGCCAGCGAGATCAGCATGATCTCGGTCGAGAGGATCAGGTCGGTGCGCACCGCACCCAGCACGAGCTTCTTCTCATCGCGCGCGCCTTCGTCGGCGTGGCCGTGCTGCACGCCGAACCACTCCAGCACCTTCTCGGCACCCTCGAAGCAGAGGTACGCGCCACCCAGGATCAGCAGGTACGGGAGCACCCAGGGCGCGAACGCGGTGAGCAGCAGGGCGGCCGGGATGATGATCAGGAACTTGTTCGCGAGCGACCCGAGGGCGATCTTGCCCACGACGGGCAGCTCCCTGGCCGGTGTGAGGCCCTGCACGTACTGCGGGGTGACCGCGGCGTCATCGATCACGACGCCGGCCGCCTTCGCCGACGCCTTCATCGCAGCGCTCAGGATGTCATCGACGACGGCGAGCAGTCCAACGGACATGGGCGGTTCCCCTCGGCAGGTGTGCAGTGCGGAGGCAACTCTATCGAGTCGGAGGGGCCTGGAAACTCACAGCCCGCTCCCAGGGCCACGGGACCAAAACGGGCCGCTCGTCGGTTCTCCTTCTATGACGCCGCAGCCAGCGACGTCGGACAAGGAGTCAGATCATGTCGAACGACTACCGCAAGACCCCCGAGGCCGTCAGCGGCCTCAGCCACCTGCAGTACGAGGTGACCCAGGAGGACGCGACCGAACCGCCGTTCCGCAACGCGTACTGGAACAACCACGAAGACGGCATCTACGTCGACGTCGTCTCGGGAGAGCCCCTGTTCTCGTCGACAGACAAGTTCGACAGCGGCACCGGGTGGCCGAGCTTCACCAAGCCCATCGAGGCGGACGCGGTGACCACGCGCACCGACCGCTCGCTGTGGATGAAGCGCACAGAGGCGCGTTCGGCCGGAGCCGACAGCCACCTCGGGCACGTCTTCGACGACGGCCCCCGCGCCGAGGGCGGACTTCGCTACTGCATGAACTCGGCGGCCCTCCGCTTCATCCCGGCTGCCAGTCTGGAGGAGGAGGGGTACGGTCGCTACAGTCCCCTCTTCGCCGCGACGACGGACACCCCCACCACCGACACCCCCACCGACACCTCTGAGGAGCAGTCATGACCGACACGGGAAACATCACCCGCACCCCTGGCACCGAGACCGCCGTGCTCGCCGGCGGCTGCTTCTGGGGCATGGAAGACCTGATCCGCCGCCAGCCCGGTGTGCTCAGCACCCGGGTCGGCTACACCGGCGGCTCGAACGACCACGCCACCTACCGCAATCACCCCGGTCACGCCGAGGCGGTCGAGATCGTGTTCGACCCGGCCCAGACGACCTACCGCGACATCCTGGCGTTCTTCTTCCAGATCCATGACCCGTCGACCCTGAACCGTCAGGGCAACGACGTCGGGTCGAGCTATCGCTCCGCGATCTTCCCGCTCTCCCCTGAGCAGGAGACGGTCGCGCGCGACACGATCGCGGATGTCGACGCCTCCGGCCTCTGGCCCGCGAAGGCCGTCACCACGATCGAGCCTGCCGGCCCGTTCTGGCAGGCCGAGGAGGAGCACCAGGACTACCTGATCAAGTACCCCAACGGCTACACCTGCCACTTCCCCCGTGCGGGATGGGTGCTGCCGAAGCGCGACGAAGCCGCCGCCGTCTGACGACAGCGGTCTCCGGCTGCGCGTAGCCCGGTCGTTTCGACCGGGCTACGCCTCTGCCAGGAACGCCACGGCCGCGTCCTTGAAGTCACGCGAGCCCGGGGCGTTGAAGTGATTCCGGTTCGGGATCTCGAAGAATCGTCCGTCGGGGGTCGCTGAGGCCAGCGCCCGCGAGCCCTCGATGATGGCGTCCTTCGATCCGGTGGCGAACAGGATGGGCCGGGTCGGCGCATCAGAGGGGTCGGGGTCGATCATGCCCGACGCCCGCATACCCTCCGCGAGTGCGACCAGCGCCTGCAGGTCGTTGCCCGGCACCCGCTCGGTCAGCGCGATGTAGTTCTGGGTCGTCCGATCCGCCACCGGCGTGCCGTCGGCGATGTATCTGCGCACCTGGTCGAGATCCAGGCGGGCCAGCGGAATGCCGTCAGGAACTCCGCCCAGCACCGCGCGTCCGATGCGGTGCGGCAGCTCGCGCACCACCTCCCAGCCCACGCGCGCACCGAGCGAGTACCCGACATAGAACGCGTCGTCGACGAGATAGGTGTCCATCACCGTCTCGACATCGGTGACGAGGGTGCGGATGCGGTAGCCGTCGGGGTCGTGCGGCTTCTCGCTGAGCCCGTGCCCGCGCTGGTCGAGCGCCAGCACGCGATAGCCCGCGCGGGTGAGCTCACGCACCCAGCCGGTCAGCACCCAGTTGTCGCGTGCGTTCGAGGCGAAGCCGTGCACGATCACCACGACGGGGGCGTCGGGCTCGCCCCAGGTGTAGGTCGCCAGCCGGGTGCCGTCGGCGGCGTACACCTGCTGGGGCTCGGGCATGCTGGTCAGGTCGGAGAGAGGGACGGCCACTCCTCCATCTTGGACCCGTTCCCGGGTCGTCGGCGCAGGACGGTTCCCCCGGGAAAGGCGACACGACGAAACGGCCTCCCGGGGACGAGGTGTCCCCGGGAGGCCGTGCGGATCAGGTGACCGTGCGGATCAGGTGACCCAGCCGATCAGATGATCGTGCGGATCAGAAGCGCGCACGCAGCGCGGCGCCGAGGTCGGCGTCGACGTTCGTCCAGTACTGGAAGAAGCGCTCGCGGATCGCGTCGATCGTGATCGAGCGCCCCTGGCCGGTGAGGGTCTCCAGGAAGCGCGCCCGCTGCTCGGCGTCGAAGACCTCGCGGTAGAGCGTGCCGGCCTGGCCGAAGTCGTCGTCTTCGGAGTGCAGGGTGGCGGCGGCGCGCATGAGCTCGCCGTCCGACTCCCAGCTCGCCTCGACGCCGGCCGCGGGATCGGCCTCGGGGCCGCCCGCAGCGCCGTAGGAGTTCGGGGTGTAGGTGCGGTGCTCGGCCGGGTTGAACCGGTACTGCATCTGCCCCTCGTGCATGTAGTTGCGCACCTCGGCGGCGTGCGGCTGGTTCACCGGCAGCTGGTTGTAGTTGGCGCCGATGCGGTAGCGCTGCGCGTCGGAGTAGGAGAACACGCGGGCCATGAGCATCTTGTCGGGCGAGATCCCGGTGCCGGGCACCTGGTTCCCCGGCGAGAACGCGGCCTGCTCGATCTCGGCGAAGAAGTTCTGCGGATTGCGGTTCAGCGTGAACGTGCCGACCTTGATGCGCGGGTAGTCCTTCTTCGACCAGGTCTTCGTGAGGTCGAAGGGGTTGAAGCGGTAGTCCTTGGCCTCGTCGTACGGCATGATCTGCACGAACACATCCCACGAGGGGTTCTCGCCGCGCGCGATCGCGTCGAACAGGTCGCGACGGTAGTAGTCGGCGTCCGAGCCGGCGAGCTTCTCTGCCTCGTCGGCCTCCATGGTCTCGAAGCCCAGGGTGGAGAGGAAGTGGTACTGCACCCAGAACCGCTCGCCGGCCGCGTTCACCCACTGGTAGGTGTGCGAGCCGTAGCCGTTCATGTGGCGCCAGCTGCGGGGAAGGCCGCGGTCGCCCATGAGGTACGTGACCTGGTGGGCGGTCTCGGGCGAGAGCGTCCAGAAGTCCCACTGCATGTCGGCATCGCGCAGACCCGAGTCGCCGAGGCGCTTCTGCGAGTGGATGAAGTCGGGGAACTTCATGGCGTCGCGCAGGAAGAACGTGGGGGTGTTGTTGCCGACGATGTCGAGGTTGCCCTCGGTCGAGTAGAAACGCAGCGAGAATCCGCGCACGTCGCGCCAGGTGTCGGGCGACCCCTGCTCTCCGGCGACCGACGAGAAGCGGATGAGTGTCTCGCTCACGGCGCCGGGCTGGAACACCGCGGCCCTGGTGTACGCCGACACGTCTTCCGTGACGACGAACTCGCCGAACGCGCCGCCGCCCTTCGCGTGCGGGTTGCGCTCCGGCACACGCTCCCGGTTGAAGGAGGCGAGCTTCTCGACCAGGTAGCGATCGTGCAGGACGGTGGGGCCGTCGGCGCCGACCGTGAGGGAGTGCGCGTCGCTCGCGACGGGGGTCCCGGTCTGGGTCGTGGTGGCAGGTTTCGTCATGGTGTTCTCCTTCTCCTTATCCGCATCCGCGCAGGCGCGACGAACACCCCATCCGAGGATGGGCGATCGGCGGACTGCTACTGTGCGGCGTTCTGGCAACTGGGGCAGAGGCCCCAGAAGGTGACTTCGGCTGTCTGGACGGTGAATCCCCCCGTCGAGGACGGGGTGAGACACGGCGCTTCACCGACGACGCAGTCCACATCGCCGATGGCACCGCAGGAGGTGCAGACGACGTGATGGTGGTTGTCGTCGATGCGCCGCTCGTAGAGCGCCGCGGAGCCTGCCGGTTCGATCCGGCGGATGAGGCCCGCCGTCGTCAGGTCCGCGAGGATGTTGTGCACCGACTGGATCGACGTGGTCGGCAGCACTTCGGACACAGCGCGGTAGAGCCGTTCCGCGTCTGAATGGGCCATGGAGTCGAGAGCCTCGAGAACGGCGACGCGGCCCGCGGTCGCACGAAGCCCGGCACCGCGAAGCGCTGAGTCGAGTTCCGTCTCCATGCCTCGAGTGTACCCCGTGATTTGAATAACTCAAAAGAACGAATGCCGGGATTCTGCCTCGGGTCCTTCCGGCACGTTCGGAACTCACCCAGGTGAAGTGGAAAAAACCTGTGGGCTCCGGTGACGCCTCCTGTACTCTGGGCAAAATCTCAGCTTGAGCGACGAGGACGTCGCTTCTGCGACGCGAGGGGGCCTCGATGCATTCTCAGACCAGCACGTCCGGTGCCATCCAGCGAGTGCGCGAGCGGCGGCGCGAATCGTTCCTCGCTCGTCTTCGGCTCTCCCGGGCGCGTCGCAAGCCCTTCGCCGTCGTCGCACTGCTGACGCTCGTGCTGGCGGGTCTCGTCGTTCCTGCGACGACGGCGGCGGCCGCCCCCGGTGACGCCGCCCAGCTCTACCTCGGCCCGTCGTTCGAGGCCGCGGTGGTGGGATCCGACAAGGATCTGACCGCGCCGACCGAGTGCCCATCGAACTCCGTGCTCACGGGAGTGCGGACCGAGAACCGCCAGAACATCAACCCGACCAGCGCGAATGCCATCCTGACGCGCTTCGCCGTGCAGTGCTCGACGATCACGGTGAGCAACGCCGGCGTCGTCACCGGCACCGTGAACCCGACGTGGATCAACGGCCCGGTCTACGACCAGAGCCGGGGCAACCTGCAGACCGGCACGTGCCCCGCCAACACGTTCGTGCATCGCATCACCGGCACGACCTTCGTCGGCGACGGGGTGGCGCGCTGGCCGTCCTCCGTCCAGATCACCTGCCGACCGATGATCCTCACCGCAGCCGGGCAGCTCCGTGTCAACCTGGCGGCCACCCCGACGGTGCTGACCATCGGCGAGAACTTCAACACCACCGGGGGGCTCCAGACTCCGACCCCTCGCTGCGGTCCCGGGACCACGACCGGCACGAGCGACATCGTGGTGCGCGGCTACCGCGCGCAGAGCGGCGGCGAGGGCATCGACGGATTCAACCCCTCGTGCGCCACCATCCCGGACGACTTCGGCGATGCTCCCGCCAGCTACGGCTCCGCCTCCCACGAGCTGAACGCCGCGACGTATCTCGGATGGTCCGCCGACACCGAGGCGGCGATGCAGTACAGCGCGAACGCGACCGGTGACAACCAGGTCGGCGGCGCGGCCCCGAACCAGTTCATCAACGACGAGAACGGCGTCTCGACGTTCGGGCCCATCACGGCCGGCATCACGAGCAGCTACTCCGTGTCGGTGCTGGTGGCGAACAAGGCGCCGGGAACGAACGCGACCCTCGTCGGCTGGGTCGACTTCAACCGGAACGGTGTCTTCGACGCCAACGAGGGCGTCTCCGCGCCCGTGCCTGCAGGAACTGCGGATGGTTCGTCCGTCACGCTCACGTGGCCGGGGATCATCTCCCAGACGGTCGCCGGCCCGACGTTCGCGCGATTCCGGATCGCGAACGGCACGGATCTGACGACGGCGACCCCGACGGGTGCCGCCATCACCGGCGAGGTGGAGGACTACGCCCTCACCATCGCCGCCGTGAATCCGGGGATCTCGCTGGTCAAGTCCGCGACACCCTCCGGCCCGGAGGCCTTCACCGTCGGGCAGGTCATCGACTACTCGTTCTTGGTGACCAACACGGGCGACGTGACTCTCACCGGCGTCGCGGTCACCGAGACCGCGTTCGACGGCTCGGGGACGATCTCGCCGGCAGTGTGTCCGACGACGACCCTCGCCGCCGGCGCCTCGACGACCTGCACGGCGAGCTATACGCTCACACAGGCCGACATCGACAGAGGCTCCCTCTCCAACACGGCGACGGCGACGGGAACACCTCCGGGCATCCTCGTTCCTCCGGTGTCTCCCCCCTCCACTGTGACGGTGCCCGCCGCGGCGGCCCCGGCGTTGACGGTGGTCAAGAGTGCGGACACGACGGAGATCACTTCGGCGGGTCAGACGATTGCGTATTCGTTCCTGGTGACGAACACCGGCAATGTGACGTTGACGGATGTGAGTGTGGATGAGACGGCGTTCACGGGGACGGGGACTGCTCCGGTGGTCACGTGTCCGGCGGGTGCGGCATCATTGGCTCCCGAGGCAGCGGTCACGTGCACGGCGACGTATACGACGACGGCAGCCGATTACCGCACCGATTCGCTCGACAACACGGCGACGGCGACGGGTACTCCGCCGTCGGGTGAGCCGCCGGTGTCTCCGCCGTCGACTCTGGAGATTCCGGTGGTGCCGGCTCCGGGGATCACGGTGGTGAAGTCGGCGGATGCGACGGAGATCAGTTCGGCGGGTCAGACGATCGGGTATTCGTTCCTGGTGACGAACACCGGCAATGTCACTCTCACCGATGTGAGTGTGGATGAGACGGCGTTCACGGGGACGGGCACCGCTCCGGTGGTGACGTGTCCGGCGGGTGCGGCGTCGCTCGCGCCGGGGGCCAGCGTGACGTGCACGGCGACGTATACGACGACGGCAGACGACTACCGCACCGACTCGCTCGACAACACGGCGACGGCGACGGGTACTCCGCCGTCGGGTGAGCCGCCGGTGTCTCCGCCGTCGACTCTGGAGATTCCGGTGGTGCCGGCTCCGGCGTTGACGGTGGTGAAGTCGGCGGACACGACGGAGATCAGTTCGGCGGGTCAGACGATCGGGTATTCGTTCCTGGTCACGAACACCGGCAATGTGACGCTGACGGATGTGAGTGTGGATGAGACGGCGTTCACGGGGACGGGGACTGCTCCGGTGGTGACGTGCCCGGCGGGTGCGGCGTCGTTGGCTCCGGAGGCAGCGGTGACGTGTACGGCGTCGTATGTGGTGACGCAGGCGGATGTGGATGCGGGTGGCGTGTCGAACACGGCGACGGCGACGGGTACTCCGCCGTCGGGTGAGCCGCCGGTGTCTCCGCCGTCGACTCTGGAGATTCCGGTGGTGCCGGCTCCGGGGATCACGATGGTGAAGTCGGCGAGCCCGAATACGGCTGATGCGTATGTGGTGGGTCAGGAGATCACGTATTCGTTCGTGGTGACCAACACCGGCAATGTCACTCTCACGGATGTGAGGGTGGATGAGGGTGTGTTCACCGGTTCGGGGTCGTTGTCGGCGATCACGTGTCCGGCGGGTGCGGCCTCGCTCGCGCCGGGTCTTCAGGTGGTGTGCACGGCGTCGTATGTGCTGACGCAGGCGGATGTCGATTCCGGGAGCCTGTCGAACACGGCCACCGCGACCGGTACCCCGCCGACGGGCGAGCCCCCTGTCTCACCTCCGTCGACGACCGAGGTGCCGGTGGACCCGGCCCCGGCGTTGACCGTTGTGAAGTCGGCGGATGCGGACGGGCTCACATCGGCGGGTCAGACGGTCGAGTATTCGTTCCTGGTCACCAACACGGGCAACGTCACCCTCACCGACGTGAGCGTCGATGAGACGGCGTTCACGGGGACGGGCACCGCTCCCGTGGTCACGTGTCCGGCGGGAGCCGCGACTATGTTGCCGGGGGCTGCGGTCACGTGCACGGCGTCGTACGTCGTCACGCAGGCCGACCTGGACTCCGGAGGCGTGTCGAACACGGCCACGGCGACGGGCACTCCGCCTTCCGGCGAACCGCCGGTGTCGCCCCCGTCCACTCTGGAGATCCCGGCGGACCCGGCCCCGGGATTGACGGTGGTGAAGTCTGCTGATCTGGACGAGTTGTCGGCAGCGGGTCAGACGATCGAGTATTCCTTCCTGGTCACGAACACCGGCAACGTCACCCTCACCGACGTGAGTGTGGATGAGACGGCCTTCACCGGGACGGGGACCGCTCCGGTGGTGACGTGCCCGGCGGGTGCGGCGTCGCTGGCTCCGGGAGCCGACGTGACGTGCACGGCGTCGTATGTGGTGACGCAGGCGGATGTCGATTCCGGAGGCGTGTCGAACACGGCCACCGCGACGGGTACCCCGCCGTCGGGCGAGCCCCCCGTCTCACCCCCATCCACCACCGACGTCCCGGCGGAGCGGGCCCCGGCGTTGACGGTGGTCAAGAGTGCTGACACGACGGAGATCACTTCGGCGGGTCAGACGATTGCGTATTCGTTCCTGGTGTCGAACACCGGCAATGTGACGCTGACGGATGTGTCGGTGGCGGAGACGGCCTTCACCGGGACGGGGACCGCTCCGGTGGTCACCTGCCCGGCGGGTGCGGCGTCGCTCGCACCGGGAGCCGATGTCACGTGCACGGCGTCGTATGTGGTGACGCAGGCGGATGTCGATTCCGGAGGCGTGTCGAACACAGCGACGGCGACGGGTACCCCGCCGTCGGGCGAGCCCCCCGTCTCACCCCCATCGACGATCGAGGTCCCGGCGGAGCCGGCTCCGGCGTTGACGGTGGTCAAGTCGGCGGACACGACGGAGATCACCTCGGCGGGTCAGACGATCGGGTATTCCTTCCTGGTCACGAACACCGGCAATGTCACCCTCACCGACGTGAGTGTGGATGAGACGGCCTTCACCGGGACCGGGACCGCTCCGGTGGTCACCTGCCCGGCGGGTGCGGCCTCGCTCGCACCGGGAGCCGATGTCACGTGCACGGCGTCGTACGTCGTCACGCAGGCCGACCTGGACTCCGGAGGTGTGTCGAACACGGCGACGGCGACGGGTACTCCGCCTTCGGGCGAGCCCCCCGTCTCACCCCCATCGACGACCGAAGTCCCGGCGGTGCCGGCTCCAGGGATCACGGTGGTCAAGAGCGCTGACACGACGGAGATCACTTCGGCGGGTCAGACGATCGGGTATTCGTTCCTGGTCACGAACACCGGCAATGTGACGCTGACGGATGTGAGTGTGGATGAGACGGCGTTCACGGGGACGGGGACTGCTCCGGTGGTGACGTGCCCGGCGGGTGCGGCGTCGTTGGCTCCGGAGGCAGCGGTGACGTGTACGGCGTCGTATGTGGTGACGCAGGCGGATGTGGATGCGGGTGGCGTGTCGAACACGGCGACGGCGACGGGTACTCCGCCGTCGGGTGAGCCGCCGGTGTCTCCGCCGTCGACTCTGGAGATTCCGGTGGTGCCGGCTCCGGGGATCACGATGGTGAAGTCGGCGAGCCCGAATACGGCTGATGCGTATGTGGTGGGTCAGGAGATCACGTACTCGTTCGTGGTGACCAACACCGGCAATGTCACTCTCACGGATGTGAGGGTGGATGAGGGTGTGTTCACCGGTTCGGGGTCGTTGTCCGCGATCACGTGTCCGGCGGGTGCGGCCTCGCTCGCGCCGGGTCTTCAGGTGGTGTGCACGGCGTCGTATGTGCTGACGCAGGCGGATGTCGATTCCGGGAGCGTATCGAACACGGCCACCGCGACCGGTACCCCGCCGACGGGCGAGCCCCCCGTCTCACCTCCGTCGACGACCGAGGTCCCGGCGGACCCTGCTCCCGGAGTGAGCATCGTGAAGTCCGCGACGCCGGAGACGATGACGACCGTGGGGCAGACGCTCACGTACTCGTTCGTGGTCACCAACACGGGCAACGTCACCCTCACCGACGTGAGCGTCGATGAGACGGCGTTCACGGGGACGGGCACCGCTCCCGTGGTCACGTGCCCGGCAGGAGCCGCGAGTATCCTGCCCGGCCAGTTCGTCACCTGCACGGCGGAGTATCAGACGACGCAGGCCGACGTGGATTCCGGGCTGCTGACGAACACCGCCACCGCGACGGGTACGCCGCCTTCCGGTGAGCCGCCGGTGTCGCCGCCGTCGACGGTCGAGGTGCCCTTCGACGGCACCAACTCGCTCGGACTCGAGAAGCGCGCGAATCCGGTCGACGTCAACGGGAACGGCGTGATCGATCCGGGTGATCGCATCGAGTGGACGATCATCGTGACGAACACCGGCGCTCAGACGGTCGCCGACATCGTGGTGTCCGACCCCACCGCGGGTGCGGTCTCGTGTCCGCAGACCAGCCTCGCCTCCGGAGCGCAGATGACCTGCACCGTGCCCGCGCACACCGTCACCGCTGCCGACGTGCGAAACGGACAGGTGCGCAATGTGGCCACGGCAACGGGAACCACGCCCGGTGGGGACCCGATCGACCCGCCGACCTCGGAGACGACCACACGGGTCTTCCCGTCGCCGCCGCCCACCCTCGCGGTGACCGGCGGAACGCTCTCGGCCGGTCTGCTCCTCGGAGGGTTGATGCTGGTCGTCGGGTCGGCGCTCATCCGGCGTCGTCGACTGACCTGACCCTGAGCGCCTGATCGTGAGGCGCAGTGCAGGCCCACGAGCTGGTCCCACGACCAGCTCGTGGGCCCGCACGGCCGACCGGCGTCAGACGAAGCGGACGGTCTGCTGCAGTCGGGTGCGCACGTCGAACAGTTCGTTCCCGCCGATCGCCCGCGCCTGCGGAACGCCCTGACGCAACACCATCGCCAGCGCGCTGCGGCGCACGACGACGACCGGAACGCCGCGGCTCGTGCCGAGCGGTGTGACGGCCTGCGCGAGGTCGTCGTCGGGCAGCACGATGATCGCACCGCTGAAGCGCACGCGGGCGGTCTTGGCGATCGAGCGCATCCGACCGAGGGCAGCCGTGACCGGCGCGCGGGTTCCCAGGCTCGGCCCGGTGATCTCGCCGCGCCGGAAGCCGACCACCCCTCCGAAGTCCTCCGACATCACCCCGTACAGGCCGGAGGGGCCCAGCACCACATGGTCGAGCTTGTCGTCGGCATCCGTCCCCACGGCCACGTCGTGCCACACCGTGAAGCCCATGCCGAGGTCGGAGACCGTGCGCGCCGTGGCCTCTTCCGCCAGGGCATCGGCGAGCAGTCGGCGCAGATCGCGGGGAGCCGAGCGCACCAGGGCGGGGTCGTAGGGGTCGGGGACCTCGACGCCACGGCCCGCCCATTCGCGGATGAGGACGAGGTAGCGCTCACGACGCCATCCGCCGGGGTGGCCGTAGGAGCGGGCGCGCGGACGGGTGTCGGTGCGCGCTGCCTGAGGGCGCCATCCGCTCCACCCGGTGTCGGCGTCGGGTGTCGCCGCTGACGCCACACCTGAGCGGCGGTCGTAGGCGGCACGGCTCTCGACGGTGCCGACCAGCTCCCACGCGCGCTGCACCTGGATGAAGATCGCGGCGTCGCCACCGGCGTCCGGGTGCGTCTGGCGCAGCCGCAGACGGTAGGCGCGGCGCAGCTCGGCGTCGTCGACGGAGGGGTCGACCCCGAGGATCTCGTAGGCCGAGGCCGAGAGCGGACTGTCGAACATCGCTCTCCCTCCGCGACCGCGGCATCCAGGATATCCGTCGTTCGTTGTGGTTTCGCCGATGCCCGTCGGTGTCAGGCGGGCACGTCGACGATGCGCTCGACACCGAGGACAGGCGCGATCGCACCCGCGGATGCCGCGGCCAGATCATCGACGAGCCGGGGGACTTCGGCCTCGGGGACCCACAGCTCGAGCGTGGCCATCGCGGCATAGCTCGGCGCGCCCAGCGTCGCACCATGATGGACCGCCCAGTCGCGCAGCAGATTGTCGTAGCGGCCGGCGTCTGCGTGCGGCACCTCGAGCGTCACCTGCCGGAGGGCTGCCCGCCGCACGAGGGACGCCAGATCGAGTGCCTCAGACACGGCGGACGAGTAGGCGCGCACGAGGCCTCCCGCCCCGAGCTTCACACCGCCGAAGTAGCGGGTCACCACCGCGACCACATCGGTCAGCTCGCGCCGACGCAGCACCTCGAGCATCGGTATCCCCGCGGTGCCGGAGGGCTCGCCGTCATCCGAGGACCGCGCCTGATCGCCGAGCAGACCCGTCACCATCGCGGTGCAGTTATGGTTGGCGTCCCAGGCCCTCTTCCGGATGGCGGCGATCACGGTGTCGGCCTGCTCGACCGAGGAGACGGGCTCGATGCGGGTGAGGAAGCGTGACTTGCGGATGACGGTCTCGTGCTCGACAGCGGACGCGATGGTCGCGGGATAGCTGCGGGCGGAGATCACCCGCCTCACGATACCGAGGCCGCGGAGGACTCAACGGTCGACGAACGCCATCTGCTGCGGGTTGTAGCGGTCGCCGCTCACCCCGACGCGCGTGGCGAGGGTCGAGAGGTCGGCGACCTCGTCGGCCGACAGGGCGACCGCCGTGCTTCCGGCGTTCTCGGCGATGCGCACGGTGCGTCGGGTGCCGGGGATCGGCACGATCCACGGCTGCTGTGCGAGCAGCCATGCCAGAGCGATCTGACCGGGTGTGGCCTCCTTCGCCGTGGCCAGCTCTGCCACGTGCGCCACGAGCGCATGGTTCGCCGCCCGGTTCTCGGCCGTGAACCGCGGGATCGTGGCGCGGATGTCGCCGGCTGCGAAGTCGGCTGCCGTGTCGACCGTCCCGGTCAGGAACCCCTTGCCGAGCGGACTGAAGGGCACGAATCCGATGCCCAGCTCCGCGAGCACCGGCAGGATCTCGGATTCGGGATCGCGGGTCCACAGCGAGTACTCGCTCTGCAGCGCGGTGACCGGGTGCACGGCATGTGCGCGGCGGATCGTGTCCGCCGAGGCCTCGGAGAGCCCGAAGTGGCGCACCTTCCCTTCGGCGATGAGCTCGCCGACGGTCCCGGCGACGTCTTCGATCGGCACGTCGGGGTCGACGCGGTGCTGGTAGAAGAGGTCGATCACGTCGGTGCGCAGACTCCGCAGCGACGCCTCGGCCACTCGCCGGATCTGCTCGGGCCGACTGTCGAGCCCCACGCTCCTGCCGTCCTGGATGTCCCACCCGAACTTCGTCGCGAGCACGACGCGATCGCGGATCGGCTCGAGCGCCTCGCCGACGAGCTCCTCGTTCACATACGGGCCGTACACCTCGGCCGTGTCGAAGAAGTCGACGCCGTGCTCGATCGCCGACCGCAGCACCCCGATCATGTCATCGCGGCTTCCGGGGTTGGGCCCGTAGCTCTGCGACATGCCCATGCAGCCGAGTCCGACCGCAGAGACCTGGAGGCCCTGTCCGAGAGTGCGCGTGTGCATGGGATGTCCTTTCGTCGTGGCCGCAGACGGATCGACGGCCTGCCCCGACGCTACGCGCACGCACGGTGCCGAGGGAGGTCCTGTCGGGACCCCGCTGGCCGGGACCCCGCTGGCGGGAAGGTCGCGGGCGGCAGGGCCGCATCCATCGAACGGTGGAGACGAGTCTCAGCCCCCCGCCCGATCCTCGGAAGGGCGGCGACGGCTGGACTGGATCCATGCTCCGCACCCTCCGCTCTCTTCCCCTGTGGCTCACCTCGCGACGCGGCGGGTGGATCTCCCTGCTGGTCGCCGTCGTGGCGTTCACCGCGCTCCTCGGGGCGCTCGGCCGGGCGTCGCTGCCCTCGGGCACCGATGTGGCTCCGCCGGATTCCGAGTCGGCCCGGACGGCCGCCCTCGCCGAGCAGTTCCCCGACGCGGATGAGTCCACGGTGCTGCTGGTCGCGTCCCGAGACGACGGTGAGCGACTCGCCGCCGACGACATCGCCGCCCTGCGTTCCCTCTCGGCAGAGGTCGAAGCGGAGACAGGGCACGAGCCGCACGGGCCGATCGTCAGCGAAGACGAGAAGGCCGCGGTGCTGCAGGCGACGCTCACGCTCGCCGACGACGATGCCGCCGCAGAGGCCGTGCACGGTCTGCGCGACACCGTGACGGAGCATCCGATCGAGGGGGTGAGCGTGCAGGTCACGGGTGGACCCGCGTTCGGTGTCGACGTCGCCTCCGCGTTCGACGGCGCCGACTTCACGCTGCTGATGGTGACACTCGGGATCGTCGCGCTGCTGCTCATCGTCACCTACCGCTCGCCCGTGCTGTGGATGATCCCCCTCGTCGTCGTCGCCCTCGCCGACCAGCTGGCGAACAAGGCCACCGCGGCGATCGGTGCCGGACTCGGGCTGCAGTTCGATTCCGGCATCGTGAGCGTGCTCGTGTTCGGCGCCGGGACGAACTATGCGCTCCTGTTGATCTCGCGCTATCGCGAGGAACTCGCGCATGAGTCCGATCACCGTCGTGCGCTCGTCGGCGCGTGGCGCGCCACCGCACCCGCGATCGTCGCCTCGAACCTCACCGTGGTGCTCGCCCTGTCGACTCTCGCCCTCGCGGTGATCCCTGGCACGCGTGGACTCGGCATCGCCTCGGCCATCGGCCTTCTGATCGCCCTCGCCGCCGTGCTGCTGGTGTTGCCGCCCGCTCTCGCGGTGTGCGGCCGCCGCATCTTCTGGCCGTTCGCGCCGCGGGTCGGCGATGACGCGAAGACCGGTCGCGTGTGGGGTGCTGTCGCGCAGCGCGTCTCCCGGCGTCCGTGGGTGCCGCTGGTCGGCGGGCTGGCGTTGCTCGGTGTCTTCGCGGGTGGTCTCGCCGGAGCATCCGTCGGGCTCACCCAGGTGGAGAAGTTCCGTGTCGCGTCGGAATCGGCAACGGGGCTCACGGTGCTGGGCGAGCACTTCCCCGCCGGTGAGGCTCAGCCGATGATCGTGATCGGTGACACGGCGGCAGCCGATGCGCTGGCCGGCGCGGTCGAAGACGTGCCGGGCGTGCTCCGGGTGTCGACGACCGGTGAGAGCACCGATGGCGCACTCACGCGACTGATGGTCGTCGGGGAACCGGCGCCGGGCACCCCGGAGAGCCTCGATCTCGTGAGTGCAGTGCGAGAGGCCGCGGCCTCGGTGCCGGAGGCCGATGCCGTGGTCGGTGGTCCGGTGGCGGCGGATCTCGACGCGCGCGAGGGCAATCAGCGCGACCTGCAGCTGCTGGTCCCGCTCGTGCTCGCGGTCAGTCTGCTCGTCCTGATCGTGCTGCTGCGCTCCCTGGTGGCACCCGTGCTGCTGCTCTTGGTGAACATCCTCAGCGCCGTCGCCGCGATCGGCGCGGGCACCTGGCTGAGCCGGGTGCTGTTCGGATGGGATGCCCTCGACCTGCAGGTGCCGCTGCTGTCGTTCCTGTTCCTGGTGGCGCTCGGAATCGACTACACGATCTTCCTGGTGCACCGGGCGCGCGTGGAGGCGCGGACGGTCGGCACGCGGCAGGGGATGGTCCGAGCGCTCACGGCGACGGGGGGCGTGATCACCAGCGCCGGTGTCGTGCTCGCAGCGGTGTTCGCCGCCCTCGGGCTGCTGCCGCTGGTCACTCTCGGACAGATCGGGCTCATCGTCGGCATCGGCGTGCTCGTCGACACCTTCGTGGTGCGCACCCTCGTGGTCCCCGCGATCTTCGCGATCGTCGGGGATCGGATGTGGTGGCCGGGAAAGAGCGGTGCGGATGAATCCACCACCGATCGAGGTGCGCAGCGACCGCACGGGGGAGAATACGAGGATGCCGCAGTCGACACCTCTCCCGCCGCGAGCTGACCCCACGCGGGCTCAGCGAGCCGGCCGCGACGAGCGCGCGGCCGGCTCGGGCACCCCGCGCACCTGGGCGAGCCTGGTCGGATCGATCCGGATAGGCCAGGCCGTCATCACGGTCGTGCTGCTCGTGGTCGGCGCCGGGCGCGCCGCAGCCGACGGAGTGCCGCTTCCGTGGGTGCTGGCCCTCTCGCTGGTGTTCCTCGGCTGGTACGGCGGCGGGCTGCTGCTCAGCGAGCGCATCTCCGACCGTCGGTTGGCGACGTGGTGGCTGCTCGGGCTGACACTCATCTGGCTCGGCGCGGTCGTGGTCTCGCCCGAGTTCGTGTGGCTCGCCTTCCCGCTGTGGCTGCTCGCCGGGTTCGTGATGCGCCTGCGGTGGGCGTTGCTGCTCAGCGTGGCGATCCTCGCGGTCGTGGTGAGCGCCCCGCTGCTGCACACCGGTGCCACGACCTATGCGAACGTGATCGGTCCCCTCGTCGGCGGCATCTTCGCGCTGGGGATATCCCGCGGATACCTCGAGCTCGTCCGTGACGGGCGGGAGCGGCGTCGGCTGATCGCCTCGCTCGTCGCGACCCAGGAGGAGATGGCCGCGCTGCAGGACGAGCTCGCCCGCACTCAGCGCGAGTCCGGGGCGAGCGCCGAGCGCACCAGGGTGTCGCGCGACATCCACGACACGGTCGCCCAGAGCGTGTCGTCGATCGGGATGCTGGCGCGTTCGGCCCTGGAGGCGGACGATCCGGCCCAGCGCACGCGAGCCCTCGAGCAGATCGGTGCCCTCGCCACGGAGGGGATGGCGGATGCGCGGCGCATCGTGAACGCGCTGATGCCGGCCGAGCTGGAATCCACCGCGCTCGGCGACGCCCTGGCCCGGATGCTCGAACGCCTGGCCGACGAGACCGGTATCGAGGTGACGCTGCACGCCGACGACGACCTGCCCTCGCTCGGCATCGACGCCGAGGTCGCCCTGCTGCGGACGGCGCAGTCGGCCCTCGCGAACGTCCGCTCCCACGCGTCGGCCACCCGGGTCGTGGTCACCCTCGCCGATGCCGGCGACACCGTGCGGCTCGACATCGTCGATGACGGGCGCGGCTTCGACGCCCGGCACTGGGATGCGCAGGGCGGGGTGGGCAGTCGGGGCGGCGGCTACGGGCTGCGCTCGATGCGTGCGCGCCTGCGGGAGCTCGGCGGTGGGCTCGATGTGGAGAGCGCCCCGGGTGACGGCACCGCGCTCTCGGCGCACATCCCCCTGGGCGGCACTGCTCAGGCACGGCGACCTGGGGGTGAAGGATGACCGCGGTGCGCGTGCTGCTCGTGGACGACCACCCCATCGTCCGGGCCGGGGTGCGCTCGCTGTTCGACCATCGCGACGACGTCGAGGTGGTCGGTGAGGCGGCATCCGGCGAGGAGGCCGTGACCCTCGCGCGGCATCTGCGTCCCGACGTCGTGCTGTGCGACCTGCGGCTGGGTGACGGCATGGACGGGGTGGAGACGACCGCCGCGCTGCGTGCGCAGCAGCCGGCCCCCGCCGTGCTGATCCTGACGACGTTCGACCGCGACGCCGAGATCCTGGGCGCTATCGAGGCGGGAGCGGCCGGCTACCTGCTCAAGGACGTCGCCCCCGACGACATCGTGCGCGCGATCCGGCAGGCGGCTTCGGGCGGACTCGTGCTCACTCCCGAGCTGAGCGCACGCGTCGTGCAGGTCATGCGCGCACCGCGGGTGCGCCTGACCGACCGCGAGCTGGAGGTGCTCCGACTGCTCGACACGGGGGCATCCAACCGCGAGATCGCGAAGACCCTGTTCGTGACCGAGGCCACCGTGAAGACCCACCTCGTGCACGTGTTCGAGAAGCTCGGCGCCGACAGTCGTGCGCGCGCCATCGCCATCGCGCGCGACAGCGGCCTGCTCTGAGCCCTCCGCTTGCGCGTCGGGCCCGCTTCCGGCATCTCAACCGTTCGATGGATCCCGGGAATCCGCGCGGCGACGAGGCTGGAATCAGACCGAAAGGATTCCCGATGCGCAGGCTCTTCTCCGCCGCGTTCGCCTACGGAGTGAGCTTCACTTCATGCAGACACCGAAGACGCTGATGCGCACGAGCCTGAACCGAGCCTGAACCCGTTGAGGAAGTCTTCTCCGACCAGCATCTCGGTCGGAGAAGTGCTCTCAGGGCAGTGTCACGGGGCGAGGAGCGCCGAGATGCTACCCGGCGTCGACGTGACGCCGGCGGTGTCGCTCACCTGATAGGGCAATGGGAACAGCGTGGTGTAGTCGACCGCGAAGGGGGCCTGCATCGTGAGCATCTGCGTCGTCGCGTCGAAGGCGACCGTGATCGTCGCGGCGTCGATCACGAAATCCCTCGTCTGCTGGATGCCGGGTGCGGAGGTGTCGAGATCGAAAGTCGTCCAGTCGATGGTCGCCTCGGGCGAGCTGGGCTCGATGACCACCGTCGCGAAGTTGAAACCAGCCGTATACCCGGTGTCGGTGAACGAGAGGAACTGGTCGATGACGATGTCCGGTACGGCGAACGGCTCGGGCTGGGGCGTCTCGGTTGGCGTCGGTGTTGGCGTCGGTGTCGACGTCGGCGTTGCAGTGGCTTCACTGCCCGGGAGACTGGACTCCGGCGCGCACGGGTCGACCCCCGCGGCGTGAGCTGACGTGGGGGCGATCGCGAGTCCGAAGGCTCCGACGGCCACGAGCACCGCGGCGGCGAGCACTGTCCCGCCGGTTTTGGGCGACCTGCGCTTCCGCAGTGCGAAGATGCCGGCGCCGACGACGATCAGGAGCACGCCTATGGCCAGCGGCAGGGCAGGATTCGCTCCGGTTTCAGCGAGGCAATCGGGTGTCATCGGTGGGGTCCTTCCGGGGGGGGCAGTGCGGCCGAACCCGGGAGAGCCGGGCCGTCGAGAGACGAATGGCGAGAGTGTGTCTGTCATAGAGATAGACACATGAACTGCGTTTTCATGACGCGATTACGTAGAACGCGAGCCCCGTCGGGAGAGCGCTTGTGCCTCGCCGGTATCGCCGCGGGGTGCGGAGAGTCGGTCCGGCGTGGCGTCTCAACCGAACGATGGATCTGCTGTCGGGGTTGCGGCGCGAGGCTGGAGTCGGCCTCGAAAGGACATTTCTCATGCGCAAGCTCTTCTCCGCCGCGTTCGCCTACATGCTCGTGGGCGTCGCCTCCGGACTCTTCTACCGAGAGTTCACCAAGATGAACGACTTCCCCGAGGGCGAGGCGACGCAGCTCGGCCTCGTGCACACGCACCTGCTCACGCTGGGCTTCGTCGTGCTGCTGATCGTCCTGCTCCTGGAGAAGGCGTTCGCGCTCTCCGAGAGCCGTCTCTTCAGCTGGTTCTTCTGGCTGTACAACGCCGGCCTCGTGCTGACGTCGGCGATGATGGTGTGGCACGGCTGCCTGACGGTGCTCGGCCAGGAGTCGTCGAGCATGATCGCGGGCATCGCCGGCATGGGGCACATCCTGCTCAGCGCCGGGATGGTCCTGCTGTTCCTGGCACTACGCAAGCGCCTGTTCGCCACGGCACCCGCGACGCCGGCCATCCCCGCGGCCCCCGCCTCTGCCGGCTAGTCCGCCTCGACCGAGTCGTCGCGCAGGTGGGCGATGTGCGCCGCATGCCGGGCCAGGTGGTTCGGTGAGCGGCGCACGAAGATCCACGCCACGAACAGCAGCACGAACCAGAGCGGCGTCACCAGAAGTGCCGTCAACGTGTCGGGCTGCGTCGTGAGCGCCCACAGGATGAACACGAAGAAAGCCAGCACCACGTAGACCATGAACACGCCGCCCGGCAGCCGGAACGTCGAGGCGGCGACCTTGTCCTTGCG
Source organism: Microbacterium maritypicum (assembly GCF_008868125.1). Classification (NCBI taxonomy): domain Bacteria; kingdom Bacillati; phylum Actinomycetota; class Actinomycetes; order Micrococcales; family Microbacteriaceae; genus Microbacterium; species Microbacterium maritypicum. The sequence goes on from NZ_WAAQ01000001.1 coordinate 46,717, forward strand.
GGTGCGCCGGTACACGAGGTAGCTGCACAGGAAGATCGTCCACACGAACATGAAGCACAGCGCCGAGACCGTCGTCACCATGTCGAAGGCGGTGCCGATGTCCTTGCCCGCGTAGAGCAGCACGACGCCGGAGAGCAGCAGGATGCTCGACAGGAACAGCGCGTTCTGCGGCACCCGGCGGCGGGAGAGCCGGGCGAACACCCGCGGGGCATCGCCGTCCTGCGCCAGGCCGAACACCATGCGCGAGGTCGAGTAGATGCCGGAGTTCGCGCTCGACATGGCCGAGGTGAGCACGACGAGGTTGACCACGGTCGCGGCGATGCCGAGCCCGGCGAGGGCGAACATCGCGATGAACGGGCTCTCGCCGGCGACGTACTCGGTCCACGGAGTGACCGCCATCAGCACGATGAGCGCGCCCACGTAGAACAGCAGCACACGGATCGGGATCGCGTTGATGGCCTTGGGCAGGTTGCGCTTCGGGTCCTTGGTCTCCGCCGCGGCGGTGCCCACGAGCTCGATGCCGACGAAGGCGAACACCGCGATCTGGAATCCGGCGACGAAGCCCATGAACCCGTGCGGGAACATGCCGCCCTTGTCCCAGAGGTTCGAGAAGCTCGCCGTGCCCGCGTCATGCTGGAAGCCGGTGAAGATCATCACGAGACCGGTGATGATGAGCGCGACGATCGCGACGATCTTGATCAGCGCGAACCAGAACTCCATCTCGCCGAACGCGGCGACGGTGGGGAGGTTCAGGGCGAGCAGGATGACGATGACGAGGACGCCGGGGATCCACAGCGGGACGCCGGGGATGAGAGCATCCGTGTACCCGGCGATCGCGATCACGTCGGCGACGCCGGTGACCACCCAGCAGAACCAGTAGGTCCATCCGGTGAAGAACCCCGCCCACGGGCCGAGCAGATCGCTCGCGAAGTCGCTGAACGACTTGTACTTCAGGTTCGACAGCAGCAGCTCGCCCATGGCCCTCATGACGAAGAACAGCATGAACCCGATGATCATGTAGACGAAGATCACCGACGGGCCCGCGACCGAGATGGTCTTGCCGCTGCCCATGAAGAGTCCGGTGCCGATGGCCCCGCCTATCGCGAGGAGCTGGATGTGGCGGTTGCTCAGCGCGCGCCGCAGGTGCTGTTCCTCTCCGTCCGCGGCGACGTCGTGCGCGCGTCCGGTTCCCCCCGTGTGCTGCGTGGTCACTTTCTTCCTCCGGTCGTCGTCGACGGTGTCGTTCCGACGGTACCTTCCGAGTCCGGGATGCTCGGAATCCTGATCCGGTATTCCGCTCCGCCGAATCGATTCGATAGGCTTGTTCCACCCCCGATCATCCCTTCAGTTCTGCGAGCCGCTCCTTCATGGCCACCTCCCTCACCACGGGCCGTCCGTGGCGCGTCATCCTTGCCTTCTCCATCCCCCTCCTCCTCGGCAACGTGGTGCAGCAGCTGTACCAGTTCGCCGATGCCATCGTCGTCGGCCGACACCTGGGCGTTACCTCGCTCGCGGCCGTCGGTGCGACCGGCAGCCTGCTGTTCCTGCTGCTCGGGTTCGCCTGGGGGCTGACGAGCGGTTTCGCGATCCCGATCGCGCAGGCCTTCGGCGCGAGAGACGACGCGGCCGTGCGTCGTTCGGTCGCGACCGGCGTTCTCCTGAGCGCCCTCACGAGCGTGATCCTGACCGTGGGAGCGCCCCTCCTCGCCGCCCCGATCCTCGCCCTGCTGCAGACGCCGCCGGAGCTGATGGCCGAGGCCACGATCTTCACGCAGATCAGCTTCCTCGGCGCGAGCGCGACGATGTTCTTCAACTACCTCTCCGCGATCATCCGCGCGATCGGCGACTCGAAGACGCCGCTGGTGTTCCTCACCGTCTCGTGCGTGCTGAACGTCGGGCTCGTCGTGCTCATGGTCGGCCCCCTCGAGTGGGGCGTGGGCGGAGCCGCCATCGCCACCGTCGTCGCGCAGGCCGTGTCGGTGGCGCTGTGCCTCGAGTTCGTGCGCCGCCGCCTGCCCATGCTGCATCTGCGCCGTGCGGACTGGCGCATCACCCGGGCCGACATCGCCGAGCACCTGCGCCTCGGCCTGCCGATGGGCTTCCAGGCGTCGATCATCGCGATCGGCACGCTCACCGTGCAGGTGGCGTTGAACACCCTCGGAGCCGATGCGGTCGCGGCCTACACCACGGGATCCCGCGTCGACAGCCTCGCGGTCGCCCTGCTCTCCTCCCTCGGCCTCGCGGTCTCGATGTACGCGGCGCAGAATCACGGCGGACGTCGTCCCGACCGCATCCGCCGCGGTGTGGTCGAGGCGACCTGGATGGCCGTCGTCGCCGGTCTCGTGCTCGGCGGGCTGCTGATCGCGTTCGGTGCGCCGATGGTGCGCCTGTTCATCGGAGAAGGGTCCGACGCCGTCGTCGACGACGCGCACCGGATGCTCATCATCAATGGCTGCGGCTACTGGGCGCTGGGCATGCTGTTCGTGCTGCGCGGCGCCCTGCAGGGGCTCGGCCATACTCTCGTGCCCACCGTGACCGGCGTGATCGAGCTCGTGATGCGCGTGGGGGCGGCCATCGTGCTGGGCGCGTGGATCGGTTTCGACGGCGTCGCCCTGAGTAACCCGCTCGCGTGGCTCGGCGCGATCGTGCTGCTCGTGCCCGCGTACGTCCGCGCCCATCGGGCGCTCGGGCGGCTGCCCATCGACCCCGCGGAGGCGACCGAGACCTCGGCCATCGCGATCGTCGGGCCGATCGACGGGTCGATGGTCGTGGATGCGGTCGTCACCCGGCCGGTGCGGGTGCAGCGGGCGCGCCGCCTGCGCTGGCCGAGACGCCGCTGAAGCCGCGTCTCGGTCTGTCCGATCCGTACGGATATCCGCCTCCAGGATGATGCGCGTCGCACTTGAGACGGATGCCCTTTCCGGGAGACACTTCTAATGTCGAATGAGTGGAGTAACCACTGACGGGGGGTCGTCATGACGACAATGAGAGTGGCCAGCGATCTGGCCGCGGTGATGGTGCCGATCGGTTACGCGGGTGCGGCGCTCGCCGCCATCTTCGCGATCGTCGCGGCGGTCGCGATCATCCGAGGAGCCGGTGGGCTCGCCGGGGGCGCGGTGGGTCTGTGGATCGTGGGCGCGCTGATGAGTGTCGCAGCCTCGTTCGGGCAGGACTGGACGCCGCTGATCGTGGCGTGCGGATCGCTCGTGGCGATGCTGATCGTCGGCGCCATCGTGCGTGCGATCGTGAACGCGGCCGGTGACGGACGGGTCGACCGTGCGGCCGAGGACGCGCTGCCGAAGGCGGTTCCCGCCTCGAAGGCACCCACGGCTCCGACCTCGAAGCCAGCACTGTCGAAGACCGGGCCGGCGACGGCATCGGTCGCGATCGTACGCTGAGCGTTCAGCGGTAGTCGCGATCGCGGTGCTGTCCGCTCTCGTCTCCTGATTCCACCCGCGCGGCCTCGCGAGCGCGCAGCTCGACACGGCGGATCTTGCCCGAGATCGTCTTCGGCAGCTCCGGAACGAACTCGATGATCCGCACCCACAGGTGCGACGACAGCCGCTCGTGCGCGTAGGCGAAGATCGCGCGCGCCGCGTCCGAGTCGGCGGCTGCGACATCGGAGGTCAGGCACACGTAGGCCTTCGGCACGGCCAGACGCGTCGGATCGGGACTCGGGATCACCGCCGCCTCGATCACGAGGTCGTGCTCCAGCAGCACGGACTCGAGCTCGAACGGCGAGATCTTGTAGTCGGAGGCCTTGAACACGTCATCGGAGCGTCCGACGTAGGTGAGGTAGCCATCGTCGTCGCGCACCGCGATGTCGCCGGTGTGGTGGTAACCACCCGCCCGGGACTCGGCGGTCTTCTCTGGGTCGTCGTAGTACCCGGCCATGAGCCCGAGCGGAGGCCGGGACAGGTCGAGCGCGATCTCGCCCTCGGCGTCGACGACCTCTCCGGTGACGGGGTCCAGCAGCACCACCGGGTATCCGGGCAGGGGGCGGCCCATGGAACCGACCTTCACGGCTTGACCAGGGGAGTTGCCGATGCAGGCGGTCATCTCGGTCTGGCCGAAGCCGTCGCGGATCGTTCCGCCCCAGGCGTCGCGCACCCGGTCGATGACCTCAGGGTTCAGCGGCTCACCCGCCCCCACCAGCTCCCGCGGCGGGTGGGTGAGGCGGGCGAGGTCGGCCTGGATCAGCATCCGCCACACCGTCGGCGGCGCGCAGAACGTCGACACGTGGTGGGTGTCCATGACCTGCATGAGCGTGTTCGCGTCGAAGCGGGCGTAGTTGTAGACGAAGACGGTCGCCTCTGCGAGGAACGGCGAGTAGAAGCTCGACCAGGCGTGCTTCGCCCAGCCGGGGGAGGAGATGTTGAGGTGCACATCGTCGGGGCGCACACCGAGCCACCACATGGTCGACAGATGCCCGATCGGATACGAGGCGTGCGTGTGCTGCACGAGCTTCGGCCGGTTCGTGGTGCCCGAGGTGAAGTAGAGCAGGGCGGTGTCGGACGAGGGGGTCGGGCCGTCGGGCTCGAAGACCGCCGTGGCAGCGGTCGAATCATCGAAGCGCGCCCAGCCGGACGGGATGCCGTCGCCCACACCGATGCGCAGGATGTCGGGCCCGATGCCGTCGAGGCGGTCGGCGAGGGCTCCGAGCGTGATGACCGCCCGCGCGCGGCCGTGGTCTACGCGGTAGGCGAGATCCGCCGCGGAGAGGAGGGTCGAGCTCGGGATGGAGACGGCGCCGATCTTCGTGATCGCCAGCATCACCTCCCACAGCTCGATCGTGTTGTTCAGCATCACGATCACGTGGTCGCCGCGGCCGATGCCGAGAGCGGCGAGCCAGGCGGCCACCTGGTCGGATCGTGCCGACAGCTCGCCGTAGGTCCAGGAGCGCAGGCTCAGGTCGGCCTCGACGATCTGCACCGCCGGTCGGTCGGGATTCTCGCCAGCGACCACGTCGAACCACTCCAGCGCGAAGTTGAACTCCGGCACCTGCGGCCAGGCGAACCCGGCCCGCGCCGCCTCGTAGTCCGTGGCGTTCGCGAAGAGGAAGTCCCGCATCTCGCGGACGGTGTGCGTGGCGGCGGTGGCGCTGCGGCTCATGGTGCTCCCTTGCTCCTGGCTGACGTGCATTCCATCCTCGCGCACGCACCGACGCCCCGCTCGTTCCGGTCGCAGTTCCTGCCGCCTGAGACGGAATCGGACGGCAGGAACTGCGACCGGAAGGGTCAGGTGGAGAGCACTCCCGGTCCGTCGCGCAGCTCGAACACGAGCTGGGTCTCGGTGCCGCGCACGACCGGATGGACCGTGATGTGCTCGAGCACGATGTCGCGCAGTGCCGTCGCATCCTGCACCGCCACGTGCACGAGGAAGTCGTCGACGCCGGCCACGTGGAAGACCTGCAGCACGCGCGGGATGTCGGCGAGGGCATCGAAGAGCGCGGTCACCTTCGCCCCGGTGTGGTTCGCGAGGCGCACCTTGATGATCGCCTGGAGCGGGAAGCCGAGGGCGGTCCCGTCGATGCGGATGCGGGTGTCGCGGATGACGCCGCGCTCGCGCAGCGCCCGCACCCGATGCGCGCAGGTCGACTCGGCGAGGCCGAGCCGATGCGCGAGCGCCTTGTTCGTCGTCTCGGCATCACGAGTGAGGACCGCGAGCAGTTCGAGGTCGATCTCGTCGAGTTGTGCTTTCGCCAACGGAAGGCCTCCTTGCCTGCTGGATATTGCACAGAGTAGCGTTCCGCATCGATTTTCTGGCGGCTTCTGTCGATCTTCTGCGCATTCATCGTGATTCCGGCAACGTGGAGGCATGACTGCACCGCTGCATCCCGACACCGTCGCCGTCCACAGCGGACGCTCCGATCTCGAGGGTCTCGGGGTCCACGCGCTGCCGATCGACCTGTCGACGACGAACCCGCTCCCCGACATCGAGCGCGGCGGGGACTCGTACGAGGCGATGGCGACGGGCGGGCGTCCCCCGGCCGACGGCAGCATGGTCTACGCGCGGCTGTGGAATCCCACGGTCGCCCGCTTCGAGGAGGCACTGGCCGAACTCGAGCACGCCGATGCGTCCGTCGCCTTCGCCTCGGGCATGGCCGCGATGACGGCCGTGATCCTCGCACACACCGGTGCGACGGGGGCGCGCCACGTGGTCGCGGTGCGTCCGCTCTACGGGGGCACCGACCACCTGCTCGGATCCGGGCTGCTCGGCGTCGAGACCACCTACTGCCATCCCGACGAGGTCGCGGCAGCCGTCCGTCCCGATACCGGCCTCGTGGTCGTCGAGACCCCGGCGAACCCGACGCTCGAGATCGCCGACATCGCCGACGTGGTGCGTCAGGCCGGGTCGGTGCCGGTCGTCGTCGACAACACCTTCGCGACCCCGGTGCTGCAGAATCCGATCGACCTGGGCGCTGCGATGTCGTTGCACAGCGCCACCAAGTACCTCGGCGGCCACGGCGATGTGATCGCTGGCGTGGTCGCGTGCGGGGAGGAGACGGCGCAGGCGCTGCGCCGCGTGCGGGCGGTGACCGGTGGGCTGCTGCATCCCCTCGGGGCGTATCTGCTGCACCGTGGCCTCACGACCCTGCCGGTGCGCGTGCGGCACCAGCAGGAGAGTGCGCGACGGATCGTGCAGTGGCTCATCGATCGGCCGGAGATCGCCGAGGTCTACTACCCGGGTCTGGACGGTGACCCGCGCGGCATCCTGGTACGGCAGATGCGGGGCACCGGTGCGATGATCGCGATGCGGATGCGGGGCGGTTTCGCCGCAGCCTCCGCCGTCACGACCGCGACGACCCTGTTCACGCACGCCGTCTCGCTGGGCGGCGTCGACTCGCTGATCCAGCACCCCGCCGCACTCACCCATCGCCCGGTGCCGCCGGAGGCGCGGCCCGCCGCCGACGTGCTGCGGCTGTCGATCGGCCTGGAAGACGTCGACGATCTCATCGCCGATCTGGCTCAGGCGTTCGCCGCTGCGCCGGCCTTCACGGTCGAAGCGCCCCTCTCCGACCGGGTCACCTCCTCGAGCGAGACACACCGGGGGGCTGTTCGCGCCTGAGGAGGTGGCTCGGCGCTGTCGAGCAGTGTCAGGGAGAGGGGAGCCGGATCGTCCCGGTGACGATGTGCTCGGTCGGCATCCGGTCTCGGTCGTAGGTGATCTCGGTGTAGCCGTGCGGAGTCGGTGTCCCGTCGTCGTCGAGGCTCACGAACACGATCTTCTCGATCGTGAGGATGCGCTTGCGCGTGATCATGTTCCTGGCCACCGCGCGCATCGTCAGGGAGGTCCTGCCGAAGTGGGTCGCCTGCAGGCCGATCTCGATCAGGTCGCCCTGCACGGCCGAGGCCTCGAAGTTGATCTCCGAGATGTGCTTGGTCACGGCGCGGTAGTTGCCCAGCTGCACGATCGCGTAGATCGCCGCCTCTTCGTCGATCCACTTCAGCAGGCTGCCGCCGAACAGCGAGCCGTTCGCGTTGAGATCCTCCGGGCGCACCCACTTGCGGGTGCGGAAGTTGAGTCCGTCCTCCGACCACTGCCACGCCGGTGCCTTCTGCTTCGCCATGGGCACGAGACTAGGCGGGCCGTGAGTCCACGATGTTACGTTCCGTTTTCGTGGAAGACACAGCGGTCTGCGCCCATCGTTTGTGCACTCGCCACAAGAAACTGAGTCCCAGGCGTGCTGAGACTTGGTATCGAACGGCAAATCCGGGGGTCGGGGTCGAGCCTGCCCATACAGTCGCCGGTGGCAACGACGCCACTGACCTCGGGAGTCCTCGATGACGAGTACCACACCCCATTCGCACGGCATCGGCATGCGCATCGCCGTGATCGTCCTCAGCCTGCTGCTGGCCGCCATGGTGATCCTGTTCTTCGTGACGACGAGCAAGATCGCCGCCGGAGCGTCCGAACTCGCCGACGGCACCACATCGGCGAAAGACGGTTCCGCCGATCTCGCCGCCGGCGCCGCAGACCTCTCGGCCGGCGCATCGCAGCTCGCCGAGGGCAGCATCGACCTCTCCGCGGGGGCAGCCAGCGCGCACGCGGGATCGCAGAAGCTGAGCGACGGTGCCACGACGGCCGCGACCGGTGCCACGACGCTCGCCGAGGGTGCCAGCAGCCTCGCCGCCGGAGCGTCTTCGGCGGTGGCCGGCGCGGACAAGGTCAGCGGGGGAGCGCAGACGGCGCTCGCCGGAGCTCAGGAGCTCGCGTCGAAGCTGGCGACGGCGGATGCCGGGGCCCAGGCGCTCTCCAGCGGGATGTCGACGCTCGCAGCAGGCGTCAACGGTGCGCACGCATACGCGAACGGCGTGCTCGTCGGCGCGACGGGTTTCAGCGACACGCTTCGCAAGGGTGTGACGCCCGCAGTGCAGGGCCTGGCGCAGCCGTCCACCGAGGCGACGCTCAAGGGTCTCGCGTCCATGGCCCCCGGCCACTCCCAGCAGCTCGCCGATGGCCTCGCCGATCTGCTCGCGACCTCCCCCGACGACGCGAAGCTCCGTGACCTCGTCACGCTCGCCATGCAGGTCGACGGGGAGGTCGACGCTCTGGTGGCCCCTGCGGCGTCGGCTCCCGCTCTCGCACAGGGGCTCGTTGCCGCAGCCGGTGGCTCCGCGAGGGTCACGGCCGGCGTCAACGCGCTCATCAGCGGAGACGCGTCCCAGAAGTGGCCCGGCACCGCGGCGCTCATCGCACCTCAGGGGGCGCCCGCCCTCGTCGCCGGCGCGCAGACTCTGCAATCGGGCACGTCGCAGCTCTCGGCCGGCGCCGCGAAGCTCGCCTCCGGTCTGCAGGCACTCTCCACCGGTGCATCGTCCCTCTACTCGGGCACGGCCAACCTCAGCGCGGGCGCGACCCGCCTGAACGACGGGGCGAGCACGCTCGCCGCCGGCGTCGGCGCGCTGCAGTCCGGTGCCGGCGACCTCAACATCGGCATCGGCGAACTCTCGACGGGAGCCTCCGCGGTCGCGGACGGCTCTGGTGATCTCGCAGCGGGCGGGGACAAGCTCGAAGTCGGAGCCGCCGATCTCGCCGAGGGCAACGGCCTGATCGCGGAAGGCTCCGGCACCCTCGCCACCGCCACCGCAGGGGCCGCGCCCTCGATGCTGCCCTGGATCCTCGGTGTCGCCCTGGCCGGGCTGATCGCGATCGGCTTCTGGGTCGGTCACCGCATCACCCACCGGCGCGCTCTCGCCCTCGCTGCCTGACCCCACCCACCCCCATCCCCACCCCCACCCGAGTCCCCCTGGGCGGATGCCGCCCCCACCAGCATCCGCCCAGGGGGCTCGGTGAACAGCTCCGAGGTGGACGCCACCGGTGAGCCCGCGTCTGCACGCATCCGCTCAGGGCAGAGCCGCCCACGGCAGAATCCGGTCCTGCTCGGAGCGCTGCGGCAGATGCTGGGGGCATGAGCGAAGACAACCCCATCCGGCAGTTCGGTCCTGAAGCCCGGCGGGCGCTGTTCCACGAGCGGGTGCTCGTGCTCGACGGTGCTCTCGACGACGACAACGGCACGCTGCTGATGACGCAGCTGCTCGCGCTCTCGACGGAAGACCCCCTCGCCGAGATCGCGCTCTGGATCCACTCGCCCGGCGGCTCCGTGCCATCGATGCTCGCGATCCGCGACATCATGCGGCTCATCCCCAACGATGTCGCGACCCTGGCCCTCGGGCTCGCGTGCAGCGCCGGGCAGTTCCTGCTCTCCTCCGGCACGCCGGGCAGACGGCGGGCGCTCGCGCACGCGCGCATCCTCATGCATCAGGGGTCTGCGGGCATCGGCGGCTCGGCCGGCGAGATCGAGACGCAGGCCGACGACCTCCGACACATGCGCGACACCGTGCTCGGGCTCATCGCCACCGACACGGGTCAGCCGGTCGCCCGCATCTTCGAGGACTCGCTGCACGACCGCTGGTACACCGCGACACAGGCGCAGGAGTACGGCTTCATCGACGGCATCGTCGCCTCGATCGCCGAGGTCATGCCGCGACGACGCACACGAGTCGGGCTGGGGACGGACGCGTGAGCGGCTACACGATCCCGAACGTCATCGCGCAGCATCCGCGAGGGGAGCGCATCATGGACGTGTACTCGCACCTGCTCGCGGAGCGCGTCATCTATCTCGGAACCGGCATCGATGCGGGGGTCGCGAACGCCCTCATCGCGCAGCTGCTGCACCTCGACGCGGACAGCCCGGAGTCCGGTGTCCAGTTCTACATCAACAGCGAGGGTGGGGATCCCGGCGCGGCGCTGGCGATCTACGACACGATGCGGCACATCCGTCCGCGCATCGCGACGACGTGCGTGGGGCAGGCGATCGGCCCCGCCGCGCTGCTCGTCGCCGCCGGATCACCAGGGGAGCGGGCTGCCCTCGCGCACGCCCGCATCGTGCTGCATCAGCCGGCCGGGCAGTCTCGAGGCGCGATCCCCGACCTGATCCTCGCGGCCGACGAGGTGGTGCGGGTGCGCTCGGATATGGAGGAGATCCTCGCCGGGCACAGCGGCCGCGCGGTCGCACAACTGCGCGCCGACACCGACCGCGATCGGGTGTTCACCGCCGCGGCCGCGCTCGAGTACGGACTGATCGACACGGTGCTGGGCGCGCGGGGCTGAGGTGGCGTCCGGGCTGGCGGACGGATGCATGAGCGTTGGACGGATGCATGACCGAAGTGGGACCTGTGGTCATGCATCCGTCCGTCGATCATGCAGATGACGGGTCCGGGGATCAGGCGGCGAGGGCGAGTGCCCCACGTGACACCGCAGCGGAGATCGACACCGCAGCGGATGCCGACACCGCAGCAGAGCGCAGCTCATCGGCCACGGCGCTCGTCAGCTCGATGAGGCTCGTGTCGAGAGCGCCGGCTATCGCAGCGATCATCTCGCTCGACGGCTCCTTCAACCCGCGCTCGACCTCGGAGAGGTACTGCGGAGAGACGCCGGCCTTCTCCGCGGTCTCCGTGAGGGTCTCTTCGCGGTCGTGGCGTCGACGCCGCAGCTGGTCGCCCAGCATGTGCCGCCAGAGCGGTTCGGGTCCGCTCGGCTGCGGACGGTCGGGGCGAGGGGCGCGCGGGAACGAGAGGATGTCGGCCATGCCTCACGATAATCCGGGGCATCAGGCGCGTTCGAGCGGTTCTGCTCAGAGCAGAACCACGCGGCTCAGGCCTCCGCGCGGTCGGATGCGGATGCCGCGGAGGGGAATGCCCCCGCATCCGTCGCCGCCCAGCTGGCGAGCATCCTCAGCTTGTCGGCCGAGGGTGTTCCCGGTTCCGCCGTATAGGTCGACAGGTGCAGGCCGGGATCGGCGGGCAGCTCGAACGCCTCGTATGTCAGCTCGATCTCCCCGACCACCGGATGCGCGATGCGCTTCACACCCGTGCGGTGGAAGCGCACGTTGTGGGCAGCCCACAGTGTGCGGAACCGCTCGCTCCGCGTCGAGAGCTCGCCGACGAGATCGGTGAGCCTGCGGTCGAAGGGGTTGCGTCCGGCTTCGCCCCGCATCGCGGCCACGAGCTCCTGCGTGTTGCGCTCCCATTCGGGGTAGAACTCCTGCGCCGCCGGATCGAGGAAGGCGAAGCGGGCGCTGTTCGGCTGCGGCTGGGCGAACACGGGAGCGTACAGGGCTCGCCCCAGGGCGTTTGCGGCGAGGTAGTCGAAGTGGTTGTCGCGCACGATCGCCGGCGCCTCGGTCATCGCATCGAGCAGACGGAGGATGCTGGGCCGCAGCACCGTCGACTTCTTGCGAGGTGTCCGCGCGACCGGGGAGGCGTTCGCGGCGCGGGCGAGGTCGAACAGGTGCGCGGTCTCGGCCTCATCCAGCTGCAGCGCGCGGGCGAGAGCTTCGAGCACGCTGTCGGAGGCGCCGGACAGGTCACCGCGTTCGAGCCGTGTGTAGTAGTCCACACTGACGCCTGCGAGCAGTGAGACCTCCTCGCGACGCAGGCCCGGAACCCGGCGGTTGCCACCGAATGCGGGCAGTCCTGCCTGGTCGGGGGTGATGCGTGCGCGCCTCGTGGAGAGGAACTCGCGCACCTCGCTGCGGGTGTCCATGCTCCGACGCTACGCGCTCAGTGACCGTGGAGGGAGGTACTGGCGGTACCGGTGACCGGCCCGCACCCGTTCACAGCGCCGCCGTCACGCCCGGCAGGAGCTTCCCGAGGATCGCCCTCAGCTGTTCGCGCTCCTCGGCGGTGAGCGGATCGAGCACGAGTTCCCGCACCTGTTCGACGTGCACGGGAGCGGCCGTGCGCAGCATCTCCCGCCCCGCCGGAGTCAGGGCGGCAGAGAGGGTGCGCTTGTCGGCGCCGCACGAGGCACGCTCGACCCAGCCTCGCTCCTCGAGCGAGTCGAGCGCGTGGCTCAGACGCGAACGGCTGAGCCCGGCGATGCGGGCGAGCTCGGTCATGGTGACGGCGCCCTCGCCCCGGCCCGCCAGGGTGACGAGGATGGCGTAGCGCGCGTGATTGAGCCCGACCTCTTCCTTCAGTGTGCGATCGAGCACCTGCGGCAGCAGCTGGACGAAGCGGATCACGGGCAGCCACGTGTCCATCTCGGTGTCGTCGAGTCGACGCGGATGCGGCTGCTCCGCCGTCATGGTGTCCTCCTGGACTCTCACGCCGCCGACAGGTCGAGCGTGTGCGCCGTGTGGTCCCGCTTGGCCTGCAGGTAGCGGGAGTTGGACTCCGACAGGTGCACCTCGGTCGGCACCCTCTCGGTCACGCGGATGCCGAGCTCCTCGAGCTGCACGGCCTTGTCGGGGTTGTTGCTCAGCAGACGGATGCCGTCGACCCCGACGGCCTTCAGCATCTGGGCGGCCACGGTGTAGTCGCGCTCGTCCTCGCCGCGGCCCAGGGCGACGTTCGCCTCGTACGTGTCGAGCCCCGCATCCTGCAGGGCGTAGGCGTCGAGCTTGGCGTAGAGGCCGATCCCCCGACCCTCCTGGCGCAGGTACAGCAGGAAGCCGCCCTCGGCGGCGATGCGCTCCACGGCCTCGCGCAGCTGGGGGCCGCAGTCGCAGCGCTCCGACCCGAAGACGTCGCCGGTGAGGCATTCGCTGTGCGGTCGCACGAGCGGGGCATCCCCGCCGTCGGTCGCGCGTTCGATCGCGGCGTTCCAGTCGCCGAGCCCCAGCAGAAGGTGCTCGCGGGCGTCGATCAGTCCGTCGAACGTGACCACGTCGGCGGTCGTGGAGAAGCCGTCGCCGAAGCGCAGCGGCACGCGGACGCGCGTGCGCTCCGTGGCGACCGGAGCGACGGTTGAAGTTTCAATCATGTCGGGTGCAACACGTGCTCCTGCGGAGTATTCCCGGATCTGTGAATCTCGAAGGGGTTCCCTCAGTACCTCCCATCCGAGGCGGAATCGGCGTAGACTGGATGTCACGCGAGAGAAGGAGCATCACGAATGCGCGGAGTAGTCATGCACGCCCCCGGCGACGTCAGAGTCGAGGAGCGGGAGAAGCCCACCATCACCCGACCCACCGACGCCGTGATCCGGATCGCGGCGACCTGCATCTGCGGCTCCGACCTGTGGCCGTACCGCGGTGCGAACGAGGTCGATCATGACCCGATGGGGCACGAGTACGTCGGCGTCGTGGAGGAGATCGGCGCCGAGGTGCAGACGCTGAAGGTCGGCGACTTCGTGGTCGGCTCGTTCATGGCGTCCGACAACACGTGCGAGATCTGCCAGGCGGGCTACCAGTCCCGCTGCGTGCACGTCGTGCCGATGGGCAGATACGGCACGCAGGCCGAGTACGCGCTCATCCCGCACGCCGACGGCACGCTGGTCGTCACACCCGGACAGCCCGATGCCGACCTGATCCACTCGCTGCTCGCCGCATCCGACGTCCTCGGCACGGGCTGGTTCGCGGCCGTCGCCGCCGAGGTCGGACCGGGCAAGACCGTCGCCGTCGTCGGTGACGGTGCCGTGGGGCTCCTCGGCATCCTCGCCGCGCGGGAGCTCGGCGCCGAGCGCATCATCGCGATGAGTCGGCACGCCGATCGGCAGGCGCTGGCGCGCGAGTTCGGCGCGACCGACATCGTCTCCGAGCGTGGAGACGCGGGTGTCGCGCGCATCAAGGAGCTCACGAACGGCCTCGGCGCGCACTCGGTGATCGAGGCGGTCGGCACGCAGGAGTCCATGATGCAGGCGATCCGCTCCACCCGCCCCGGCGGCCATGTCGGCTACGTCGGCATCTCCCACGACGTGGCGATGCCGGGCGACGAGCTGTTCTTCTCCGGCGTGCACCTGCACGGCGGTCCTGCGCCGGTACGCCGCTTCCTCCCCGAGCTGATCCAGCTCATCTGGGACCGGAAGATCGACCCGGGCAAGGTCTTCGACCTGACCCTCCCGTTGGAGGAGGCCGCGGAGGGCTACCGGGCGATGGACGAGCGCCGGGCGACCAAGGTGCTGCTCACGCTCTGACCTCCGGGGGTGCTTCCTGCTTCGCGCGTCGCCGGACGAGCTTCAGCTCGCTCGCGAGGATCCCGAGCACGACGAGCGCCCCGCCGATGAGTGCGGTCGCGGGCAGGCGTTCACCGGCGATGCGTCCGATGACCCCTGCCCACACCGGCTCTCCGGCGTAGATGATGGTCGCGCGGGTGGGTGACACCGACTTCTGCGCCCAGTTCATGGTCAGCTGGATCAGACAGCTCGCCGCCCCCAGCCCGACCGCGCAGCCGACCCAGACCCAGGAGAACTCCGGCACGCCCTCGCCCACCACCGGCATCGTGAGCAGCCCCAGCACTCCCGCGGTCAGCAGCTGCACGACGGTGATGCGTCCGAGGTCGATCTTCCCCGCGAACAGGCTGATCAGGATGATCTCCGCGGCGATCGGCACGGTGCTGATCATGGTCGCGATCTCGCCGGCGCCGAGCGTCAGCGCGAAGGCGTCGGGTCCCGCGATGAACAGCAGCCCGACGAAGGCCAGCCCCGCGCCGACGAACGCCATGGCGGGCGGACGCTTGCGGAACACGGCCCACTGCGCGAGCGGCACCAGCGGCACGTACATCGCGGTGATGAAGGCCGAGGTGCTGCTGTCGATGCTCTGCAGCCCCAGCGTCTGCAGACCGTAGCCGAGGTAGATCATCACGCCGATCGCGACGCCGGCGCCGATGTCGCGCCAGCGGATGCCGTGCAGCACGCGGCGGAAGATCACGACGCTGATGAGCCCTGCGATGAGGAACCGGATGCCGACGAAGAACCAGGGACCCGCGTGCTCCATCGCCCAGTGCACCAGCAGGAACGTGCTGCCCCAGACCGCGGTGATCGCGATGAGCGCGGCCTCCTGCGGACGCAGCCGCATGAAACGCAGACGAGAGGGCATCGTTGGCCCTTTCTCGACGTTGCCGGATAGAGCCTAACGGGCCGCGACCGCCGCACGGATCGTGACGGGAGAAGACGTACGCGCACCGGATGCCGTGGCCGACTCGGTAGCCTCGCAGCATGAGCGACTTCGTGAGTGCCGTCGAGCTGAACGACCTTCTGACCCGGGGAGAGCCGGTGCGCGTGATCGATGTGCGCTGGCGGCTCGACCGTCCCGAGGCGGGGCATGGCGACTACCTCACCGGACACATCCCCGGTGCCGTGTTCGTCGGGCTCGACACCGAGCTGTCCACCCACGGCGAGCCCTCGGAGGGACGGCACCCGCTGCCGTCGACGGCCGCCCTCCAGGAGGCGGCCCGTCGATGGGGCGTGCGAGCCGGTGAAACCGTCGTCGCCTACGACGACTTCAAGAGCATCTCGGCTGCCCGCGCGTGGTGGCTGCTGCGTCAGGGCGGCATCGACGTGCGCGTGCTCGACGGCGGTATCCAGGGCTGGAAGGCCACGGGGTTCGACGTCGCGACCGACGATGTGCGCCCGGAGCCGGGCGACGTCGTGCTCCGCCCGATCGGCGGCGATGCGATCTCGATCGACGAGGCTGCCGCCTTCCCGGCATCCGGCGTGCTGATCGACGCCCGTGCTGCCGATCGGTATCGCGGTGACTCCGAGCCCTACGACCCGGTCGGCGGGCACATCCCCGGCGCGCGCAACCTTCCCGAACCCGTGCACTTCGACGCGCAGGGGCGCATCCTCGATCGAGAGACGATCCTGGCGAGCTTCGCCGAGGTCGGCGTGACCCCGGGGACGACGGTCGCGGCGTACTGCGGTTCCGGTGTGACGGCCGCCCACACGGCGCTGGTCCTGCACGAGGTCGGCATCGACGCGAAGGTCTTCCCCGGATCGTGGAGTCAGTGGTCCAACACCCCTGGCCGTCCGGTCGCGACGGGCGATCAGCCCGGCTGATCCTCGCGGGGACCGTATCCCCAGTGCAGGCTGAGGGTGCCGGGGCCGAACGCCCTGCGCACCAGATGCACCGACGTTCCGCGCGGCGGCGGCAGCGGCGTCACCGTCACGCCGTCCGGCGTCTCGACGTGCTCCTCGCACCAGTCCGGGATGGCATCGGGGTGAAAGCGCGTCCACACCAGCAGCTCTCTGGCCTTCTGAGCCACGGCGTGACCGGTGTCGTGCGTCTGCGGATAGTCGGGCGGATACTCGACCGACCATTCGACCATCGCGGTCTCCGGCGCCGTCAGAGGCACGTCGAGCTCGAACAGCACCCCGTGCACCTCACCGTCCGGGTGGGAGTATCGAGCGGCGATCCTGCCGCCGGACACGGCCGCCAGCTCCGGTGCGGGGGTGCGCACCCCGGGGTTGATCTCCAGGAAGGGGATCGCCGTGATGGTGCCCACCGTGGACTGCACGATGCTGCGCGTGATGCTGGAGGCGATGTTGCCGTCGGCGCCCACATCGGTCACCGAATGGGTCGTGAGCTCGCGCGAGGTGTCGGGATACGAGGCGCCGAGCGCGCGGAAGGCCTCGATCACGGCCAGCTCGAGCTCTTCCTCCTCGATCGGGAACTGGTTAGGGCCGAGCGGCCCCGTGCGGTTCGTCGAGCGGAGCAGTCTGCTCAGGGCGCCGACGTCGAGCCCGAGGAGCTCCTCGATGTCGGAGAGCGCGGCCAGCGACTGCACGCCCTCCGGCCGTCGCGCGCCCGATCGCCAATAGCTCAGCGTCGCCATGGACACGCGATTCCCGCGGGCCTTGAGCTGCCGCTGCAGCCACGACAGCGTCACCGGCTTGGCGTTTATCGCGTCGCGCAGGGCGTTCGCGAAGTCATCGGATTCGGCTCTGCGCGCGTCATCTTCGATATTCATCACAGATCCCCTCCGGTATGTGAAGATCAGCGCCTTAGAGTGAGCATACGACCGCACGCGCGTACCTCAGGGGACCGGGTGGGCATGTGGGGTCACTTGGCCGTCTTCGCAGGCAGGGTGCCCAGTCCTGCGATCACCGGCCTGACGCAGTGATGCCCCCCTTGCTGCGTATGTCGTGAAGCCCGGCAATCGATCTGGGGAGATCAGCCGGGCTTCACGAATCCTCCCTCCGCGCGGCTCCCGGCGTTGCGTCTGCGCAGCCCCGCGTAGACTGGGAGCAATACCCCGGAGGACTCTGGACCGTCATGTCTGCCCCTGCTCGCGCATTCACCATGCGCCACGTGCAATTGCTGCGCGCTCTGTTCGCCGCAGTCGCTGCGCTGATGATCACGTTCTCGTCCGATCACTCGGCACCCGTCGGTCTGTCCGTCTTCAGCGGCTTCGTCCTCATCACCGCCCTCGTGCAGGTGCTCGCGGCCTGGCTGGTCGTTCCCGCAGGGGCGCGCTGGTCGTACGTGCTGCTCGCAGCGGTCGGCATCGTCGCCGGCATGGTGAGCGGCATCCCGGCCTGGCGCTCCGATGATCTGTTCTTCGTCGTCGTGTCGTCCTGGGCGATCGTCAGCGGCGGCATCGAGCTGCTCGCTGGGATCCGGGCTCGTCGCACCGGCGGCATGCTGTCCCGCGACGCGATCTCCGTGGGGGCGCTGGGTGTTCTGCTCGGTGTCGTCCTGCTGCTGATCCCGGCCGGTTTCCTGCAGGAGTACACGATCGACAAGGCCGGCACATTCGTGCTCTCCGGCATCATCCTCGGTGTCGGCATGTTCGGCGGCTATGCGGCGATCGTCGCCGTCTTCCTCGGCATCGCCGGCCTCACGCCGAAGCAGATCGACGCCGCGACCGCGGCATCCGATTCGAACGACAGCGCCGCTCCCGCGGAGCACGGAGGAGAGCGATGAGCGACGAGAAGCCCACCCGCCGGGACATTCTGCGGCCCCTGCACCTGCTCCTCATCGCGGCCGGCTGCGGCGTCTTCGCCATGGTCGTCACGCTGGTCTCCACCGGTGCCTTCACCTCTCGGGTGAACGCGTCGATCGCGAACGGCACGTACGACGGGCTGACCCCGTTGGCGCTGGGCCTCGTCGTCGGCGGTGGGGCCTTCATCGTGACGCTGCTGATCCTCGCGATGCTGATCCTCGCCGTCGATCCGGCCGACGTCACCAAGACGATCGATCGTCCGGTGCTGTACGACGAGGAGCCCGAGGGAGACGACCCCGACTCCGAGGCGACCGGCCGCCGCGCCTCCTCCTGATCCGCGCGCATCGCGCACCGGTCGGAATATCGGTGCGACCGATCGGCTTGTCCCTGTAGTGACTGCCTCCGTCGACCGCGCCTCCATCGGACTCCGGTCGGAGCGAGGCCCCATCCTCGGCGCGCTCATGCTCGCCACCGGCCTCATCGCGATCGATGCCACGATCCTCGCGACCGCGGTGCCCAGCATCGTCCGCGATCTCGGCAGCTACCAGCAGTTCCCGTGGCTGTTCTCGGTGTATCTGCTCGCGCAGGCCGTGAGCGTGCCCATCTACTCCCGATTCGCCGACACCGTGGGCCGCAAGCCGATCATCCTCCTCGGCATCGTGCTGTTCCTGCTCGGTTCCCTCCTGTGCGGATTCGCCTGGAGCATGCCGGCGCTGATCGTGTTCCGCATCATCCAGGGCATCGGCGCCGGTGCCGTCGCCCCCATGGCGATGACCATCGTCGGCGACATCTACACGGTCGCCGAGCGCGCCAAGGTACAGGGGTACGTCGCGAGCGTGTGGGCCATCTCTTCGGTCGTCGGTCCGGCACTCGGCGGAATCTTCGCCCAGCTCGACGCCTGGCGGTGGATCTTCTGGATCAACATCCCGCTCTGCCTGATCGCCGGGTGGATGCTGCTGCGCAACTACAAGGAGCAGAAGCAGACCCAGCGCCACAGCATCGACTACGCGGGCGCGGTGCTGCTCACGATCGGGTTGACCGCGGTCATCCTCGGCATGCTGGAGGGCGGCAACGCGTGGGCATGGCTGTCCGTGCAGAGCGCGCTCTGCTTCGGGATCGGGGTGATCGCCCTCGTGGCCTTCGGCATCGTCGAGCGCCGCGTCGCCGAGCCGATCGTCGACCTGCGTCTCGCGGCTCGTCGGCTCATCCTCACCACCACGCTCGTGTCGCTCGGCATCGGCGCGCTGATGCTCGGTGTCACCAGCTTCGCTCCGGCCTACCTCGAGGGATCCACCGGCATCGCCCCGCTGCTCTCCGGCCTCGCGGTCGCGGCGCTGACCCTCGGCTGGCCGCTCGCCGCGGCGAACGCAGGACGCCTGTATCTGCGGATCGGCTTCCGCCGCACCACGCTGATCGGCATGAGCATCACGACGGTTGCCGCCATCGCGCTGGCCGCCGTCGCCTCGTGGCCGAACCCGTTCGTGATCGCCGGCATCGCCTTCGTGCTCGGTTTCGGACTCGGGTGGAGCGCGGCGCCGACCCTGATCGCCGCGCAGGCCTCGG
The DNA here is from genome assembly GCF_008868125.1 of Microbacterium maritypicum. Classification (NCBI taxonomy): domain Bacteria; kingdom Bacillati; phylum Actinomycetota; class Actinomycetes; order Micrococcales; family Microbacteriaceae; genus Microbacterium; species Microbacterium maritypicum. The sequence continues at coordinate 66,444 of NZ_WAAQ01000001.1, forward strand.
TCGGCTGGGGCGAGCGCGGGGCGGTGACGGGCATGAACGCGTTCGCACGGTCGGCCGGAAGCGCCGTGGGCGTCGCGGTGTTCGGCGCCATCTCCAACGCGGTCATCGCGCAGGGAGCGGGTCCTGACGACCCCGGCACGATCATCCATGCGTCGGTCTGGGTGTTCGTCGCGGTCGCCGTGACCGCCGTGCTCACCCTGATCGCCGCCGCGTTCATGCCGAAGGACAGGGTCGAAGAGCACTCCGGAGAGCCGGCTCCCTAGTCACGGGGCCGTGCGCTCGGAGTACCCGTCGAGCGCGAACCGCGCTCAGCGGGCGAGGCGCTCCGCGATGCCCGTGTACGTCGCCGGGGTCAGCGCGAGCAGGCGCTGCTTGGCGGCGTCGCCGATCTCGAGACCCTGCACGAACTCGGCGAGGTCTGCGGCCCCCACCCGGTGTCCGCGCGTCAGCTCCTTGAGCAGCGCATAGGGGTCGGTGATCGTGGAGCGTCCGGCGACGACCTCGGCGCGGATGACGGTCTGGATGGCCTCGGCCAGAACTTCCCAGTTCACGTCGAGGTCGGCCAGCAGCACGTCACGCGAGAGCGAGATCGCGTTCAGGCCTCGGCGCAGGTTGTCCAGGGCGAGCAGCGAGTGCCCGAATGCCACGCCGATGTTGCGCTGCGTGGTGGAGTCGGTGAGGTCGCGCTGCAGGCGGCTGGTGACCAGCGTCTGGCCGAGCGAGGCGAGCAGGGCACCCGAGATCTCGAGGTTGGCCTCGGCGTTCTCGAAGCGGATCGGGTTGATCTTGTGCGGCATCGTCGACGAACCGGTGGCACCGGCGACCGGGATCTGCGCGAAGTAGCCGAGCGAGATGTAGGTCCAGATGTCGGTCGCGAGGTTGTGCAGGATGCCGCCGGCGTGACGCACGCGGTCGTAGAGCTCGACCTGCCAGTCGTGCGACTCGATCTGGGTGGTGAGGATGTTGAACCCCAGGCCCATGCCCTCGATGTACTCGCGGGCGATGGTCGGCCAGTCGGCGTCGGGGTCGGCCGCGAGGTGCGCGGACCAGGTGCCGGTGGCGCCGGAGAACTTGGCCAGGTAGTCGGATGCCGCGATCTGGCCGCGTACGCGCTCGAGACGCCACGCGAACACCGCGAGCTCCTTGCCCATGGTCGACGGCGTCGCGGGCTGACCGTGCGTGCGGGAGAGCATCGCGGCGTCGGCGTGCTCGACGGCGAGCTCGCGCAGCTTCGCGATCACGGTGTCGAGCGCCGGGAGCCAGACCTCTTCGACGGCGCGCTTCACGGTGAGGGCGTACGAAGCGGAGTTGATGTCCTCGCTCGTGGCGGCGAAGTGCGTGAGCTCGGCGATGCCGTCGAGTCCGAGCGTCGAGAGCCGGTCGCGCACGAGGTACTCGATCGCCTTCACATCGTGCTGGGTGACCGCTTCCTTCTCGGCCAGCCAGTCGATCTCGGCCTGCCCGAAGTCGCGGTAGAGGGCGCGCAGGCGCTCCTTGTCGGCGTCGGAGAGCGGAGTCGTCTCGAACAGCGAGCGGTCGGTGAGTGCGATCAGCCACTCGACCTCGACCTCGACGCGCGCCCGGTTCAGGCCCGCCTCGGACAGGAAGTCGGCGAGACCGGTGACGGCGCCGCGGTAGCGACCGTCGAGCGGGCTCAGGGGCTGGGGCGGGAGCGAAGGCTGGAAAGTCAGGGGAGTCCTCCTGATCGGGCCCCTCAGAGGCGGGGCGTGCGGGGGAGACGCAGAGCGGGTTCGAGCTGACGGAACAGGCCCCGAGTCGCCGCCTCAATCATACCGAGCACGGAATCGAACATTTCCGCTCCCGCGTAGTACGGATCGGGCACATCGTGGCTCGAGGCGTTCGGATCGAAGGCCAGCAGCAGGGTGACCTTGCCCTCCTCATCCTCGTCGTGCGCCCACTCCCTCAGGATGCGCTCATGGGTGCGGTCGAGCGCGACGACGAGATCGTTGTCGGCGAACGCCGCAGCGGTGAACTGGCGGGCGCGGTGCTGCGAGCCGTCGTAGCCGCGTCGGGCCAGCGAATCGATCGTGCGGTGGTCGGCCCGCTCGCCGAGATGCCAGTCGCCGGTTCCCGCACTGCGCGAGACGATGCGCGGGCCGAGTCCCTGCCGTTCGGCGAGGTCGCGGAAGACGACCTCGGCCATGGGAGAGCGGCAGATGTTCCCCGTGCAGACGAAGATCACGCGGAATGGATCCGGGGATGTCACAGATACATTCTGCCCGCCCTCGGGCGTCCTGCACAGCGCGAGCCGTCTCCCGCGACCTTCTGCACATCCCGAGCGGGCGTTGCTCTCTCCACCGGTCGTGCGGATCGGGTGGGGCGGGTGGCCCGTGATCGCGGATGCTGAGGCCATGTACTCGTTCGCGCACGACCTGTCCGGCGGCTCCTCCACGGCGTGGGGGCAGGTCCTGGCGTGTCGGGAGATCGGCGAGGCCCTCTCGACGCTCGAGGAGGCAGGCGTGACGCTGGTCTCGCTCATCGATGCGTCCGACTGGCGATCCGCGGGTCTCCGTGCGCTGAACGAGCTGCTCGCGCGAGTGCGTGATGACACCGCCGTCGAGATCGGGAACCTCGAGGTGAGGCGGTGGGAGCTGGGTGAAGGGAGCGCCGGATGAGGCGGATCACGAGTGCGGAGGCGTCGACGAACGCCGGGGAGCTGGAGATCGATCACGGCGGGGCGATCGCCGTCGACACCGAGCAGCTGCGCGAGGTCGGCGCGCGCCTGCGCACGGTGGCATCGAGGTTCGCCGAGGCACGCGAGGCGGTCGGTCGCGCGCAGGCGCTCCTCTCCTCCTCCGCACAGGCGGATCCGCACGTCGACCTCGGTGCTCTCCGACGCAGCGGCGACCAGGTGGGCAAGCTGGGTGCCGAGATCGAGAACGCCGGCACCGGAACGCTGCTGATGGCCGATGCGTTCGAGGTTGTCGAGCTGCGAGCACAGGCGGAGGCCCTCGCTCTCACCGACGCCGCGGCGGCGAACGAAGCGCAGGCGCGCGCCGACGAGCTGGTCGAGGCAGACGCACGGCTGGGGACCATGGCGGACTGGCTGGTGGCGGGCTGGAAGCGGCAGCGCTTCGACGGGCTCGGCGACCAGTACGACCCGGACGGCCCGCTCCCGTCGGTGTTCGTGGCCGGCGCCCTGGTGGGCGTCGCTTCGGGGCTCGGCAAGGTCCGACCGGGCATGGTGCTGTCGGGGGTGACGGATCCCGTGCGGGTGACGCCGGTCAAGACCACGACTCCGAACGCGCCGACAGGCCTCGCGGCGGCCTTCCGGCGGGTACCAGGAGCGACCGCGCAGGTCGCGGTCGAGAAGTACACGATGGTCGGGGGCGCGACCCGGTACGTGGCCTACATCGCCGGGACTCGGAATTCGCTGCCGTGGCAGGCGGGGGAGTCGGAGCCGTGGGACATGAAGTCGAACGTCGAGCTCTATCAGGGCGGCCCGTCGGCGTCGTATCAGGCCACCCTCGATGCCCTCACGGCGGCCGGTGTGGAGCCGGGCGACCGGGTCGACGTGGTCGCGCACTCGCAGGGCGGGATGATCGCCGCCCGCCTGGCGATGGAGAGCGAGTTCGAGGTGTCGGTCATGATGACGGCGGGCAGTCCCACCGAGCCGAGTCTGACCGACGACCAGACTCTGCTCCAGCTTCGTCATACCGACGACGTCGTGTCCGCGCTCGCCGCGGGCGGGTCGGCGGAGGGGACGGGATCTCCCGACAGTTTCACCGCGTCGCGCGTCGGCGATCCGCACGGCGGAATCCAGGATCTGAAGCTGCAGACCCACGGCCTGGAGACCTACGTCGCGACGGCGGAGATGGTCGACGCGTCAGACGACCCGCGGGCCGAGGCCGTCGACGAGTACTGGGAAGAGCTCGGTGAAGCCGTGGAGGTCGAGCGTATCGAGTTCCACGCCGAGCGGGCGGGGTGAACCCGACCGACTCAGTCGCGGCGGTTCTTGCTCTGCGGTCGCAGGATGAAGCCGAAGATGCCGTTGATCACCGAGATGATGAGCGCGGCGAGCACGCCCCACCAGAAGTCGCCGACCGTCAGGCCCCAGCCGAAGCCGCTCGTGATCCACGCGGTCAACCACAGCAGGAAGCCGTTGATCAGGAAGCCGATCAGACCGAACGTGATGATGTAGAGCGGGAACGCGACGATCTTCACGATCGTGCCGATGATCGTGTTCACGAGCGCGAAGATCGCAGCCACCGCGAGCAGGGTCAGTACGAGCTGCAGCGTCTCGCCCGGCGGGAAGGCGGTGATCACGACCTGCAGGGCAGGGATCAGGGTGACGACCCAGAGGGCGAAGGCGTTGACGACGACGCGGATGATGAAGCGCATGGTCCGACCAGTGTCCCACGGGCGCCCGCGAGTTGTCAGCCTGCGGTGTCTTCTGCAATGTGTGCGGAGATGACCTGTGCGATCTGGTGCAGGTCCAGTCGGCTCTGTGCGACGTCGAGAACGAAGTCGAATGCCTCGTCGTTCGTGAACGTCACCTCGTATCCGTTGAGTCGGATGAAGATGAACGTGAGGTACAGAGAGATCCGCTTGTTGCCGTCGAACAGCGCGTGGTTCTGTGCGACCGAACTGATCAGCGCCGCGGCCTTCTCCGCGAAGGTCGGATACGCATCGACGCCGAACATCCCCGCTGAAGAGCGAGCGAGCGCGGAGAAGAGCAACCCTTCGTCACGGACGTGCAGTCCGAGCTTCCCTATCAGGGCGAGGGCCTGCGCCGGCTCGATGTACTCCGTCGTCATCGCTCAGGCGTCTTCGAGTCGCTTGAGAGTCTCGGCGTAGCGTTCGGTCACCTCGTCGGCGATCGAGAGCACGCGGTCTGTCTTCGACTCGCTGTTCGCGAACCGCGCTGCCGCCTCGATGATCACCGCGTGCTTCGAAGTGTGCCGGGCGCGCGCGATCGCCTCGAGCTGTGCATCGAGTTCTTCCGGAAGTCGCACCGTCATCGCCATACCAGAATGGTATCACCGCGTATCGAGTGCCGACAGGGGAGAAGCCGCAAATGGCCGATCCCGCCGCCCTCGTAGACTCGACCTCGTGACCGAGCCCATCCTGCCCCGCATCCGTCCCGCCATCGCCGCGCTCGCGCCGTATCGCCAGGGCAAGCAGGCAGGCCCCGACGCGTTCAAGCTCTCGAGCAACGAGAACCCGTTCGATCCCCTGCCCTCGGTGCTCGAGGCGCTGCAGAGCACGACGCCGATCAACCGCTACCCCGACGCCACGGCCGGGCGCCTGCGCGCGCGTCTCGGTGCCCGCTACGGGGTCGAGCCCGACCAGGTGCACGTCGCATCCGGCAGCGTGTCGATCCTGCACCAGCTGATCCTCGCGACCGCGTCGGTGGGTGATGAGGTCATCTACGCCTGGCGCTCCTTCGAGGCGTACCCCAGCCTGCCGCTGGTGGCCGGTGCGACCGGGGTGCAGGTGCCGCTCACCGCCGATTCCCGCCACGATCTCGATGCGATGGCGGACGCGGTGACCGATCGCACCCGCGCGATCATCCTGTGCACGCCCAACAACCCGACCGGGCCGATCATCACCTCGGCCGAGTTCGCCGCCTTCGTCGAGCGCGTCCCGAACGACGTCCTGATCATCCTCGACGAGGCGTACACCGAGTTCGTCACGGCGCCCGACGCGGTCGACGGCCTCGCCGAGCGCGTGTTCGAACAGCACCCGAACGTGGTGGTGCTGCGCACCTTCTCGAAGGCGTACGGTCTCGCCGGCCTCCGCGTCGGCTATGCGATCGGACACGAGAAGGTGCTCGACGCCGCGCGCACCACCGGTATCCCGCTCTCGGTCACCTCCGCCGCGGAGAACGCCGCGATCGCCAGCCTCGACGCCGAGCCCGAGCTTCTGGAGCGCGTCGCCGTGATCGTCGAGCGACGCGCCCGCCTCCTGGAGGGCCTCCGCGCGCAGGGCTGGGACGTGCCAGACTCCCAGTCCAACTTCGTCTGGCTGCCCGCGGGCGAGCGCACCGACGACGTGGCTGCGGCCTTCGTGGAGAACGACCTCATCGTCCGTCCGTTCTCGGGAGACGGCATCCGCATCTCGGTGGGCGAGGAAGACTCCATCGCCCGCGTGCTCGAGGTGGCAGCCTCCGTCCGCTGAGGCGGTCCCTCCCCCTGGTTCGGGCGGTTTTCCGCGGTTTTCTCCGGGTTCCCGCCAGTTACAAGGGCGTCCTAGGTATGCGTGACCTGGCATGCGGGCGCGGGTAGCGTGAGAGCGTGACCACCTCCGAGACACCCCTTGTGAGCGTTCTGGACGAGACCGGACGCTACGCGCCGTCCGCCGCCGCTGAGCGATACCTTCCCCTGATCGAAGCGATCGGCGACGCGGAACTCGAGCAGTTCTACCGGGACATGGTCGTGATCCGTGCGATCGACACCCAGGCGACGAACCTGCAGCGGCAGGGGCAGCTCGCGCTGTGGCCGCCGAGCCGGGGGCAGGAGGCGGCACAGGTCGGCTCCGGTCGCGCCGCCCGCGCGCAGGACACGATCTTCCCCTCGTACCGCGAGCACGCCGTGACCCGCATCCGCGGCGTCGATCCCGTCGACATCATCAAGCTGATGCGCGGCGTCTCCCACGGCGGGTGGGACCCGACCGACCCCAAGAACGGCAACACCCGGTTGTACACGCTCGTGCTCGGATCTCAGGTGCTGCACGCCGCCGGCTACGGCATGGGCCTCGTCTTCGACGGCCGCACCGGAACCGGCGATGCCGACCGCGATGAAGCGGTCATCGTCTACTACGGCGATGGTGCATCCAGTCAGGGCGACGTGCACGAGGCGATGGTCTTCGCCGCGAGCTACCAGGCGCCCACCGTCTTCTTCCTCCAGAACAACCACTGGGCGATCTCCGTGCCCGTGTCCACCCAGTCGCGCGTGCCGCTCGTGCAGCGCAGTGCCGGCTACGGCATCCCGAGCGTCCGTGTCGACGGCAACGACGTGCTCGCCAGCTACGCCGTCTCCCGTGTCGCGCTCGACGAGGCCCGCGCCGGCAACGGCCCGCAGGCGATCGAGGCCGTCACCTATCGGCTCGGCGCCCACACCACGAGCGACGACCCGACGAAGTACCGCGGCACCGACGAGGAGCAGTACTGGGCCGGTCGCGATCCGATCGTCCGGATGCGCGCGTTCCTCGAAGGGCGGGGCGCATCGGCGCAGCTGTTCGCCGACGTGGAGGCGGAGGCGGCGGATGCCGCGGAGGATCTGCGCGCCCGCACCGTGGAGCTCGGGCTGCCCAGCGCCGACAAGATCTTCGACTACGTGTACAGCGAGCCGCATCCGCTGATCGACCAGCAGAAGGCCTGGCGCGCGCAGTACGAAGCGTCGTTCGAAGGAGGAGCCCAGTGACTCTGGAGACGATGCCGCTCAGCAAGGCGCTGAACGCGGGTATGCGCAAGGCCATGGAGAACGACCCGAAGGTTCTGCTCATGGGCGAGGACATCGGCAAGCTCGGCGGCGTCTTCCGCGTGACGGAGCATCTGCAGCGCGACTTCGGAGACCGTCGGGTGCTCGACACCCCGCTGGCCGAGTCGGGGATCGTCGGCACCGCGATCGGCATGGCGATGGTCGGGTACCGTCCCGTCATCGAGATCCAGTTCGACGGTTTCGTGTTCCCCGCGTTCGACCAGATCACCACGCAGCTCGCGAAGCTCACCAACCGGCACGAGGGCGCGATCAGCATGCCCATCGTGATCCGCATCCCCTACGGCGGGCACATCGGCGCGGTCGAGCACCACCAGGAGAGCCCGGAGGCGTACTTCGCGCACACCCCCGGCCTGCGTGTGGTCTCGCCGTCGACGCCCAACGACGCGTACTGGATGATCCAGGAGGCGATCGCCTCGAACGACCCGGTGATCTTCATGGAGCCGAAGAGCCGCTACTGGCAGAAGGGCGAGGTCGAGCTCGATGCCTCCGCCGTGCCGCTGCACTCCTCGCGGGTCGTCCGCACGGGCAGCGACGTGACGCTCGTCGGGCACGGTGCGATGGTCACCACGCTCCTGCAGGCCGCGGCGCTCGCCGAGGCCGAGGGCACGAGCTGCGAGGTCGTCGACGTGCGCTCGCTGTCGCCGGTCGACTACGAGCCCATCCTCGATTCGGTGCGCAAGACCGGACGCATGGTCTACGCGCAGGAGGCCCAGGGCTTCGGCAGCATCGGTGGCGAGATCGCGGCGACCGTGATGGAGCGCGCGTTCTATGCGCTCGAGGCGCCGGTGCTGCGCGTCTCGGGCTACGACACCCCGTTCCCGCCGGCGAAGCTCGAAGGCGCGTACCTCCCTGATGCCGACCGCATCCTCGAGGCCGTCGATCGCTCCCTGGCATACTGACATCCCCGCTCGGCCGAAAGGACTCGTCATGAGCACGCAGAACTTCACCCTCCCCGATGTCGGGGAAGGGCTGACCGAGGCCGAGATCGTGGCCTGGAAGGTCGCCCCCGGCGACACGGTCGCTATCAACGACGTGGTCTGCGAGATCGAGACGGCCAAGTCTCTCGTCGAGCTGCCGTCGCCGCACGCCGGTGTGGTGGGCGAGCTGCTCGTCGCGGAGGGCACGACGGTCGAGGTCGGAACGCCCATCATCACGTTCGTCACGGAACCCGCTGCCGGTGCTCCGGTCGCTGCTGCTCCCGCCGCCCCGGCGGCGGAAGAGGGCGGCGGCTCGGTGCTGGTCGGCTACGGCACGGGAGGCGGGGCCACCTCGCGTCGCAAGCGCGCGGCCGAGCGTCCGGTGCGCTCCTCGGTCGGCGTGATTGCGAAGCCCCCGATCCGCAAGCTCGCCCGCGACCTCGGCGTCGACCTCACCGCGGTCGCCGCGACCGGCTCCGACGGCGAGGTCACGAGAGACGACGTCATGAAGCACGCCTCGCAGGCGAGTGTCTTCCGCAACATCGAGACTCCCGAGTGGGGGACCGTGCGCGAGGAGACCGTGCCCGCACCCCAGCCTGCTCCGGCAGGGCTCGCGCGAGGACTCACTCCGACCCAGCCTTCGGCTGCCGGCGATGACCGCACCGAGTCGATCCCGGTCAAGGGTGTGCGCAAGGCCACGTCTTCGGCGATGGTGCAGAGCGCGTACTCGGCCCCGCACGTGACCGTGTGGAAGGAGATCGACGCCAGCCGCACGATGGAGCTCGTCAAGCGCCTCAAGGCCTCGCCCGACTACGCCGACATCCGCGTCTCGCCGTTGCTGATCATGGCCCGCGCCGTGATCTGGGCCGCCCGCCGCACGCCCATGGTGAATGCGGCCTGGATCGAGACCGAAGCCGGCGCCGAGATCGCCGTGCGCCACTACGTGAACCTCGGTATCGCCGCCGCGACCCCGCGCGGCCTGCTCGTGCCGAACATCAAGGACGCGCAGGACCTCGGCATGAAGGACCTGGCGCGGGCGCTGAACCGCCTGACGCTCACGGCGCGCGAGGGCAAGACCCCGCCGGCCGATCAGCAGGGCGGCACGATCACCATCACGAACATCGGTGTGTTCGGGATGGATGCCGGAACCCCGATCATCAACCCCGGCGAGGCCGGCATCGTGGCGATGGGCACCATCAGCCAGAAGCCGTGGGTCGTCGACGGTGAGGTGCGTCCTCGTTGGGTGACGACGGTCGCAGGGTCCTTCGACCACCGCGTGATCGACGGCGACGGCATGAGCCGCTTCATCGCCGACGTGGCATCGGTCTTGGAGGAGCCGGCGCTGCTCGTGGACTGATATCGGACGTGAGGAGGTGCATTGGCGCACTCAGATGAAGGCTTTTGATCTTCGAACGCGCGCGAGCCGCCTATAGATCTTGATGTGACCGGAATGCGCCACTCTGCGTTCACCTAGTATCGGGAGGTGACGCCTAGTTAGATCAGGCCAGGGACAGGGGCATGCATGGCAACGAAGGCACGCATCGGCGCGGGCTTCACGCTCGGGGGGGAACAAGCGGAAGCTGATCCGCTCTCTGAGGGAGCGTTTGTCGAGTCCGGTCTGTACAGCGTGATTGCCAATCGTCAGGATCCGCGGTGTTTCGTGATCGGGCGGACCGGGTCAGGAAAGTCGGCGGCGCTACAGCACCTCGAAGAAGTCGAAGCAGACCGAGTCATTCGCATCTCGCCCGAAGACTTGTCTTTGCCCTACATCACCGACCTTCAGGTGATTCGTTTCATGGACTCGCTCAACGTCAAGCTCGACCTCTTCTGGATCGCGCTTTGGAAGCACGTGCTCCTCGTCGAGATCATTCGGCATCGCTACGGAGTTAACTCCCCCGAAACGAAGCAGCGCTTCATGGCGACCCTCCGCGACCGCCTCATTCGACAACCGGGGAAGCAGGCGGCGCTTGACTACCTCGAAGAGTTTGAAGGCAAGTTTTGGTGCGATACAGATGAGCGAGTTCGAGAGATCACCGATCGCTTCACAGAGCGCCTCGGTTTCGAAGGCGGCCTTAGCGCCGCGGCCGCTGGCTTCGGTGGCAAGCTCTCGTCTTCGGATGTAACGGAGCAGACGACCGAGTCGCGGGCGGAAATGGCCGACCGTTATCAGCGAATCGTCAATGAGACGCAGTTGGCGAAGCTCAATCAGATGCTCGCGGTACTGAACGACGAGATTCTGGATGAGGCGAACTTCACGTACATCGTGGTTGATGACCTCGACAGGGATTGGGTTGACGAACGTCTCTCTAATGACCTGATCAGGTGTCTTTTCAGAACTGTCCTCGACATGCAACGCGTCAGCAACCTCAAGATCGTTGTGGCGCTCCGGTCCAACATTTTTCAGGAGTTGGACTTTGGAGCAAGCGGGGGTCAAGAGGAGAAGTTTCGGGCGCTGATCCTTGAGATGCGATGGACGGAGCCGCTCCTTGAGGAGATTCTGAATGAGCGGGTGCGCGTTGCTGCCGCTAATTCATCGCTTGACGCCAGAGCATTTCGGGACCTAACACCGCAGCCGAACAACACGCGTGGGAATCCGATCCACTACATGCTTCAGCGGACGTTGCTTCGCCCCCGAGACGCGATTGCATACGCGAATCAGTGTTTCGCGGCTGCTGCGGGCAAGCATCGGATTGCCTGGGAAGATATCCATTCTGCGGAACGCCAATACTCGGCAAATCGCCTCCTCGCGCTACGGGATGAGTGGAAGCCAACGTACCCAGGCATCGACGAGGTGGTGATGAAGTTCAAAGGTGCGCCAGCGCGCATGAGCAAGATAGAGCTCCAGACGCGTCTCGATGACTGCATGCTCTTGATGACCTCTCCGGAGTTCTCGGGGGTGAGGTGGATGACGGAGCTCTCCCGTGCGATGTGGGGTTCCAGTGCGGAACACAGCTGGTTCGAGCTCTATCAGCCATTGCTAGCTCTTCTCTACCGCATTGGACTCGTCGGCTGCGCTGTGGGGACGAGCGCGGCTCCACTTTTCGTCGGTGACGACCCGCTGCTCGTCGACGCTCAATCGACCGTCGATCGATGCGAGTACTTTCACGTACATCGCATGTTTCACAAGGCACTCGATGTAACCCGCGCAGGAGATCGGCAGACGACGTAGGCGACGCGCAAGTAGGCCATGGTCAACTGCTCGTGGACTGACCCCGCGTCAGGCGCTCTGGCGCAGGCGCTCCTCGGCCAACAGCGGCACGGCATGCTCCCTCGCCGCACGTCGCGCCGTCGCCACGGCTCCTCGTGACACGACCTCGGCCCCGAGCGTCGAGGCCAGGATCTCGGGTGCCGGCAGGTGCAGCTCTTCGGGGAGGATGCGCCGGGCCGCGGTCAGCACGGGCTCGATGCTCTCGGCGACCGCTCCGCACACGATGACCCGCGCCGGGTCGTACATGCTGCCGAGCACGCCGACGATGCGGGCGACGGTGGCCCCGACGCGGGAGGTGACCAGCGCGGCATCCGCATCTCCTGACGCGGCGAGGGTCAGCACGAGCCGGGGATCGATGCGATCGGCCTCGACCAGCCGGCCGACCGCGCTGTCTGCGGCGATCTCGCCCTCATCCACCGCCGCGCGCACCTGATCCTGCACCGCGTAGCGGAGGCCGAACGCCGACCCCACACCGACGATGTGGTCGAACACGACGCCCTCGCCGACGCCGCCGTGCGCACCGTGAAGCACGTGGCCGTCGACGACCACGCCGCCGCCGAACCGCTCGCTCGCGAGCAGGGCGACATAGTCGCGGCACCCGATCGCTGCGCCCTCAGCGCCCTCGGCGATGGCGGCGAGCTGCGCGTCGTTCTTGATCTGGACGACCGGGGCCCAGTCGCGCAGGGCCTCGGCGAGGCCCGGGTTGGTGCGCTCCCAGAAGCCGTCGGGGTGGGGAGGGGAGATGCCGTCGCGGTTCACGGGGGCGGCGACGCCGACGCACACTGCGAGCACCTGGTCGCGCGTCACCTCGGCCTCGGCGAGCGCATCGCCCAGGCGCTCGAGGATCGTCGTGCGCCTCCCGGCGGCCGACTGCGACGGCTCGAACTCCACGCGATGATGCACGAGAGTCCGGTCGAGGGGATCGGCGACGGTGACGGCGAGGTGGGTGTCTCCCGCATCCACCCCGATCACGACGCCGAGGTCAGGGGCCAGCACGAAGCGGCGCGAGGGGCGCCCCGCGCGGTAGGTGCCGGCCGCGCGGGCGTTCGGGAGCTCGCGCAGCACGTCGGCGCCGACGAGCGTGTCGATCGCATCGATCGCGGTCGAGCGGGTGAGGGAGGTGCCCGCCATCGCCTCGGTCGCGGTGAACTCACCGGCCGTCCAGGCGAAGTCGAGGATGGCGCCGACGCTCGCGCGCCCTGTTCCCAGGTCTGCGGAGACTTCTGTCATGGCACTTGACCTCCCTGTCTTCCAATGAGAGAGTACCCTTCGGCAGAGTAAATTCGCTCACTAGATTTAGTACGCGGATCTACACGACGGAAGGACGACGGTGTCTGAGAGACGAACACACGCGGTGCGAGCGGTGGCCGCGGCCCTGGGGGTCACCCTGGTCGGCACGGCGCTGGCAGGCTGTGCCGCCGGCACGGGAGCGGAGACCATCCGCTTCACGTTCAGCAAGCGCGAGGCGATCGAGTTCATGACCGCCCTCGTCGCCGAGTACAACTCCTCGCAGAGCGATGTGAAGGTCGAGATCGACACCTCGGGCGTCGATGTCGTCTCGGCGAGCTTCGTGCGGGGCAATCCGCCCGACATCATGCTCGCCAACTACAACTACGAGATCGCCCGCTTCGTGCAGCGCTGCGCGCTCACCGACCTCTCCGAGACGGACGCCGCCGCCGGCATCCGCGACGACCTGCAGCCGCTCATGGACCAGTACGGATCCTGCGAGGGCCGCACGAGCGCGCTGCCGTACTCGGTGATGGCCGCATCCGTCATCTACAACAAGGAGATCTTCCAGGCGCAGGGCCTCGAGGTTCCGCAGACCTGGGACGAGCTGCTCGCCGTGTGCGACCAGCTGAAGGCCGCCGGCATCGATCCGTTCTACGGCACGTTCAAGGACGACTGGACCGTGGGGCAGGGGTGGTACGACTACTCCGCCGGCGGATCGGTCGACGTGGTCGACTTCTTCGACGCGCTCGCCGCCGAGGGAGCGGATGTGGGACCCGACTCCGACGTCTCGTTCTCGAAGGACTTCACCGAGCCGATGGACAGGATGCTGCAGCTCGCGAACGACTACACGAACGCGGATGCCCCGAGTCGCGGCTACGGCGACGGCAACCTCGCCTTCGGCAAGGGCGAGGCGGCGATGTACCTGCAGGGCCCGTGGGCCTTCAGCGAGATCGCGAAGACCGCGCCCGACCTGCAGCTGGGCACCTTCCCGCTGCCGATGACGAACGACCCCGCCGACCTCGGCGTGCGCGTCAACATGGACCTCGCCGCGATGATCCCGGAGGGCTCGCACCACCAGGAGGCCGCCCGCGACTTCCTCGAGTTCCTCTACGAGCCGCAGAACATCGAGGAGTACAACGCCTCGCAGCTCGGCTTCACCCCGACGAAGGGCGCTTCCGCCCCCGATGACCCCCGGGTCGAGGGCATGGTCGAGTACTACGACAACGGGCAGATCTATCAGGGCCCGTCGGTGCTCGTCCCCAAGACGCTTCCGATGATGAATTACGCGCAGGCGATGGTGCTCGGCGCCTCTCCGAACTCCATCCTGCGCACGATGGACGCGGACTGGGCCCGCATCGCCTTCCGCGCGCCGATCCCCTCGACGAAGGACACCGCGTCCGCGTCGGGCGACCCATCCGCTTCCGGCGAGACAGAGGAGTCCGCGCCATGAGCACCACCACCCCCACCGCACCCGCCGACAGCACGACCCTCATCGTCACCGGCGGCGACCGAAAGCTCCGCCGGCACACGCGTCGCGTCGAGCCGATCTACTACCTGTTCCTGCTGCCGACGCTCGCGCTCTTCACGCTCGCGATCACGGTGCCGGGTGTCATCGGCATCTTCTTCAGCTTCACCGACTCCATCGGCATCGGCGAGTGGAGCTTCAACGGGCTGACGAACTACATCGCGCTGTTCAGCGATCCGTCGATCCTGCAGAGCTACCTGTTCACCTTCGGTTTCTCCATCGCCACGGTCATCGTCGTGAACGTGGTCGCGTTCCTGCTGGCGGTCGGGCTCACCTCGCGCATCCGGTTCAAGACGGGCCTGCGCACGATCTTCGTCATCCCGATGGTGATCTCGGGCATCATCATCGCCTACGTTTTCAACTTCCTGTTCTCCAACTCGATCCCCGCGGCGGGTGCGGCAGCCGGCATCCCGTGGCTCGAGACGAGCCTGCTCGCCAACCCCGACCTCGCCTGGATCGCGATCGTCGTCGTCACCGCCTGGCAGGCCGTGCCCGGCACGCTGCTGATCTACATCGCCGGCCTCCTGTCGGTACCCGGCGAGGTCTACGAGGCGGCCAGCATCGACGGTGCCAGCAAGACGCAGCAGCTCACCCGCATCACGCTTCCGCTGGTGGCGGGGTACGTGGTGATCAACGTGATCCTCGGATTCAAGGGCTTCCTGAACGCCTACGACATCATCGTCGGCCTCACGAACGGCGGCCCCGGCACCTCGACCCGCAGCGTCGCCATGACGATCATTGCGGGCTTCAACGGCGGCGACTACGCCTACCAGATGGCCAACGCGACCATCTTCTTCATCGTCGCCGTGCTCATCTCCCTCCTCCAGCTGTCGCTGACGCGCGGAAGGAACGCACTCTGATGTCGACGCAGACACTCACCACCATCCCCACCTCGGGCAAGAAGCGCCGCGTGCGCATGGAGCGGGTGAACTGGTCGGGCACGATCATCCTGATCCTGTGCGCCGTCACCGTCCTCCTGCCGCTGTACGTGACCATCTCGATGGCCCTCAAGACCACGGGCCAGGCGGTCGACGGCAACGCCTTCTCGCTCCCGGCTCCGTTCAGCTTCGACGGCTTCGTCGAGGCATGGACCCTGACGAAGTTCCCCGTCGGCGCTGGTATCTCGCTGCTGGTCACCGCCGGCACCGTGATCGCGACGATCGTGCTGGCGGCCTTCGCCTCGTACGCGATCGTGCGCAACTGGGACCGCCGGCTGTTCCGCTACTCGTTCTTCTACCTGCTCGCGGCGATGTTCATCCCGTTCCCCGTCGTGGCGCTGCCGCAGATCCAGCTCACCGGACGCGTCGGGCTCGACAACCCGTTCGGGGTGATCATCCTCGCGACCATGTTCCAGCTGAGCTTCAGCGTGCTGCTGTTCACCGCGTTCCTGCGGTCGATCCCGATCGAGCTGGAGGAGAGCGCCCGTATCGACGGCGCGACGACGTGGCAGACCTTCTGGAAGCTGATCTTCCCCCTGCTCGCCCCCATGAGCGCCACCGTCGGCATCTTCGCGTTCCTGTACGCCTGGAACGACTTCATGATGCCGTCGCTCATCATCGCCGACCCGGCGCTGCAGACGCTGCCCGTGCGGCAGAACCTGTTCCAGAACCAGTTCAGCAACAACTACAACGTCGCGTTCGCCTCGTACCTGATGGCGATGGCGCCCGCGATCGTGGCCTACCTGTTCACCCAGAGATGGGTCATGGAAGGCGTCACGCAGGGCGCCGTCAAGGGCTGACGCTCACCGAAGCCCCCGACCCCCGGAAAGAAAGAAGGAGTTCCCCCCTCATGACCGACGCGCTTCTCGTCGAGACCCGCACCGCCCCAGACGCCGCCTGGTGGCGTCAGGCGGCCGTCTACCAGATCTACCCGCGCAGCTTCGCCGACGCGAACGGCGATGGGATCGGCGACATCCCGGGCATCGTCTCGCGGGCCGATTACCTCCGCGACCTCGGCATCGATGCGGTCTGGCTGAGCCCGTTCTATCCGTCTGCGCTCGCCGACGGCGGATACGACGTCGCCGATTACCGCGACGTCGACCCGCGGTTGGGCACCCTCGCCGACTTCGACGACATGGTCGAGGCGCTGCACTCCCGCGGCATCCGGGTGATCGTCGACATCGTCCCGAACCACTCCTCCGACCAGCACGAATGGTTCCAGGAGGCGCTCGCCGCCGGTCGCGGCTCGGCCGCGCGCGATCGCTACATCTTCCGTGAGGGCACCGGCCCCGACGGCTCCGAGCCGCCGACCGACTGGGACTCGGTGTTCGGCGGCAGCGCGTGGGAGCGGGTCGAAGACGGGCAGTGGTACCTGCACAACTTCGCCGTGGAGCAGCCCGACCTCAACTGGGATCACCCCGAGGTGCGCGCCGACTTCCTGAAGACGCTGCGCTTCTGGTCGGACCGGGGGGTGGACGGATTCCGCATCGACGTCGCTCACATGCTCACGAAGGACCTCAGCGAGCCGCTGCCCTCGCGCGCTGAGCTCGACGCGATGGACCGCACCTCGGGCACGCATCCGATGATCGACCGCGACGACGTGCACGAGATCTACGCCGAGTGGCGTGCGGTGTTCGACGAGTACGACCCTCCGCGCACGGCCGTCGCCGAGGCCTGGGTGGAGACACCGGAGCGCCGCGCGAAGTACGCCTCGGCGGAGGGTCTCGGACAGGCGTTCAACTTCGACCTGCTGGTGGCCGACTACGACGCGGCGCAGTTCCGGAGCATCATCGCCGACAACCTGCAGCAGGCGGAGGCGACCGGATCGTCGACGACCTGGGTGCTGTCGAACCACGACGTCACCCGGCACGCCACCCGCTACGGACTCCCGGCGCTGAACGGCCGCCCGGTCAAGCAGGGCACCGAGTGGGTCAAGGCCGGGGGCCCGGCAGAGGGCCTCGATCGTGACGGCGGGCTCCGCAGGGCGCACGCAGCTACCCTGCTGCTGCTCGGTCTTCCCGGCAGCACCTACCTCTACCAGGGGGAGGAGCTCGGGCTGCACGAGGTGGCGCAGATCACCCCGGAGCAGCGTCAGGACCCCGGTTTCTTCCGCGGTGCCGAGTTCGACGGTCTGGGCCGCGACGGATGCCGCGTGCCGCTGCCGTGGACCGCGGAGGGCTCGTCCCTGGGCTTCGGCGCGGGGGGTGCGCACCTCCCGCAGCCGGCATGGTTCGCGCAGTACGCGGTCGACGTCGAGGCGGCCGACCCGTCGTCGACGCTGTCGCTGTACCGGGAGGCTCTGCGCCTGCGGCACCTGCTGCAGACCGACGAGACGCTGGAGTGGATCGACACCGGACGCGCCGACGTGCTGCGCTTCGCCCGCCCGAACGGGTGGCAGGTGGTGTCGAACTTCGGTGCCGAGCCATTCGACCTGGGTGCGGACGCCGCCGACGCGGTGCTCGTGAGCCTTCCGCTCGAGGGTTCCGCGCTTCCCGGCGAGACCACGGTCTGGATCGCGCCAGCCGCCCTGCGCGCCTGAGTTCCGCCCACATCTGCGCCGAGACCCATCGCGCTCGCCGAGACCCATCGCCCCGGTCGTCTGCGGCGATGGGTCTCGGCGCGTGGAGTGGGTCTCGGTGAGATGGGCGAGAGAGAAACGGCGGGGATTTGATAATGGTTCTCATTAGCGTTTAGAGTGAGGGTATGAAGAAGCCCGTCGTCGCCCTCGCCCTCGCATCCGTCGCCGCTCTCACGCTGGCCGGATGCTCCACCCCGGCTACGGGCGAGGGCGACGACGGCACCATCACGGTGGTCGCGAGCACCAACGTCTACGGCGACATCGCCGCGACGATCGGCGGCGACCGCGTCGACGTGCAGTCGATCATCACGTCCGCCTCGCAGGATCCGCACTCCTACGAGGCGAGCGCCCGCGACCGGCTGACCGTGCAGAAGGCCGACCTTGTGATCGAGAACGGCGGCGGCTACGACGCCTTCATCGACACGCTGCTGCAGGATGCGAAGGACCCGCACGTCGTCACGGCCGTCGAGTACTCGCACGACTTCCCCGGCAACGAGGGCCACAGCGACGAAGCGCACAGCGACGAAGCGCACGCCGACGAGGCCGAGCACGACCACGCCGAAGACGAGGCGGGGCACGAGGGCCACGACCACATCGAGGGCTTCAACGAGCACGTCTGGTTCGATCCGCACACCATGATCCACGTCGTCGAGGCCATCGCCGACGAGCTGACCGCGCTCGACCCCGACGGCGCGAAGGAGTTCGCCGCCAACGCGGCCGACCTCACCGCCGACCTCGAGGGCTTCGAGACGGAGCTTGCGACCCTCAAGACGGATGCGCCGGACGTCAACGTCTTCATCACCGAGCCGCTGCCCGGTTACCTCGCCGCGGCCGCCGGATTCACCGACGTCACCCCCGAAGGATTCGCAGAGTCGGTCGAGGAGGGCACCGACGTCGCACCCGCCGTACTGCTCCAGGCGCTCGACGTGATCGGCAGCGGTCAGGTCACCGCGCTGCTGACCAACGCCCAGACCGGCGGGGCCGAGACCCAGCGCGTCGAGACCGCGGCGAAGGACGCCGGTATCCCCGTCGTCGCCTTCACGGAGCTGCTCGAGGACGGATCGTCGTACTCTGAGTGGATGAGTGACGCGATCCAGAGCCTCGCCGCCGCCGTCACCTCGTGAGCGGCGCCGCACAGCGCGAGAAACCGGTCCTCGCGATCTCCGACGCGTCCCTGCACCGCGGAGATCGCGAACTCTGGTCGGGCCTGGACCTCACGGTCGAGCCGGGCGAGTTCATCGCGGTGCTCGGCCCGTCGGGGTCGGGCAAGACCACGCTGCTTCGCAGCATCCTCGGGTTGCAGCCGCTGTCGTCGGGGACGATCCGCGTCGCGGGGGAACCCGTGCACCGCGGAAACTCCCGCATCGGGTACATCCCGCAGCAGCGCTCGCTCGCTCCCGACACCAGCATGCGCGCGCGCGACCTGGTCGCCCTCGGCGTGCAGGGCAGCCGCTTCGGCCTCCCGATCCCGCACCGCGGCGACCGGGCCAAGGTGGACCGTCTGCTCGAAGCGGTCGGAGCCTCGCACTTCGCCGACCGCAGGGTGGGACTCCTCTCGGGAGGAGAGCAGCAGCGCCTCCGGGTCGGACAGGCCCTCGCCGACGAACCCGCCCTGCTGCTGTGCGACGAGCCGCTGTCGAACCTCGACCTCGCGAACCAGGTCGCCGTGACCGACATCATCGACCGCCAGCGCCGCGAGCGCGAGGCGGCGGTGCTGTTCGTCACCCACGACATCAATCCGATCCTCGGGCGGGTCGACCGCATCCTGTACATCGCCGGGGGGCGGTTCCTGCTCGGAACCCCCGACGAGGTGCTGCAGACCCGCGTGCTCACCGACCTCTACGGCACCCCGGTGTTCGTGCTGCGCGCGGGGGACCGGCTGGTCGTCGTCGGGGTTCCCGACGCCGAGCCCCACCACGACCACGGCGACCACGAGCACGGAGGAGCGGCATGAGCGTCGCACTGGGCATGGTGCCTCTGGTGGACTGGAGCGACGTCTTCTCCTTCCAGGACTACGGCGAGCTCGTCGCCCTGCTCGCGAACTCGATCATCGCGGGCGCGGTGCTCGGCATCGTCGGCGGACTCATCGGCGTCTTCGTGATGCAGCGCGACCTCGCGTTCGCGGTGCACGGAGTGAGCGAGCTGTCCTTCGCCGGAGCCGCGGCAGCCCTCCTCTTCGGCGGCAGCGTCGTTGCCGGATCCCTCGGCGGAGCCCTCGTCGCCGCCATCCTGATCGGCGTCCTCGGAGCCAAGGCCAGGGATCGCAACTCGATCGTCGGCGTGCTCATGCCGTTCGGCCTCGGCCTCGGCATCCTTTTCCTCTCGCTCTACGACGGCCGCAGCGCCAACCGCTTCAGCCTGCTCACCGGCCAGATCGTCTCGGTCTCCAGCCCCGACCTGGGCTGGCTGATCGGCATCAGCATGGTCGTGCTGATCGGGCTGCTGGTGATGTGGAACCCGCTGCGATTCGATTCGCTCGACCCGGAATCGGCCGCCGCCCGCGGGGTGCCGACCCGTGCCGTCAGCCTGCTGTTCATGGTGCTGCTCGGCCTGATCGTCGCCGTCAGCGTGCACATCATCGGGGCGCTCCTGGTGATGGCGCTGCTGGTCACACCCGCGGCCGCCGCGATGCGCGTCACCGCCGGTCCCATCGCCGTGCCGCTGCTGGCCGCGCTGTTCGGGTTCGTCTCGGCGGTCGGCGGGATCCTGCTCGCCCTCGCCGGAACACTGCCGGTGAGCCCCTACATCACCACGCTGTCGTTCACGATCTACGTCGTCTGCTGGATCGTGCAGCGCTCGCGTGCCCGAGTTCGCCGTGTGCGGGTCTGAGATCCGCTCCCAGCCCTCCCCAACCCCCGCGGCCTAGACTCTTCCTATGGCTCAGCGGAACACCTGGCAGCGCGAACGCGTGCGCGAAGCACTCGCCGACGCCCGCGGATTCGTGAGCGCGCAGGGCCTGCACGCCTCGCTGCGCGAAGACAACACCGGCATCGGTCTGGCCACCGTGTACCGTGCGCTGGCGGGGCTCGCCGCCTCGGGCGACGCCGACTCGCTGCAGAGCCCGGAGGGTGAGGCGCTGTACCGCGCCTGCACCACGCAGGGCCACCACCACCACCTCATCTGCCGATCCTGCGGTCTGACCGTCGAGATCGAGGCGAAGGATGTCGAGCAGTGGGCGCACCGTACGGCGGCGCTGCACGGCTTCACCGAGGCCGCCCACGTGGTCGACATCTTCGGTCTGTGCACTCCCTGCGCGAACAAGCGCGACGCCGAGAGGGCCGCGTCCGCGTGAGCTTCTCGGCAGCAACGGCGACCCGTCACGGCCACTCCCATCGCCCGGCACCCTCGCCGCGATCGGCCTGGATCGGCGTCGGCCTCGGCGCCGCGATCATCGCTGCCCTGTTCCTGATCGATGCCTTCCTGCCGACGCTGTTCCCCGCCTCGCTGCCCACCAGGGCGCAGGACGGGCTCACCCTCGCGCTGAGCGTGCTCATCGAGGCCCTGCCGTTCGTGGTCCTCGGCGTGCTGCTGTCGATCGTGGTGCAGGTGTGGCTTCCGGCCGATGTGATCCACCGGTGGCTCCCGAAGCGCGCCTGGGCCCGTCGCGCCGTGCTGTCGCTGCTGGGCATGCTGATCCCGGTGTGCGAGTGCGGTAACGTGCCCTTCGCCCGCGGGCTCATGATGCGAGGGCTCGCCCCGGCCGAAGCGATGACGTTCCTCATCGCGGCGCCGATCGTGAACCCGATCGTGATCCTCACCACGCACGCGGCCTTCGGCTGGGACGGCGGCATCCTCGTCGCCCGCCTCGTCGGCGGCTACCTCATCGCCAACCTGATCGGGTGGATCTACAGCCGGCACCCCGATCCCGACGGCATGCTCACGCAGCGCTTCGTCGACACCTGTGATCGCGTCACCCACGAACCGGGAACGCCCGTTCGCCGCAGCCTCACGCAGTTCCTCGTCGAGCTGCGTGCCGTGATGCCCGCCCTCGTGATCGGCTCCGCGCTCGCCGGAGCCGTGCAGGTGCTGATCCCGCGGGAGTGGCTGCTCGCGATCGGATCGAACCCGGTGCTGTCGATCGTCGCGATGATGGCACTCGCGATGACCGTGGCCATCTGCTCGAACGTCGATGCGTTCTTCGCGCTGTCGTTCGCCTCCACGTTCTCCTCCGGCGCCATCGTCGCCTTCCTGCTGGTCGGTCCGCTCGTCGACATCAAGATGCTCGCGCTCATGCGCACGACGTTCACCGCTCGCACGCTGGTCGGCATCGTCGGTATCGTCCTGGCTGCGGCCTTCGCGATCGGGATCGGGGTGAACGTCCTTGTCTGAGCAGACGGCAACGCGCGCACGCGCACTCGGCACCCGCTGGCTGGGGGTGGGACTCGCCGCCGTGATCTCGGTGGTCACGCTCGGCCTCGGTCTCACCGGACGCCTCAATCTCTACATCAGCCCCGAGTCGGTGTGGTTCGCCTGCGCCGCCGCCGTCGTCACCCTGGCCGGAGCGATCTGGTCGTGCACTCTGCCGCTCGGCGAGGAGGGCGACCACGGCCACGACCACGGGCCTGCCGCCGCTGTTGTGGACGACACGGAGGGGCGCGAGGTCCCGGCTTCCTCCCGCCGCACGCTCGGTGCCGTCGCGGCCGTCACCGGTGGCGTCATCGCCTCGGGCGTCGTCGTCGCCGGTCTCATCCTGCCGCCGGCCTCGCTGTCGGTCGAGCTCGCCATGTCGCGCGCGGGGGAGCAGAGCGCGTTGTTCGTCGGCGCTGACACGGTAGCGCTCGGCGTGGCCGACACCTCGACCTTCGGCGTCGGCGACTGGGCCAGCGTCTTCTCGGCGGCGACCAACACGGCCGCCTACGACGGTGCAGCGGTCACGCTCAGAGGTTTCGTGACGCCCGGCGAATCGGGTGACGGTGTGAATCTGACCCGTCTGGTCATCACCCACTGCGTCATCGACGCCCAGACCGCCGTCCTGCCGGTGGATGTGAAGGCCGATGAGTACGCGACCGGCCAATGGGTCGAGATCACTGGAACCGTGCGAGCGGATGCCGACGGCAAGCTGCGCATCGAACCGACCGATGTCGTCGCGATCGACGAGCCGGGAGACCCGTATGAGTACTGACGACGAGCGCCCAGAGGTGCCCGCCGTCCCGCGCACCCGTGCGGAGATGCGTGCAGCGCGAGAAGCCGCCGAGGCGGCGGAGGCCGAGCGGATCGACCGCGCGGTCGCATCCGCCGACCACGTCGCCCCTCCCGTCGACCAGGGCACACAGCCCGCTGCACAGCCCGCCGCCGGTGCAGAGGATGCTGCTGTTCGTGAGGCCGCCGCTCGTGAGGCTGCCGCCCGCGAGGCCGCAGCTCGTGAGGCCGCCGTGCGTGAGGCGGGTGACCGCGAGGTCGCCGAGCAGGAGGCCGCCGCCCGCAAGATGGCCGCCTTCGAGGCCGCGGCGCGCGAGGATGCCGAGGCGACCGCGCTTCCGCCCGTCCCGCTCGCGACGGAGCCGGTGTTCGTCGGTGCCGCCCCGATCTCTGCCGACCCGATCTCTGCCGACCCGATCTCTGCCGCTGAGGCCGAGGCCGCCGAGGAATTCCCTGCGCCGCCGGCGCCTCGCGCCCCTGTGGGCCGGGAGGCCCCGCACACGCCCGTGAGTCGTCGCCGGTTCGCGCTCACGCTCGTCGCGGTTCTCGGTGTGCTCGTCGTCGTCGGAACCGGCTTGGGCATCGCCAGTCTTCTGCAGGGTCCGCGCATCAGCGACGTGCAGGTGAACGCCGCGCAGGCGATCGAGTCGTCCGGAAGCCGTGTCATCCTGACCGCCAACCAAGCCCTCGCCGACATCGACCCCGCGCAGGTGACGGTCGAACCGGCCGTGCCGTTCACGGTCGACGCCTCCGGTCGCGGCGTCGGCGTGCGATTCACCGTCCCGCTCGACGACTCGACCGAGTACACGATCCGTGTGGCCGATGCCGTGGGCGCCGGCGGCGGGCCGAAGACGACGCTGACCACGAGCTTCACGACGCCGCCTTCGAACATCTTCCTGCTACGCCGCGACGTCGAGGGCAAGGACAAGATCTTCCTCACCGACCTCAGCGGCGAGAAGGCCGTCCCGGTCTTCGAGCACGACAAGATCAACGACTTCCGCGCGACCTCCACGAAGCTCGTCGTGGCGGTGGAGGAGGACGAGGGATCCCGGCTGCTCGTGATGGACCGCGACGGCAAGAACCCGCGCGAGCTGAAGCTCCCCGGCGACGGCTATGTGGGTGCGATCCAGGTCTCCGAGCGAGGCGGCCTCGTCGGCTACAGCTACTCCGACAAAGAGCTCAGCGACACCGAAGGCCGTGCGAGCGTGCTCGTGACCCAGTCGCTGACCGGCGACGGCGACCCGCAGATCATCGAGGTCGCCGGAGCCGAGGCGAGCGTGTTCGTCTGGCAGTTCGTGCCCGACAGCGCGGCGGTGCTGTTCATCGACTTCGACGGTGCGCTCTCGCTCGTCGACCGTTCGACCGACGCCGGCGTGCAGGCGCTCGGCCTCGCTGCCACCATCCAGGGGATCTCCCGCGGTACCTACACCGCGATCGTCGAGAGGCTCGACGGTGCGGTGGTCGAGCTCAACCTGGCGGATGGCTCTGAGCAGCCGCTCGCGGCATCCGATCCCGACTACGGGATCGCGAGCTCGATCACGCCGTTCCCCGGGGGCACGCTGCGCCACGTCGTCGCCCGCGACGACGAGGGCCTCCCGATCGGACAGGTGGTCGTGCGCGTCGACGACGACGGGGCGGCGACCCCGCTGGTGGAGGTCGGTTCGACCGACTCGATCCTGCAGGCGTGCGCATCGCCGAGCGGCCAGTACGCCGCCGTGGTGGTCGCACCGGACCTGGCGAACAACGCCTACGACGGGATGCTGCTGCCACTGCCGGAGAACGTCGAGACGCACCTGATCGACATGGCCTCCGGCAAGGAGATCGTCGCCCTCACCGGCTTCGACGCCTCGTGGTGCCAGACGGCCCCGCGATTCTGAGATGCCCGGCGATCCCGATGTCGCCCGCGGCACCGACCGGCCGCAGGAGGCGCTGCGCCGTGCCGTCCGCGCCGACCTGAGCGACTCCGCGGTCGACGTCGCGCCGCGCCTGCTGGGGGGAGAGCTGCGCACGTTCGTCGCGCCCTCGACCGATGCCGTCGCGCTCGAGGTGCGGCTGCGCATCACCGAGGTCGAGGCCTATCACGGGCAGGGCACGGGCGGGATCCCGGACCCTGGCTCCCACGCCCGCATGGGCCGCACGGCGCGCAACTCCACCATGTGGGGCGAGCCAGGGCATCTGTACGTGTACCTCAGCCACGGCATCCACTCGTGCGTGAACGTCGTGTGCGGGCCCAAGGGGCAGGGTGACGGCGTGCTGCTCCGCGCCGGCGAGGTCGTGGCGGGCGCTGAGGCCGCGGCCACCCGTCGCGGTGCCGCCCTTCCGCTTCGGCGCACGACGTCGCGCGACCTCGCACGGGGGCCGGGCCGCCTCGGGCAGGCCGTGGGGCTGCATCATCCGCTGCACGACGGGATCGATGCCATCACGGGCGAGGAGCAGCACGGAATGCGAGCCGAGCTGTGGCTGGGCCCGCCGCGGGACGACGTGGTGAGCGGCCCGCGCGTCGGCGTCGCCGGCGTGGCCGGAACCGCGGCCTTCCCCTGGCGCTTCTGGATCGATGAGGACCCGACCGTGTCTCCGTTCCGGTGGGGGAGAGGTGCTCAGGCGGAGTCTCTCCACACGACCGGGGTGGGCAGGATGATGCCGGCGCGCGGGCGCTGATCGTCGCGCAGCTGGGCGAGCACAGCGGCCGCTGCGGCTGCACCGAGTCCTTCCGCCGGCTGGTCGACGGTCGACAGCGGCGGGGTGGTCCTGGTCGCCCAGGAGCTGTTGTCGAATCCCACGACGCCCACGTCCTCGGGAACGCGGCGGCCGGCTTGGCGCAGTGCCAGCATCGCTCCGGCGGCGACCGCGTCGGAGGCCCCGAACACCCCGTCGATGTCGGGGGCGCGCGCGAGCAGCCGCGTCATCGCCGCAGCTCCCTCGGCGTACGAGTACAGCGGCGCCTCCTCGACCAGGTCCGGGTCGAAGTCGGGGCCCAGTGCGTCGGTGAACCCCGCGAGGCGATCGGTGCCCGAGTCGCGGTCGAGCGCCGCGGCAATCATGCCGACGCGCCTGCGTCCTGTCGCCATCAGGCGTGATGTCACGGCGTTCGCGGCCCCGCGGTTGTCGACGCCGACCCAGGCCGCATCCACATCAGGGGGATGGCCCACGTAGGCGACGGGAAGGTCGAGTCGCATGACCGCGTTCGTGATCGGATCCTGCGCGCGGGCCGAGACGATCACTGCACCGTCCACGAAGCCGCCGTTGAGGTAGCGGGCGACGCGTTCCGTGTCGCGCACCGAGTCCACCACGAGGCACACCATCTGGTAGTCCGCCTCGGACAGCGTCTCGTTGGTACCGAGCATGATGGCGCCGATGTTCGGGTCTTCCAGGAACAGCGCGTGCGGTTCGTGCACGATGAACGCGATGGCCTGGGTGCGCTGGCGCACCAGGTTCTGCGCCGCGGTGTTGGGAACGTATCCGACCTCGCGGATCGCCTCTTCGATCGCCGCCCGAGCGGTGTCGGACACATAGCCGCCGTTGATCACGCGGCTCACGGTTCCCCTCGACACTCCGGCCACCCGTGCCACGTCGTGCACGGTGCTGCGGCGGCGGGCGGAAGTGGTCATGATCGACAGCCTAGCGACCCGGACTTGACGACCTCCACGGCGACATGCAACCATGTGTGCACGTTCACAGAAATTCCGATCAGTGCTTTCATGACCGAATCTGTGCACGTGCACACATCTTCGCAAAGGAGCGTCTCCGTATGGCCGCCGCAGTGTCCGACCGCATCGCCGCCCTCTCCGCAGGGCGCGGCCTCGTCTTCGGATGCGACTACAACCCCGAGCAGTGGGATCGCAGCGTGTGGCCCGAGGATGTGCGCCTCATGAAGCAGGCGGGTGTCGGCCTCGTCGCGATCAACATCTTCGGCTGGTCGTCGATCAACCCGGCCCCGGACGCCTGGGACTTCAGCGCCCTGGACGAGATCATCGGTCTTCTGCACGCGAGCGGGATCCGCATCAACCTCGGCACTGGCACCGCCTCGCCCGCCCCGTGGGTCACCGCCCGCCATCCCGAGATGCTCCCGGTGGGCGCGGACGGCACCGTGTTCCAGCAGGGCGGTCGTCAGGGGTACTGCCCGAGCTCTCCGCTCTTTCGCGCCTATGCCGCCGACGTCGTGACGCACGTGGTCGAGCGCTACGGCGATCACCCCGCGGTGTCGCTGTGGCACGTGTCGAACGAACTCGGCTGTCACAACGCCCTCTGCTACTGCGACGTCAGCGCCGAGGCGTTCCGCGTCTGGCTGCGTGAGCGCTATGACGACATCGACGCGCTGAACCGCGCGTGGGGGACGACGTTCTGGAGCCAGCGGTACAGCGACTTCGAGGATGTGCGTCCGCCCGGTCAGGCCCTGTCGCTGCGCAACCCCGGGCAGATGCTCGACTTCCAGCGGTTCAGCTCCGACGAGCAGCTCGCGCTGTACCGCGCGGAGGCCGCGATCCTGCGGGAACGGAGCAGCATTCCGGTCACGACGAACTTCATGGTCACTGCGCACATCCGCAACCTCGACTACTGGACCTGGGCGGGCGAGATGGATCTGATCGCCAACGATCACTATCTCGACCGCCGTCTCGACGATGCCCGCGGGGAGCTCTCGTTCGCCGCCGACCTCACGCGCGGCCTCGCGCAGGGCGAGCCCTGGCTGCTGATGGAGACCTCGACGGGCGCGGTGAACTGGCAGCCGTACAACCTCGCCAAGGCGCCGGGGGAGATGCGGCGCAACATCGCCTCCCACCTCGCCCGCGGCGCCGACGGGATCTGCTTCTTCCAGTGGCGGGCTTCGACGCAGGGCGCGGAGAAATTCCACACCGCTCTCGTCCCCCACGCCGGCGAGGACTCCGACCAGTGGCGCGAGGTGGTCGAACTGGGCGCGCTGGTCGATCGCCTCGGCGAGGTCGCCGGCACCAGGGTCGCGGCGGATACCGCGCTGTTCTTCTCGTGGGAGAGCTGGTGGGCGGCCGAGAACGAAGGGCGTCCGAGCGAGGCGCTGACCTACCTCGGGCAGGTGCATGCCGCTCACGCGGCCCTGTCGGACGCGGGTCTGACCACCGACGTCGTGCGCCCCGGCGCCGACCTCGACGGCTACGGTCTGCTCATCGTGCCGGCCCTGCACCTCATCAGCGATGCGGATGCCGCGGCCATCGCACGCGCGGTCGAAGGCGGTGCCGTCGCGCTCATCACCTTCTTCAGCGGCATCGTCGACGAGGAGGATCGCGTGCGCACCGGCGGTTATCCGGGGGCGTTCCGCGATCTGCTGGGCATCCGCTCCGAGGAGTTCGCTCCGCTGCGCCCTGGCGAGGTCGTCACCCTCACCGACGGCACGACGGGCACCGTCTGGAGCGAGCGGCTCGCGGCGACCGACGCCGAGGTCATCGCATCGTTCGTCGACGGCCCCGCTGCCGGGGGTCCAGCGATCACGCGGCGGACGGCCGGCGACGGCGCGGCCTGGTTCCTCTCCACCCAGCTCTCGCGAGCGGATTACGCCGGGCTGATGACGCGGATCGCCGCCGGCGCCGGGGTCGCACGGACGCCGGGCGCGGGGCCGGACGTCGAGATCGTCCGACGTGTCGGGGACACCGGCAGCTTCCTGTTCGTCGTCAACCACGGGGCGACCGACGCCGAGGTCACGGCGTCCGGTCATGAGTTCGTCACGGACGCCCCCGCCACCGGCATCGTGCCGGCTGGGGCCGTCCGCATCATCAAGGAGGATGTATGACCACCACGCTCACCGCCTCGGCGGTCTCTGCGCCCACCGCGGCGCGAGCCCGTCGGCGCGTCCCGCACAAGGGAGCCATCGCCTTCCTGATCGTGCCGTTCGGCGTTCTGTTCGCGCTCTTCTATGTCGTGCCGATCGCCTACGCGTTCTGGCAGTCCCTACTCGTCGTCGAGCGCGACGGCACCTTCGGCAAGGCCGAGCAGGTGTTCGGCGGCCTCACCCAGTACGTGCTCGTCTTCCAGAACGAGGCCTTCTGGAGCTCGATGGGGCGCATGCTGCTGTTCGGCGTCGTGCAGGTGCCTGTCATGCTGGGCCTCGCCCTGCTGTTCGCCCTGCTGCTGGACTCGCCTCTCGTGCGCGGGAAGCGCTTCTTCCGTCTGGCGTTCTTCGTGCCCTACGCGGTGCCGGGCGTGATCGCCGCGATCATGTGGGGCTCGCTCTTCTCGCCCAACCTCTCGCCCTTCACCGCGATCACCAAGAACATCGACTTCCTCGGCGCCGACCTGGTGCTGTGGTCGATCGCGAACGTCGTGACCTGGGTCTACGTCGGATACAACATGCTGATCATCTACTCGGCACTGCTGTCGATCCCGCAGGAGCTGTACGAAGCGGCTCGCCTCGACGGCGCAGGCCAATGGCGGATCGCCTGGTCGATCAAGATCCCGCTGGTGCGGCCCGCGATCGTGATGACCGCGATCTTCTCGATCATCGGCACGTTGCAGCTGCTCGCCGAGCCCCAGGTGTTCCGGTCGTTCAGCTCGGCCGTGACCAGCACCTTCACCCCGAACATGACCGTGTACGCCACCGCATCCATCCCGAACACCAACCTGGCCGCCGCCTTCTCGGTCGTGCTCGCCGTGACGACGTTCGTGCTGTCGTTCGGGTTCATGAAGTACATGCAGCGCAAGGAGCAGAACGCATGACCACCGCGTCGATCGTCGCGCCCGGCCGGCGCCGCAGCACCGCTCGGGAATCGGGCATCTCCCGCACGGGCGCCATGCTGATCATGGCCGTGTTCACGGTCTACTTCCTGCTGCCGCTGTGGTGGCTGCTCGTCGCCTCCAGCAAGGAGACCGGCGACATCCTCACCACCGCGCCGCTGTGGTTCGCCGACTTCCACCTCTTCGACAACATCGCGGAGCTGTTCACCTACCGGGATGGCGTGTACCTGCGCTGGCTGGGCAACTCGATGCTCTACGCCGCTCTCGGCGGGGCCATCGCCACGCTCCTGGCCGCCATGGCCGGGTACGCCCTCGCCAAGTACCGCTTCCCCGGCCGCGACGTGCTTTTCGACATCGTGCTGGGAGGAGTGCTCGTCCCCGCGACGGCTCTCGCGCTGCCGCTGTTCCTGATCTTCAGCCAAGCGCAGCTGACCAACACGTTCTGGTCGGTCTTCCTCCCCTCGATCGTGAGCCCGTTCGGCGTCTACCTCGCGCGCATCTTCGCCGCCTCCTCGGTGCCGGACGAACTCCTCGAGGCGAGCCGACTCGACGGGGCGGGGGAGATCCGCACCTTCTTCACCGTCAGCATCCGTCTGATGACCCCGGCACTGGTGACGATGTTCCTCTTCCAGTTCGTGGCCATCTGGAACAACTTCTTCCTGCCGATGATCATGCTGCGCAGCGAAGACCTCTTCCCCGTCGTGTTCGGTCTCTACAACTGGAACAACCAGCTGAACCAGCTCCCCGAACTCCGCGGTCTCGTCCTGATCGGCGCCCTGCTGTCGGTCATCCCGCTGATCGTGACATTCCTCCTGCTCCAGCGCTTCTGGCGCAACGGACTGGGCGCCGGCGCCCTGAAGTGAGCAGGTCGTCACGCGGACCTCCCGCGTGACGCACCACCCCTGCACCACCCCCATCGCATCCACGAAAGGATCGAAATGCAGCATTCGAAGAAGAAGGCAGCGGCCGTCATCGCCATCTCGGCGTTCGCGCTCGCAGGCTGCTCCGCCGGCGGCGGAGACAGCACCGGAGGCGGCGATGCCGCCGCTTCCTGCACCCCGGCCGACGGTGACGTCACCCTCGAGTTCACCTCCTGGATCCCCGGTATCGAAGACGTCGTGAAGATCTGGAACGATGCCAACCCCGAGATCCAGGTCGATGTGCAGACCGGCCCCAACGGCAACGGCGGCACGTACCAGAACTTCTTCAACCAGATCAAGGCGGGCGACGCGCCCGACCTCGGGCAGATCGAGTACGACGCCCTGCCGAACTTCCTCGTGCAGGACGGCCTCGAAGACCTCAGTACCTGCGAAGACGTCGTCGCCGCCGAGGACCAGTTCGTCGACTGGGCCTGGGGGCAGGTGACGCTCGGCACCGACGGTGTGTACGGCGTTCCGCAGGACACCGGACCCATGGCGCTGTTCTACCGCGCCGACCTGTTCGAGCAGAACGGCATCGCGATCCCCACCACCTGGGACGAGTACCGTGAGGCGGCCGTGAAGATCCGCGACCTGGGCGGCTACATCACCAACTTCTCGCAGTCGGACATCAACCAGTTCGCCGGATTCGCGTGGCAGGACGGCGCCCAGTGGTTCTCGAGCGACGACGAGGGCTGGACGGTCACGCTCGCCGACGACGCCACGACCACCGTGGCCGACTTCTGGCAGAGCATGCTCGACGACGACCTCGTCGCGACGGTGCCCGCCTGGACAGACGAGTGGAACAACGCCTACAACTCGGGCGAGGTCTGGACCTGGAACTCCGCGGTCTGGGGTGCCAACTCGATTTCCAGCGGCGCCCCCGACACCGCAGGCTCGTGGGCCGTCGCTCCGCTCCCGCAGTGGAAGGCCGGCGGATCCGCGGCCGGAAACTGGGGTGGTTCCTCGACCGCCGTGCTCAAGGGCAGCGAACACCTCTACGAGGCGACCAAGTTCGCGCTGTGGCTCAACACGTCGGATGAGGCGCTGACCGCGCTCGCCGAGGCGGCCAACCTCTATCCCGCCACGACGGAGGGACTCGCACTGCCGGTGTTCAGCGAGGGCGTGGAGTTCTACGGCGGGCAGAAGATCTACGACGTCTTCGCCGATGCCGCCACCCAGGTCTCTCCCGACTTCGCGTGGGGTCCGACCATGACCCAGACCTACGCCGACGTCTCGGACGGCTTCAAGGCCGCGGTCTCGGGCAGCGGAACCCTGCTCGACGCGATCGAGAAGGGCCAGACGGCGACCGTCGACGCGCTCAAGGCGGCGTCGATCCCCGTCACGGAGTAATGCCTTTCGGAGGCCCGCCCGTATGCTCACGGGCGGGCCTCCCTTTTCGTCTGGAGCGGCAATGAGCGAACTCGTCCATCTGACCTCCGGCGGCGTCAGCGTCGTCATCGACACGACCGGAGCGCGGCTGCTGCACTGGGGTGCGGCGCTCGACCCCGTCGACCTCGAGGCGCTCGCCGCGTCGTCGACCGGCGCCGTGAACTTCAGCTCGTTCGACGCTCCTCGGGCCTTCCCCCTGCTCGCCGTCGAGGCGGACGGCTGGTCGGGCGCACCGGCACTCGCCTGGCACCGGGCGGGGCTGCACAGCGCCCCGCTGCTGCGACCGACCGAGTGGGAGGCCTCGGCGACATCGCTGCGGGCGGAGTTCGCAGATGCCGAGGCCGAGGCCACCGTCATGCTCGACCTCGCGCTGGACGTCGATGGCGTGCTCACCGCGCAGCTGTCGGTCACGAGCACAGCCGCCGATGACGCCCAGCCGCTGGACCTGCTGGCCACGCGCATCCTGCTGCCGATCCCCGCGCACGCGACGGAGGTGCTCGACCACACCGGGCGTTGGACGGGCGAGCGGCGCCCGCAGCGCGGCGCCCTGCGTCACGGTGCGCATCTGCGTCAGGTGCGCCGCGGTCGCGGTGGCCATGACGCCCCCTATCTGACCGCGGTCGGCACCGACGGATTCGGCTTCCGCCGTGGCGAGCTGTGGACGGCGCACGTCGCGTGGAGCGGCGACGTCGAGGTCGGCGTCGAGCGGCTTCCCGAGGGTGCCGGAGTGCACGGTGCGGTGCTCGGCGGGGGAGAGCTGCTGCTGCCGGGCGAGATCCGACTGGGGGCGGGGGAGACCTACGTCTCGCCGCGGGTGCACCTCACCTACGGGGAGAGCGGTCTGGATTCCGTCGCCGCACGGCTTCACCGGATGGTGCGCTCGTTCTCCGCGCACCCCACGACGCCGCGGCCACTGGTGCTCAACACGTGGGAGGCGGTCTACTTCGACCACGACCCGACGCGTCTGCTCGCGCTCGCCGAAGCCGCGGCTTCGGTCGGTGTCGAGCGCTTCGTCCTGGACGACGGCTGGTTCCGCGGACGCCCCGACGACAGGTCGGGGCTCGGGGACTGGTACATCGACGACGTCAAATGGCCGGAGGGTCTGCGCCCTCTCGCCGATCACGTGCACGGCCTCGGGATGCAGTTCGGCCTGTGGTTCGAACCCGAGATGGTGAACCCGGTGTCCGACCTCGCCACGCAGCATCCGGAGTGGGTGCTGCAGGCATCGCCCGATTCGTCCACCTGGCGGCACCAGAAGGTGCTCGACCTCGCCAACCCCGCCGCCGCCGCTCACCTGCTCGAGCGCATCGACGGATTGGTCTCGGAGATCGGGGTCGACTTCATCAAGTGGGACCACAACCGCGATCTGCACGCCGCCGTCTCCCCGCACACCGGGCGCGCGTCCGTGCACGCGCAGACGGCCGCGTTCTACGCCCTGCTCGACGCGCTGCGCGAGAGGCATCCCTCCCTGGAGATCGAGTCCTGCGCGAGCGGCGGCGCCCGTGTCGACCTCGGGGTCCTGCGGCGCACACAGCGCGTGTGGGCCTCGGATTCGAACGACCCTGTAGAGCGTCAGCGCATCCAGCGGTGGACCGGCACCCTCATCCCTCCCGAACTCGTGGGCTCGCACGTCGGGCCGTCGATCGCCGAGACGACCCATCGGGCGGCTTCGCTGCCCTTCCGCATGACGACGGCGCTGTTCGGTCACGCCGGCATCGAGTGGGACATCACCCGCGCCGACGAGGGCGAGCGCGAGGCGCTGAGGCGCTGGGCGGCGCTCTACCGCGAGCTGCGCCCGCTGCTGCACTCGGGCGTCACTGTGCG
Source organism: Microbacterium maritypicum (assembly GCF_008868125.1). Lineage (NCBI taxonomy): Bacteria > Bacillati > Actinomycetota > Actinomycetes > Micrococcales > Microbacteriaceae > Microbacterium > Microbacterium maritypicum. The sequence continues at coordinate 100,274 of NZ_WAAQ01000001.1, forward strand.
CAGTGATGAGGTCGATGACCAGACGCTGCTGCACGGCGTGGTCGCCGCCGACGGCTCGCGCGCCGTCTACGCCTGGGTGCGCCTGGGCACATCCGTCGACGGCTTCACCCCGCGCACGCGGATCCCCGGTCTGCCGGCGGCGCAGCGCTATCGCCTGCGGATGCGGGAGGACCTCGGGAGGGTCGCGCGGCATCAGGTCGCCGACCCCGCGTGGACCGACGCCGGGGTGGAGGCATCCGGTGCCTTCTTCGAGACCGTCGGTGTGCCGCTGCCGCTGCTGGCTCCGGGGGCGGCTCTGCTGATCGAGGCCGTTCGAGCCTGAATCGCCGCCGTGCTAAACTGACTCTTTGTCTGCGCACACTCCTGTGCGCAGTTCGCGTGCTTCCCCTTCTGCGGCCGAGAGATCGGCGAGGCGGGGTCGCGTGCAGACAAGGGATCTTGGGTGAGGCCGTCCGGCCTCACGGTATAGAAGGAGTCACCATCATGGCAGCAGTGTGCCAGGTGACCGGAGCTGTTCCCGGCTTCGGTCACAACGTCTCGCACTCGCACCGCCGGACGAAGCGCCGCTTCGACCCGAACGTGCAGAAGAAGACTTATTTCGTTCCGTCGCTCGGTCGTAAGATCACGCTCAACGTGTCCGCCAAGGGCATCAAGGTGATCGACGTCCGTGGCATCGAGAACGTCGTCAAGGACCTCCAGGCGAAGGGTGTGAAGCTCTAATGGCCAAGAAGGCTCAGGACGTACGTCCGATCATCAAGCTGCGTTCGACGGCAGGTACGGGTTACACGTACGTGACGAAGAAGAACCGCCGCAACACCCCCGACCGCCTCGTGCTCAAGAAGTACGACCCGGTCATCCGTCAGCACGTCGAATTCCGAGAGGAGCGTTGATCAATGGCTAAGAAGAGCAAGATCGCTCGCAACGAGCAGCGCAAGGTCATCGTCGAGCGTTACGCCGAGCGTCGCGCCGAGCTGAAGAAGACCCTGGTCGACCCGAACGCCACCGACGAGGCCCGCGAGGCCGCACGCGTCGGCCTGCAGAAGCTGCCGCGCAACGCGTCGCCGGCTCGCGTGCGTTCGCGCGACGTCATCGACGGCCGCCCCCGCGGTGTCCTCACGAAGTTCGGCATCTCGCGTGTCCGCTTCCGTGACATGGCACACCGTGGCGAGCTGCCCGGCGTGACCAAGTCGAGCTGGTAAGTCTCAGCAGACAGTCGAAAGGGGCGAGGATCTTCGGATCCTCGCCCCTTTCGCGTATCCGGGGGATGCGCAGCGCGCCGCGATACCGATACCCTCTCTGTGAACCGGGGGGTGGAGAGGAATCATGAACGACTGCATCCCCGCCTCCGGCCTTCTCGCCGAGTCCGGCGCCGACCCGCTGACGCTCGCGGGTCTTCTCGTCCTGGCCGTGCTGCTCATCGCCGGCGGCCTCGTGCTGACAGTCCGCGTCGGTGGGCGCGGGCGCCGCGGCCGTCTCGCCGGAGGAGCGCTGCTGCTCGCCCTCGCGGTGGCCGGCGGGGGCCTGATCGCCGCGCCCTCTTCGGCGACCGCGGCCGAGTCGTGCCCCGCGGTCCAGCCGCAGCCGCAGCCGCAGCCGGACCCGCAGCCCCAGCCGGGCGTCGATACGCGTCTCGACGTGTTCGGTGCGAGCGCCCAGGAGTGGGCGGGAACGCACGACCGTGTTCCGGAGACGGTCGGCCTGTACAACCCCGAGCAGGAGCGCGGCACCGACACGATCCCGCTCGAGACGGCTCTCGCACAGTGCGACACCGACTACGTGCCTGGTCCTGTGCCGATGTGGCTGATCCTCGTCGACGCCGAGACCCGCGCCATCGCGTGGCGCACTCCGATCCGCAGCGCCGAGGCCGAGCCGCAGCAGTTCGTCGGCATCCCTCTCGGGACGTTCGACGTGTACCTGATCCCGGATGACCGCGCGGTCGGCGACGTGCTGCCCGAGGATGCGAACATCGGCGTGAACTCGGCCCGCAGCTGGCAGCTGACGAACTGCGACGTCGAGTGGGAGGACACGATCCTCACGGAGGGGGCGTTCACCACGGGCATCATCGGCTGGGTCTCGGCGTCGGTCGGCGAAGGCATCAGGGCGGAGGTCACCGCCGCGCATCCGGTGCTCGAGGTGCGTCTGCTCAGCAACCTGCCCTGACCTCCGGCACCGCCGCGGGCATCCGCGACCGCGCCGATCCGGCTTCCGGAGCGCGGATCCGCCCCCCGAATCTGTGACTGGAGTGACAAAAGTGACGCGACACGCCCAGTAATTGCCCAAAACCCGCGAAATGACGCGGAAATGAGGGTGGTGGTTGGTACATTCAAGGCGGTCGCTAGACCAGGAGCATCCGCTCCGACACCCACAACGATGCGACGGAAACTCGTCGCTGGAGGATGACATGGCTGACAAGTCCATCACCAAGACCGAGCTCGTCGCGAGCATCGCAAGCGCCACGGGCCAGAGCCAGGCCACCGTCTCCGGTGTCCTCGACTCGCTGTTCGCCACGGTCTCCGACGCCGTTGCCAAGGGCAGCAAGGTCTCCATCCCGGGCTGGATCTCCTTCGAGCAGGTCGACACCGCTGCTCGCACGGGCCGCAACCCGCAGACCGGCGCCGAGATCAAGATCCCGGCCGGCAAGCGCGTCAAGGTGACCGCTGGCTCCAAGCTCAAGGCTGCCGTCAAGTAATTCGACCGCACCTCTTCGCAGGCCGCTCCCGTTCCGACGGGGGCGGCCTGCGTGCTTTCTCACCGTCGGGCGCGCCTAGGCTGGAGGGGTGAGTTCCCGCAGCGAGTCGACGAGTCGGATTTCGGCGTATCGAGTCGCCGGCGTCATCATCCTCCTCATCGCCGCCCTGGTGGCGCTGGTGCTGGCGCTCCTCGTCGGCGGAGGCGCCAAGCCGCCGCTGCTGCAGGACCCCGGTCCCTTCGTGCTCTGGGGTACGCCGATCGCGAAGCTCGTCATGAACGTCTCGGGCGCGGTCATGCTCGGCGCGCTCGTGCTCGCGCTGTTCGGCCTGCGCGCGGGGGAGCGATCGTTCGACGCCGCTCTGAACATCGCCTCGGTCGGTGCGGCCGTGTTCACGGTCTCGGCCGGCCTCGCGGGGTTCCTCGCCTTCATGGCCGCGTTCAACCCCAAGCTCAGCATCGAGCGCGAGTTCGGCACGCAGCTCGGGCGCTTCCTGCTGGAGCTGCCGCTGGGGCAGTCCTGGCTCATAACCACCATCTTCGGCGCGATCATCACGGTGCTCGCGTTCGCGTGGCGTTCGTGGACGCCCACCCTCATCACGGCGCTGCTCGCCGCGGTCTCCTTCCTCCCGCTCGCGACGCAGGGGCATGCCGGCGACCTCGCCGGGCACAACATGGCGGTCAACTCGATCCTGCTGCACACCATCGGCGCCGCCGTCTGGCTCGGTGGGCTCCTGCTGCTGGTGCTGCTGCGCGGGCGCGCCGACATCGATACCCCGCGGCTCGTCGCACGCTACTCGTCCCTCGCGATCGCCGCCTTCGCCGTGGTCGCGTTCTCCGGGGTCACCCGGTCGATCGTGGCCGTCGGAGGCTGGGACGCCCTGTGGGCGACGCCCTACGGCTGGATCGTGCTCGCCAAGGTCGTGCTGCTGGGAGGCATGGGACTGCTGGGCGCCTGGTATCGCGCACGTCTGATCCCCCGGCTCGCAGGTCAGCGGACGGCCGGCTGGTTCTGGCTCCTCGTGCTGTGCGAGGTCGCGCTGATGGGCCTCGCCTCGGGAGCGGCCGCCGCGCTCGCGCGCACACCTCCGCCCACCGGCGAGGTCGCCGCCTTCGCCCAGACGCCCGCGCAGATCCTCACCGGCGCGACGCTGCCTCCGGAGCTGACGCTCGAGCGCTGGTTCACGGCCTGGGACTTCGACGTGCTCTGGCTCGTCGCCGCAGGCTTCGGCCTCTTCCTGTACCTCGCCGGCGTGCGGCGCCTGCACCTGCGCGGCGACCGCTGGCCGATCCACCGCACCGTGTTCTGGGTGCTCGGCATGCTGATGCTCGTCTGGGTGACGAGCGGCCCGCTCAACGCGTACCAGGAGTACCTGTTCAGCATCCACATGATGGGCCACATGATGCTGTCGATGGCCATCCCGCTGCTGCTGGTCTCCGGCGCCCCCATCACGCTCGCTCTGCGTGCGATCCACAAGCGCGACGACGGCACCCGCGGTGGTCGCGAGTGGATCATGTGGGCCGTGCACTCGCCGTTCTCCCGCGTGGTGACCCATCCGTTCGTCGCAGCGGCGATCTTCATCCTGTCGCTGTGGGCCTTCTACTTCACCGACCTGGTTCGCTGGTCGATGTACGAGCACCTCGGTCACGAGTGGATGGTCATCCACTTCCTGATCTCGGGCTACCTGTTCGTGATGAGCCTGATCGGCGCCGACCCTGTGCCGTACCGTCTGCCCTACCCCGGTCGCCTGATCACCCTGATCGCCGTCATGGCGATGCACGCCTTCTTCGGCATCGCGATCATGATGCAGGAAGGGCTGATGGTCGCCGACTGGTTCGGGTCGATGGGCCGCGACTGGGGTGTGGACCCGCTGCAGGACCAGTACGTCGGTGGCGGCATCGCCTGGTCGATCGGCGAGATCCCGACGCTGATCCTCGCGATCACGGTCGCGATCCAGTGGAGCCGCAGCGACACCAAGCTGCAGCGCCGCGCAGACCGGCACGCCGACCGCACGGGAGACGCCGAGCTCGAGGAGTACAACGCCAAGCTCGCCGCCCTCGCGGAGCGCGACCAGCGCGAAAGCCGCTGAGGCCGACGCTCGACCCGGTCAGTCGACGGCGGGGTCGCCGGGGGAGCCGATCCTGATCGACGCGGATCCGTCGGGCAGGATCGCGATCGTCCCGGTGAGCTGGAAGGGCACGTCCTCCGCCAACGGCTGGGTCTTGCCGTCGAACAGCGAGCGGATGTCGACCTCGACGTGGGCGACCGCGTCCGTCGTCGGGATCTGCCACTGCCCGCCGTCGGGGGTGACCGTGACCTGGGGCTGCGCCGCGATCGACCACTTCGGCGCGGAGGCGAGTCGGTTCGTGACGCGCAGGCCGAACGGGCAGGCCGTCGGCTGGAGCACCTCCTGCGTCGTGCACTCCGTGAGGAAGGCCTCGACCCTTTCCTGAACCACGTCGACGAATTCGTCGGTCGGCTCGGTCTGCACATCGAGCGGTGTGACGGCCAGGGGAGTGTCGGCGAGGACCCCGTGGCCCGAGGCGGTCGAGATCGCGGTGTCCACCGTCACCGCGTACAGGCCCGGCGTGAACACGAGCAGCGGCAGCGGGTCGAGCGCGACCGCATCGACGCCGTCGATCGACACCTGGCGCCGGTCGACCTCGAACCCGTTCACCGCGAACTGGTCGGCGCCGCGCACCGTCAGATCCACGACAGCCAGGGGGCTGGTGGTGAAGCGCCAGTTGGGGGTGACGCCCGCCCAACCGTCCTGCTCGACCAGGAAGGTGCTGGTGCCGGCGTGTCCGCTCGCCTGGTAGCTGACGGTGACGGCCGTGCCGCCCTCTGCCGGCTTCTCCGAGGTGATCGTCACGTCGGTCAGCGGGGCGAGTGCGGCGCGGCGGAGCATCGCCTCGGACGCTCCGGGATCGATCCCGGCGGCGTCGAGCGTCTCGCGGTCGATCGCGACGCCCGGTACGCGCAGCGCATCGGCGGCGCGACCGGAGGAGAGCAGGTCGAGGTAGCGGACGACGAACGCGGACGGGCCGTAGAACTGCTGGTACAGCGTGACGCCGCCCGCTCCCAGAGCCGCGATGAGCAGCAGGCCGACGACGGCGAGCATCGCCAGATCGACCCCCAGGCGCGCACGCCGGGGCGCGCTCGCACGTGCCCGGTCCATGGCGTCAGTCTAGGAGGGCGTCCTGGGGGGACGCCGAGCGTCGGCGGCCGTGTGCGGATGCCGGGACGTAGCATGGACGAGCGCCCTGTCCGTCCGCTGCCCCTGTGAGAACCGTGTCCCTTCCCGCCCTGTCCGAGGAGCAGCAAGAGCTGTTCCGACTCATCGAGGACACGGGCGAGCACGTCTTCATCACCGGGCGAGCCGGGACCGGGAAGTCGACGCTCCTGCAGCACTTCGCATGGAATACGAAGAAGCAGATCGCGATCTGCGCGCCCACGGGCGTCGCGGCGCTCAACGTCGAGGGGCAGACGATCCACTCGCTGTTCCGCCTGCCGATCGGTCTGATCGGGGATGCCGACATCGATCAGAACGACGCGACCCGTCGCATCCTGAACGCCATCGAGACGCTCGTGATCGATGAGATCTCGATGGTCAACGCGGATCTGATGGATGCGATCGATCGTTCTCTCCGCCAGGCGCGGGGGCGCAGGGGCGAGCCGTTCGGCGGGGTGCAGGTCGTCATGTTCGGAGACCCGTACCAGCTGGCGCCCGTGCCGCCCCGCGGCGACGAGGCCCGATACGTGCAGGACCACTACCGCTCGTTCTGGTTCTTCGACGCGAAGGTGTGGGCAGGGACCGGCGGCGGCACCGGCGAGTCGGACCAGGAGGGGTTGTTCGCCGTCGACACGCGCGCCGAGCTGCACGTGCGCGAGCTCGTGCAGATCCACCGGCAGTCCGACGACGGGTTCAAGGCCATGCTGAACGCCGTGCGCTACGGGCGGGTGACCGCCGAGATCGCGGGCGTGCTGAACACCCAGGGGGCGCGGACGCCACCGGATCCGGAGCCCGGCGAGGTCCCGATGATCACGCTCGCGACCCGCAACGACATCGTGAACAGCATCAACAGCCGACACCTGGCCGCGCTGCCGGGCAAGGAGCAGACCGCGCGCGCCGAGGTGAGCGGAGATTTCGGCAGGGGCGAGGCCGCGCTCCCGGCCGAGTCGGAGCTGAAGCTCAAGGTGGGGGCGCAGGTCATGTTCCTGCGCAACGACACCGCGATGTCCGGCGAGCCGCCGCGCTGGGTCAACGGCACGATCGGAACGGTGGTGCGCATCCTCGGCAGTGCCGTGCGCGTCGACATCGACGGTGAAGAGGTCGATGTCGAGCCCGCCGTGTGGGAACGGTTCCGCTACGCGTACGATCAGAACACGAAGAAGCTCTCCCGTGACGTCGTCGCCGAGTTCACGCAGTTCCCGCTGCGTCTGGCCTGGGCTGTCACGATCCACAAGTCGCAGGGCAAGACCTACGAGCGGGCCATCATCGACCTCGGCTCCGGGGCGTTCGCGCCGGGGCAGACCTATGTCGCCCTCAGCCGGCTGACCTCGCTCGAGGGTCTCTATCTGTCGCGTGCGCTGCGACCCCGCGACATCCGGGTGGACGAAGACGTGCGTCGGTTCATGCGCGATGCCTGGCTCGCGGCATCCGCCCCCGAGCTGCCGAAGAGCTGAGCTCCCGGGCGCGGGATCCGCTCAGGCGGCGGCGCGAGCGCGGTCGAGGTCTTCGAACAGCTCGGTGTTGAAGCGGTAGGCGAGGAGCACCTCGTCGATCACGCGCTCGCGCTCGGCCTCATCCCACGGGGCGGCATCGAGCTGCTCGCGGTACACGTCCTTGAAAGCGGACGGGTCGGCGATGTCGTCGAACAGGTAGAAGCCGATGCCGTTGGTCTCGAAGCCGAAGCGACGGGCCATCACACGACCGATGAAGATGCCGCCGGACAGATCGCCGAGGTAGCGGGTGTAGTGGTGCGCGACGAAGCCGCCGGCCCAGGTGGCGCCCACCTGGCGGATGCGGTCGACGTAGCGCTGAGTGGTGGGCAGGGCGACGATCTGCTCGCGCCAGTCGGCCCCGAGCAGGAACTCGAGGTCGGCCTCCAGCGCGGGGAGTCGGGTGAGCTTGTCGGTGATGAAGACCGAGGCCACCGGATCCTGACGCATGCGCTCGCCCGCGCCCTCGAGCGCCTCATAGATGAAGTAGTGCTGCGCGACGAGGGAGATGTAGTCCTCGCGCGACCCCTCGCCCTTCAGGAGGTCGGACATGAAGCCGGCGGTCTCGCTGCGGGAGTGCGATCCGGACGAACGCTCGCGCAGGGCGGCGGAGAAGGAGAGGATCTCGGGCATGAGGCCAGTGTAAGGGTTACCTAACCCCGGAGGGAAGTCGCAGTGTTCAGGCGTGCGGCCGCGGCTCGACGCCGAGGCGGGCGCAGGCGGCGTCGTAGAGAGCCACGACCTCGCGGCGCACGGCGGGGCGGTCGGCGATCGGGCCGCCGGGCCAGGGCACGCGCAGCTCGGCGACCTCACCGTCGCGGGTGATCTCCCACACGCCGGCGTCTCCGTCGAACCCGGTCATCACCGAACCGGTCACCTCGACATCCGACGGCTCCGCGAAGGCGCGGGCGATGAGGATGTTGTCATCGGTGTGGTCGCCGTTCATGTGGCGGAGAACGGCGGTGATCACGTCGGCGTCGAAGATATGGGGCACGGTGACCACCTTACGGCGGCTCCGAGATCGCTCCGGGGCCGACTTTCAGCCTCGGCGCTCTAGACTCGGGAGACACGTCCTCGGGGGTCCCTTTCATGCAGCTTCTCTCGTCGCGCCGGTGGCGCGCCGCAACGGCGACGGCAGCCGTGCTCGCTCTCGCTCTCACCGGATGCTCGTCCGAGGAGTCCTTCTCCTACACGCCGCCCGCGCAGGTCGACGGTCCGCTCCCGGACGACACGGTCGCCGCGATGCAGGCCGCGGTCGACAACGCGCTCGTCTCCTCCGGTGCGACCGGTGCGATCGTCGGTGTGTGGGCGCCCTGGAGCGGGAGCTGGGTGGCGGGCATCGGCACGCAGGATCGCGAAGGCGGTGCGGAGCTGTCGACCGACATGTCCTTCCGCATCGCGGACGTCACCCGTCTGATGACCTGCGACGTGCTCTATGCCCTCGCCGACCGGGACGTGGTGGAGCTCGACGCCAACGTCGCCGACTACGTCTCGGGCGTCGCCGACATGCGCGACGACGGCATCACCCTCCTCGATCTGTGCAACGGCACCAGTGGCGCGGGATCCTCCGAGGGAACCGTGAAGTCGGCCTGGCTGAACACCCCTGAGCGGGTGTGGTCGCCGCTGGAGCTCGCGGGCTTCGGGCTGGCGCGCGAGCGCGTCGCGCCCCACACGACCTTCCGCGACTCGGACGCCGGCTACCTGTTGCTCGGCCTCGCCCTCGAGCGCGCGTCGGGCATGACGGCCTCCGAGCTGATCGCCGAGTACGTCACCGAACCTCTCGCGCTGCCCGACACCTCGCTTCCCGGGCCGACCCCGGCAGTGCCGGGAACCGGCGCGGTGCTCGACGGTCACTACCTCAATGCCGTCGAGGGCGGATACGACTGCGCGGCCCCCGTCGACATCACGAAGCTGTCGTCCAGCTCGGGGTTCACCGACTCCGGTGTCGTCTCCACCATCACCGACCTCGGTCGCTACGCCCAGGCGGAGGCGAAGCAGGTCCTGCGCACGAAGGAGAAGCCGGAGCGCTTCGCCGATCCGCTCTCGGCGGCAGACGGCGCCGCATCCTGGTTCCAGGCCGCCGGCGGTGGCTACCTGGTGGGATCGATGATCGGCCAGCACGGCTGGACTCCGGGATACGCCACCGCGGCGTACTCCGACCCGGCGACCGGATTCACGGTGGCGGTCGTGCTCAACGACTCCACGGCCGGCGCCCAGTTCGCCCAGCACCTCTCGTGGGAGCTCGCAGCCATCGCCTCGAAGGCGCCGGCCGCCGACGGCCAGACGGCTCCCGAGTTCGGTCTTCCGTTCACCGCCGAGCAGTACCACCAGACGATCACCGACGCGGCGATCGCCTGCGTCGCTCCTCCCGCCGCGGAGTGAACCCGGGCTGACCCACAGGTACTCGAAGGGGCGACGATGGCGATCATCGACAATGCGATCTACGTGGATGGCGTCCGCACCGAGAACCCGGTGACCCTGAGCGAGACGTTCGAGCGCATGCGCGAGCGCGACGGCATGGGGTGGATAGGCCTCTATCGACCGAGCGAGGACGAGATCCGCGAGGTCGCCGAGGAGTTCGGGATCCACGCGCTCGTCGTGGAGGACGCCCTCTCCGGGCACCAGCGCGCGAAGCTCGAGCGCTACGGAGACGTGCTGTTCATGGTGCTGCGGCCGGCCCGCTATCTCGACGACCTCGAAGAGGTCGAGTTCGGGGAGGTGCATGTGCTGGTCGGTCCCGACTTCGTGGTGACGATCCGGCACGCGGAGTCCCCCGACCTCGGCCGCGTCCGGCGTCGCCTCGAAGCCGACCCCGCGCTCCTCGCCCACGGCCCCGAAGCCGTGCTGTACGCCATCCTCGACGAGGTCGTCGACGAGTACACGCCCGTCCTCGCGGGGCTCGAGAACGACATCGACGAGATCGAGAGCCAGCTGTTCGAGGAGAACACCGACGCCACGCAGCGCATCTACGATCTGGGTCGGGAGGTCATCGACTTCCAGCGGGCCACACAGCCGCTGTCCGGGATGCTGGAGGCACTGCTTCGAGGGTCGGACAAGTACCAGGTGACCGAAGAGCTGCAGCGGTATCTGCGCGACGTGCTGGATCACACCCTGCGCGTGAGCGACCGCGCGACGACGTTCCGCACCGTGCTCGACAACGCGCTCACCGTCGAATCGACCATCGTCGCACGCCGCCAGAACGAGGAGATGCGGCGGATGACGGAGCTCAGCATCCGTCAGAACGACGAGGTCAAGAAGATCTCGGGATGGGCGGCGATCCTGTTCGCGCCGACGCTGGTCGGCACCATCTACGGCATGAACTTCGACCACATGCCGGAGCTGCACTGGCTGCTCGGCTACCCCATGGCGGTCGGCATGATGATCGCGCTGGGCTTCGGCCTGTACGCCGCGTTCAAACGCAAGGGCTGGCTCTAGGTCTGTCCGGATCCCTGCGGTCGTCGGCAGTGTGCGGTCTTGTCCGCGTCCGCGAGGGCGGGCACGATGAGCGCATGACCTCTTCTTCCGACACCGCCCTGCTCGTCATCGATGCGCAGGAGTCCTTCCGCCGGCGTGTCGACGACTGGGCGGCCACGGCGAATCCTGCCGTGATCGACAACATCGCGCTCCTCGTCGCCCACGCGCGAGAGGTCGGCGACCCGGTCGTGTGGATCACGCACTCCGAGCCGGGGAGCGGAGGTGTGTTCGACCCCGCATCGGGCTTCGTGCGTGTGATCGAGGACCTCGATCCGCGCGAATCCGAAGCAGCCCTCACCAAGACGACGGTCAACTCGTTCGGCTCGACGGACCTCCATGACAGGTTGCAGGGGGCGGGGGTGCGTCGCGTCGTGATCTGCGGCATCCGCACCGAGCAGTGCTGCGAGACGACGGCCCGCGTCGCCGCCGACCTCGGCTACGAGGTGGAGTTCGTCACCGATGCGACCACGACCTCGGCGATTCCGGCGCACGGCGGGCTGGCCGCCGTGTCGGGGGAGGACATCATGCGCCGTACGGAGAGCATCCTGGCGGCCCGCGGATTCGCGACCATCGCGAGCACGAGCGAACGGATCGGAGCGGTCCGGGCGCCCGGTCTCCCCTAGAAGCGCCGCCCGGATTCCCCACGACGTCGGCGCCCACCGACAGATTCCGTCGCGATGCTCGTTGTCCGGAAGGGGCGTTCCCGCGGGGAGATGCGCGGCGTGCCATCGCGTAATCTCATCAGTAGCGGAGGGGGGCGCACTCAGGGGAGTGGGCAATGGGCGAAGCAACGGACCAGGTCGATCGGCGTGTCGTCGATGATCGACGGGCCCGAGAGGCGAACGCGGGGGACCGTGGTGCGGCCGGGGAGTACCTCGCCGAGAATCTCCCGTACCTGTTGTCGATAGCGCGACGGATCTCCAATGGCGTGCTCGATCCCGACGACCTCGCCGCGGACGCCATCGCCGCCCTCCTCGCGCTGTGGGCCGAGGGTAGGGGACCGACCTCGAACCCCAACGCCTATCTCTCGCGAGCGATGAGGAACCGTCTGATCGACGAGTACCGTTCACCGCGCTCCCGCGTCGGCGGCATCCTCGATGCCGATGAGGAGCTCCAGCCGCACTTCGACTCGACCAGGCGCACCGATCTTCACCGCGAGTACGCGTATGTCGCCGCCGCTCTGCAGTCCCTCCCGCCGGATCAGCAGCTGGTGCTGAAAGCCGTCGTCGTCGATGGGCGCAAGCCGGGAGACCTCGAGGGAGAACTGGCGCGGCGGGCGCCGGCGATCTCGTCCCTGCTGCGGCGCGCCAAGCTCAGCCTGCGCCGGGCGACGCTGCGGGTGGTCCTCGAAGAAGACGCGCCAGCGGACTGCCGTCGCGCCGCCGGTGACCTCCCGGAGTCGGTCGCGGTGCAGATGGAGGATGTCCCTCGATCGCGCGGCATGGCGCACATCCGCACGTGCGATCGGTGCAGGGCCGCCTGGGGCCGGTTCGGCGCCCTCACCTCCGCGCTCGGCACGGTCGCGCTCCTCGTCGCCGGAAGCGTGCTCAGCCCGTCCGGCTCTGCCGAGGCCGATGATCGTCCGCGGGGGACGCCGACCGCGCCACCGTCGGTGGCCCGACGGCTCTCCGGCGCGCGACGGATCTCCCTGGTGCCGCAGATCATGGCGATCGCCTCGGTCGTGGTGGGGGTGCTCCTGATCGCGCTGGCTCTTCCTGCGGTGCAGAACCTCCTCTCGGGAGGGCCGGTCGGTGGGCTCCAACTCGCCGTCGCCTCACGAGCGCTTCCGGCCGAGCGTGCCGAGATCGACGTGGACCTGCGGCTGGGAGACACCGAGGACGTCGTGGTCGAGCTCCTTCTTCCGCCCGGACTGAGCGTTCTGAGCACTCCCGAGGCATGGGACTGCTCGCCCTCCTCGACGGGTGCCATCTGCCGGGGGGATGCGACCTCCCGCGTCACCTTCGCCCTCGTCGACTCCCGCCCTGATGAGGCCGGCGGATACCGGCTCCTGCTGGCCGGGCATCGCGGGGACCGCGCGGTCAGCGGTGTCGCCGAGGGGCAGGTGCGTTCCGAGACGCAGACCGTCACGGCGACGGTCGGCTGACACCGACAGATTCCTTCGGCTCGCTCGTTTGTACCTCCGAGGGGTCACGCCGGCTGGCGTGCCTGCGAATTCGCACTATCCACGTAATGGAAAGCGCCCGAACGGAGTCTCTCCTTTCGGGTGTGTCGCGGGGACAACGCCCGAAGATGCTGGGGGTCAGCAATGTCTACTGGGAACACACACGTCCGTCGTCGCCTGGCAGGTGCCGTGGTCATCGGCGTCGCCGCGGCTCTCGCGGTTCCGACCGCGGGGTGGGCCGCGCCCACACCCGACTCCGGCCCGGTCGCCGGAGGAACCACGGTTCTCATCGAATGCGCGGACGTCTCGCCGATCGAGATGTTCGCCGCAGGCGGGATGAACGCCATGATTGTCACGAAGGAGGAGAAGGTCCTCACCTGGGGCGCGTGGCAGTACGGATCCAACGGGAACGGCGGGGGATCAGGCCCCGGGCAGATCTCGCAGGGGGCGATCCCCGCGGATGCCGACATCGTCGACGCCGACTACGACCAGTACGCCGGCTACGTGGTCGCCGCCGACGGTGCGATCTACGCCTGGGGCATGAACTCCTCCGGCCAACTCGGCATCGGCGGTTTCAACCCGCAGGAATCGGCGACGCCCGTGAAGGTGAACCAGGGGCAGATCCCGGCGGGAGTGAAACCGGTGTCGATCGCCGCCGGCTCGGGGCGTGCCGCCGTGCTCGCCGACAACGGCTGGGTGTACAGCTGGGGCGAGCCGTCGAACGGAGAGGGCACGAACAACTGGCGTCCCGAGCCCGTCGCGCTGGCGCAGGGGCAGATCCCCGCAGGTGTCACCCTCACCCAGCTCGCCAACGGCAACGGCAACACCTACGCGCTCGGCAGCGACGGCTGGATCTACTCCTGGGGCGGCAGCTTCATGGGCGGCAACGGCGATGGCAACGTCGGTGGAGCCGACCGGCTCGCCCCGGTGCGGATCGCACAGGGGGCGGTTCCCGCCGGCGTCACGTTCACCCAGGTCGCTGCCGGCTCGTATGTGGGCTACGGGCTCGGCACCGACGGAAAGATCTACTCCTGGGGGTACAACGGCAACGGCCGCCTCGGCATCGGTGACACCGGTGTGACCGCCGTCGGAGCCCCCGTGCTCGTCTCCGCGGGCGACATGCCCGCAGGCCTCAGCATCAAGAAGATCGTCGCGAGCGAGTTCCACGTTCTCGTGCTCGCCGACGACGGGACCATGTACAGCTGGGGCTACAACCCCGACGGTCAGCTCGGCATCAACTCGGTCGTCGACGCGGCGGCGCCCGTCAAGGTCGACACCAGCGACATCCCCGCCGGTGTCATCGCCACGGATGTCGAGATCGGGCTGCAGGCGTCGTTCGCGCTGGGTTCGGACGGTCGTCTCTACAGCTGGGGAGGAATGCGTCCGACCTGGGGCAGCATCTCCGGTCCCGCACAGCTCGGCAGCTACGCGAGCGAGGGGCGGATGCGGCCGGGCCTCGCGCTCAGCTTCGGGGTGACCGAGGTCACCTTCGACGGCATCCCCGGCACCGACCTCGACGCGTCGGGGTGCCCGATCAGCGTCGTGACCCCGCCGCACGTTCACGGTCCCGTCGACGTCGTCGTCCGCACGGGCCTGATCGCGGGGACCACCGCCACGCCGTATCAGTCCGCGACGACCTACCCCGGCGGGTTCACGTACCTCGAGCCGCCGGTCATCGTCACCTCCTCCCTCCCGGACGGGACGGTCGGGACCATCTACACCGCGACGGTCGAGGCGACGGGACCGGGGCCGATCACGCTCGCGGTCACCACGGGCTCGCTGCCCCCGGGGCTCGTCCTGGATCCGGCCACGGGGGCGCTCACGGGCACCCCGACGACCGCGGGCACCTACACGTTCACGGTGACGGCGACGAATCAGTACGGGACCGACACCCAGGAGTACGTGGTCGTGATCCGCGAGCGGACGGTGATCCCGACGATCGATCCGATCGATCCGACCGACCCGACCGGCGCGCCTCGCGGAGGAAGCACGTCCGGCGGCAGCGCCTCGCTCGCCGTCACCGGCGGCACCGCTGCGTTCGCGGCGTACGCGGCCGGGGCCGGAGCGCTCCTGATCGTCGGCGGCAGCGGCTATCTGCTGTTCACCAGGAGCCGTCGACGGGTGTGACGCGTCGGCGCTGCAGGCGCCGACAGATTCCGCCCGGACATCCGTTGTTCTAGATGAGTCCTCCCCGGGCTCGGTGACACCTCCCCGTCACCTGGTGCACAGCACCTCCCCAACAGGGGCGGCACACCCCCACGTGCCGCCCCTACCTCCTTCCGGCTCGGCCCGAGCCCGACCGGATGCGTCAGTCCTCGGAATCGGCCTCGGGCATTCCCGGGCCGGGTCCCGGACGCACAGGCGCCTCCGAGGCGATGTCGATGCGGGTGTTCCCGTCGTGCTCACTGACCTCGATGCGGGGCGCGGCATCGGCCTCGGTGGCCTCCGGCGCCGCCGTCAGCTGGTCGTGTCGCTTCTGCGCGCTCGTCATCTCTTCGTCGGATGCGTGCTCAGGCGTGCTCATGGTTCTCCTTCGGGTTGCCGACGGTGTCGCCGCCGGAAGTGTCGTTCCTCTTCCCGGTGTGCTTCCTGCCCCACAGCGCCAGCAGGTAGAGCACACCACCGACGGCGAGCAGGATCCCGCCGAAGAGCCAGACGGCCGGACGCTGCTGGGTGAGCAGCAGGATGCAGGAGCCGATGCCGAGCACAGGGACGAAGGTCCACACGCGGAAGTGATCGTTCTCGACGCGGTCCCGACGCAGCACCAGCACGGACACGTTGACGCTGAGGAAGACGACCAGAAGCAGCAGCACGACGGTCTCGGCGAGCGTCGCCAGATCCCCGACGAGGGTCAGGCCCATCGCCACGAGGGTGGTGGCGAGGATCGCGACCCAGGGAGTCCGCCTCTTCGGGAGCACGCGGCCGAGGGTGGCGGGCAGGAGGTTCTGCTCGGCCATGCCGTAGGTCAGGCGGCTGACCATGATCATCGTCAGCAGTGCGCCGTTGGCGACGGCGACGAGCGCGATGAGGCTGAACAGCCAGGAGGGGATGCTGGCGCCGGTGGCCTCCACGACGGCGAGCAGGGGTCCGCTCGACTCCTGCAGTGCTGCGGGCGGGAGCGCGATCGCGCTCGCCAACCCGACCAGCACGTACACCGCTCCGGCGGTGAACAGAGCGCCGAAGAGGGCGCGGGGGTACGTGCGGCGCGGATCCTTCACCTCTTCGATCATGTTCGCGGAGGTCTCGAACCCGACGAACGAGTAGTAGGCGATGACGGCGCCCGACAGCACCGCGATCGCAGCATTCGTGCCCTCCGGCACCTCGGTGACACGGGAGAGGTCACCGCCACCACCGCCGACGAAGATCGCGACCACGGCGACGACGATGACGAGGCCGCTGAGCTCGATCGCCGTCATCACGAGATTGGCTCCCATGGACTCCCGGATGCCGCGGGCGTTCAGGAGGCCGACGAGGGCGAGGAACGCGATGGCGACCGGGATCGTCGGCAGGTCGAGGAACGTGCCCAGGTAGTCGCCCGCGAACGCGATGGCGAGTCCGGCCGCGCTCGTGACGCCCGCCGCGAGCATGCTGAATCCGACCAGGAACGACACCAGGGGGCTGTGGAAGGCGCGCTCGGCGAAGACCGCTGCACCACCGGCACGAGGGTACTTGGTGACGAGCTCGGCGTACGAGCCTGCGGTGAGCATCGCGAGAAGCAGCGCCAGGAGCAGGGGCGCCCACAGCATCCCGCCGACCTTCTCGGAGAGCACGCCCATCAGCGCGTAGATGCCGGCGCCCAGCACGTCGCCCAGAATGAATGCGAACAGGAGAGGCCCGGTGATCGCCCTCCGCAGCCGGGGCGAGGTCTCGGCGGCGGGCGCGGTCTCGGTCGTCATCCTCGAAAGCTACGGGGGAGAGGCGACAGCGGCCACGGGGTTGACATCCCGGCGCCGTGGCCTCCTCGCCGACCGACCGCTCGCGGATCGTCGTCCGTTTCCAGGCTCAGCGAATTCACAGAAAGTCCGCGCGGCTCCCGGAATTCCGCGGGATCCGGCGATAGCGTCAGTGCCGCAAGAGGCTCGGTCGACCGGAGTATGCGGGCAGGACGGGCTTCCTCTCTCTCGAATCTCCGATACAAAGGGCACTCTCATGACCGGTACGGCACGCAAGGCGCTCGCAGAGGCGCTCGCCACCTTCCTCTTCGTCCTCGCGATCATCGCGGCAGTGAACAGCGGCAGCCCGCTGACTCCGCTCGCGATCGGCTTCACCCTGATGGTGCTCGTGTTCTCGACGGGCCACATCTCGGGTGCACACCTCAACCCGGCCGTCTCGGTCGGCGTGTTCCTGCGCGGCGGCCTCAGCGTCGCCGACTTCATCTCCTACCTCATCGCCCAGTTCGTCGGTGGCGCACTGGCCGCGCTCGTCAGCATGTCCGTGTGGCCCGTCGGCGAGAAGGCCATGATCGTCGAGGTCGGCCCTGCGTTCCTCGTCGAGGCGCTCTTCACGCTGATCCTCGTGTGGGTCGTGCTCAACACCGCCACGTCGAAGGACACCGCGGGCAACTCGTTCTACGGTCTCGCCATCGGTGCGACCGTGTTCGTGGGCGCGGCGACCGTCGGCTCGATCTCGGGTGGCGGCTTCAACCCGGCCGTCGCGCTCGGTCTCTCGGTCAGCGGTCACTTCGCCTGGAGCTCGCTGTGGCTCTACCTCGTCGCCCCCGTCGTCGGAGCCGTGATCGCGGCGATCCTGTTCCGGGTGCTCAACACGGACGACGCCAAGAAGATCGCCGCAGCGGAGTAGTCCTCCCGCGTGCCCGAAGCGCCGCATCCTCCTCGGAAGGTGCGGCGCTTCTGCGTGCGGAAGCGACGATCATCACGACGCGATTCCGGGGCTGATCGAAACGGATGTACGGTCTTTCCGTGACCACCCCCTCCCGCACGCTCCTCGTCGGCTCCGGCAAGATCGCCGCCCGCCTCGCACCGCTGATCCTCGCGCACGGCGAGGTGTTCGCGCTGCGCAGGAGCGACGCCGAGCCGCCCGCCGGCGTGACCGGGATCCGCGCCGACCTTGCGGCGCCGCTCGCCTCGCGACTTCCCGCGGTCGACGCGATGGTCGTCACGCTTCCGCCCGGCGAGGGCGTGTCGGCCTACCGCACGGCGTTGACGCATCTCGCCGAGGCTCTGCCCGCGATCCCGGCCCGCACCGTGTTCGTGTCGTCGACCGGGGTGTTCGACGGTCCAGGGGCCGCGCGGCCGATCACCGAGCAGGACGATCCGGAACCGACGAGCGCGCGCTCGCGAGGACTGCGCGACGGCGAGCGGGCGGCCGTCGAGATCTTCGATGCGGTCGTGGTGAGGCCGGCCGGCATCTACGGACCCGGCCGCGACTTCCTGCTGCGGAAGGTGCGCGAAGGCGCGGCGGTCGAACACGCGCGGCGCACGAACCGCATCCACGAGACCGACCTGGTGCGCACCCTCGAACTGCTGCTGCGGACGCCCGCCCCTCCACGGCTCGTGCACGCCGTCGACGAGAGCCCGGCACCGCTGGGAGAGGTCGTCGGGTTCATCGCGCGCGAGCTCGGTGTCGATGTGCCTCCCGACATCGACTCTGCGGACCCGGGCGGCTTCGTGTACGACGGGTCGTTGCTGCGGTCGCTGCTCGGCACCCTCGAGTATCCGACCTATCGCGAGGGATACGCCGAGATGATCGCGGGCCCCACCGCGAGCTGAGGCGCCGTCGTCGGCAGCGCCGCGTAGCCTGGGGCCATGACGAGCACAGCTGCGCGCACCGCCATCGAGGTCGTCGACTGGCGGCGCCGGGTCTTCGCCCTGTACGACGCCGTGCGGATCGCGGACTCCCCGGAGGAGGCGCACGAACTCTGGCGGATCGAGCGGGACGACCTGATGCTCCACCACCCGGCCACTCCGTTGCTGCCCGAGGACAGGGCGCTGTTCGAGGGGCTCCCGATCGCCTCGTACGACCCGCAGTGGCGCTTCGAACTGCCGGTCCTCCCCGCAGATCCCGGCGGCTTCGAGTTCGCGACCGGCACCGACGGCATCGTCCCGTTCGAGCGGATCGGCCGTGTGGAGATCCCGGATGCCGGATCGCTCGACGTCTGGCGGCTGGCCTCCTACGGTGGCGGTCTCTTCATCCCGGTGCGTGATGCGCTGGCCGGCCGCCCCGGCGGAACCTACGGCGGCGGACGCTACCTGATCGACACGGTCAAGGGCGCCGACCTCGGATCCGACGCCCGGCGCGGCACGATCGTGCTCGACTTCAACTTCGCCTACAACCCCTCGTGCGCCTACGACCCGGCGTGGGCCTGCCCACTCGCGCAACCGGGGAACGTACTCACGACCGCCGTCCCGGTCGGGGAGATGTACGGGGTCGGGAGCGCCTGAGCGCCTGGTCTTCCGGGCTCCTGCACGGATCCGGAACGACTTTGTGACGAATCGACGTGCGCGCACGTCCTATCTCCGAGCGAGCATTTCGCTCCCGGCGGGAGTCTCACACGGGACCCGCGTCCGGTCTTCAGATCGAGATGGGACACCTCATGGCAAACCAGGACCAGAACACCCCCGCTCCGGCCGAGAAGGAGCTCGCTCAGGCTGCTCCGAAGGCTGCCGGCGCCTCCGCGTCGCGCGTCGACCGGTCGAGCGGATTCTCCGCTTCGCGCGTCCCCGCCGACGAGAACGCCGCGGGTAAGACGACCATCGCTGACGGTGTGGTGGCCAAGGTCGCCGGCATCGCCGCGCGTGAGGTCCCCGGCGTCTACGCGCTCGGCGGCGGCGGAGCCCGCGCCTTCGGCGCCATCCGCGACGTCATCAACGCCACCGACCTCGCTCAGGGCGTCAAGGTCGAGGTCGGCGACACGCAGGCTGCAGCCGACCTGACCATCGTCGTCGAGTACCCGGCACCCATCCAGGATGTCGCGAACAACGTCCGTGCTGCTGTCGCCGGTGCGATCAGCCGCCTGGTCGGCCTCGAGGTCGTCGAGGTCAACGTCGAGGTCAACGACGTGCACGTGCCCGGCGACGACAACGACGACGAGGAGTCGCGCGTCTCATGAGCGCCACAACGGTCGGCGCCCTGATCGGCGCTCTGCTGGCCCTCGCCGCCCTGCTGTTCGGGTTCTGGGGGTTCCTCCTCATGGCCGTGTTCGCGGGCATCGGGGCGCTCGTGGGCCGAATCGCCTCCGGCAAGCTCGACGTCCGCGGTCTCGCAGACGTCTTCACCGGGCGGCGCACCTCCTGATGCGTGCCGACCAGCACATCGCCGGCGGCGACGCTCTCTCGGGAGTCGCCGCCGGCGGGGCCGCCCTCCGCGGTCGCGTCGAGGTGAAGGAGCGTGTCTATCGCACGGTCACCGAGAAGGCGTCCGCGACGTTGATCGGGGTGCCTCGCAGCGACGTGAAGGTCGATGTCGCGGAGCACCCCAGGGGGATCACGGTGCGCATCGCCGCGCCTCTTCCCGTCCCCCGCCTGGATGACACGGCCGCGATCGCTCAGACCCTGCCTGTTCTCGAGCGGGCGCGGGATCTGCAGGAGCAGTTGCAGCAGCACCTGAGCGCGATCCTCGGACGCAACGTCATCCGCATCAACCTCACCGTCACCGGTGCCACCATCCCGGAAAGGAGACGAGTGCAATGAGCACCCCGGTTCTGCGCCGCGTCATCCGACGCGAGACGCACTCGCCGCGGACCGTCGCGATGTTCGTCGCGGTGATCCTGCTCATCCTGGCCCTCGCATACATCGGGCTCGAGATCGTGTTGAGCCTCGCCGCGCAGCCCGCGCTCCTGATCGGTCCGGCCGCAGCCGGAGGGTGGCTCATCGGGCTTCCCACCGCGCAGCCCGCCGGGCTCGTGATCGCCGGCAGCGTCGTCCTCGCCCTCATCGGCGTGATCTTCATCGTGCTGGCCATCACCCCGGGGCGGCTCTCGAGGCATGTCCTGGACGGGGGTGGACGGGCCGTGGTCGTGGACAACGGTGTGATCGCCAGCGCGCTGGCCCAGCACCTCGCAGAGGAGACCGGCCTCGCCCGCGACAGCATCACCGTCGGCGTCGGTCATCGCACCGTCGACGTGACCGTGCGCCCCGGCATCGGCATCCCGCTCGACAAGGCCGACGTGGCCTCGGCCGCCGAGGCGGAGCTGCAGACCTACCGGCTGGCCCACCGGGTCCGCACCCGGGTGCGCATCGAGCGACCCGCCGAGAAGGAGGACGAACTGTGAACAACACCAATCGTGCGTTGAATCGCACCCTGCTCCTGATCATCGGGGTGCTGTTCCTCGGGCTCGGCGCCCTCGGCATCGCCATCATGAGCTGGCCGACGGCGTCGGACATCTGGGCCGCAGGTGGCGAGGACGCGCAGTCCTGGCTCGACCAGGCGATCGCCGCGACCGCGATCGCCGGTGGCGGCCTGTCATGGATCGGCATCGGCGCTGTCGTGGCGATCGTGGTCGTCATCGTCCTGCTGATCCTCGCGCTCACGAGCATCGCGGGTCGCCGCTCGAAGACCGTGCTCCGCTCGACGGGAGCACAGAACCCTCTGGGCCGCGTGACCGTCAACGAATCGTTCGTGTCGGATGCGGTGAAGAACTCCCTCACCACTCGGGACGAGGTCCTCTCGGCGCAGGTCACGGCCAACGACGTGCGCCGCCGGCCGGTGCTGCACGTGTCGGTCACCCCGCGGCAGAACACCGATCCGCGCGAGCTCGTCGACCATGTCGACCGACTGCTCGCCAACCTCGCGGTCCTGACCGGCCGCGACACCGAGACGTTCGTCTCGGTCCACACGAGCCTTCGGGCCCGCCTCGCGCACGACCAGCGTCGACTCTCCTGAGCGCGCGGGTCGCCGCACCTCCGCAGAAAGCAGGCATCATGCGCAACAAGATCCTCCTCGTCGTCGGCGTCGCCTTCGTCGCATACGTCCTCGGCAGTCGGTCGGCGACCGTGCAGATCAACAAGGGCGAGTCGGTGAGGCATCAGCTGGTGCGGATGTGGAACGACCCGAAGGCCAGGAAGCAGCGCCACAAGGCCGCCGAGAAGGCGGCCAAGAAGGCGCGCAAGGCACTTCGCGGCTGACCGAGGCGCCGTCGCCTCAGACGACGTGCGTGTTCGGCAGCGGGCTCACCGTCGGGCGGGCGTAGGTGCGACGTCGGGCAGAGACGTCGGTGGGCCGGGCCGCGCGCGGCACGCCGCGGTCGACCGCGATCACCTCGAACTCCTGGATCTGCGCTGGCCGCACCGGGGTGAGGTGGATCATGCAGATCAGCTCGCCCCGCTCGGCGGGGATTGACCACGTGATGTCGGCCGGAGTCGCCGAGGAGACGATCTCCGGTGCTCCTGCATCCTGGCGCAGCGGACCCACCTGGGCGATGAGCTCATCGATCGCGGCGCGGCGCTGAGGAAGCGGACGATCGAAGTCGATGTTGTCGGCGAAGATCTCGGCGGCCGCATCGTCATCCCAGGAGCGGACCAGCGCGTCTGCTGCCGCCATCAGTCGCCGCGTCTCCGGCCACGGCCGCACGGTCCGGGCGGGGGTGTCGTGCACGGCGAGGGCGCGGAACAGCGCATCCTCCGACAGAGACACGGGGTTGCCCCGGTGGCTGTTGGTGAGCACGACCACACCGGTACCGGAATCGGCGTGCCACACCATGTTCAGGATGAACCCGGGAAGACCGCCGCTGTGCGTGACGATCCGGCCGCGGTGCAGGTCTTCACGCACGAAGAGGCCGAGCGCGTAGCCGCCCGTGACGAACTTCCAGGTGCCATCGGGTCGCGCCTGGAGGGAGGGGATGTCGACCTGATGGATGCGCTGCAGCTCGCGCCGTGAGGCCCGGCTGACGACCGCGTCGCCATCGTCCGCACTGGCCGTGGCTGGTCGGGTGGCCGCGGCGAGGAAGCGCACCCAGACGCTCAGGTCGGTGATCGTCGACTGCATGCCTCCTGCCGCGGCCATGGCGTCGGACACGGCCGGAGGGAACCCCGCCCATTCGCCCTCGGTGTTCAGCGAGTAGCCGACCGCCCGGAGAGTGCCGCCCTCCGGGGCGCGGTTGTCGAACCACGTGCTGTTCATCCCGAGCGGCCGCAGGATCTCGTCGGTGACCCAGTCCTCCACGCGCCGACCGACGGCCTTGCCCACCGCGAGCCCCGCCATCGTGAAGCCGATGTTCGAGTACTCGAAGGCGCTGCCGGGGTGGTTGCTGTAGTTGAAGCCCGGTCGGATCCGCTCGACGAGCTCCGCTTCGGACAGGCCCAGGAACGGGTCGACCCACGAGTTGTCCTCGGTGAGACCGCCGCCCATGCTGAGCAGCTGCCGCAGGGTCGGGGCGACAGCAGGCTCCTCGCCCACGGTGCCGTGCCACTGCGGATAGAAATCGGTGATGGGGGCGTTCAGGTCGAGGAGTCCGCGGTCGCGGGCGAGCAGCGCGCCGAGCGCCACGAAGCTCTTGGTCATCGACGCGATCGGGAAGACCGTGTCGGCGTCGGGGGCGTTGCCCTGGTCGTCGGCGGTCCCGAACCCCCGGGTGTGCTCGAGGCCGTCAGCCCCGACGAGTCCGTACACGAGTCCCGGTGACTGGCCCGCCGCCGTGTACTGGCCGAAGAAGGCATCGAGCTGATCGATGAGCGGCACCACGAGGGTTTCGCTGGACATGGAGACTCCCTTGTTCTGGGGTGGCAGGAACGCCGGTTCGTCTCCAGCCTCTCGTGCCCCGCGCATGAAGTCATGTCCGCGGGAACCGAGTGTCGCGACCGGATGTGTGCGGGGTCACGAAGGCGGCTGCGCGCTGCGGGGCCGGTACCTCGGCGGCGCTTCTCTCCACGACGCCGCGGGGTTCACGGCGCACGCAGAGGCGCCGCGAACCCCGCGTCGGGCTCACGCCATCTGGGCGGCGTACTTGGCGGGGTCCGAGTCGAAGGCCGGACCGCACCCGGCGCAGCAGAAGTAGTATCGCTCGCCCTCGTGGTCACGGTAGAGGCCGGCGGCCTCCGCGGCCGTCTTGCTGACCGGGTTGCCGACCATGACCGGGCAGGTGGTGAGGTCATCGCCTGCTGTGCTGGTCAACAGGTTCTCGCGGCCGTTGCCTGCGGCGGCGGGGTTGATGGCGCTGGTGCTGCAACAGCTGGGAGCGGCCTCGGTGTTGTTCGTCATGCGGGATGGTTCCTTTCTCGAGTGCTTCTGGTGGAGGGAGATGGTGCGTGTCATCACTTGGCGATGCTCTTGAACCCGCGCAGGCGCAGGCTGTTGCCGACGACGAAGACGCTGGAAAGCGCCATCGCCGCGCCGGCGAGCATGGGGTTGAGCATTCCGAGTGCGGCGACGGGGATCGCCGCGACGTTGTAGGCGAAGGCCCAGAACAGGTTGGTCTTGATCGTTCCGAGTGTCTTTCGCGACAGCCGGATCGCGTCGACCGCGCTGCGCAGATCGCCGCGCACCAGGGTGATGTCGGATGCTTCGATCGCGACATCCGCGCCGGTACCCATCGCGAGTCCGAGATCGGCCTGTGCGAGCGCGGGGGCGTCGTTGACGCCGTCGCCGATCATCGCGACCACCTTGCCTTCGCGCTGCAATCGGGTGACGACATCGACCTTGTCCTTCGGGAGGACTTCGGCGATGACTTCCTCGATACCCACCTCGGCCGCGATCTGCCGGGCCACGGCCTCGTTGTCTCCGGTGAGCAGGATGGGGGTCAACCCGATCGCCTTGAACTGAGCGATCGCTTCGGCGCTGCTCGGCTTCACGGTGTCGGCCACGACGAGAATGCCTCGGGCCTGACCGTCCCACCCCACGGCGACGACGGTCTTTCCCTCGCTCTCGGCGCGGGCCTTCGTCGACGCGAGTTCACGGCTCAGCTGCTGCGACCACTCGGCGAGGAGCGAATCGCGGCCGACGAGCACGGCGTGGCCGTCGACGATCCCCTGTACTCCCTTGCCCTCGATGTTCGCGAAGTCCGAGGGGGTCGGCAGAGAACCGACCTCCTGGGTCGCCCCCTTGGCGATCGCCTGTGCGATGGGGTGCTCCGAGGCATCCTCCAGGGCGCCGGCCAGCCGCAGCAGTTCTGCACGATCTGTGCGGTCCTCTGTGAAAACGCCGACGAGCGTCATCTTGCCGGTGGTGACGGTGCCGGTCTTGTCCAGCACGACGGTGTCGACCTTGCGGGTGGACTCCAGAACCTCCGGGCCCTTGATGAGCACGCCCATCTGCGCGCCGCGACCAGTGCCGACCAGAAGCGCCGTGGGGGTCGCCAGACCGAGCGCGCACGGGCAAGCGATCACGAGCACGGCGACCGCCGCCGTGAACGCCGCGGTCACGGGGAATCCTGCCCCGAGCCAGCCGCCGAGGGCCACGAAGGCGATCACGATCACGATCGGCACGAACACCCCGGAGATCCGGTCGGCGAGGCGCTGCACCTCGGCCTTCCCGGTCTGGGCGTCCTCGACCAGCTGTGCCATCTGTGCCAGTTGCGTGTCCGAGCCGATTCGCGTCGCACGGATCACGAGTCGGCCGCCGACGTTCGTCGTGGCACCGGTGACGGCGTCGCCCTCGGCCACCTCGACCGGGACGGCCTCTCCGGTGAGCATGGATGCGTCCACGGCCGAGGTGCCGGAGACGACCACACCGTCAGTGGCGATCTTCTCCCCGGGGCGCACGATGAACTCGTCGCCCACCTGGAGATCCTCGACGGGGATCTTCGTCTCCACACCGCCACGCAGGACGGCGACCTCTTTCGCGCCGAGTTCGAGGAGAGCGCGCAGGGCCGCGCCGGCCTGCTTCTTCGACCGCTTCTCGAAGTACCGCCCGGCGAGGATGAACATGGTCACCCCTGCGCCCACCTCGAGGTAGATGTTCGCCGCCCCGTCGGACGGGGCCAGCGCGAACTCGAACGGGTGCGTCATGCCTGGCGTGCCCGCTGTGCCGAAGAACAGTGCGTACAACGACCACAGGAACGCGGCCGAGGTGCCCATCGAGATGAGCGTGTCCATCGTGGCGGCGCCGTGCTTCAGGTTGGTCCATGCGGCCTTATGGAAGGGCCATGCCGCCCAGAGGATCACAGGAGCAGCCAGCGCGAGCGAGGCCCACTGCCAGTACGTGAACTGCAGCGCGGGGATCATCGCCATCGCGATCACGGGCACGGTCAGCACGATCGCGCCGATCAGTCGGTTGCGCAGTGACCGCAACTCAGGATCCGCGTCGTCGGCGTCACCGGCGGCCGCCCCGTCGTTCCTCTTCCCCTTCGGGGCGGGCAGGGCCGCGGAGTACCCCGTCTTCTCCACCTCGGCGATCAGCACCGCAGGGTCGTAGCCGTCAGGGACCGTGATCTTCGCCTTCTCGGTCGCGTAGTTCACGGTCGCCACGACACCCTCGAGCTTGTTCAGCTTCTTCTCGATCCGCATCGCGCACGACGCGCAGGTCATCCCGCCGATCTCCAACTCGACGCCTGACCCCATGCTCGGAGGTGCTGATGTACTCATGTGCTTTTCCTTCTGTCGGCTGTGTGTGCGGGTAGCAGCGCGGAGCTGCCGCAGGGCGATGCTCGTCGCTCAGTGCCCGTCGTCGTGGGAGTCGCCGTCGGACACGGCCGCGTCATCCCCCGAAGCGGCGTCGACCACGAACTCGGCGGTGTGCACCTGTCCGTCGACCTGGAAGTCGAGGTACAGGAAGTACCGGCCGGCGGTCGGCGCCTCGGCGGCGAACTCGATCTCGGGCCCTGAGGTCTCGCCGACCTCAGGCTCTTCCCCCTTGGCGTGCACGTGCAGGTAGGCGAGGTCGCCGTCGCGCAATGCGACGAGGTGGCCGAAAGCCCCCAGGTAGGGCTCCAGAGCGGTGACGGGCTTGCCGTCTCGCGTCACGGTGAGGGTGAGGTCTTTCGCTGTTCCCGCCGTGAGGTCGCCGTCGAGCGAGACCGTGAAGTCGCCGACCTGTGCGGTCTGCGTCGGCTGCGGCGCCACCGGGGTGAACTCGCCCGCCACCTGGACCGTGCGCGTGAGAGTGAGCGAAGGGGCATCCGTGCCGGCGGGGGTGAAGTCCGCGAAGACGCGATAGGTCCCGGCTTCCGTCCATTCCCACGGCAGTGACCACATGCCCGTGCTCTCATCCAGCGTCGGGTGGACGTGACGGAACAGGCTCCCGTCCGAGCGCACCACGATCAGGTGCAGGTCCTTGTCATGCGCGGTCGTGTAGTCCGTGACCGGGGTGCCTGCGGCGTCGAGGATCTGGAACTGCAGCTCGCCGGAGGTTGCGACGGCTCCCGGCGCCTCGACCGGCGACAGGACGTATCCTTCCAGGCCGAGCGAAAGGCCTTTCAGGCTGTCCGCAGCGACATTCGCAGACTCCTCCGCGGCCGTCGTGGCGGCATCGTGGCCGCCGTCGTGACTGTTCATCTCCGTACCTTCCTTCCACTCGCTGACAACGCTCGGGGGAACGATGGCGCTGGCGAGGCCGAAGGCCCCACCGAACGCCACCACCACGCCGATTCCGTAGATCGTGAGGCGCGCCCCGGCGTTCATACCGTCCGCACCGCCGAGTACCCCGCCTCCGCGACGGCAGCCAGAATCTGCGCATCGTCGAGGGAACCGGAGCCGGTGACGACGAGCGTGCCCGTCTGTGCGCTCACCTGGATGTCTTCGACACCCGGGACTTCGGAGACCTCTTCGCGGATCGACATCTCGCAGTGTCCGCAGGTCATGCCGGTCACCTGGAACTCGTTCGTGGTCATCGCGTTTCCTCTTCTCGTGGTCAGTACCCGTATGGGGTACTAGTCATAACCGTATACCCCGGTGGGGTATTCCTCAAGATCCTCGGAAGACGCGCAGAAAGACGTCGACGGCGCAGATCACGGTCGTGACCTGCGCCGTCGACGAGGAGGCGTTCGTGCCGGGCTACGGCGATGAGGTGCGCTGAGGGTCTATGCGGCCTTCTCGCGCACGGCCGGCCGCGTGAGCCGCGGGATCAGGGAGGGCGTGTTCTCGCGGTAGGCGATGTAGTCGGCGCGATCGCCCCACTTCTTCTCGGCGCGCGCCTCCAGCAGCGGGATGCCGCTGACCCGGGTGAGCAGCAGGATCACGAACAGCGGCGAGAGGAGTGCGACCCACTGCCATCCGGCGAGCACCGGGGCGGCGGTGACGAAAACGCCCACCCAGATGACGATCTCGCCGAAGTAGTTGGGGTGGCGCGACCGCGACCACAGGCCGGTGCGGATGAACTCGTCCCGGTTCTGCGGGTCTGCGCGGAACGCCGACTTCTGCGCGTCGGCGACGATCTCGATCGCCATGCCGATGACCCACACGATGATGCCCACGACGGTCAGCCACCCGATGGGGGCGCGGGCACCGGCATCCGTGCTGATCGCGATCCAGGCGGCGGCCGCGGTCAGCGACACCCACGCGCCCTGGATCACCCACACCTGGAGAAAGCGCAGCGGGGAGCCCTTGATCTCGTCGAAACGGCCGTCTGATCCGGCCTTGTGCACGCGCAGGGCCAGGAAGGATCCGAGGCGGGCGGCCCACAGCATCACCATCGCCGCGAGGATCCAGCTGCGCACGTCGGGCAGGGGCGACAGGAGGACGAGTGCGGCGGAGATCACGAGGAAGGTGAGGCTGCCGGTGAGATCGAAGAACCGCTCGGTCTGCAGGATCATCGCGGGGATGAAAGCGATGACCTGGATCGCGAAGGCCGCGGCGACGGCCAGGGCGAACAGCGGGATGCCGCCGAGCGTCGCACTGTTCTGGCTGCCGGCGAGCGCGACGAGTGCGCCGATCACGAGCGCGGCGATGATCGCGATGAGAGAGGAGCGGGAGGACTTGGGGGCTGTGGGTGCGGGGGAGGACATGGCGTGCTTTCTGTTTCTCAGAGGTACAGGTCTTCGACGGTGACGGCTGCGCGATCCAGCACGACGTTCCGCTTGAGTTTCATGGTCGGTGTGACGAGCCCGCGGTCGTCGAGGTCGGCGAAGACCACGCTGAACCGGCGGACCTGCTCGCTGCGCGCCACGAGGGCATTGGCGGCGTCGACGGCGCGCTGCAGGTGGGCGCGCAGCGCCGGGTCGTTCACCGCACGGATGTCGGACGGCGCGGCCACGGGGATGCTGGTGCCTTCCGCGGCGGCCCACGCCCTGGCCTGCTCCGGGTCGAGGACGAGCAGCGCGGAGAGGTACGGCTTGCCCTCGCCGACCATCACCGCGTGCGAGACGAGCGGATTCGCTTCGACCGCGCTCTCCCAGCGGGTCGGCACGATCGTCTTGCCGTTCGACGTCACGATCACGTCCTTGAGCCGGCCTTCGAGGATCAGCCTGCCCTGCTCGTCGAGTCGCCCGAGATCGCCGGTGCGGAAGAAGCCGTCGACGAAGGCGCCCTCGTCGTGGGCCGGGTTGCGATAGCCGCTGAAGACGCCGAGGCCGCGGGCCAGAACTTCGCCCTCATCGCTGATGCGAACGGTGAGCCCCGGCAGGGGCGAGCCGACGCTGCCCGAGGCGATGCGACCGGGCAGGTTGCCGGTGAGCGGCGCCGTCGTCTCGGTGAGGCCGTAGCCCTCGATGACGGGGACCCCGATGCCGCGGAAGAAGAGCGAGAGCTCGGTGTCGAGGGCCGCTCCGCCCGACAGGATGTACCCGACCCTCCCACCCATCACGGTGCGAAGACGCCGGTAGAAGAGGGCGTCGAAGACGCGGTGGCGCACGCGGAGGCCGCGGTTCCTGGCGATGCGCCTGCCGGCGTCGATCCGCTCGGCGCGGCGGCCCCACGCGATGGCCGTGGCCTCGGCCTTCGCCCAGACTCCCGCGAGGCCCTTGTCGGCGGCTTTGCCCGCGGCGGCCGCCCGGATCTTCTGCAGCACCCGCGGCACGACGACCAGGAAGGTCGGGCGCAGGGTGTCGAGGGTGGCGACGACCGTCGACGGGTCGGACAGGTGCGCGATGCGCATGCCGCTGGCCAGGCAGATCAGCTGAAGCCCGCGCGCCAGCACATGGGCGAGGGGCAGGAAGATGACGGTGTTGCCGTCTTCGTTCACGATCTCGCTGTACGCGGCGGCGATGTTGAGCACCTGACCGAGGAAGTTCCGGTGGCTGAGCACGACGCCCTTGGGCTCGCCCGTGGTGCCCGAGGTGTAGACGATCGTCGCAGGATCGTCCTGGGTGGCGGTCGTTCTGCGGGCCTCGAGTTCCTCGTCGGTGACGCCGACACCGCCCGCGACCAGATCGGCAAGGGTGCCGGTCGTCTCGGCATCCATCGTCCACGCGCCGAGCGTGACGGTGTTCGTCTTCGCGAGCGCGTCCCGCAGGAGCGCCGTGTGCTCCGCGGTGCCGCCGATCGCCAGACGCACATCGGCGTCCGCGACGATGGCGTTCACCTGTGAGGGCGAGGAGGTCTCGTAGATCGGCACGACGACGGCGCCGGCGAACCAGGCCGCGAGGTCGGCGACGGCCCACTCGTAGCGCGTGGGCGCCATGATCGCGATCGGGTCGCCTGCCTGGATGTCCTGGGCCATGAAGCCCTTCGCCAGAGCGCGCACCTCCTCTTCGAAACCACGCGTCGTGATCGGTCGCCACGAGCCGGTCGACGGGTCTTCGACCTCGAATGCCACGTGGCCCGGGGCGGCGGCGGCCCGCGCCACGAGCAGGTCGGTGACGTTGCGGTAGCCGTCGAGGGCGGCAAGCGGCGGGGTCGATGACTCGAGCATCGGGGCTCCTCTCGGTCGTGCGGGCGGCTCGGAGGGCGCGCGAGCATCGCCCATCCGCCCTTGTTCGGAACCGATGACGATTCGGATGGGATGTCCTGCCGGGCGCGAAGTGGTCGACCCGACGACAAAGCCCCCGGGGTCCGGGGGCTTCATGGATGTCACTTCCAGATGATACGGCTCGATCCACTGTCCGCCGACGATGGGCGTCGTGGGCAGGCCTCATACTCCCAGCGCTTCGAGCACGTGGAAGGTCAGGTAGACGGGCCAGACGGCTGCCTGGAGAAGGCCGAGGACGACATCCCAGAACGCCCCGCCGGAGCGTGAGATGAAGTAGATGGCAGCGCCCACGTAGGCAAGGAGGAAGAAGAACCCCCACGGGCCCGCCTTCTCGACGACTTTGATCGTGCTCCGTTCTTCACCCATGGAGCAATCGTCGGGCGGATTCGCTCGGGTCGTCGGGCCGAAGGTCCTGTTCATGCGCACTCGGATTCTCCGAGTGTGTCCATGTCCGTAGGACGTTCGCCCCTCGTTCCGGCTGTGAGCCGCCCAAGCTGGACGCATGACTATGACGGGTCCGGTAGACCGGCCTACGACGGCCTACACGGTTCATGCGAGCGTTACAGAAGCAGGGGCGGCCGTCATCGAGGCGGGGACACAGCGGATCGCCTTCGATGCCAGTTGGGGCCGCCCGCAGCCGGTAGCTCTCCCGGGGCCTGCGGATCTGCTCGCCTCCGCTCTGGCAGCGTGCCTGCTGAAGAATGTCGAGAGATGCTCCGCACTCCTTCCGTTTCGGTATGAACGCGCCGATGTGGTGGTCACGGCACATCGCCAGGACCGGCCACCGTCCTTCACGCGACTCTGGTACGAGCTCTCGCTGGTGACGGACGAGTCCCCGCGTCGCATCGAACTGCTGCACGAGAATCTGCGCCGCTACGGGACCGTGTACAACACGCTGGCCGTCGTGTGTGAGCTCGACGGGACCGTCGTCGCCGCCACCGAGCCGTCGGGGCACTGACGGAGCCCGGACGAGTTCCGCGAGATCGTGCGCGCCCTCGGCGACCCCACCTGAGGGACCCGCGGGACCTCTGGCCCTATGACCACCGTCCGGCATCGGAGCACACTGAGCGCGGCTCTTCGGGGCGGGCGATACCGATGGGAGCGTCGGTGCTTGTCTGTCCTGCGGCGGCGTCAGGCGGCGTCCGGGTGTGGGTCACTGAGAGGTCATGACATGCGCAACAGTTCTCGCACGGTGAGGCGAATCGCCCTTGCTCTCACGCTCGGAGTGCTCGTCATCGGAACCGGGGCAGGCGCTGTCGCCTCTCCTCGGGCGCCGGCGACAGCAGCGGATGTGGGCGTGCGCGCGGCTGCCGGCGACCAAGACGGGCCGCAGTTCTATTCCGGCGTGACGGTCGACGTCTCCGGAGTCGTGAACGGTGACGTCTACGCTGCCGGTCAGAGCGTCACGATCAGCGGGGACGTCACCGGAGACGTCATCGCCGCAGCGCAGACCATCACGATCACCGGGACGGTCGATGGAAATGTGCGGCTCTCCGGGCAGGCGGTCACGATCAGCGGCGAGGTGTCCCGCAGCGGGACGATCTTCGCAGCCGACGTGACGGTCACCGAGACCGGCTCCTTCGGCGATGATCTCGTGGGTGCCGCGGGCGACATGCGCGTCGCCGGCACCGTGGGCCGGGATCTGATGCTCAGTGTCGGAACCCTCACCATCGATGGAGCGGTCGGCGGAAGCCTGACCTATCACAGTGACCGGGAGGCGCGGATCGCGGAAGGGGCGGTCGCCGGCACCGTGCAACGCATCGCCCCGGCCGAATCGCCCCGAGTGGAGATCTCCCCGTGGGCTGTCGTCTTCGGGTGGTTCCTGGGCCTGCTCTATGCCCTGGTGGCCTTCAGTCTCGTCACGCTCGTGGCGGGTCTGGCGTTCCCGCGCTGGCTGGACCGCGTGACGGGCCATCTGCTCCCCTCGCCGTGGAAGGCGCTGCTCGTGGGCTTCGTCGCAGCGATCACCGTTCCCATCGTGCTCCTCTTCCTTCTCGTCACCGTCGTCGGCGCTCCGCTCGCACTCATCGGTGCCGTGGTGTGGCTGGCGATGACGCTCGCCGCATTCCCCTACGTCGCGCACTACGTCGGCCGGCTGGTCTTCCGAGACAGGCGGCGGCCCGTGGTCGAATCCCTGCTCGGCGGCCTCATCCTGATCGCGGCGCTGCAGGTTCCCTGGCTCAACATCGTGGTGTGGCTCGCGATGGTGTGCTTCGGCCTGGGCGCCCAGCTCTTGGAGATCCATCGCCAGAGGCCGTGGGCCGCGTCGAGGGACTCGGCCCAGGAGCGGTCGGAACGCCCCGGCCCGACGGAGGACACGTCTCCGGCGTCCGACTCGTGATCCGCCACGGCGGTCGAATCGTGCAGGGAGACGTCAGAGGATCAGCGACGGCATCGAAACAGGAGCAGGAAACATGGCTGAACGGCTGCGGAACACCGCCTTCTGGTCCCTGGTCGCGCTCGCCGGGTTTCAGGCAGCGTCAGCCATCAGCGGCGGGGTAGGCCTCATGGCCACCGCGGGGCTCGGGATGCCCTCGTCCTTCCTCGCGACCGGTCCGTTCTCGAACTTCATAGGGCCGGGTGTCATCCTGCTCGTCGTCGTCGGGGGCACTCAGGTGATCGCGATGGGGCTGCTGCTGGCTCGGAGGGAGGCGGGACTGTTCTGGTCCGCAGTCGCGGGTTTCGGAATGATCCTCTGGATCTACGTCGAGACGGGGATGATCAGAGGGACGTCCTGGCTTCAGGTGCTCTACCTCGCCACGGGCATCGCTCAGCTCATCCTCGTGATGGCTCTGCTCGGCGTCGCCGCCTGGCTCCCGCGCGCACCACTACCTGCCTCACGGTCTTCCCAGGACCGGCGGTAGAACACGCCGGACATTGCGCGCGGGACCTTCGGCTCTGATGACTGCTGCCGTTGAGGGTCGACTGGAGCCGACGGCCCGCTGACCGCATCGGCGAAAGACGTGTGAGGGGGTGGTGAGGATGACTCTCCCTGATGGCGTCCCCGCCGGGCGGAAAGCCGTGGGCGATCCCGCGGCCGAGGACCAAGAAGCGACGGCGGATGCCGTGGAGGCGGAACAGGAGACGGATGTCACGCTCGCGCGACTTCTCATCTGCCTGGAGAGCGCCGCGTACTGGTACGACAAGATGCCGGCGTATGCCGATGCAGAGAGACGGGCAGGCAATAGATGGGCCATCTGGGCGGGCGCCCTCGCGGCGTTGACCGGTCTTGCCATCTGGCCCCTGATCACCGAGCAGGCCCCGCCGCTGGTCGCCGGGATCGTCGTGTCGGGGGTGGCGTTCGCTTCGGCCATATGCGCACTCGTGTCGAAGGTCAACCGCTACACGGAAATGGCCGAACGCGGCCAGGAGCTGGCCGGACTCTACGGTCAATCATTGGGCCTGCTCATGGACCTGACCACTGCTGGCGGCGTGATCAAGCAGCCGAAGGCGCATGCAGCCGTCGTCCTGTTCCAGCAGACGAAGATCAGGAAGGACAAGCTCTACCGAAACCCGCCCCGTGGGGAGGGTGAGACGTCGAAGGTGACCGACTTCGTGAGCCGCCTCCGGACCGCACGCAAGATGGTGGAGATCGCTCGCCAGCAGGGAGCCGGGCAACAGGGAGACCCCGCCGGGCCTTCGGGAGTATCGTGAGCGCATGGTCGACAGCGCCGAGGAGAGCATGAACGAGCAGCACTGGTCCGGCGCAGGGACTCCGACGGACCCCTGGGTCCTGAAGACCGCGCCCTTGTCGTCCGAGTACACGATCTTTCGGGATGACGACACCGATCCGGCCCTCTTGGTCTGCCAGGTGGGGTCGACCAGGCTCACCTACCTCGCGCGCGCGATCGATGACCTCCACGCAGAACTGCTCCGACGCGGCGACTGGGTGACGCTGGGCGCCGCCGACGAGAAGAAGGAGCCGGCGCCGGACTCGGTCGAGGCATGGGGTCGCGCTGAGGACAACCCCGTGGGTGGCTGGTACGGCCAGCGGAAGGGGTATCGAGGCCGTTTCGGCATGTACCTGCCGCCTCTTCTCGAAGCCCTCGGCCTCGTCGAGCTCGAGCACAATGCTCGCAACAATCGCGTCAGGGCGATCGCGCGCGCATAGGGCCGCCGCCGGTGCAACCCGTCGTCGGCGACGGTTTCCTGCTTCGACGAACCCGGATCACCAGCGGCCCGCCGCGCTGCCCCTTCGCACCACAGCGGACCGCCGGCTACGCAGCGCTCCTGCACGCCCTCCCCGGGCAAGCAGTACCGACTGCGGCCAGCAACGCTAGACCCGCGCGACGCAGATGGTAAGGGGGTGTCCAAACCCCGCCGTCGGCGCTATGGGCCTGGATGGCCGGCTTCTTCATGAGGGAAGCTCTGTGTGGAGGGGCTGACGGGAATCGAACCCGCGCTATCTGCTTGGGAAGCAGAAGTTCTACCATTGAACTACAGCCCCGTACTCGCATCCGAGGAGCGAGCGAAGGCCAGCCTACCTGTACGCCGCCCGATGGCCAAAGCACGGGACGCGTCGGAGTGCCATCGCAGACGGTGGTCTGCGATGGCACCCCATGATCGCGTCGATCAGCGGTGGACGCCCCGTCGTCGGGCGAACGCCAGGCCGCCGGCCGCGAGCAGCAGCGCCGCGAGGGCCAGCGCCGAGGTGAGCCCGGCGGCGTCGAGTCCGGTGGAGGCCAGGCCGCCGACACCGGCGGCGCCGGAGCCGGTTCCGGTGGTGGTCCCTCCGCCGACTCCGCCGGTCCCCGGCTGTGCGGCCCGCACCGTCAGGGGCGCCCGCACCTCGGTGCCGTCGGCGCGCGTCATCACGACGTGGTGCTGTCCTGCGGCCACATCGGTCGGCACGCGCCAGGACAGCGTCCCGGCTCCGGATCCGTCCGCCGTGACGGTTCCCATGTCGATCGGGTCGGAGTGCAGCGCGAACGACACCACCTCATCGGGCGCCAGTCCGGCGACGTCGACGGTGATCCGGTCACCGGCCGTGATGGCATCCGCGGAGAGCGTGACCCGCGCAGGCTCCGGCGTCGTCGCCTCGTCGAGCGTCACCATGATCCAGCTCACCTGCACGTCGGCGTCGCGAGTCGGCTGCAGCACGAGTTCGATCTGGCCCTCGTCGCCCACGGCGATGTCGCCGTAGCTGCGCACCTCGTCGGCCGCGCCGTAATCGTGGTCCTGCTCGACGACGGTGCCGTTCACACTCACCTTCGCGCCGCGGTCGTCCCACTGGTCCCAGGGGTCCGCGTAGCCGACATGCACGCTGTACCGACCGGGCTCGAGGTCGCCGAACCGGTAGGCGATGTCGCGATCGTCGACCGCGTATCGCATGGTCGAGAAAATCGTTCCGTCGACGGTGCCCGCGCTCTTGCTGCCCTCGCTGACGTATCCCCACGACGCGCCGCTCGCGGCATCCTCGGCATACGCCTGATCGGCACGGCTGTTGAGCAGGTCGCCCTCGTCCTCGGCGGCGTCCCGCAGGGCCAACCAGTCCGCGGTCTGCTGTCCACCGGCGTTGACCGCGTAGCGCAGCCCCTCGGGAACGACCGCGATCGTGCGGGTGAACGTGCGTCCGCCGAACTCGGGGAGGGTGCCCGTCGCGGTGACGATCCCCGGTGCGTCGAACGAGCCGGCCATGCTCCAGGTCACGGGCTGCTCGGTCATCATGCCGTTCTGGGTGACGTTGACCACCGGTGTGTCGAGTGCGCCCCCGACCTGCACCGTCTCGGGCACGGCCGAGACATCCCACGCCGACCACTGGTCGAGCTGGTCGAGCGTCCACTCGTCGTGCACCTCGACCGCCAGCGAGTCGCCGCCTTCGCCCATGTTGATCGGCAGCCACACCATCTGCGCGTTCTTGAGGTCGCCGCCGCCGTTCCATCGGTCGCCCATGTAGATGTACTTGCCGTGCTCGCGATCCACCGGGATCACCGAGCTGGGCTGCGAGTTCCAGGAGTTGCTCTGCGCCCACCAGGGGAACGGGTCTCCCATCTCGGTCCACGCGCCCATGATGTCGCTGGAGCTCGCCCACCGTGAGGGGTTCGGGCTCCATCCCGTGGTGCCCGAGGTGATCAGGAAGTACCGCTCGTCGTGCTTGAAGATCGCCGGGGATTCCCTCGACTGGTTCACGAAGATGCGGTTGTAGTCCACGCCGAGCACGGCCTCATCGGCGGGAGTCGCCAGGTCGGTGTAGTCGTCGTTGAGCTTGGAGATGAACATGGTCGCGTTCTCCTCGCTCGAATAGATGATGTAGCCGGTGCCGTCGTCGTCGACGAACAGGTTCATGTCGCGCGCCATGCCACGGTTGTTCGGGGCGTGGTTGGTCGGTTCGGCATCGTCGGGTGCGTAGTGCAGCCGGTAGCTGTCGATGTACTTGAAGGGACCGAACGGCGAGTCCGCCACCGCGACCCCGGCGTTGGCCTTGGCGTACTGCGCGGACGACGTCGCCGACGGGCCGTCCATGTGCGCCCACATCACCCACTTGCCGGTCTTCTCGTTGAAGATCACCTTCGGACGTTCGATGATCGGCGGGGTCACGCCGTCGACGGGCACTGTGCCGAGATCGCGGTAGACGGCGTCCTGCTGGGCGGCGGAGTAGTCGCCGTACAGCGCCTCGAAGTAGGGATCGTCCTCGAACTGGTCCTTCGACGACAGCGCCCGCAGCGCCACTCCGCGGTCGTCCCAGTTGTACAGGTCGTACGAGCTGTAGACGTGCACGCCGGGAGCCGAGTGGTACCCGTTCGTGCGGTCTTCGCCGTAGAGGTAGTAGATGGTGCGACCGTCGGCATCCTTCGACGGCACGACCTGACCGCCGTGCGCCTGGATCACCTCGCCGTCGGAGTCGAGCCATTCCTGTCCTGGGCGGAAGCTCGCGTACGGGGCGATGTCGTCGCGTGCCGACTCGAGCCGCCACAGCTGGTTGGCGCCCCAGTTCGACTGCCACACCCCGACGCTCGCACCGACCGAGGTCGAGGAGCCCCCGACATCCAGCACGGCACCGCGTCCGGCGTTCAGCAGGCTGAACTCCGCGCCGTCGGTCGAGGTCATCATCCACAGCGAGGCCGTCCAGGTCTGCACGGGGATCAGCTCGGGATCCCTGGCGCTGCCGAGGAGGGCGCCGTCATCGGAGGCGGTCAGTGCATGCCCGCTCTGGACGCCGGTGATCGTGTAGGTCTCACCGTCGCGGAGCGCCGGTGCCTCGGCGGCGATGCCTTCGACGCCGGAGACGACGAAGGTGGTCACCGACTTCGCGGGAACCGTGAGCACGGCGGTCCCGTCTGCGCCGACCGCGACCGCTGTCCCGGTGCGCAGAGCGTTCGCCGTCGGGTCGGATGCCGGAGACTCCGTCGTCACGACGGGGGTCACCGTGGCGCCCTGATCGATGTCGCCGAACAGCGACAGGTCGATCGTGAGCGTGCGGGCCTGGTCGCTCTCGTTCGTGTGCACGAGCGTGGCGCCGGAGCCGTCGCCGTCGATGGCCGCCGTGGTGTCGTTGTCGGCGACCCGCACCAGCTGGTCGCCGGGTTCGATGTAGTGCGTGAAGTTGCGCAGGGTGTTGTACTTCGCGTTCGTGCGGACGTGGCATCCCGCGTCCGCGTCGCCGTCGGCCAGGCGACGGGCGGAGTCGCCCTCGGCGTTGCAGTCGAAGTCGATGAACACCGAGCCCCAGTTCTTCTTCTCGACCTTCTCCATGTTGTAGAGGTCTTCGACCGGTTGCCACAGCACCCAGGCCTCCGGCTCCAGCTCGCGCAGGTCGGAGCTGACGAGCTGGGCGATGCCGAGCCCGTTCTCGATGGCATCCGGGTTCCAGCTGTCGCCGCCCCAGTTGCCCTCGACCTCACTCATCCACAGCGGCTTGGCCGCGCTCTTCGCGATGTCACGAGCCAGGTGGCGGCCTCCCGTGGAGTAGGTGTGCACGTTCAGCTGGGCGA
Organism: Microbacterium maritypicum; assembly: GCF_008868125.1. NCBI lineage: Bacteria > Bacillati > Actinomycetota > Actinomycetes > Micrococcales > Microbacteriaceae > Microbacterium > Microbacterium maritypicum. The sequence goes on from NZ_WAAQ01000001.1 coordinate 138,945, forward strand.
CGGCGTCACGTGCCGCGGTGTCCCATCCGTTCCAGTCCTCCACGAATCGCTGCGGATTCGTCTCGTCGGGGCCGGAGATCACGGCGTCGGTCGTGGTGTCGGAGGCGGCCAGCTCAGCGGCGAGCGCCTTGATCACGTCAGCCTGCAGCGCGGGGCCGGCGTGGGCACCCTCCTGCCTGCTCGCGCTCGTGGGCCAGCCGTCGCCACCGATCGTGGTGCCCCAGTAGTTGGTGTTCGGCTCGTTCAGCGGGTCGATCGTGTCGAACGAGATGCCCTGGGTGTCTTCGACGTGCTCGACGACGGTCTTGAGGTACGTCGCGAACGTGTCGAGGGAGTCGCGGCGGATCTGGTCGGCCCAGGGGTCGGTACCGCCGCTGACGAAGCCGCTCTCGGTCATGAAGTAGGGCGGGGAGTTGCTGAAGGCCTCCCAGGTGTCGACCTGGTCCTTGATGGCCGAGACCCAGGCGAGCTGTGCGGCATCGGCCGAGAAGTCGTAGTCGCTCGCGTTCTCGCCCGTCCACGCGGCGCGGAAGCGGTCCCGGTCGGCGAAGCTCGACGTGATCGCGCCGTCGTCGTCGGTGAGCGGAGCATCCGGGTTCCACCACCCTGGGACCGCTCCGCCGGGGCGCAGGTAGTCGGGCACATCGGTCGCGTTGCCGCCGCCGATGTTGTAGCGCGCGATGTTGAGGTTCAGGCCCTCGTCGCCGAAGACCTTGTCGATGAGCTCATCGCGCAGCTCTGCCGGGTACGAGCCGGTCGCGTTCGCCATCCACACCAGACTCGAACCCCACCCCTTGAAGGGGGCGCCCGCATAGGCGGGATTGGGGGTCAGGGTGACATCGGATTCGGCAGCCGTGGCCGCCTGCGGGAAGGCGGCGAGACCGCTAGCGGTCGCGGCGAGCACCGCGGCCATGGCGAGTGCGCGCCGGGATGTGGTCGCTGTTCTTGCAGACATCGTTGTCCATTCAGATTGTGTTGACGTTAACATGTCGACGTCAACACAATCTAGCGGATCTTGATCGGCCGGACAAGTTCCCGCTCGCGACAACTAGGCTGGTGCCGTGCTTCTCAGCGACCGCGACATCAAGGCAGAACTCGCATCCGGCCGCATCGGCCTCGAGCCTCGCGAAGACGGGATGATCCAGCCGTCGAGCATCGACGTGCGCCTGGACCGGTACTTCCGGTTGTTCGACAACCACAAGTACCCGTTCATCGATCCCTCGGTCGACCAGCCCGAGCTCACGCGCCTGATCGAGGTCGACCCCGACGAGCCCTTCATCCTGCACCCCGGGGAGTTCGCACTCGGCGCCACGTTCGAGCAGGTCACGCTGTCCGACGACATCGCGGCGCGCCTCGAGGGCAAGTCGTCCCTGGGGCGCCTCGGGCTCATCACGCACTCCACCGCAGGGTTCATCGACCCGGGCTTCACGGGGCACGTGACGCTCGAGCTCGCGAACGTCGCGACCCTGCCCATCAAGCTGTGGCCGGGGATGAAGATCGGGCAGCTGTGCTTCTTCCGGCTCACGTCTCCCGCCGAGAACCCGTACGGCTCCGGCCCCTATGGCAACCGGTACCAGGGGCAGCGCGGACCGACGGCCTCGCGGTCGTTCCAGAACTTCCATCGAACGGATGTCGGCAGCACCGACATCGGAGCAGTCGGAGGCTGAGATGAGCGACGTCAGCGGCACACCGCCGGAAGAGCCCGTCGTCCCCGAGGGGGCGGACCTTCCCGACGCGCGGGAGGCCATGCCGGATGAGCCGCTGATCCCGCCCGCCGACGTCGTCATCCCGCCTCCGCCGCCCGAGATCCCGATTCCGGAGGGATTGCTGGCGGAGCCTGCGTCGGACATCCCCTCGGACGTGTCGTCCGTCGATGCGGTCGTCCCGCCGCCACCCGCGACGCGTCGTGGTTCCGACCGTGCACGCCCGACCCCCGCCATCCTCGAAGGAGAGCCGCCCGCCGCAGTGGCGGACGACTGGTCCCAGCCGTCGGTCGCGCCCGAGGCGCCGACATCCGGCGGCTATCGCGTGCTCACCGTCGTGATCTTCGCGTTCCTGTTCGTGCTCCTCGTCGCCGCGATCATCGTCGGGGTGTACCTGCTGAACACGACGACCTTCCCCTTCGCGGGTGCCGACGAGGCCGCCACGACGGCGATCACCTTCGCGCTGCGTTCCTGACCCTGGGCGCAGGCGAACTCAGGCGCGTGTGCGTCCCCGCCGACGCCGAAGCGCCGCCGATGCCACGGCGACGAGAGTGCCGATGGCCACGCCGATCACGGTCTCGATCGCGCGGTCCTGAAGGAGCATGTCGACGGGGGTGGGCGCGGCGAGGTGCACCATGAGCAGCGCGAGTGGGGTGATGAACACCATCGCGATGCCGTAGTTGCGGCCGACGAACAGCTCGGCGGCGGCCTGCAGCATGACCACGAGCGCGATGACGGCGAGCGGCGGCAGATCGATCGCGAGGATCGCCGCCGCGACGAGCACGCCGAGAAGGGTGCCGACGAGGCGCTGGATGCCGCGGATCACCCGGGCGTTCAGCTGCGGTCCGCTCACGGCGGCGACCGCGCCGACGGCTGCCCAGTACCAGTGGGAGTCCATGATCAGCAGGCCGGCGAAGCCTGCTCCCACGATCGCCACTCCGACCGATGCCGCCATCTCTCCGGCTATGGGGCCCACGGGTTGCCGGGACCTCGACGACGCATCGGCCGTGCTGCGCGTGAAGACGCCGATGAGGGCGGTGATGGCCAGCCCGAACAGCACGCTCGGACCGCCGACCAGCAGCACGTCGCCGAAGGAGGCGGTTGCCGCCGGGATCGTGGCGCATGCCCCGACCGCGAACACCGGGAACAGCGGCCCTGGAGGGTGCCACCGCATCGTGTAGGCGAGCAGGGTGACGGCGGATGCGATGACCGCGACGACGAGGATGCTGACCGGGGCGGGAGCGGCGAGGACCGACAGGGCGGTGCCGACGAGCATCGAGGCGAGGATCACCCCGCCGGCGGTGGCCTGCATCCGCAAGCGATCGCGGAACACGTCATGGCGCCCGTAGAGCGCGGCGAAGGCGCCGAAGCTCGCATAGATGCTGAGGTCGAGGCGCCCCAGCATCCAGAGCACGAGGAGGGGGACCGCGACGCTGATCGCGGCGCGGAGCGCGACCCGGTGGTCACCGCGGTGCGGTTCGACGCGCAGAACGCCCGTCCACACTCTGCCCCGCGAATCCGCTACCGATCCAGCCTACGTCCGAGCCCGGGCCTCCATCGCGGCTGGGCCTCCATCTCGGCCGGGCGGTCGCTCGATACACGAAACGCCCCACCCGGATGTCGGGAGAGGCGTTTCGAGGGTGGTGCGGATGTCAGGCGTCGCGGCCGCGGGTGAATCCCGCGTCGAAACCACGCTCGAACGCGTGCTGAGCGATCCGCTCTGCACGGTGCGCGCCGTGTCCGTGTCCGTGTCCGCCGTGTCCGTGTCCGTGTCCGCGGCCGTGACCGCGGTGACCGGCGCCGGGCTCGCCGTGGCGGCATCCGTTCTCGGCGTCCGTGTGCGGGCCGAAGCCGTGTCCGGGGCCGAAGCCGGGCTCACGGTCGTGTCCGAAGCCGTGCTCGGCCTCGCGCTCGGGGCCGCGGCCGAAGCCTCGGCCGAACGGGCGTCCGAAGCCGCGGGGAAAGCCGCGACCGTGGCGGGGGCCGCCGAAGCCGTGCCGACGTGCGCGGGGGAGAGGGGTCTCCTCGTCCCAGCCGAACGCACGGGCGATCTTCTCGAGTGAGGCCAGCGTGGTGGCCATGTCCTCGGGGGACACGGCCTCGGTGACCGTGGTGCGGATCTCGTCGACGAGGGTGCCGAGGCGTTCCTTCGCCGCGCGGCCGTCGTCGGTGAGCGTCCAGCCCTCTCCGTCGGGGGAGACCCAGCCGCGCTCGACGAGTCGATGCAGCTTGTGGCCGTTCAGCGGGCGGTCGGATGCGACGGTGCCGTCGACGATGTTGAGCAGGCGCCAGTCGCGGCGACTCGCGTGCTCGCTGTCGAACGCGGTGGCGAACTCGGCCGCCATGAGGCGGTCGGCGGCCTTCAGCCAGTAGCCGAAGGGGCGGGAGGTGTTTTCGGGGTTCTGTGATTCAGGGGTGTTCATGGGAAGTCCTTCGTGTCGGGGTGACTTTGTTGTCAGCGTGCATGTGTATGTCACAGTGCATGTACATGTAGTGTGACATGGACTCGCAATGCATGTCAAGTCGCATGTAAAATCGATCCGTGACCACCGAATCGAACGATGCCGCGAACGACGCCGCACCGGACGCGGCCCAGCGGGATTCCGCACAACCGGATTCCGCACAGCCGGACTCCGCCGAGGCCATCGCGCAGGCGCTGTCCCGTCTGCGGGGACGCCGACCGGGGGAGAGGGGCGCGGGCGAGCGGGGCCAGGGCGGCCGTGGTCATGGCGGACCGCGCGGATGGCACGGAGGGCCCCACGGCGTCGCGCCGGGGGAAGATCCTCGCGACCACTTCGAGCACCATCGCGGTCACCCCGTGATGCCGCCGTGGATGGCCGACCCCTCGGGTCGCCTCGGCGGCCCCGCCCGCATGCGGATGCTGGAGGCGCTGGCCGCGGCATCAGCGCCGCTGAGCGTGAGCGACCTCGGCGCCGCGATCGGGGTCGATCAGCCCCGCGCGTCACGGCTCGTGCAGCAGGGCGTCGAACGCGGTTACGTGCGCCGCGAGGCCGACCCCGATGACGCGAGGCGCACGCGTATCGCGCTGACGGACGAGGGGCGTCGCCTCGCCAGGGGCATGCGCGGCGAACGTCGCGAGATGCTGGCGACGGCGCTCACCTCCTTCACGGAAGAGGAGCGCGTCGAGCTCGCCCGGCTGCTGAACAAGCTCGCCGACAACTGGCAGCGCTGACCCGCGACCCCGGTCATGCCCTCATCCCGCGCCCGGCGGCCGGGCTCGGATCAGCGCGGCGCCTTCACCGGGAGCAGGAGCAGGAAACCGGCGATCAGGACGATCACGATGCCCAGGATGCCGAACGCGGTCTGGGCCGTCAGCACGATCAACAGGGTCCAGGCGCCGGAGGCCATCCAGCTCGCGGCCCGACCGGTCGTGGCGTACAGGCCGAAGATCTCGCCCTCGCGGCCGGCCGGGGTGACCCTGGCCAGGAACGACCGTGCCGCCGCCTGCGCGGGGCCGACGAACGCGCAGAGGATGAGTCCGCCGATCCAGAACACGATGGCGCCCGCGTCCCTCAGGAAGAAGACCGCGAGGCCGGCGACGATCATCGACCCGATCGAGGCGAGGATGATCCGCTTCGGCCCCAGGTAGTCGTCGAGTCGTCCGGCGGCGATCGTCGAGACCCCCGCGATCAGGTTCGCGGCGATGCCGAAGATGATGATCTCCTGCGTCTCGAACTTGAACACTGCTGTGCCGATGATCGCACCGAAGGCGAACACGCCACCGAGGCCGTCGCGGAACACGGCGCTCGCCAGCAGATACCAGAAGGTGGGCCGGGTCTCCGGGTCGCGGTACAGACCGGCGACGTCCTTCACCAGCAGCGGGTACGAGGCGAAGAATCCGACTCTGCGCTCGGGGCGTCCGAGTGAGGGTTCCGGCACGTTGAGGAAGATCGGGATGCTGAAGATGATCGCCCAAACCGCGCATCCGACCGCGATCAGCCGGTAGGCCAGGCCGTTGTCGGTCGACATGCCGAACCAGTCGAAGGTGTCCAGCACGACCACGATCACGAGGGCGATGATGCCGCCGAGGTAGCCGAAGCCCCAGCCGAGGCCCGAGATGCGACCGACGTTCTTCGGGTTCGCGATGCCGATGAGCATCGCGTTGGAGTTCACCGCCGCGATCTCCTGGAACACCGTCGCGGCCGAGATCAGGGCGACTCCCAGCCAGAACAGGCTCGGCGTGGGTTCGACGAACCACAGGCCCAGCATGCACATGACCAGTGCGCCGGTGCCGATTCCGAGCCACAGCTTCTGGCGCCCGGCGGCGTCCGCGCGCTGACCCAGCACGGGGGCCAGCAGCAGGATGCCGAAGGCAGCGATCGTCGACCCGAGGCCGAGACCGGCCGCGAGATCCGCCTCGGCGGCGAGTCGGACCGGGTCGTCCACATCGAGCGACGCGACCTCTGGTGGCAGGAAGCCCTCGCCGACGAGATACAGCGCCGTGAACACGAACGTCAGGATGACGGTGTTGAAGGGCTGCGTCGCCCAGTCCCACAGCGCCCAGGAGTACACCTGCTTCTTCGGCGCGGGTGTGTCGCCGCGCAGATCCAGGCCGACGACGGCCACGGCGCCGCTGTTCGCGGTCGCCACGGGCTCGGGAACGCCCTGGCGAGGTTCGGGTTCGCTCATGGGGGAAGTCTGGCGGGCCACGGTGAACGCCCGGTGACGGCGCGCCGCGCCAGGGGGCAGAGATCGGAGCCGCAGCGATGCTCAGGCGTAGAGCAGATCCGCCTCGACGGCCGCGGGCCAGTTCGGTACCGCGAGTGTCGCCGGGTCGTTCCAGCTCCCGTCGGCGATCTGGCGGAATGCGCCGCGCACGCCGAAGAGCTTCTCCAGCGGCGACCAGTTCGACTCTCCCGGCATCGGGATCAGCGACCGCTCGGCGAGGGACTCCGGGTACATCTCCGCCAGGAGTGACAGGAGGCGCACCCCGGTGTGCACCGGCCGCAGGGCCGCGGCATCGGTCACGTGCAGGATCACACCCTCGCACTGCGCGCCGGCATGGTCGCGCACGAGGGGGGTGAATCCGTAGGGGGAGGCGGTCACCCCGGGGAGATCGAGGTCGACCACCGCCTGCGCATAGTCCTCGGCGTCGATGAAGGGTGCCCCGATCACACGGAACGGCACCGCGGTGCTGCGCCCTTCGGAGACGTTCACGCCCTCGGCGAGGCACGTCCCGGGGTAGAGCAGGGCTGTCGCCGCGCTCGGCAGGTTCGGTGACGGCGGCATCCAGCGGAGCTCTTCGCGACCGATCGCGGTGTCCCCGCGTCGCCAGCCGTCGAGCTCGACGACGTCGAGCTCGACATCGATGCCGCGGGTGCGCACCCAGTGCCGAGCGAGTTCTCCGATGGTGAGTCCGTGACGGATCGGCATCGACCAGCGCCCGACCAGCGATTGCGCCGCCTCGTCGAGCATCGGACCCTCTGCCTGTTCGAGGAGACCGCCGAGCGGATTGGGGCGGTCGAGCACGATGACGGCGACCCCCGCATGCGCGCAGGCTTCGAGCATGTGGCTCATGGTCCAGATGTAGGTGTAGAAGCGTGCGCCGACATCCGGGAGATCCACCAGGACGACGTCGAGGTCGGCGAGGTCTTCCGCGGAGGGGCGCACGGAGGGGCCGTACAGGCTGCGCACGGGAACGCCCGTGACGCGGTCTCGCACGTCGTCGATGAGCGCTCCCTCTTTCGCCCGTCCGTCCATCCCGTGTTCCGGGCCGAAGAGCAGGTTCAGCGACCACCCCTCCGCCACGAGCGCGGCCCGCCCACGCGTGAGCTGCGACGTCAGCGCCAGGTCGTTGGTGAGCATCCCGATCCGCGCGGTGCGCAGCGTGGTCAGCAGGCGCGGGGGCAGGTCGTGCCGGAGGAGCCGGTCGATACCGAGGTGCATGGTCAGTCGATTCTGTGAGTGGTGACGGCGTCGAGGGTGCGCTGCAGGTTCGCCGAGATGGTGTCGTAGTCGGCCTGCGCGATGCGGGTGTAGAGGAAGTCGAGGATCGCGAGCTGCGCGATGCGGCTCGCCATCGCGCCGGAGCGGAACGTCGATTCCGACACCGCGGTGACGAGCACCAGGTCGCACGCTCTGGCCAGAGGCGACTTCGGGTTGTTCGTGATGGCGATCGTGGTCGCCCCGGCTCTGCCCGCGACCTGCGCCGCCTGCACGATCTCGAGCGTGCGTCCGGAATGGGAGATGGCGATCGCCACATCCCGCCCATCCAGCAGCGCGGCGCCCGTCAGCGCGAGATGGTGGTCGGTGCGGGCCTGGGCGACGAGTCCTGCGCGGTGCAGCTTCTGCTCCAGATCCTGGGCGGCGAGTCCGCTGGAGGCGGCACCGTAGATGTCGATGCGTCGCGCGTCTCGGACCTCGGCCACGCAGCGTTCGAGCTCGTCGAGATCGATCTGGCGGGCGGTGCGTTCGATCGCGGCGGCCTCCGCGAAGGCGATCTTGCGCACGGTCGTCGCGACGTCGTCGTAGCGGCTGACATCGCCCGCAGAAACCTGGAACCTCTCCTGGTCGGAGGCGCTGCGGCTGAGCTCGGTCGCGAGCGCCAATCGCATGTCCGGGTAGCCGCCGAAGCCGACGCTGCGGGTGAAGCGGGCGACGCTGGCGACGGAGACCTCGCACTCCTCGGCCAACCGGGTGATGGAGCTCTCCACGACGGCCTGGGGCTCGGCGAGGACGTACTCGGCGATACGGCGCTCGGTCGGGGTCAACTCGGAGAGACGCTGATGGATGGCTGTCACGACACTGTTCGGCACGTGCCCATGATGTCAGGCCGAAACCCACTTCGGAAGAAATTTTCAGATTTGCTTGCATTTCTGTAAGAGATTGCCCAAAGTGGGCATGTCGGCATCTCCCACAACCACGGGAGTGCCGCATGACATCGACGTCACGCGACGTGTCCTCAGCACCGAGGGCACTTCGAAGGGCGTTCCCCCCGAAGTAACGGCAGCCCACGACGTGCCAGGCAGCTGCCACCGTCCGAGAGGAACATCATGCGAAACCGCCCCGTCCGCCTCGCATCCACAGCAGGCATTCTCGTCGCTGGGCTCGCTGTCGCGGGCTGTGCCCCCGCCGCGTCCAGCGGTGAAGCCGAGAGCGATGTCACGCTCACGATCTGGTCGTGGCAGGCTTCCTCCTCGCCCAAGTGGGAGGCCGTCTTCGACAAGTACGAAGAGTCCCACCCCGGGGTCACGATCCAGTTCGAAGGCTTCCAGCCGACCGAGTACAACCAGATCCTGGCGACCGGTCTCGAGGGGAGCGATGGGCCGGACATCGCCATGCTCCGCGCGTACGGCGGCATCCAGCCGGCGATCCAGTCGGAGCAGATCGTGCCGATCGACGACATCGTCGACGGACTCGATCAGTTCGATCCGACCGTGCTGCGGGCAGCTCAGGGCAAGGACGACGGGAAGACCTATGGGGTCCCGTTCGCGTACCAGACGATGCAGATGTTCTACAACAAGACCATGTTCGACGAGATGGGTCTCGAGGAGCCCACCGACTGGGACGAGTTCATCGACCTGCAGGAGACCTTGCTGAAAGAGGGCGTGACCCCGATGGCACTCGGTGCCCGCGAGGACTGGGTGCTGCCGATGTTCCACGACATCATGGGCTCGGCGAACTACGGCGGATCCGAGTTCGAGGAGAAGGTGCTCGCCGGCGACATCGACTTCACCGACCCGACGTACGTGTCGTCGCTGCAGATCGTCAAGGACATGCAGAAGTACCTCGACAAGAACGTCAACGCGATCGCCGTCGCCGACGCCGTGCTGCAGTTCACCTCGGGGCAGGCGGCCCAGTGGCCCGGTGGATCGTTCGATCTGCCGACGTTCCAGAACTCCGCGCCCGACACGGAATGGGGCGTGTACGAGGTGCCCCCGGCCCCCGGCAGCGCTCTGGACCATGCGGTCACCCCGGGCTACGCCGACGGCAGCTTCGGCATCAACGCCTCCAGCGAGAACCAGGAGGCGGCGGCAGAGCTGCTGAACTGGATGACGACCTCGGAATTCGGTCAGCTCGTCGCCGATGAGGTGGACCAGTTCTCCGCCCTCCCCGGAGTGAAGTACTCCGACCCGCTCATGCAGGAGATGAACGAGCAGTACACCGCCAACCCGGCGCCGTACCTGCTGCTCGTCGACTTCCGCTACGGCGACCCGACCGGAACCGCGGTCCTGGGCCCGGACATCCAGGCGATGTTCCTCGGCGACAAGACGCCGGAGCAGCTCGGTGCCGACCTGCAGTCCGGGGTCTCCACCTGGTTCACCCCTGGTTCCTGATCCGAACACGAGGGGGCGTCGATCCGGCGCCCCCTCGCGGAGTGAAAGACACACCATGGCACTGACCATCCCCGTCCGGCGCGACCCCGCGAAGCGCGAGGGCACGAAGCGACGCACACGCGCAGGCATCGCCCTGTCCACCCCGACGGCCACCCTGTTCGTGCTGCCGGCCGCCGTGCTGTTCGCCGTGCTCATCCTCTATCCGATGCTCGCTGCGCTCAGCTATTCGTTCTTCGACTGGCAGGGCACGAAGCAGGGCGGTTTCGCAGGGGTCGCGAACTACATCACCCTCCTCACGAAGGAGCCCTACGCCTCCGAGCTGTGGAACGCCTTCGGGCACAACCTGCTGCTGTTCGCGGGTGCGCTGGTCTTCCAGAACTCGCTCGGCCTCGGTATCGCCACCCTGCTGCACCGCCGCAAGCGCACCAAGCGCTTCTTCCAGACGATCTTCGCGCTGCCCTACCTGGTGAGCCCCATGGTCATCGGCTACCTGTGGTCGCTCATGCTCTCGCCGCTGTTCGGCCCGGTGAATGCGATCCTCCGCGGTGTGGGCCTCGAGAGCCTCGCCCTTCCCTGGCTCGGCGACCCGCAGCTCGCGATCTGGGTGATCGTGCTCGTGAGCGCCTGGCAGTGGATCGGCTTCCCGATCCTGCTGTACGGCGCCGCCCTCGGCGGGATCCCGGAGGAGATCGAAGAGGCCGCCTCGCTCGACGGGGCGACCGCGGCGAAGCGTTTCCGCTACATCACGCTGCCCATGCTCACGCCCACGATCGGCATCATCACGGTGCTCACCTTCATCGGCAGCATGGAGGCGATGGCCATTCCATTCGCGCTCGCCGGCTCGAACGGGGCGCCCGCCGGGTCGACCGACGTCATGATGCTCCTCTTCTACCGGACCGCCTTCGAATCGGGGAACCCGAACTCGATCGGCGTCTCCTCCGCGCTCGCGACCGTCCTGTTCATCTTCATCATGGTGATCTCGGTCGTGATCACCTCGACGATGCGTCGCGCTGAACGAAAGCTGTTCTGATGAGCACTGCCCTCGACACCCGTCCGGAGCCCACCACCGAAGCGATCGTCTCCGGTCGTTCCTCCGCCTCACGCCGCCGCTCCAGCCGTACCGCCGATGCCCCGTTCATCGGGCGGTTGTTCGCGAACGTGTTCCTCTGGGGCTACGCGCTCGTCGCCATCGGCCCGCTGCTGCTGATGGTCAACAACTCGTTGCGCACACAGCAGCAGATCGCGACCGAGCCGCTCGGACTCCCGGTCCCGCCGACGTTCACGAGCTTCCAGAGCGCGTGGATCACCGCGTCGTTCGACACCTACTTCCTCAACTCGATCACCGTCACCGTCGGCTCGGTCATCGTCACGACCGTCGTCTCGGTGCTCGCCGCGTACGCGTTCGCGAGGGCTCGGGCGAAGTTCTTCCGTGGCATCGAGGCGGTCTTCCTGTCCGGGCTCATGCTGCCGGTGCACCTGGCGATCCTGCCGCTGTTCTACCTGCTCGACTCGCTCAAGATGACGAGCAACGTGTTCAGCCTGATCCTCGTCTACGGAGCCCTCGGCATTCCGTTCACGACGTTCGTGCTGACGGTCTTCTTCCGCGCGTTGCCGATCGAACTCGAAGAGGCGGCGCGCATCGACGGCGCCGGTCCGTTCCGCACCTTCGTGCAGATCCTGCTGCCGCTCGTGCGTCCGGCGCTCGCGACCGTGATCGTCTTCCGCTTCGTGCCGGTGTGGAACGACTTCTTCTACCCGCTGATCCTGCTGCGCGACCGGGACTCGTACACCCTTCCCGTCGGACTCACCCGCTTCTTCGGCGAGTACTCCACCGACTGGCCGCAGCTGTTCGCCGGGCTCACGATCGCGACGATCCCGCTCATCGTGCTGTTCCTGCTTGCGACCAAGCAGATCATCAACGGACTCACCTCCGGCATGAGCAAGTGACGGGAGAGCGGCCGTGGTGAACGGGGCGCCGGGGTCGGCGTGGGCCTCCCTGCGCACGACGCCGGGGCGGGGAGTCGACGAGCTGCTGATCCTCGGCACCGCGGCCCACGACGATCGGACGCCTCTGAACGAGCGGCACCTGTTCGATCTCGCGTCGCTCACGAAGGTCTTCACCGCAGTCGCCGCACTGCGGCTCGTCGACCAGGGCAGGGTCGACCCCGACGCGCCCGTCGCGCCGGTCCTGGATGCCGGTTCGGGTGAGGGCGCTGGACGCATCACCCTCCGCCACCTCCTCACGCACAGCTCAGGGCTGCCGGCCGAGGGACGCGAGTGGCGGGACGGGATCCGCGGCGATGAGTTGCGCGCGCGGGTGCTGCAGCGACCGCTCGGATATGAACCCGGTGGTGGTCACCTCTACTCCGACGTCGGGTTCATCGCCGCAGGGGAGTACCTGGAGCGCGTAGAGGGGAGACCCCTCGCCGAGCTGTGGGCGGAGGTGGCGACGGCCATCGGCGCGGGGTCGCTGACATCGTCGCCCGATCCGCGCGAGGCCGTGGCGACGGAGGATCAGCCGCACCGCGGTCCGGTGCGCGGAGACGTGCATGACGAGCTGGCGCACGCGCTCGAACGCCCGGCGGGTCACGCCGGGCTGTTCGGGTCGGTGCACGACGTCGCCGCATTGGCGCGGATGATCCGTGAGGACGGGCAGGGGCCGCGGGAGCGCGTGCTGTCCACGGACTCCACGCGCGCACTCCGCGTGCCGACCGTGCGTGCCGATGCCGGTTACGGCCAGGCGATCGGGTTGCGGGTACGGGACGAGTCGTGGATGTCCGGCATCGACGCGGTGGGGCATACCGGATTCACGGGCACATGCTTCGCCGTCCACACCGGTTCCGGCGGCTTCGGTGTGCTGCTCGTCAACCGCGTGCATCCATCGCGTGAAGACGCCGACATCGCCGCCGTCCGTCGCGCCTTCCTCGCACCGCTCGCGTCCTGAACCTCAGTCCGTGCGCAGTGGACGCAGCGTGCGCGCGTAGTCCTCCTTCAGCACGGCGAGGTGCAGCCAGGCCTCGATGCGCGTCACCCCCGGCAGCGCGCGCAGCCGCTCGAGGCTGGCGTACAGCGCCCCCGCCGAGGGCTCGACCAGCGTGGCCACGGCGTCGAACCGGCCGAGCGTGCGGGCGGCGAAGTCCACACCGCGCCCCCTTCGCAGTTCGTCGATCACGGCCTCGTCGTCGTCGCCGAGCGTCATGCCCACCCCCATCGACAGCTGCCGGTGGGCGAGCCCGCGCGCCTCGACCGCGCTGATCTTGATCACCCCGGCGTCGATCAGCCGCTGCACCCTGGTCGCGACGGCCGAGGGCGACAGGCGCACCTCCTCGCCGAGCGCGCGGAAGCTCTTGCGTCCGTCGGCCTGCAGCTGTTCGATCAGCGCCTCATCGATCGTGTCGAGGGTGACACCGCCGTGGTACTCCGAGACGAAGAAGCCCTTGATCACGGTCGAGTAGATGATCGTGCTGATGTCGAGCACGCCGTCGATCGCACGGATCAGGGCCAGCAGGTCGTGCAGCTCCGACATCGAGCCCACGCGCACCTCGGTGACCACGTCGTGCGCCCCGCCGACGGCCGACACCAGCACGGTCTCGCTCATGTCGCGCAGGTGCTCTGCTACGAGCTCGACCGAGCCGTCGGTGCGGATGGAGACGTGGGCGAGCACGTGCTGACCGAGAAAGACCGGGTCGACGGCGGCGACGACCCGCACCGTGCGGTCGGCGAGCATCGTGCGCAGCCGCGCGGCGACGGCGGCCCGAGACTGCCCGAGTCGCTGTGCCAGCGAGAGGATGCTGGCGCGACCGTCTTCCTGCAGCGCACGGATGAGTTCGGCGTCGAAATCCATGGTTCCGCTCGATTCGGTCAGTTTCCCGCGATCGCACGCTTCGTGGTGCGTAAAGCCAGTGTAGGAGCCTTCTCAGCGACCGGGTAGGCGCGCATTGCACGAATGCGCGATCATATATTCAGTGAATCCGCGTTATCACTGGAGTTCTGTGCTTGCTGGCCGGGCCGCACGTCCGTAGCATCCTTCGCTATCCGACATCTTCCGCAAAGGAGCGGGCACCCCATGACCACTACCCCCACCAGCGGCACCCACAGCCGGGCGCGACGCGCCGGCATCGCCGCCTTCGTCGGTACCACCATCGAGTGGTACGACTTCTACGTCTACGCGACCGCCGCGGCGCTCGTCTTCGGTCCGCTGTTCTTCCCGAGCGGCGACCGGCTGGCCGAGACCGCAGCGGCCTTCGCGACCTTCGCCGTCGCCTTCCTCGTCCGCCCGCTGGGTGGCATCATCTTCGGCCACATCGGCGACAAGCTCGGTCGGCGCACGTCGCTGGTCATCACGCTGGTGATGATGGGCGCGGCCACGGTTCTCGTCGGCTGCCTGCCGACCTACGAGAACATCGGCATCCTCGCCCCGATCCTGCTGATCCTGCTCCGTGCGGTGCAGGGGCTCGCCGTCGGCGGCGAGTGGGGCGGTGCGGTGCTCATGAGCGTCGAGCACGCCCCCGAGAAGTCCAAGACCTTCTACGGCGGCTTCACGCAGCTCGGCAACCCGGCCGGCGCGCTGCTCGCCTCTGGCATCTTCGCGATCATGACCCGCATGGGCGACGACTTCATCATCAACGGCGGCTGGCGCATCCCGTTCCTGCTGTCGATCGTGCTGGTCGGCGTCGGCTTCTGGGTGCGTTACCGCGTCGAGGAGACCCCTGTCTTCGAGGCGAAGGTCGAGGGGCGCAAGCAGTCGATGCCGTTGGCCTTCGCGCTGCGCACCAACTGGCGTCCGATCCTCCTCGGCATCGGCATCCTGCCCATCTCGACCGGCGGCTACTACCTGGCCACCACCTTCGCCACGGCGTACGCCACCGGTGACACGGTCGCCATCAGCGAGCAGGTGATCCTGGACGCCATGACGATCGCCTCCTTCGTGGAGTTCGTGGTGACCCTCCCCGTCGCCTGGCTGGGCGACAAGTGGGGCCGCAAGAACGTCATGTACATCGGTCTGATCACCTCGGTGCTGACCTTCGTGCCGTTCCTGCTGATCCTGCCGGGGCGCGTGGAACCGCTCATCTTCCTGTTCGCCTCGCTGGTGCGCATCGCGATGAGCGCGACGTACGCGCCGATCGCTGCTCTGCTCTCGCAGATGTTCCGCCCGCAGGCCCGCTACACCTCGATCGCGCTGTCCTACGGCGTCGGCGCGGCGGTCTGGGCCGGCTTCTCGCCCTGGTTCGCGACGCAGCTCATCGCCTGGACCGGAAGCATCTGGTCGGTGATCGCGATGTTCATCGGCATGGCCGTCATCGCCGGCATCTGCACGCGCCTCGCACCGCAGCACTCCGACGAGGCCCCCGTCACCGCCTCCTTCACCGCCCGCACCGACACGACCGCGAACAGGCTGCCATGAGAAAGCTCACCCCCTTCGACCGCTCGGCCCAGACGGCACCCGTCCTTCTGACCGCGCACACGATCCACACGGCGGATGCCGCCGCTACGACGGCCACGGCGATGCTGACCGACCGTGGGCGGATCCTCGCGATCGGCACCCCCGCCGAGTGCGAGGCGGCGGCCGAACGGGGTGGGCTCTCTCCGGAGCGCATCGACCTCGGCGACGCCGTCGTCGTCCCGGGCTTCGTCGACGCCCATGCGCATCCGCTCATGTTCGGGCAGATGATGAGCTGGGTCGACTGCGGGCCGGAGAAGGCCGGGAGCATCCCCGAGATCGTGGCCCTGCTGAAGGCGGCGGCCGCCGCCCTCCCTGAGGGGCGCCCCGTGCGCGGCTACGGCTACGAACAGCGCAACCTCGCCGAGAAGCGGCACCCCACCCGTTTCGAGCTCGACGAGGTCGCGGCCGATCGCGAGGTGTACCTCATGAACGCGTCGGGTCACGGCGGCGTCGTGAACTCGCACACCCTCACCGTCAACGGCGTCGATCGGGACACCCCGAACCCCGACGGCGGCGAGTTCTTCCGCGACGCGGAGGGCGAGCTGACCGGAGAGCTCTCGGATGCCGCGTGCAACATCCTCACGGGTGTGCACGGCGTGAAGATCGGTCACCACGGTCCGAACTTCCACTTGGCCGATGAGCCGGAGGAGCACCTGCGCCAGCTGGATGCGGCGACGCAGCGCTTCCTCGCAGGCGGGGTCACCTCGATCGGCGACGCCCAGGTCACGCGTCGGGAGTTCGACATGTACCTGCGCCTGGCCGAGGCCGGACGCCTGGAACTGCGCGTGTCGATGTACCTGCTCTCGCACCTGCTCGACGAGGCCCTCGAGATGGGACTCGTCGGCCAGTTCGGCAACGCCCACCTGAGCTTCGCGGGCATCAAGTTCTACGCCGACGGCACGCTCGGCGGCTGGACCGCGTACTTCCCCGACGGCTACGTGGGCGACCCGTGCCGCACCGGCCAGCTGTACCACGAGCCCGCGGAGTACGCCGGCCTCATCCGCAAGGCGCACGCCGCCGGTCTCCAGACCGCCACGCACGCGCAGTCGCCCACCGCGATCGAGATGGTCGTGTCGGCGATCGAGGCCGCGCTCGCCGAGCATCCGGATGCGGACGCCCGGCACCGCATCGAGCACTGCGGGCTGCCGACCCCCGAGCAGATCGGGCGGATGGCCGCCTCGGGCATCCGCCCGGTCAACCAGACCCAGCACTACTTCAACTGGGGCGAGGGCGTCGAGGAGGCCATCGGCACTCCGGGCGAGCGCTTCAACCCGCTGGGCGAGTTCGAGCGTGCGGGCGTGCCCTTCACGATCTCCTCCGACGCGCCGGTCGCCGAGCCCATCCCGCTCGAGGCCATCCAGACCGCCGTCACCCGCGTCACCCGCCGCGGGCACAAGCTCGGCCCCGACGATCTGCGCGTCTCCGCGCTCGCAGCCCTGCGCGCCCACACGATCGAGGGCGCCGTGTCGATCGGGCGCGAAGACGACCTGGGCTCGCTCGAGGTCGGCAAGTACGCCGACTTCGCGGTGCTCTCCGGCGACCCGCTGGCTGTTCCCGCCGAGGAGATCTCGGCGATCACGGTGCGCGAGACCTGGGTCGACGGCGTTCGCCGTCACCGGGTGTGAGGATGATCCGATGAACTCCGAGCAGTACACCGACACCGCCGGCCGCGCGGTGCTGGAGACGATCCGCGCCTACGGCGTGACCGCGATCTTCGGCATTCCCGGCACCCACAACCTCGAGCTCTACCGGCCGCTCGCCGACCTCGGCATCCGCGCGGTGACGAACCGCCACGAGCAGGGATCCGGCTACGGTGCCGACGGCTGGGCGCAGCAGACGGGTCTCCCCGGCGTCGTCATCACGACCTCAGGCCCCGGTCTGCAGAACGCGATGAGCGCGATCGGCACGGCGTTCTGCGAGTCGCGACCGCTCATCGTCCTCTCGCCCGGTGTGCCGCTCGGCGCGGAGTTCGCCGACGTGGGCACGCTGCACGAGACGAAGGATGCCACGGCCATGGTCGGCGCGATCGCCGAGTGGTCGCGCCGCGTGACCAGCGCCGCCGAGGCGGTCGATGCCGTGCACGATGCGTTCGCCCTGTTCCGCACCGGTCGCCCTCGTCCCGTGCACATCGAGATCCCCCTCGACGTGCTGGAGGCGCCGGCCGGGGTTCCCGCCGAGGCGCGGCGGCCGCGTCCGGTCCCCGCGCGGATCTCCGGCGATCCGCAGGCGCTGGCCGAGGCCGCACGCCTGTTGGCCGGAGCGAAGACCCCGGTGATCGTGGCGGGTGGCGGAGCGGTGGATGCCGCGCACGAGGTCACGGTCGTCGCCGAGCGCCTCGGCGCGCCGGTGCTGACGACCCTGAACGGCAAGGGCGTGGTGGATGAGCGGCATCCGCTCGCGCTCGGCTCGAACCTGCGTCTCGCCGCGGCGCGCACGGTCGCAGAGGACGCGGACGTGCTGCTCGTGGTCGGCTCGAAGCTCGGTGAGGCCGAGCTCTGGGCACCGCGACTCGAGGCGCGAGGATCCGTGATCCGCATCGACATCTCGCCGGCGCAGCGCGACAAGAACCTCGCAGCGACGGTCGGGATCGCCGGCGACGCGGCCGCGGTTCTGGAAGCGCTGCTCGCGCTCCTCCCCGCAGAGACCCGCCCGCCGCGTGAGCTGACCGCAGAACGCGCCGCGATCGCCGCCGAGATGCGGGAGACCGCCCCCGAGACGGTCGCGCTGGCCGAGATCATCGCCGACGCCCTGCCCGACGACGCGATCGTCGCCGGCGACTCGTCCCAGATCGTCTACATGGCGCTGGGCAGCGTGCTGGCGTCGGCGCATCCGCACTCCCTGCTCTACACCCCCACCTACGCGACCCTCGGCTACGGCCTGCCCGCGGCGATCGGCGCACGGGTCGCGCAGACCGAGCATCCGGTCGTGACCGTGATCGGCGACGGCGCGCTGATGTTCTGCGTGAACGAGCTGGTCACGGCGATCGAGCAGCGTCTCGACCTCACGATCGTGTGCGTCGACAACGGCGGCTACGCCGAGATCCGGCAGAACGAGCTCGACAGGGGGATGACCCCGATCGGCGTCGACCTGGTGCAGCCCGACTGGGCGGCCCTCGCCACGGCCTTCGGCGCGACCGGGCGGCGGGTGGAGAACCGCGATGACATCGCCTCCAGCATCCGCGCCGCGATCGCCGACGGGGGAGTGCAGCTGGTGCACCTCCCGCAGAACGCCCTCTGACCTCCAGCCGCTGGAACTCTCCCTCACCCCGACGAACAGGAACGAGCAATGACCGAGAACGTGGGCCCCATCGACGCGTCCGTGAACCCCCGCTACTCCGGCATCGCCACCTTCGCGCGC
This sequence comes from Microbacterium maritypicum, assembly GCF_008868125.1. NCBI lineage: Bacteria > Bacillati > Actinomycetota > Actinomycetes > Micrococcales > Microbacteriaceae > Microbacterium > Microbacterium maritypicum. The sequence goes on from NZ_WAAQ01000001.1 coordinate 157,745, forward strand.
CTGCCGCGGATCGAAGACGTGCCGCGCGCCGACATCGCCGTCGTCGGCATCCCCTTCGACTCCGGCGTGAGCTACCGGCCGGGCACGCGGTTCGGTCCGTCGCATGTGCGCGAGTCGTCGCGACTGCTGCGCCCGTACAACCCTGCGCAGGACGTGTCGCCGTTCGCGATCGCGCAGGTGGTGGATGCCGGTGACATCCCGGTCAACCCGTTCGACCTCACCGAGGCCGTGAGCGAGGTCGAGCGCGCGGCACTGGCCCTCGGCGAGCAGGTGCAGCGCATCGTCACGATCGGTGGCGACCACACCGTCGCGCTGCCGCTGCTGCGGGCTGTCGCCGCGAAGCACGGCCCGGTCGCTGTGCTGCACTTCGACGCCCACCTCGACACGTGGGACACCTACTTCGGGGCGCCCATCACGCACGGCACACCCTTCCGTCGCGCGAGCGAGGAGGGGCTGATCGACCTCACCGCGAGCTGCCACGTCGGCACCCGCGGACCCCTGTACTCGAAGCAGGATCTCGAAGACGACGAGCGCCTCGGCTTCTCCATCGTGTCGAGCGAGTACATCGAGGAGCACGGCGTCGAGGCCGGTATCGCCCGCATCCTGCAGCGCATCGGCGACAAGCCGCTGTACGTGTCGATCGACATCGACGTGCTCGACCCCGCCCACGCGCCCGGCACCGGCACACCCGAAGCGGGCGGGCTGACCAGCCGCGAACTGCTGCGCATCCTGCGCGCCCTGTCCTCGCAGAACATCGTCGGCGCGGATGTGGTCGAGGTCTCGCCCGCCTACGACCACGCGCAGATGACCGGCATCGCCGCGAGCCACGTGGTCTACGAGCTCGTGTGCCTGCTGGCAGCCCGCGTGGGGTCTGACTCTCAGTAAAGCGCGGCGAGGAGCTCGGCGAACAGCTCCTCGGCGTCGCATTCGACACGGCGGCGGGTGAACCAGTCGCAGATGTTCACGCAGTCGCGATGCAGCAGATCGAGCCCCTGCGGGTTCGCGATGATGTCGACGATCTGCGGCAGGTCGATCACGCGCACCCGCCCCTCGTGCACGAGCAGGTTGTAGGCCGAGAGGTCGCCGTGGGCGAACCCCGCCGCCGCGAAGATGCGCATCAGGTCGACGACCTGCGCGTAGAACCCCTGCAGCTCGGTGCGGTCGCCGCGGGTCTGGGCGAGGCGGGGTGCGGCCGTGCCGTCGGCGTCGCCGAGGAACTCCATCAGCACCTCGGTGCCGTTGACCTGCACGGGATACGGCACCGGGGCCCCGAGCTCCCACATCCGGCACAGCGCCTCGAACTCGGCGAACGACCACTGCGCGGCGGCCACCTCCCGGCCGTGGTCCGACTTCTTGACGAGGGCGCGCGCGTCGCGGGTGTTCCGGATGCTGCGCCCCTCTGTGTAGACGGATGACCGGTGGAAGCTGCGATGCTCCGTGCTGCGATAGCGCTTCGCTGCGAGGAGGGTGTGCCGGCTCGGGTCGCCCGGCACGCCGCGTTCGAGCAGGAACACGTCGGCCTCCTTGCCGGTCTTGAGGATTCCGCGCTCGGTGTCGAGTGCGCCGGCCGAGGTCACCACCCATGCCGGCCACGGCTCGGGGCCGCGCTCGGACGGGGTGATCGCCGGCCACGTGGACCAGCGCTGGCCCTCGCCGGGGTCGACGTCGGCGAAGGCGAGCTCGGTTTCGAGGGAATCGAATGCGGCGGCGTCGAACGAGGGTGTGTCGAACGAGGGTGCGTCGAAGGACGCGGCTTCCGAGGAAGCGAAGGGATCAGACAAGATGTGGCTCCGGGAGCAGGAGGCCACACCAGGATCAGGAGCGGGTGGCCTCGAAGGGAAGGTGGTCGGCGGAGAGCGCGACAAAGACGGTGTTCATGTCCTCGGCTCCTTCCGCTCGGGCTTCCCGGGCCGGTCCCGGTGCGTCGTCGAGCCTAGGGCGTCGATGCGCCGCTGTCCACAGGCGGGGGTCAGCCTCCGACGGGCGGGGTGAGGCGGATGAGCACTCCGTCGCCCTCGCCGCCGGTCGCGACCACCCACGACCCACCCGTCCACGCGGCGGCGTTCGCGCCGCACAGGAACGGCAGCGGATGCTGTCCGGCGGCGTCGCCGAGACGGAGGGCGTCGTCGCGGCGGAGGATGTCACCGTTCGAGGTCTCGGCGCAGTGCAGGCGGCGTTCGACCGCCGTCCGCGCGTCGGGGGAGCCGCCGACGATCACACCCTGAACGTCGCTCTGCTCCAGCTCTCCGCCCCACCACAGCGCCGTGCCGTCGGGAGCGACGGCGACGAGGGGGTGCTCAGCGACCTGCCGATCCCGACTCAGCTCGGTGCCGTCGGCCGCGAGCACGATCCGTGCGGAGGGGGTCGCCAGATACACCCGTCCCGCGCTGTCGACGTCGATGCCGATCGGTGGGATGCCGGGTCGAGCGCTCGGCGCCTCGTCGAGTGCGACCGGGCCGCTGTGCAGCAGGGTCCGTGTCCCGCTCTCGAGATCCACGCGCAGCACCTCGTAGTCGAGGTAGGCGTCGGGAGGGCGCGGCTGGTAGCGCACCACGATGGCGTCGCCGTCGTGCACGGCCACATCGCCGAACTCGAAGTCCCCGTAGTCGAAGTCGCCCTGGTCGCCCACGACATCGCCCGGCAGGTCCCTCATCGTCATGGTGGTGGTGTCGAGCACCGAGATCATCGGCATCACGTGGGCGCGGTCGCCCTGCAGCACGACGAGCTCGGTGGCCGAGAGCGGAGCCATCGCCCCGATCCGCGAGACCGGGGCGCCGGGATCGGTGTCGAACCTCGCGAGCGTCTCGCCATCAGCGCCGACGTGCAGCCACGATCCGGAAGATGTGGCCCAGAACCCGCCTGCGCCGTCGGCCGACAGCACGTGCATCCCGTACGACAGGTCGGTCGGGGGCCCGGCGGGGGCGGCCTCCGGTCCGGAACCGACGAAGGAGCTCTGGAACGAGATCGGTTCGAGAGCCCAGTCGTCCGGGCCGGCGGCGCGCTGCCCGGTGCATCCGGAGGTGAGCACGACCGCCGCGACAGCGGCGGCACCGCACAGCAGGCGCGCCCGTCTCCGTCTCCGATCCCGCATACTGACACTCTGCAAGCTCGGGCTGGGAACCGACCGGGAGCACGTCGGACGAATGGTCGGATGCCGCGGACGACCGGTCGGGCGACGGCCTCCGGGTGCTGCGAACGTGGAACCATGACCACGACAGCGCCCGTTCCCACCATGCCGCCCTCCGCGGCGTCCCGCATCCGCTACGGCGGACTCATCGTGCTGATGCTGATGGGCTTCCTGCTGGTCACGGCCGAGTTCCTCCCCAACGGCGTGCTCACCGAGATGGCCGACGGGCTGGGGGTCACTCCGGGTCAGGCCGGACAGACCGTGACCGTGACGGCGCTGGTCGGACTCATCGTCGCGCCGACCGTCGGACTCATGTTCCCGCGGCTGGATCGGCGGTCGCTGCTGGTGTGGATGGCGCTCGCCGCCGCCGTGTCGAACCTGATCGTGGCGATCGCGCCGAACCTGATCATCGTGCTGCTGGCGCGGTTCCTGCTGGGTGCCGCCATCAGCGCCTTCTGGGCGATGTCGATCACGGTCGCTGCGCGCCTGGCGGGACCGGAGAATCTCGGACGCGGTGTCATGTTCACCTCGGCGGGAGTGTCGCTGGCGACCGTGGCCGGTGTGCCGTTGGGTGTCATGCTGAGCGAACTCGTCGACTGGCGGATGGTCTTCGCCATCGTGGGCGTGCTGATGGTCGTGCTCGCGGTGGTGCTGCGGTTCGCGCTGCCGTCGGTGCCGGCCGAGCGGGCGTCGAGCCTGCGCCTGCTCGTCGACACGCTGCGCCGCCCCGGCATCGGTCTCGGCATGGTCGGCCACGTGCTCGTCGTGCTCGGGCACTTCCTCGCCTACACGTACGTGCGGCTCGCGCTGGAGCGGATCCCCGAGGTCGACGCCTCGACCATCGTCGTGCTGCTCGCGCTGTTCGGCGTCGGCGGCCTCCTCGGCAACATCACGATCGGGCTCGTGATCGACCGCACGTTCGCCTTCTTCGCGGTGTTCGCGCCGCTCGTGATCGCCGTGTCCGTGATGTCGATGATCCTGTTCTCCGGGTCGATCGTGGGTGTCGGCATCGTCGTGCTGGTGTGGGGCTTCTTCTTCTCGTCCTGGCTGATCGTGGCGAACACGTGGGTCGGACACCGGATGCCGGATCGGCTCGAAGCCGGCGGCAGTCTCGTCGTCGTGGGGTTCCAGGGGGCGATCACCCTCGCGGCCGGCATCGGCGGACTGCTCGTGGACACCCTGAACGTCGAGCTGGTCTACGTGATCGGGGCGATCGCGCTGCTCGCCGGCGCGGTGCTGTTCGGCGCGTCCAACCGCGTCAGCAGCAGGGCCTGAAAGGCCGAGATCCTCAGGCCGAGATCCTCAGGCCGAGATCGGCGTGCGGTTCGCCAGACGCCACGACGAGGGGGTCTGCCCGGTGCGGCGGCGGAAGGCCCGGCTGAACCCCTCGTCGGAGGCGTAGCCCAGCTCGCGGGAGATGTCCGAGACGCTTCGCCCAGCCTCGAGCATCCGCTTGGCCGCGTCGACGCGCACCTCGGTGACGTAGTCGGCGGGGGAGCGGCCGACGGTGCTGCGGAACCGTTCGGCGAAGGTCGAGCGCGACATGGCGCCGATGCCGGCGAGGCGCTCCACCGTCCAGTCCCGACCCGGTTCCTCGCGGATGGCGTCGACGACGCGGTCGAGGAACGGGTCGTTCGACAGCGAGGGCCAGCCCGTCGGGGCACAGCCGTTCGCAGCCCAGGCGCGGATGACCGACAGCAGCACGGTCGTCGCCATCATGCGGCAGATGATGGGGTCGCCCTGGCGGGCGGGCATCACCGTGTCGCCGAGCACCCCCATGTTCAGCGCCAGGGCGGCGGCGGCGGGCTCCACGGCGTCGAACCCGGTGACGGTGAGGAACGGCGGCAGCAGGGCGGGCAGCGGCGAGGCCGCATCGGCGAGCTCGATGTCGGCGATCATCAGGCTCGTGTCGTCCCGCGCTTCGAGCACGAACGGCGAACGGCCGAGGGTCAGGAACGCGTCGCCCGCCACGAGCAGGTCATGGCGGGCCTTCGTGTCGACCCTGAGTCGCTGCGAGTCGGGATCGACGTCGAGGCGGCAGCCGTCTCCGAGCGGAGGATGCCCCTGCACAGCGCCCTCGGCGATGTAGACCAGGGTGATGGTGTCGGCGGGGATCGGCAGCAGCGCTCCCGCAGCTACCGAGGTGCGACGGCCGATGCCGACGCGCAGGTCGACCGCACCGAGCACGTTCGAGAGCGCGTCCGCATCCACTGTCACCATGCCTTCGGCAACGTCGTCGCGCGGCGTGCTATTCCGCCGTCGGCCCCGTCGATGTGCGAAACGGGTCGCGTCGTGCTGGCGGACTCAACCATTCGGTTGATTCGAAGGGGGTGACCGCCGGATACGGTGGAGGGACACCACCCGAGGAGTACCGTGTTCCGCACCCCCGACCGACTGTTCCGAGTTCTCGCGATCGCGGAGGCGATCACCTGGACGATCCTGATCGCCGCGATCATCGCCCGTGCCGTCGGCGCCCCCGGAGTCGTGGTGACCGTGGGTGGAGGCATCCACGGGTTCATCTTCCTGAGCTACGCGGCGACGGCGATCCTGGTCGCGCTGAACCAGCGCTGGCATGTCGGTGTAGGTGTTCTCGCCGTCGCCAGCGCCGTCATCCCGTACGCGACGATCCCGACCGAGATCTGGCTGCACCGCACCGGGCGGCTCACCGGGGCCTGGCGTCTCGAGGCGACCGACGACCCGCGCGATCGCCGCTGGTACGACCGGCTGATGCGGTGGTTCCTGCAGCGGCCGTGGGTTCTCGCGCTGCTTCTGGTCGTCGGCATCGTCGCGCTGTACGTCATCCTGCTGCTGGTGGGTCCTCCCGGCGGCAAGTGACGCCCGGCGGGGTCTGCTCCCTCGCCGGGTTCAGGGCGTGACGACGACCGCGTTCTCCTCGTTGATCGCAGCCAGCGTCGCCTCCGCATCCGCGGCGGTGCAGTCCACGACCACCGACAGGCCCACCCCGGTCTGCGTGAACGCACGCGCGGCCATGAGCCAGGTGCGGCTGCCGTCCACGCCGACGACCTGGCGCGTCTCGACGCCTCCGTTGCCGCCCGCCATGTAGCTGAACTCGCCGGTCGTGGCGAGCGGGGTGACCTCGCTGGTCGGAGTCTGCAGCAGCACACCGAGGATCGCGTCGGACGAGGCGCTGTCGTCTCCGGCGACCACGGGAACGTCGGTCGTGTACCCCTGCCAGAACCGTGCCGTGCAGGTGCCGTCGACCGTGCCGTACGTCCAGCCGCCGTTGCCGTCGTCGGGCGAGACGATCTTCCAGCCCTCGTCGACCACGAGCCCGTCGCCCCATTCGATGTAGGTGTCGCTCGCGAGGTCGAGGCCTTCGGCGAAGGTCAGGGTCGAGCCGGACCGCTCGTCGCTCGGCGCATCGGTCTCCGGGCTCGACGAGGGGGCGCCGGTGGGTGACCCCGCCGGGATCTGCGCGTACAGGCATCCGCTCAGTGACAGCACGGCCACAGCGGCGATCGCGGTGCTGGCCAGGCGCAGGGGGATCGAGAAGGAGGTGCGCGTCATGCCGGTCAGCCTAGTCCCGGACCGTCATCGTCTCCGGTCCACGGTTCCACCCCGGCCGACTGATCAGTGGGCGCTGACGACGCCGATCGAGTCGTGCACGATGACCGTCGCGACCCGAGCGCCGGCACCCGCCGCGACGATGAGCTGCTGCGGACCGGGTGTCGCGGCGTCGCCCGCGGCGTAGAGCCCCGGCACATCGGTGCGACCGGAGCGGTCCGTGCGCAGATGCCCGGCGTGATCAAGCGTGGGCGCGATCCCGTCGAGGAACGTCAGCGCGTTCTCCCACTCGGGCCGCACGAAACCGCCGTCGACCGGGACCGATGTGCCGTCGGCCAGACGGATGGCGTCGAGGCTTCCCCGCTCACCCACGAGCTCGACGATCGTCTCGCGACGCACGTCGATGCCGGAGGCGGCGAGCTCCGCCTCCTCGTCCGCGGTCACGACGTCCGCCCCGTGCGTGAACACGGTGAGGCTCTCGGTCCAGCGTCCGATGAGTCGCGCGCGGTCGGCGATGTCGGGCGTCTCGCCGATCAGGGCGAGGCGGCGGCCCTGCAGCTCCCACGCATCGCAGGTGGCGCAGCTGAACAGGCTCATGCCGTAGTACCCGCGCAGGTTCGGGACATCGGGGAGCGTCTCACGCAGCCCGGTGGCCAGCAGCACCGCCCTGGCCGTGACGGTGGTCTCGGTATCCCGCCGGCCGATGTCCGCCGCGAACACACCTCGATCGCCGTGCGGTCCCGTCCCCTCTCCGTCCGTCTGCCGGAGGGCGGTGACGCGCGTCCGCGATCGCACCTCCACGTTCGGATAGGCCGCGAGCTCTTCTCTGGCGAGGCGCCGCAGCTCGTGCGGCGGGATGCCGTCGCGGGTCAGGAACCCGTGCGATCGCAGCGTCGCCGCATTGCGCGGACGATCGGCGTCGATCACCAGCACGCGTGCGAGCGCGCGGCCGAGGTTGAGGGCGGCGGAGAGACCGGCCGGTCCGCCGCCCACGATGAGCACGTCGTAGTCGGCACGCTCGTTCATGTCCGCCATCGGTGATGTCATCCGCACGGTCCTTCCGAGAAAGGGGCGGATCCATCGCGCGGCGTCTGCCGGGGCGACACCGCCGGGCGGCCGCTAAGGCTCGCCTTACTCTCATTTTGCCACTGTTCGACGCTGTCTCGGTCGGTTCGACGGTGTCTCGGGCACCCGAGGCCAGGGACCCGTGCTCGCTAGGATCCCCCTATGCGGCTCCGTGCCATCGACCTCGTCGACGTCCTGATGTACCTGATCGTGCTCGGCACGTTCAGTCAGCTGTTCCCCGCGGTCATCTCCGAGACGTTCCTGCTGTCGCTTCTGACGGCGATCCTCCTGAAGATCGTCCTCGAGGCCGTCGTCTGGGTGAAGGGGAGGGCGATCGCCCACATCCGATCCGACGGCACGGCGGCCAGGCGAGCGGTCGGTGTCGTCGTGCTGCTGCTGATCCTCCCCGGCAGCAAGTTCCTCGTGCTGGAGCTGGTGGACGTCGTGTTCGGAGATGCCGTCCAACTCGGCGGGTTCTTCCTGGTGACCCTGCTGATCGTCGTCCTGATGCTCGCGCGCGGCGCCGCGCGACGGCTCCTCTCGCCAGCGCCGACCGTCGAGAGCGCCGCCTGAGCGCGAAGGGCTCGGTGCGCTCAGCTGCGACGGACGGGCTGCTGCAGCTCGGTGACCCAATCGGACTGGTCCTCGGAGACCGCGCGCACATACAGCTCGCGACACGGGCCGTCGTGCACCAGGCCCCGCGCGAAGATCTCGGTGTGGATCGCGTGCCAGCTCTCGGCGATGTGCTCCATCGATCCGAGATGGATGCCGCACACGGCCTCCGTCGCCGCGGGGAGCTCGACGATCTCGAAGCCCTCGCGCGCGGGGCCGCTGTACGTGTAGCCCGCGATGACCTGCAGCCCGTCGTCGAGAGTCTCGTACTGGGCGATCGGGGTGGCCAGGGAGTGCGTGTCGCCGATGATCTCGGCCACGGCGTCGAACGCGGGCCCGACCACTCCGGCGACGGCCGGCTGGTCGGCCACGACCGTGCGGATGGCAGCGAGGCGCACGGCGGGGAGGGGCTTGTCGATGATCTCGATCTGGGACATGTGCTTCTCTCTCTCGATGAGGTGGAGGCGCCTCTCCACGTCGACGAGTCTCTCCGCGGCGATCCGATGCTCCTGCTCGACTTCTGCGCGACGGATCCTCAGCAGGGCGGCGATGCGTTCGGCATCGACGCCGCGTTCGAGGATCGCCGAGACGTCATCGAGACCGAAACCCAGCTGGCGCAGGGCGACGATCCGGTGCAGCCGTTCCAGCTGCGAGGGATCGTAGGAGCGGTATCCGGTGAACTCGTCCACGTGGGCGGGCTCGAGCAGGCCGGCCGTGTCCCAATGCCGGAGCATCCGGTGGGTCACCTGGCCGATCTGCGCGAACGCTCCGATGGACAACATGTCTCAGTTCTCCCGTCTGCCACTGTGTCAGAGTCAAGTATCGCGTCGATGCGGGCGCCCTGCGGCGTCGCGCGCTGCCGGTCCGAGGAGCTCCCGAACGGAGTTCCGGTATATCGTTTTTAGGCTCTGATCTGGGCCTTTGAATGTCGGTGGCCCCAGGTTCACTGAAGGCATGACGGCACTGGCGGATGCGACTCGCGAGCAGGTGGCTGCGCTCGCTGCGCTCACCGAGATGCTCGTCGAGGTCGAGCGCACGATCAGCAGTCTGCAGGCCGCACGCGACGGCATCCTGGCGGTGGGCTCGCGGCTCGCACTCGAAGTCGCTGAGCAGGCGGAGCATCCCGATCAGGGGGAGATGTCTGCGCGCACCGTCGCCGCGGAGTTCGCCACAGCCCTGCGGGTGAGCGATCGGACGGTGCAGCGGCGGATGGCGGATGCGGCGTGGGTCGTAGAGCGCTTCCCGATGGTCTGGGAAGCGCAGGGCGCTGGTCGTATCAGCGCGGCGCATGCCCGCGTCGTGTGCGAAGCGGGCGAGCACCTCGACGATGCGGCGAGCCGCGATGCCTACGCGACGCAGATGATCGTCTTCGCCGAGACCGAGTCTCCCGCCCGCGTCGGCCGCATGGCTCGGCGGGTGGCCGAGCGGTTCCAGGCGCGGTCGATCGAGGAGCGGCATCTCGACGCGCGGGAGAAGAGAGCCGTGTGGGTGAAAGACGTCGGCGACGGTATGACACAGCTCGGGGTGCTCGGTCCCTCGGCGCTCGTTCACGGTGTCTTCGATCGCCTGACGCAGATGGCCGAGGCGATGCAGGAGCCAGAGTCCCCGGAGCCCGAGTCCCCGGAGCCCGATTCCCCGGAGCCCGATCGGCGCACCATCGCGCAGCTCCGCGCCGATCTCGCCCTCGACCTGCTCCTCACCGGTGCCCCGGTCGGGCACGACGGCTCGGAGGGGCCCCTCGCGGCGATCCGCGGAACGGTGTCGATCACTGTTCCCGTCATGACCCTGATCGCGGGCGACGCGACACCGGCCGAGCTGAACGGCCGCACCCCGATCGACCCCGTGACCGCCCGCCGGTTCGCCGGTGCGGCATCCGGATGGGACCGTGTCCTCACCCATCCCATCACCGGGACGGTCCTCGCGGTCGACCGTTATCGGCCGGGTTCGGATCTGAGGCGACATCTTCGCGCCAGGGATCAGCGCTGCAGATTCCCCACCTGCGGGTATCCGTCCACCGATTGCGACATCGATCATCATCGCGATGCCGTGCTCGGTGGCTCCACCGACGAGTCGAACCTCGGCCATCTGTGTCGACGCCATCATGTGCTCAAGCACCATTCGCCGTGGACGGTCGAGCCTCTGGGCGGTGGCCTCTACGCCTGGACGAGCCCGACCGGCAAGGTCTACATCGACCGGCCGCCTCCCCAGAACACCGTCACCTTCACCGAGGATCCCGAGGTCGCCCCGTTCTGAGTGATGCCGCTGAGCACCCGGAACAGCGCCGTATCTCAAAGTTGAGCCAATTCATATCAAGTTCATTTGACTCCTTCTCGACCCCTGGGTACACTTGAGTCATCGCGACTCAGGTTTTCCTGATCGCCGCAGATCTTCCGAACCACAACGAACTTCCAACAAAGGAGAGAACACATGGCACGTGCTGTCGGTATCGACCTCGGAACCACCAACTCCGTCGTCAGCGTCCTCGAGGGTGGCGAGCCCAAGGTCATCGCCAACGCCGAGGGCTTCCGCACGACCCCCTCGGTCGTGGCCTTCACCAAGGACGGGGAGGTGCTCGTCGGTGAGACCGCGAAGCGCCAGGCCGTCACCAACGTCGATCGGACGATCGCTTCCGTCAAGCGCCACATGGGCACCGACTGGAGCTTCGACGTCGACGGCAAGAAGTGGACGCCGCAGGAGATCTCCGCGCGCATCCTCATGAAGCTCAAGCGCGACGCCGAGGCGTACCTGGGTGACACGGTGACCGACGCGGTCATCACCGTCCCCGCGTACTTCAACGACGCCGAGCGTCAGGCCACCAAGGAGGCCGGCGAGATCTCGGGCCTCAACGTGCTGCGCATCATCAACGAGCCGACCGCGGCCGCGCTCGCCTACGGCCTCGACAAGGGCAAGGAAGACGAGCTCATCCTGGTCTTCGACCTGGGTGGCGGAACGTTCGACGTCTCGCTGCTCGAGGTGGGCAAGGACGACGACTTCTCCACGATCCAGGTGCGCTCGACCGCCGGTGACAACCGTCTCGGTGGAGACGACTGGGACCAGCGTCTCGTCGACTACCTGATCAAGCAGTTCAAGGAGACCACGGGCGTCGACGTCTCGGGTGACAAGATCGCCCTGCAGCGTCTCAAGGAGGCTGCGGAGCAGGCGAAGAAGGAGCTCTCCTCCTCGACGTCGACGAGCATCAACCTGCCCTACCTGTCGCTGACCGAGTCGGGCCCGGTGTCGCTTTCCGAGACCATCACCCGCGCGAAGTTCGAGGACCTCACGAAGGACCTTCTCGACCGCACCAAGAAGCCGTTCGAGGACGTCATCCGCGAAGCCGGCATCAAGGTGTCCGAGATCGACCACATCGTGCTCGTCGGTGGATCCACGCGTATGCCTGCGGTCGCCGAACTCGTCAAGCGCGAGACCGGCAAGGACGCGAACAAGGGCGTCAACCCGGATGAGGTCGTCGCCGTCGGCGCCGCGCTCCAGGCCGGTGTCCTCAAGGGTGAGCGCAAGGACGTTCTCCTCATCGACGTCACCCCGCTGAGCCTCGGTATCGAGACCAAGGGCGGCATGATGACCAAGCTCATCGAGCGCAACACGGCCATCCCGACCAAGCGCAGCGAGACCTTCACCACGGCAGACGACAACCAGCCGTCCGTCGCGATCCAGGTCTTCCAGGGCGAGCGTGACTTCACGCGCGACAACAAGCCGCTCGGCACGTTCGAGCTGACGGGTATCGCTCCGGCTCCCCGCGGCATCCCGCAGATCGAGGTCACCTTCGACATCGACGCCAACGGCATCGTGCACGTGTCCGCCAAGGACAAGGGCACCGGCACCGAGAAGTCGATCGTCATCTCCGGCGGCTCGTCGCTGTCGAAGGAAGACATCGAGCGCATGGTGCGCGAGGCCGAGGAGCACGCCGCTGAGGACAAGGCGCGCCGCGAGGCCGCAGAGGTCCGCAACCAGGCCGAGACGCTCGCGTACTCGATCGACAAGCTGATCACCGAGAACGACGACAAGCTGCCCGAAGACGTGAAGACCGAGGTCAAGGCCGACGTCGACGCGCTCAAGACGGCGCTGGCCGGCGAAGACGACGAGGCTGTGAAGACCGCGTTCGACAAGCTCAACCAGTCGCAGTCCAAGCTCGGCGAGGCCATCTACGCCTCCTCGCAGGCGGATGCCGCTGCCGGCGCTTCGGCTGACGGCGAGGCCCCGGCCGGTGACGCTCCCTCCTCCGAGGAAGACGTCATCGACGCCGAGGTCGTCGACGACGAGGACGAGAAGAAGTAATCATGACGGACAAGAACTTCGACGAGAACCAGTTTCCTGAGTCCGCCGAAGGTCGCAGCGAGGGGTCGGATGCTCAGGCATCCGGCCCCGTGCCGCAGAACCCGGACTCCACCGAGGCGAAGGCCGCCGAGGGGTCGGACGAGACTCCTGACGACGGCGCCGATGACCTCACGGTCGACGACATCCTCGGTGCCACGCAGACCGGTGAGGCCGCGGCGGAAGACGCCGTGCTCGCCGACCTCGAGTCCACGCTGCTGAACGACCTCAAGCGCCTCCAGGCCGAATACGCGAACTACCGTCGCCGCACCGAAGAGCAGCGTCAGGTCGAGATCGAGCGAGCGAAGGGCGAGGCCGCCAAGGGCCTGGTCCCCGTGCTCGATGACCTCGACCGCGCGGCTCAGCACGGTGATCTGGTGGAGGGCACGCCCTTCGCCGTGATCGCCGACAAGGTGCGCACGGTCGTGGAGCGTCTCGGAGTGGTCGCGTACGGCGCGAAGGGCGAGGAATTCGACCCGCAGCGCCACGAGGCCATCTTCCAGCAGCCGACCCCCGGCGCCGAGAAGACCACGATCCTCGAGGTCGTCGAGGTGGGCTACCGCCTCGGAGACGTCGAGCTGCGCCCCGCGAAGGTCGTCGTCGCTGTCCCTGCGGAGTAGGTGATCGATGGCCAGCCAGGATTGGTTCGACAAGGACTTCTACAAGACCCTCGGGGTCTCCAAGGACGTCAGTGATGCGGATCTGAAGAAGACGTATCGCAAGCTTGCGCGGAAGTACCACCCGGACTCCAATCAGGGTGATGCCAAAGCCGAAGCGAAGTTCAAGGAGATCAGCGAGGCCTACTCGGTGCTCTCCGACACCGAACAGCGCAAGGAATACGACGAGATCCGCGCCATGGGATCCGGCGCTCGCTTCACGGCGAGCGGTGCGGGTACCGGCGGCTTCGAAGACGTGTTCAGCCGGTTCGGACAGCAGGGCCGCGGACAGACGGCGGACTTCGAAGACATCTTCGCGATGTTCAACCAAGGGCAGGGCGCGAGCTTCGGCAACGGACGCTTCGGGCAGCCGAGCGGCGGATACCGCGGCTTCGGCGGCCCGCAGCGCGGAGCCGATGTCACGGCCCGCACCACGCTCGACTTCGTCACCGCCGTGCAGGGCGAGACCATCTCCCTGCAGGGCGAAGACGGCAAGCCCTTCAAGGTGAAGATCCCGGCGGGCGTCGCCGACGGACAGAAGATCCGTCTCCGCGGTCGCGGTCGTCCTTCGCCCGATGGGGGAGAGAGCGGCGACATCGTCGTGCAGATCGCGGTGCGCCCGCACCCGGTCTTCACGCGCGACGGACTCAACCTGCGCGTCGTGGTGCCTGTGACGTTCACCGAGGCGACTCTCGGTGCGACCATCGAGGTCCCGACCCTCGGCGGCGACGTGGTCAAGCTCCGCGTCGCACCCGGCACTCCCTCCGGGCGGGTGCTGCGGGTCAAGGGCCGAGGGGTTGCGACCTCGAAGGGCACGGGCGACCTGCTCGCCGAGCTCCAGGTCGCGGTGCCGACGCACCTCGACGACGCCGCGCGTGCGGCTCTGGAGAAGTTCCAGGAACTCGAGCCCGACGAGAACCCGCGGGCCGAGCTGATGGCGAAGGCGCGGCGATGACCGATCGTCGAAGCGGGCACCGGGGGCGGAGGCGTTCATGATGAATGCTGACACCCCGGTGTTCGCGATCGCGGCCGCCGCCGAGCTCTCCGGCCTTCATCCCCAGACGCTGCGGCAGTACGACCGCATCGGGCTCGTCGTCCCCGGACGCACTTCCGGCGGTTCGCGCCGGTACTCCCCCCGGAACATCGAGCAGCTGCGCGAGGTCGCCCAGCTCTCTTCCGAGGGCGTGAGCCTGCCCGCGATCGCCCGTCTGCTCGACCTCGAAGACGAGAACAGGGCGCTGCACAACCGCATCGCCGTGCTCGAGAGTGCGTTGCGCACCGAGCGCGAGAGTCGCCCCGGAGTCCGCGTGTTCGCCGCGGGTTCCGCCGGAGTCGTACCCATGCCGACCGGACGGCGCCTGCGTCGCTCGACGGAGGTCGTGCTCTGGGACCCGCGCGGGAGCGCCTAGGCCCAGGCGCCGCCGTGGTGTGTATCCTGTCAACTGTTAACAGGAGGTCACCATGACGCAGACCGTCACGCGCGGAGAATCCCTCGGCGCCCAGGTGGCGCGGGTGCTCCGCCAGCGCATCGTGCGCGGCGAGCTCGCCCCCGGCGCGCGCATCACCGAAGAGGCGCTCGCCGAGGAGTTCTCGGTCAGCCGCGGACCGGTGCGCGATGCCCTCACCCAGTTGAGTTTCGAGAAGCTCGTCGAGGTGCAGCGTCCGCGCGGGGTCTACATCGTGGGGCTCACGCATGACGACGTCGATCAGCTGTACAGCCTGCGCGGTGCCCTCGAACAGCTCGCCCTCTCGCGCGCCATGCGTGTCGACGACGATGCGCGCTGGGCGGCGATGGCTGCGGCGGTCGGACGCATGGGCGAGGCCGCGGATGCCGGTGACCACGCCGCTTTCGTGGCGGCCGACCTCGAGTTCCACTCGCAGATCTACGCGCTCGCCGACCATCCACGCCTCGAGGGGGCGTGGAACCAGTACCTCCCGACGTTCACGGCGCTCCTCGAGGTCACGATCAACCACGATGAAGATCTGCACGAGTCGTCCGGCGACCACGTGAAGCTCATGGACGTGATGCGCAGCGGTACGCCGACGCAGGCGGCGAAGGTGCTGTCGGAGCACCTCGACGGCGCCCGCGAGCGCATGCTGAGCGAGATCGCCACCCGCGCCTGAGCGGGGCGGTCCTCTGCCCGTCGGGGGAGGGGCGCACGTTTGTCAGTGTTGACTGTTAACAGTCAACACTGCTACGGTCGGGGAGTCGACAACAAGGTCGACCCACGTAGAGGAGCAAAGATGCCCCGCAAGCGCATCACCCGGGCGGCTGCCGCGATCGCCGCCCTCGCAGCCACCGCTCTCATCGTCTCGGCCTGCACCAAGGTCGAAGAGGGCGAGGAAGCCGGATCGGCGTTCCCCGAGAACGACATCCGACTCATCATCCAGGCCAACCCCGGCGGAGGATCCGACCTCTCGTCGCGCGCGCTCGCCACGGAGCTCGAGAAGATCCTCGGCGTCAGCGTCATCCCGGAGAACATGCCCGGTGCCGCTGGCGCCCTCGCGATGGAGTACGTGGGCGCGCAGGATGCCGACGGCTACGTCATCGGATTCGCGCCCGTCGAGATCGCGATGCTCAACACCACGCAGAGCGCGAACGTGCTGCCGGACGACTTCGACCTGCTCGGCCAGATCATGCTCGCCCCCGGGGTCGTCACGGTCGGCGCGAACAGCGGCATCGAGACGCTCGAAGACCTCGTCGCCCAGGCGAAGTCCGGCGCCGTCACGGTCGCCAACTCCGGTGCCGGCTCCATCTGGGAGGCGGCGACCCTCGGACTCGGCGCCGCGACCGACGCCGACTTCACCCCGGTCCCCTACGACGGCGGAGCGACAGCCGTCGCTGCAGCCGCATCCGGTGAGACCGTCGCGGCCGTCTCCGGCCTCGGCGAGGCCCTGGCGCAGGGCGAGGCCGTGCGCATCCTCGCCGTCATGAACGACGAGCGTCACCCCGACGCGGAAGACGTCGAGACGGTCGAAGAGGCCATCGGCGAAGACGTGGTCTTCGGTGGCTGGGGCGGCATCTATGCCCCCAAGGGTCTGCCCGACGACGTGAAGTCGACGCTCGAGGCCGCGGTCAAGGAAGCCGTCGAGTCCGACGGATACCAGAAGTTCCAGGCCGATGCCGGAAACCTCGTCGTGTACCGCGACTCCGCCGAATGGACGACGTTCGTCGACGAGCAGTTCGACCTCTTCAAGGATCTCCTGGGCTGAGAACACTGCGGGGCCGGTGCAGACCGGCCCCGCAGTCGTTCCCCTTCGACGAAGGAGAAGGAGCATGATGTCCACCCCCGACACCGCTGCAGAACCGGCAGGCCGCGACGAATCCGCCGGTGACGAGTACGAGGGCGCGCCCGCGTCGCGAACTCTCGAGATCGTGTTCGCCGTCGTCGCCCTGGCGTTCACCGCCGGATACCTGTTCCTCTCGACGCAGATCCCGCTGCGCCGTGAGGCAGCCCCCGGGCAGATCGACGCCCGCTTCTGGCCGCTCGTGATCGGGGTCACCGGAGTCGTCGTCGCCATCGCGCTGCTCGCCGTCGCGATCACCCGCCCGGCACCCACCCGCGAAGACCTCGAACGCATCCAGCCCGGCGGCTACCTCCGCGTCATCGCCACGCTCGCGATCACCGGCGCCTTCATCGTGCTGTGGTCGCTGGGCTCGGTCATCCTCTTCGGCTACCGCATCGAGGTCTTCCCGATCGCCGCAGCTCTGCTGATGGCCTCCCTCATGCTCCTCTACGGCCACCGCCGCTGGCTGAGCCTGATCATCTACTCCGCCTCCGTCACGGCGTTCGTCTACGTCGTGTTCGGGATGCTCCTGAGGATCCCCCTGTGAACGCGCTCATGGAGGGGCTGAACTCGCTCCTCGACATCTCGATCCTGCTCTACATGCTCGTCGGCCTCGTGCTCGGCTTCATGGTCGGCGCCTTTCCCGGCATCACCGCGACCATGGCGGTCGCGCTTGCCGCCGGCTTCACGATGACCCTCGAGCCCGTGCAGGGTCTCGCGGTGCTGCTGACGATCTACGTCGCCGCGAACTTCGGCGATCGGGTGCCCTCGATCCTCATCAACACCCCCGGCACTCCCGCGTCCATCGCGACGACGCTCGACGGCTATCCCATGGCCAAGCAGGGGCGGGCCGGTCTCGCCCTGACGATCTCCGCGATCGTCTCGGCCGTCGGCATCCTCGCCTCGCTCGTGCTCTTCGCGGTCGCAGCTGTGCCGATCGCCAGCTTCGCCCGCGACTACTTCAAATCCCCGGAACTGTTCGCCCTGGTGGTCTTCGGCATCTCGATCATGATCGGCATCTCGTCGAAGTCGATGCTCAAGGGCATCCTCGCCGGGCTCTTCGGGCTCATGCTCGGCAGCGTCGGCACGTATGCGGCGACGGCCGATCAGCGCTTCACCTTCGGAGTGCTCGAACTCGTCGAGGGCGTGAACTTCATCGCCGTGATCATCGGGCTCTTCGGCATCGCCGAACTCTTCGACCAGCTGCTCACGCACCGGAAGTCGCACGTGCGGCCCATCTCGAGCCTCGGCCGCTGGTGGCCGAACCGGGCCGAGCTGAAGCAGAGCGGTCGGGCCACGGCGGTCGGCGGTGCGGTCGGACTCGGTGTCGGGCTCATCCCCGCGGCCGGCGGCGACATCGCGGGACTCATCGGGTGGGAGCGGGCGCGCAAGGTGTCCAAGCACCCCGAGATGTTCGGCAAGGGATCGATCGAGGGCGTCGCGGCCTCCGACACCGCCTCGAGCGCGACGCTCGGTGGCTCGCTCACCACGACCATGGCGCTGGGCATCCCCGGCGACTCCGTGATGGCCGTGATGATCGGTTCGATGATCATCTGGGGCATCACGCCCGGTCCCACGCTGTTCACGAACCGCCCCGACCTGGTCGTCTCGATCGTGGGAATCATGCTGATCGCGACGATCCTGTCGCTCGTTCTGAGCCTGATCCGCATGAAGGGCATGGTCAAGCTGCTCGACGTGCCGCAGCCGTATCTGTGGAGCGGCATCCTGATCTTCTGCATCATCGGCACGTATGCCACCTCGAACAGCCTCTCCACCGTCGTGACGATGCTCGTCTTCGGTGTGATCGGAGTGATGCTCAAGCGCATGCAGGTGCCGGCGGGCCCCGTGGTGCTCGGGCTCCTGCTCGGACCGCTCGCTGAGGAGAACCTCGCCCGGACGCTGGCGATCCTGCCCACGCGTCCGTTCTTCGAGGTCGTCAGCCCCATCGCGCTCGTGCTCCTCGCCCTGGCCGTGCTGTCGATCGTGATGCCGGCGATCCGTGCCGCCCGTCGTCCCCGTGCCGAGCGCGCCTCGCTCGCGGACTCGATCCTGCACGACGACAGCATCCAGCAGATCGAGAAGGCGCACGACGAGCTCGCCGCGCAGCCGGACCTGCTCACCTCCACCGTCCGCAACGTCGACGCCCCGCGGCGTCGTTCCCGCAAGCCCCGCAAGAACTCCGAGGAGACCGAGAAGTGACCCGCTACGACATCCTGACCGCCGTGCCCACCGCGTTCCACCGCGACGGCGCCCTCGACATCGAGGGTTCGCGTGCGATCTTCCGATTCGTCGCCGACTCGGGGAACGAGGGAGCATTCGTGCTCGGCACGACGGGGGAGTTCCCCGCGGTGGATGCCGAGGAGTTCGCGGCCATTGTCGAAGCGGCGCTGGCCGAGCTGCAGGGGCGCATGCGCGTCGTCGTGCACGTCGGCCGCCCCAGCACGTTCGAGGCTGTGCGGCTGACCCGCATCGCCCGCGAACTGGGCGCCGTGGAGTTCGCCGCGCTGACGCCGTACTACCTGCGAGCCACCGACGACGCGATCTTCGACTACTACCGCGCGGTGTCGGATGCCGTCGGCGACGGTCGCCTGTACGTGTACATCTACCCGGCTCGCAGCGGCAACCCGGTCTCGCCGGAGCTTCTGGTGCGGCTCGCCGAACTGCCCAACGTCGTCGGTGCCAAGATCAGTGAACTCTCGCTCGACGACATCGCCGCGTACCGGGCCGTCGTGCCTGCCGACTTCGACCTCTACACCGGCGCCGATCGCGACCTGATCGCCGCCGTCGAGGTGGGCGCGCAGGGCGTCGTCTCCGGGGTGTCGTCGGTCACACCGAAGCCCTTCCGCGCGCTCGCCGACGCGGGCCGAGCGGGAGACGCGGCGGCCATCGTCGCCGCCCAGGCCGCCGTCGACGACGTCGTCGCGCTCATCGGGGGCGACATGGCGCGCATGAAGGAGGCGTACCGCGTGCTCGACGTCGTCGACACGCACTGCCGCATGGCCATCGCCGAGCCGAGCGCCGCCGAGCGCACCGCCGTCGCCGAGGTGGTCGCCGCGCACCGGTGACCCGGTCACAGGAGATGGAAATGTCGCCTTCCTAGCGTGGAAGCAGGGAACGACCCTGCTCCGCGCCTGGCGCGCGGGTGTCCTGCCACGAAGGAAGAACTCCTCATGACGAACACCAAAGCCCCATCCGCCGCACCCTCGCTGGGACTCCTGGTCCTCCGCGTGGTCGTCGGTGCGATCTTCGCCGCACACGGCGCACAGAAGATCTTCGAGTTCACGCTTCCCGGGACGATCGGCAGCTTCGCGGGCATGGGGGTCCCTCTGCCGGAGATCGCCGCTCCGGTCGTCGCCTTCGTCGAGCTCATCGGCGGCATCCTGCTGATCCTCGGGCTGCTCACCCGTCCGGTCGCCATCCTGCTGGCGATCGACATGATCGTCGCCCTCGTCGCCGTGCACCTTCCCGCCGGTCTCTGGATCGGTGACGGCGGCTACGAGTTCGTCGCGGTCCTCGGCGCGGCAGCTCTCGCCCTCGCGCTCACGGGTGCGGGGAGGTTCTCCCTCGACGGAGCGTTCCTGCGAGGACGCGCGCCGGCCTGGCTGAGCTGAAGAACCGCTGGCTGCACAGCGCACGCAGGACGGATGCCGCGACCGAGGGGTCGCGGCATCCGTCGCGTGGGCGGGTGAAGATGTGCGCGGCATCGATTTCACCGAGGCGCTGATCCTCGGCCACCGCGCGATACTGTTGCAGCACCCGCCGCGCTCGGCGGGAGCAGGAGTCCGCGGGGGAGCAGGGGAGCGCATGGCAACGATCTACGACGTCGCCGAGCTCGCGGGGGTCTCACCCGCGACGGTCTCGCGCGTCTTCAACGGCACGAGCGTCTCCGACGAGAAGGTGGCGGCCGTCCGTGCGGCCGCGGCGACGCTCGACTTCACCCCCAACCGCGCCGCCCGCTCGCTGCGTCGACAGAGTTCCGAGGTCATCGCCCTCGTGATCCCCGACATCGAGAACCCGTACTTCACCGAGATGGCGCGCGGGGTCGAGGACGTCGCCTCCGAAGCCGGATACTCCGTCGTGCTCTGCAACTCCGACGCGCAGGTGGAGAAAGAGGCGACGTATCTCCGCATCGCGATCGCCGAGAACATGTCCGGCGTCATCATCGCGACAGCCGACGAGCACTCCGACCTCGACGGCATCCTCGCCACCGGCCGGCCCGTCGTGGCCGTCGACCGCAGCACGGCCTACGACATCGACGGCGTCACGATGGCCAATCGCGCGGCGGGTACGTCGGCCACGCGGAGCCTGATCGATGCGGGCCACCGTCGCATCGCCTACATCGGCGGCCCCGCGCACATCGACACCGCCGCCGAGCGCGCCGCGGGGTGGCGCTCCGCGCTCACCACGGCCCACCCCGCCCTCGACCTCGACGGGCTCGAGCGCTTCACGACCTTCCGCGTCGACGGTGGCCGGTCGGCGATGGAGGAGCTGCTCGCGCTGCCCGAGCCGCCGGATGCGGTGGTGGCCGGCAACAACCTGATCGGGGTCGGCGCCATCCAGGTGCTCACGGAGCACGGGCGCACTCCGCCGGATGTCGGTGTCGCGGTGATCGGCTCCCTGCCGTTCACGACACTCTCGCCGACGGCCGTGACCGTGGTGCGACTGCCGGCGCGGCACATGGGCGTGACCGCGGCGCGGATGCTGCTGGATCGCATCAAGGGTGACACGCAGCCGGCGCGGACGGTCGTGCTGCGCAACGAGCTCCAGCCCGCGAGCGCGACGCGGAGCTGAGCGGGCGGTCGGGCGGGGCGTCGGGCGGACTACTGTGAGCGCCAGAACCGCGTCGCGAGGTTCGCCACCTCTTTGTCGAGGCTGTCGACCTTATGCTCCAGGGCGTCTATGCGGCCGGTGAGCCGGCCCTCGAGGCTCTCCAGCCGCCCGCTCAGATCGCCGCGCAACCCGCCGATCTCACCTCGCAGCTCGCCGCGCAGACCACCGATCTCGGCGCGGATCACGCGGCTGAACTGCATCGTCATGAGGGTCATGCCGCCGAGCATCATCGTCGTGAACACGCCGATCAGCGTCCATACCTGCGGGTCGTCCAAGCGCATGCCTCCAGTCTGATTCGGGGTGCCCAGAATGTCACGGTATTCCGGTGCTGGTCAGCCAGAAAGCCGCTCTCGGTGGGCAGATCACTCTCTGGCGCGAGTGGTGCAGGACTACTCGCGCCTTGCGGCATGAAATCGATTTCGCGTACAGTGGCGATCAGACCGAGGACTCCGTCGTCCCGGCACGAGGAGGACTCCATGCGCTGCACCCTGGGGGTGGACATCGGCACGTCCAGCAGCAAGGGCGTGCTGGTCGGTGCCGACGGCGGCATCCTGGCGACGGCGACCAGGGCGCATGACGTCGAACGCCCTCGCACGGGCTGGGTCGAGATGGACGCCGCGATCTGGTGGGACGAGTTCGTCGCGATCGCGCGCGAACTGCTCGCCGGAGTCCCCGATGCCGAGATCATCGGTGTGGGCGTCAGCGGCATGGGGCCCTGCATCCTGCTCGCCGACGAACGCGGCGAACCCGTGCGCCCGGCCATCCTCTACGGCGTCGACACCCGCTCGACCGCGCAGATCGAGCGCATGACCGCCGAGCTCGGCGTCGACGAGATCACGCGCATCGGCGGATCGACCTTGACCTCGCAGGCGGGCGGGCCGAAGATCGCCTGGATCGCGGAGGAGGAGCCCGAGGCGTGGGAGCGAGCTAGGCGGCTGTACATGCCCGCGTCCTGGCTCGTGCGCCGGCTCACCGGTGCGTACGTGCTCGATCACCAGTCCGCCAGTCAGGTCTCTCCCCTCTACGACATCGAGGGCGAGTGCTGGCACGACCCGTGGTGGGCGCGATACGCGGGCGAGATCGAGCGGCCGCGGCTGCACTGGGCGGGCGAGGTCGCCGGAGATGTCACGGCCGAGGCGGCAGCCCTCACCGGGATCCCCTCGGGCACGTCCGTGATCGCCGGGACGATCGATGCCTGGACCGAAGCCGTCAGCGTCGGCGCGCACGAGGTCGGCGACCTGATGCTGATGTACGGCACGACCATGTTCCTCGTGGCCACCGGCGAAGAGACCCTGCGGACGCCGTCGATGTGGACCACGGCCGGGGCCTTCGCCGGCACCCGCAACCTCGCCGGCGGCCTCTCGACGTCCGGCGCTCTCACCGCATGGCTCAAAGGCCTGACCGGTGCCGACTATCCCGAACTGCTCGCCGAGGCTGCCGCGTCGGGCGCCGGCGCGAACGGCCTCCTCGTCCTGCCCTACTTCGCGGGCGAGCGCACGCCGATCCAGGATCCGGACGCTCGGGGCGTGATCGCGGGCCTCACCCTCGCGCACACGCGCGGCGACCTGTACCGTGCGGCGCTGGAGGCGACCGCCCTGGGGGTGCGGCACAACGTCGAGACCATGCGGGCGGCAGGTGCCGACATCCGCCGCATCGTCGCGGTCGGCGGCGGAACGCAGGGGCGGTTGTGGCTGCAGATCGTCTCCGACGTCACCGGCCTCGTGCAGGAGGTGCCTGCGACGACGATCGGCGCGAGCTACGGCGCGGCCTTCCTGGCGGCGATCGCGACCGCTGCTCCGGGCGAGGTGCCGACGATCACCGCCTGGAACCCGATCTCGGAGCGCATCAGCCCGGATGAGGCGCTGAGGCCGCTCTACGACTCCCTGTTCGAGCGCTACGTGCGCCTCTATGAGGGATCGAGATCCGTCGTGCACGAACTGGCCGCCGCGCAGCGCGGTGCCGCCCCAACCGCCCCGACCACCACCCCCATAGCCCCGGAGGCATCATGACCACGTACACCCTGCCGACCGCGGCTCCCCGCCCCGCCACCGCGCCGAAGACCGCGTACATCATCACGTCCGGCGACCTGCGCGAGTCGGCGAACGTCGCCGGCTGGCCGACCCAGGTCGAGCTCGAGAGCGGCGTCGCCGGAGTGCTGAACGCGCTCGGCTGGGAGGTCATCCGTCCGTTCGGGGTGGACCCGCAGACCGGGCACGGCTTCATCTCGAGCCAGCGCATGGGCCTCGAGGTGTTCAAGGGCATCCCCGTCGATGCTCCTCTGATCGTCGCGATCGCCAACTGGCAGTACTCCCACCACGTGCTCGCCGGTCTCCGGTCGCATGAGGGGCCCATCCTCACGGTCGCGAACTTCGCGGGGGACTGGCCCGGCCTCGTCGGGCTGCTCGGTCTGAACGCGGGGCTCACCAAGATGGACAAGCCGTACGCGACGACCTGGTCGGTCGACTTCACCGACGAGTGGTTCACCGACGGGATCAGGGAGTGGACCGAGACCGGCGCCATCACGCACGACGCCTCGCACGTGCGGGCGCTGCCCGCGCTGCCGGACAGCCCCGAGAAGCAGCTGGGTGAGGCGCTCGCGGCAGAGCTGCTCGCCGAGAAGGCCATCATCGGCGTCTTCGACGAGGGTTGCATGGGCATGTACAACGCGATCTTCGACGACGAGCTGCTCAACCAGACCGGCATCTACAAGGAGCGCCTGTCGCAGTCGGCGCTGTACGCCGAGATGCTGAACGTCACCGAGGACGAGGCGGATGCCGCCTACGACTGGCTGATCGAGGCGGGCATGACCTTCCGGTACGGCGAGGACGCCGCCACCGAGCTCACGCGCGAGCAGGTGCAGTGGCAGTTGAAGATGTACATCGCTGCGCTCCGCATCGCCGACGACTTCGGGCTCGACGCGGTCGGCATCCAGTACCAGCAGGGGCTGAAGGACCTGGTGCCGGCATCCGACCTCGCCGAGGGCATCCTGAACTCCACCGAACGCCCGCCGGTGACCTCGCGCGACGGCTCGCGCGTGCTGCACGAGGGCCGCGCCTTCCCGCACTTCAACGAAGCAGACGAGGGCGTCGCGGTCGACGCGCTCGTCACCGACCGGGTGTGGCGCGCGATGGGTCTCGTGCCCGACAACACCCTGCACGACGTGCGCTGGGGCGAGGACTACGACGGTCGGTTCGTCTGGGTCTATGAGATCTCCGGCTCGGTGCCCGCCTCGCACCTGGGCGGGTGGCAGAACGCCGAGGGCTGGCGTCAGGGCCACGTGTTCTTCCCTGCGGGCGGTGCCACGATCAACGGTGTCTCGAAGCCCGGCGAGATCGTGCTGTCGCGCGTCTTCATCGCCGAGGGCATCCTGCAGGCCGACATCTTCCGGGCGTCGGTCGTGGAGCTGCCGGAGGAGGAGACGCAGCGCCGCAAGGACGCCACCAACCCAGAATGGCCGATCGCCCACGTGGTGCTGCACGGCATCTCGCGCGACCAGTTCATGGCCCGCCACAAGGCCAACCATGCGCAGCTGGTCTACGCCCCGGATGCGGAGACGGCGGACAAGGCCCTGATCGCGAAGGCCGCGATGTTCGCCGGGATGGGCATCAAGGTCAACCTGGTGGGAGATGTGACGGTCTGACCCGCCGGTGAGCCTCTCGGCTCGGGCCGTCTCAGTGAGAAACCGCTGCGGCATCCTGCCGCTCGATGAGCCGAGTGCTCCACGAGAAGTCGGACTCGTTGATGGTGTCGTCGCCGGGGACCTTGCCGTCGCGGTCCACGGCGTAGGAGAAGATGCCGGCCTTGGTCGCGCCCGTGGGCTGCCAGTCGGCGTACCGGGCGGCGCGGGAGGTGTCGAAGGGCTCCGTCGTGTCGCCCCAGTCCTGTCCGCGCTCCTCGTAGAACGAGAACCCGATCAGGTACTGGCACGCGTCGAAGTAGGGCGCGTAGCTCTCCCACGTCGATTGCAGACCGGAGACCGAGCGGCCGTAGGACTGCACGAGGACGTAGGAGACGTAGGGGGCGATCCCCGCCGTGAGCGGGTGGGTGCCCTCCTGGTTCGTGTCGTAGATGAAGAGCCGCTCAGTGCCGGACTGCGGTCCGAGGTGCTCTGACAGGGCCCGGAAGACTCCGGTCACGCGAGCGACCTGGGCGGCCGTGAGAGAGCGCTCCATGTCGACGTCGAGGCCGTCGAGGCCGTCGTCGGTGACGTATTCGGCGAGGATCTCGTCGGCTGCCGCGGCATAGGCGGCCGGGGTGTCGGCCGTGGGCGCGTCGAGGATCACACCGATGTCGATCGTGCGGACGACCCGGGTGCCCTGAGCATGCAGGTTCGGCACGTACTCGTTCTTCAGCACGTCCCAGAACCCGGAATCGTCGCTCACATAGGCGTTGAACACGAAGGCGACGTCCACGCCGTCGGGGAGATCGTCCATCCGCTGAGTGTTGTCCGCCGGGTTCTCCGGGTCGTTCTCGCTGCCCGGCCAAGATGCGTTCGCGTCACGCCACGTGCGGTAGTAGGCGAAGTACTGCGGGTCGGCTGCGCACGAGGCGGCGGATGCGCCGTCCGTCGAGGCAGTGTCTCCGGTTGCGGTAGCGGACGCGGGCGCGACGGCTACCAGCAAGGACGCGGCGAGCCCTACGGCTGCTGCGGCGGACCATGACTTCTTCATCTTCACACTCCAGACTTCGTCGTCGGATCGCAGTGATTAAGCGATTTAGTAGCACGGTAGCAGCGTTGGACTGTTGTGCACAGTCCAAGAACCGCCTCAGACCTGTATCGCTACAGTTGGGGCATGTCCAAAGCGAAGCGCGTGACCATCACGGACATCGCCCGGCTGGCAGGGGTGTCGCCGGGAGCCGTGTCCTTCGCGCTCAACGGCCGCCCGGGCGTCAGCGAGCAGACGCGGCAGCGCATCCTCGACATCGCCGAGGAGCACCAATGGCTCCCCAGCTCCGCCGCCAGGGCACTCGTGGGGGCCCGCGCCGGCGTCGTCGGATTCGCGGTCAACCGCCCGGCCGACACTCTCGGCACCGAAGCCTTCTTCACCGACCTGATCGCCGGAGCGCAGTCCGCTCTCGCCGCCAGACACATCGCGATGCAGATGGTGCTGGTCTCCTCGATCGAAGAGGAGGTGGCGACCTACAGGCGCTGGCGCAGTGCGAATCAGGTCGACGGAGTGATCGTGATCGACCCGCGGGACGACGATCCCCGCCTCCCCGTCCTGCGCGACCTGCCGCTCCCGGCGGTCGTGATCGGCAGTGACGCCTCGGAGGACGGGCACCCCGCGACGATCTGGCTGGATGACAGTCAGGTCGCCCACTCGCTCTTCGACTACCTCGTGGCCTTGGGGCACCGTTCGATCGCCTACGTCGCCGGGCCCGCAGAGTTCCAGCACACGCGTCTGCGCACCGATGTGCTCCACGGGCTGAGCGGCCGCGGCGTCACGGGCGAGACCATCGCCACCGACTTCTCGCCGGCCGCAGCCTCCGCCACCATGCGTCGTCTGCTGAGCCGTGCCGACCGGCCCACCGCCGTCGTGTTCGACAACGACGTGATGGCGATCGCCGGATTGCGCGTGGCTCAGGAGATGGGGCTGGCCGTGCCG
The DNA here is from genome assembly GCF_008868125.1 of Microbacterium maritypicum. Lineage (NCBI taxonomy): Bacteria > Bacillati > Actinomycetota > Actinomycetes > Micrococcales > Microbacteriaceae > Microbacterium > Microbacterium maritypicum. Next base: position 184,783 of record NZ_WAAQ01000001.1, read on the forward strand.
TCCGATCTCTCCATCGCCTCGTTCGACGATTCCGTCGTCGCCGGACTCGTGCACCCTTCGATCACCTGCATCACCCGCGACACGTTCGGGCTCGGGGCGGATGCGGCGGAGTTCCTGCTCGAACAGATCGACGCCGCCGAGATGCTCCCCGATCGGGTGGCCGCAGTCCCGCAGCTCACGGTTCGCGAGAGCACGGCCGCGCCGCGCTGAGGGGGAGAGCTCAGACGACGGTGTTCCGTGAGGCGTACTCGGTGCGCTCGACGACAGGTCTGATCAGTTCGGTGATCCCGCGCGCGGCGAGCACCTCGGGCCGGGCAGCGTCGCTCGACGTGACGATGGCGGGGTCCGCGCCCGCTTCGCAGGCGTCGACCCAGGCCTGGAAGATCGTGCCGCCGGGGCTCATCGCGCCGCGGCTGACGGGCGTGTCGTTCTCATCGACCTCCACGACGATGCCGACGGGGCGGGCGGGGGCGGGTCTGCGCTCGCGCAGTTCGGGGATGAGCTCGGCGAAACGGCGGCCGATCGGCTTGGCCTCGCCGTTCTGATCCACGAGCCCGAGCGTGTACTCGAGCTCGGGGAAGTCGGCGAGACTGCGGCTCACGTCGTGCGAGCACCACCAGGTCACACCCCAGAGGTTCTCGGTGCGGGCGACCGAGCGCAGGGTCGCCTCGAGGAAGTCGGGGGTCTGCGCGGGCGTCAGGCAGTTCGACGGGGCGCCGACCTCCTGCAGCCAGATGGGTTTCGCGGGGTCGGTGGCGAATCCGCGGGCGAGCTCGATCATGTACTCGGCGTGGCGGTCGGACGCCACCGACCGCCCGCCGTACCTCTGCGCGGTGCCGTTGAAGATCCACGAGTGCACGGTCGTGATGTCGCCCAGGCGCGAGGCCAGTGCGGGGGTGAAGCCGTGTCCGTCCATGTACCAGGCGGCGTCGTATTCGCTGTGCACGTGCTGCTGCACGGGGGCCGCGGCGTGCGCGGCGGCCAGGAGCGTCGTGATCCAGTTCGCGGCCTCCGCCTCGGTGACCGGCCACGGGGAGGGATGCGTCTGCGCCGAGAACTGGTTGGTCTCGTTGCCGAGCGTGAAGCCCAGGAAGTTGGAGGCGCCTCCGAGTCTCTCGCCGAGGCGGGTGACGAGTTCGGCTTGGCCGCTGAGTGCATCCGGGTGCGTGAACATGTTCTTGTCATGCCACGTGAACAGCCACGACGGGATGAAGTCGAAGCTCGACAGGTGTCCCTGGATCACGTCGACGCTCGCATCCAGCCCGAACTCGGCAGCGACATCGACCACGGCCCGCACGTCGTCGACGGCCTCGTCGCGGATCAGCGTGCGGTTCGGCTGCAGAACGGTCCACAGGGGGAAGATGCGCAGGTGGTCGAGGCCCAGGTCGGCGAGGGCGGCGAAGTCGCGGCGCACCTCGTCGAGATCCAGCGACATCCACGCGTGCATCCACTGGGAGCGCGGGGTGTAGTTGGCGCCGAAGCGCAGCGGGGCGGCGGAGGTGGTCATCGCTGTCCTTTCCGGGACCGACGGTGGGGGAGCGGCGTGCGGCGGGGCTGGACCCCGAGCGCGCCGTTATGGCATGCTATGGTCACTATATCGTTTTAGTAGGGGTTGTCACAGCGACTCAACGAGACGCCGCAGCCTGGATCACTTCGAAGGAGAATGTCCATGAAGATCCGCACCAGTGTCGCCGCAGGCATCGCGGTGGCCACAGCATTCGCGCTCACGGCCTGCACGGGCGGGGCCTCGACCTCCGGCGGATCGGCCGCGGACGGGGAGGTGGGGGGAGAGATCTCCTTCCAGACCTGGTCGCTCAAGAACGACAAGTTCACCCCGTACTTCGAGGGCGTCATCGATGCCTTCGAGAAGGAGAACCCCGGCACCACGGTGAAGTGGATCGACCAGCCCGCCGACGGGTATGAGGACAAGATCCTGCAGCAGGCCGAGTCCGGCGAGCTGCCCGACGTCATCAACCTCCCGCCCGAGTATGCCTACTCGTTGGCCTCGGCGGACCAGCTGCTCGACCTGGGCAGCGCCTCGAAGGTCATCGGCGACTACGTCGACGGTGGTGTCGAGGCCTACACCTACGACGGCATCGACGGGTCGTTCGGCTTCCCGTGGTACCTCGGCACCGAGCTCAACTACTGGAACACGGCGCTGCTCGCGCAGGGAGGCGTCACCGCGACTCCGCAGACGTTCGAGGAGACGATGGATGCGGCCGAGCAGCTCGCCGCCGCCGGCATCCAGACCATCTCCGACGTGCCGAGCCCTAAATCGCTCCAGATCATGGTGTCCGACGGCGGGGGCACGCAGGATGTGTACAAGGACGGGAAGTTCGTCTTCAACACTCCCGAGGCCGTCGCGATCGTCGACCGCTATGCGGAGCTCTACAAGGCCGGCGCGATCTCGCCGGAGGCGCTGCAGAACGCCGGTACCGCGAATGCCAACATCAACAACTTCAACAAGGGCACGGTGGCCTGGGCGACCGCAGGCCCGAACTACATCGACAAGGACATCGCGGTCAACGCCCCGACACTGCTCCCCGACGTCGACGTGACCAACGGCTTCGGCAACCCGCCGCTGTTCGTGCAGGGCATCAGCGTCTCGGCGAACTCCGACAACGCCGCCACCGCTGTGGCCTTCGCCGAGTTCCTCACGAACACCGACAACCAGATCGAGTTCGTGAAGCTCGCCACCGGGTTCTTCCCCGGCACCAAGGCCGCGAACGAGGACCCGTCGGTGTTCGCCGAGACCGCCCAGAACGAGATGCAGGCCACGGCCAACGACCTCGCCGCCTCGCAGATGAACGACGCGCGGATGCTCGGCGCCCCGCAGTTCACCGAGGCCATGGAGACCTACGCCAAGCAGCAGATCGCTCTCGCGGTCAAGGGCGACATCACGGCGCAGGAGGCCCTGGACAAGGCGGTCGAGTACGCGGAGCAGAACGTCGTCGGCTGAGCCGATGACGCGGAGATGAAGGGGGTGGATGCCTCATGAGACGACAGCGCTGGTACACGCCGTACCTGCTCGTGCTCCCCGGTGTGATCTGGGTGTTCGTGTTCGCCCTCTGGCCGTTCCTGAACACGATCGCCCTCGCGTTCACGGATGCCCGCCCCCTTCGTCCCGCGCAGTTCGTGGGACTCGACAACTTCGAGAAGATGCTCGGCGACGACCGGTTCGGCTATGCGCTGACGACGTCGCTCGTCTACGTCGTGGTCTGCGTGCCGCTGCTGACGTTCCTCCCGCTGCTGCTCGCGCTCCTCGTGCACAGCAAGATCCCGGCGATCGGCTTCTTCCGCACCACGTTCTACTTCCCCGTGATCGCATCGGCGGTCGTCGTGGCGATCGTGTGGGAGTTCCTGTTCTCCGGAAGCGGCACGATCAACTCGGCGCTGAGCTTCTTCGGGCTGATCGATCGGCCCGTCGAGTTCCTCTCCGATCGGTGGCTCCTGATCGGCTGCGCCATCGGACTCACGGTCTGGAAGGGGCTCGGGTACTACATGGTCGTGTACCTCGCCGCGCTCGGAAACGTCGGACGTGAGCTGCATGAGGCCGCGGCGATGGACGGAGCCGGACGCTGGCGCCGCTTCTGGTCCGTCACCGTTCCGGGTGTGCGCGGTCCGATGATGCTCGTGTCGGTGCTGGTGTGCGTGGGGGCGATGCGGGTGTTCACCGAGCTGTACGTGCTCTCGGGCGGCTCCGGCGGCCCCGGCGGACAGGCGATGAGCATGGTCATGCTCATCCAATCGATGGGCAAGGGCCTCAACGGTCAGGTCGGCTACGCATCGGCCATCTCGCTCGTGCTGTTCCTGCTCACCCTGGTGCCCCTGGCGATCGTGGGCGTCGCGAACAACAGCGACACGATCAAGGAAGCCCTCGCCGGACGGCGCGCGGCCAAGGACGCGAAGCTCGCCAGACTCGCGGCGGCAGAGGAGGCCAGGCGATGACGACGACGCGAGCGATGGTCACCCAGGAGAGCACTCCGAAGGAGCGGCGTGACCGGCCCTACCGCACGCGCGGTTCCGCCGACATCATGAAGCCGTCGCTCGGCGGTCTGATCGGCAAGTACGCACTGCTCATCGGCGTGCTCGCCATCATGGTCTTCCCATTCCTGTGGCAGATGTCGACCTCGTTCAAGGGCGCGGCCGAGAACATCTACGACTTCCCGCCGTCGCTGATCCCGAGCGCGCCGACCCTGGACAACTACGCCGAGGTGTTCCGCACGATCCCGGTGCTCGACTACGCGTGGCACTCGCTCCTCGTGGGCGTCGGCACCGTGCTCACCAACGTGGTCTTCGCCACGATCGGCGGCTATGCGTTGGGCACCATGAAGTTCCGCGGCAAGTGGGTCGTGCTCGCGATCTTCTTCTCGACGCTGCTCCTGCCCGGCGAGGTCACGCTGACGAGCCAGTACCTCACGGTCAAGTCGCTCGGCCTCGCGAACACCCTGTGGGGCGTGTTCCTCCCCGGAGCCATCGCGGCGATCAACGTGTTGCTGATGATGGCCGCCTGCCGCATGATCCCCCCGGACACCCTGGATGCGGCGACCATCGACGGCGCCAACACGATGCAGCGTCTGCGCCACATCGTGTGGCCGAACGTCCGCGGCATGGTCTCGGTCGTCGCGCTGTTCGCCTTCATCGGCGCCTGGGACGACTTCCTCTGGCCGCTGGTCGTGCTGTCGGATCCCGCGAACTACACGCTGACCGTCGGCATGCAGTATCTGAGCTCGAACTTCGCCGCGAATCCGCGCGTGATCGCGGCGGGGACGATGATCGCGCTGGTGCCGATCATCCTGCTGTTCGCGGTACTGCAGCGGCAGTTCTTCAAGGGCGTCGAAGAGGGAAGCGTCAAGGGGTGACCGCACTGCACGACACCGGCCGCGCCGACAGCCCGCGTCCCTGGCTCGCGATCCCGCAGCCGACGACGGCGGAGCTGTCGAGCGGCGCATGGAGACCCTCCACGGTCAGGGTCGCGGCCGATGACCCGATGCTCGCTCGGGAGGCGGTGCGGTTGACCAGGGAGCTCGCAGCCCTCGGCATCCCGGACGGCGAAGGCCCTGTCGTGTGTCTGCGGAGAGACGACAGGCCCGATGAGTCGTTCGAGATCACGGTCGGCGAGGACATCGCGGTGTTCGCAGGCACCGCGGCCGGGGCGTTCCGGGCGACACGTCAGCTGCTGCACAACCTGCGGGCGCAGGGCCTCGTGCCGCACGGCCGTGTCTGCTCCGCGCCCGTGGTCGCGGAGCGCGGGTTCCACCTCGACGCCGCCCGCAAGCACTTCCCCGCGCCGTGGATCGTCGACCTGCTGCACGCGCTGGCCGACGTCGGCATCACGACCTTCCAATGGCACGTGTCCGAGAACGAGGGCTTCCGGATCGGCTCGGAGGCGTTCCCCGAGATCGTCTCGAGCGCTCATGTCACCCGCGCCGAGGCCCTGGTCGTGGCCGACACCGCCGCCGACCTGCACATCGACATCGTGCCCTCCCTCGACATGCCGGGCCACCTCCGCCACGCCCTCGCCGCGCATCCGGAGCTCCGCCTGCCGGACGCCGGCGGCCTGCCGACCGATCATGCGCTGGACATCACCCGCACCGCGGCGATCGACTTCGCCGCGGCGCTGATCGACGACGTCGCCGCGCTGTTCCCGCGCAGCACGCGCTGGCACCTCGGCGGCGACGAATTCGTCGACTTCGCGCGCATCGAGGAGTATCCCGCGCTGGCCGCCGCCGCCAGGGAGAAGCACGGGCCCCGCGCCACTGGCTTCGACCTGCTGACCGCGTTCGTGAACGCCATGTCGGCGCACCTCCGTGCACGCGGCCTCGTCCCGCGCGTCTGGAACGACGGGATGCTCCGCAGCGAGGTCGTCGCCCTCGACCCGGATCTCGTGCTGACGTGGTGGACGAACTGGCACGTCGAGATGCGGCCGCTCGCTGCCGCCGTCGACGCGGGGAACCCTCTCGTGAACTTCCACGACGCGCTGTTGTACTACGTCCTCGGAGAGAAGGCGGGCTACACGTATCCGACGAGCGCGCGCATCTGGGAGTCCGAGTGGCATCCGGGTCTGTTCCCTGCGCTCCCGGACCGCACCCGGCAGGAGATCCCGATGCCCTACCCCGCTCGGCTCCTCGGGGCCTCGTTCTCCGTCTGGTCCGACGACGCTTCGGCGCAGAACCCCGAAGAGGTCGCCGACGGGGTACGCAGGCCGCTGCGGGCGATGGCCGAGCGCGCGTGGAACGGCACCAGCGCACTCTCGCACGATCAGTTCTGCGAGATCGACGCGGCGATCGGTGTCGCGACCGCCCCGGGGCCGTGCGCCCGGTAGCGTCGAGCCGTCTGCACCGATCCGAGTCATCCCCGTTCAGAACCCCGTCCCCCACCCACCGTCGAGCCCGGAGACCCACCCATGCATGACGACACCTCGCTCACCGTCGGCCGCGTCAAGCGCGTGCTCGAGGAGCGCATCCGCCCCGCGATCCACTCCGCTTCCGTGCCGCTGGGCGTCGAGATCCACGAGCTGCCGGGTGAGCCGATCGCTCCTGCCGAGGGACTCGCGCTCGACTTCGAGCCCGGTGCGGTCGGCGCTCCCTGGGGGCCGGCCTGGGGCACCACCTGGTTCAAGCTCACCGGCCGCGTGCCGGCCGAGTGGGCGGGGCGTCGTGTCGAGGCTCTCATCGATCTCGGCTTCGACGTGAACATGACCGGCTTCCAGTGCGAGGCGCTGGCCTATCGCCGGGGCGCCACGGATTCCGATCCGATTCCCGTGAAGAGCATCAATCCGCGCAACCAGTGGGTGCCGATCGCCGAGGCCGCCGCGGGCGAAGAGCCCGTCGAGCTGTATCTCGAAGCGGCATCCAACCCGGTGCTGCTCGATTACCACCCCTTCCTGCCGACGCAGGAGGGCGACATCCTCACCTCCTCGAAGGAGCCGCTCTACCGCACGCGCCGGATGGATCTGGCGGTGTTCGAGGAGGAGGTCTTCGACCTCTCCCTCGACCTGGAGGTGCTGTTCGAGCTGCAGGCCGAGCTGCCGGCGACCTCGCCGCGGCGCATGCGCATCCTGCAGGCCATGGACGACGCGCTCGACGTGCTCGACCTGCAGCGCATCGTGGCTACCGCGCCCGCTGCCCGCGCCCGCCTCGCCGACGTGCTCGCCGCGCCCGCCGAGGCGAGTGCGCACCGCATCTCGGCCGTCGGACACGCGCATATCGACTCGGCGTGGCTGTGGCCGGTGCGGGAGACGATCCGCAAGGTCGCGCGCACCACGTCGTCGATGACGACGCTCATCGACGAGCATCCGCAGTTCCAGTACGGGATGTCGAGCGCGCAGCAGTACGCGTGGATCAAGGAGCACCGCCCCGAGGTGTGGGAGCGGGTCAAGGCCGCGGTTGCCGCGGGGCGCTTCCTGCCGCTCGGCGGCATGTGGGTCGAGTCCGACACCGTGATGCCGACGGGGGAGTCGCTCGTGCGGCAGTTCTCGCACGGGCAGCGGTTCTTCGAGCGCGAGTTCGGCATCCGCTCGAAGGGCGTCTGGCTGCCGGACAGCTTCGGGTACTCGCCGGCCCTGCCGCAGCTGATGCGCCGCGCCGGGTTCGAGTGGTTCTTCACGCAGAAGATCTCCTGGAACCAGCAGAACGTCTTCCCGCACCACTCCTTCCTGTGGGAGGGCATCGACGGTTCGCAGGTGTTCACGCACTTCCCCTCGATGGACACCTACAACTCGCAGCTCAGCGGCATGGAGGTCGCGAAGGCCGCTCGCCAGTTCAAGGAGAACCGCCTCAGCTCGCGGTCGATCGCCCCGGTCGGCTGGGGTGACGGCGGCGGTGGCACGACCCGCGAGATGACGGGCAAGGCCGAGCGCCTGCGCGACCTCGAGGGCAGCGCGCAGGTCGTGTGGGAGCACCCGGACGACTTCTTCGACGCCGCCAAGGCCGAGCTGCCGAACCCGGCGGTGTGGGTCGGCGAGCTGTACCTCGAGCTGCACCGCGGAACGCTCACCAGCCAGCACGCCACCAAGGCGCTGCACCGGTGGGCGGAGCACGCGCTGATCGAGGCCGAGCTGTGGGCCGCGACCGATGCCGTGCGCACCGGCGCCGCGTATCCCCAGGCCGAGTTCGACCGGCTGTGGCAGGCCGTGCTGCTGCACGAGTTCCACGACATCCTCCCCGGCACCTCGATCGCGTGGGTGCACCGCGAGGCTGTCGCGGTGCTGTCGGATGTGCTCTCGGACGCCCGCGACATCGCCGTCGCCGCCCGCCGTTCTCTCGCCGGCGAGGGTGATCGGGAGCTGCAGTTCGAGCCGACATCGGTCGGCCGCGGCCGCGCACTCGGGGCGGCCTTCGTGGCCGAGTCCACGGCGGCGCCGGTCTCGCTCACCGAGGAGGACGGCGGCTGGCGCCTGGAGAACGAGCTCGTCTCGGTGCTCGTCTCCGCCGATGGCCTGATCGTCTCGGCCGTCGACAAGGGCACCGGTCGCGATGCCGTCGCGCCGGGCAAGGCCGCGAACCTGTTCCAGCTGCACCAGGACTTCCCGAACATGTGGGATGCGTGGGACATCGACCGGTACTACCTGGGCAGCGTCGACGACCTCACGGCCGTCTCGTCGATCGAGGCCTCGATGGTCGGCGGCTCCGCCCGGATCGTGGTCGTGCGTCCGTTCTCGGAGTCGACCATCGAGCAGACGATCATCCTCCAGCCGGAGTCGCGCACCGTGCTGCTGCGCAACGAGATCGACTGGAACGAGACCGAGAAGCTGCTCAAGCTCGCCTTCCCGCTCGACGTGCAGGCCGCGCACACCGACGCCGAGACCCAGTTCGGCTATCAGTCGCGCGTCACGCACACGAACACCAGCTGGGAGGCGGCGAAGTTCGAGACGTCGATGCACCGCTTCGTGCTGGTGCGCGAGCAAGATTTCGGCGTGGCCCTGGTGAACGACTCGATCTACGGCTACGACACCTCGCGCGAGGTGTCCGACGACGCGGTCGTGACGACCGTGCGGCTCTCGCTGCTGCGGGCGCCGCGCTTCCCCGACCCCGACACCGACCACGGCCACCACGAGATCGAGGTCGGCTTCGTGGTCGGAGCGGATGCCGCGATCGCGACGGCCGAGGGCATCCGGATCAACGCGCTCCCGAGCGTCGTGCGCGGTGAGCGCGAGGTCGAGCCCCTCGTGTCGGTGGAGGGAGAGGGCATCGTGGTGTCGGCGGTCAAGTTGGCCGACGACGGCTCGGGCGACGTGATCGTGCGCGTGTACGAGGCGCTCGGACGGCGTGCGGCCGGCGAGGTCTCTGTCGGGTTCGAGCACCGCGAGGTACGCGAGGTGAGCCTGATCGAAGACGACATCGACGAGGCCCGGACCGGTGGCGAGTTGAAGCTGCGTCCGTTCGAGGTGCGGACGCTGCGCATCGTGCGCTGAGAGGGGCGTCCTGGTCGGGAGTCGTCAGAGGGACGCGCGGAAGGCCTCGTAGTCGGCGAGCGACACCGCGGCGTAGGCGCGGGCCCACTCGAGCAGCGCCTGCCCGAGCACCCGCCCGTTGCCGATGTAGCCGGCGACCTCGGTGGCGGTCAGCGACTGGCTGTGGGCGCGGGCGATGGTCGCGGCGCACGCCTGCCCGTACGTGATGAACGGCCCGTCGTCGAGGTCTTCGACGTCGATGCTGCCCTTCATGTCGTGGAACTGCCGCACGTAGAAGTCGGCGCTCGTGTTGCGCATGTGCCCGAGGAACGGGTCGGAGAGGGCCTGCAGGATGCGCTGCATCGCGACGACGCGCGCTCCTTCGCCGTCGGCGTCGATCACCTCCTGCAGCGCGGTCGGCTGGGGGATGCGGCCGTACTCCACCAGCACGCTCTGCGACGCCTGCTTCGGCTGCATCAGGATCGTGGCCCCCTCGCCATCCTGGAAGAGCACCAGGTAGCAGCGCGTGCCCACGCTGCCGACGCCGACCACGCGGCGTGCGACGTCGCTCACGGTGAAGTGGTCGAACAGCAGGGCGATGTCGGGGCTCGTGGTGCGGCGATACTGCGACAGCAGATCGTGCACGGCGTCGAGGAGTGCGGGGCCGACCGCGGTGGTGGTCGGTTCGTCGGGCACGAAGCGACGGCGGCCGTCGGCATCCTCCACCGTGAGCCGGCGCACCGCACGCTCGCCGGTGCGTCGCTCCGCCTGCTTCACCGCCCGGCGGATCGCCTTCTGCGAGGCCTTGTCGAGCATGGTCCGTGACGAGGCGACGTCGAAGTGCGTGAAGTAGCGGGCGGTCGGGCTCAGCTCGGTCGCGCGTGCGATGCCGCGGGCGTAGCCGGAGACGGCGGTGAGGACGGCGGTGTCGATGACCTCATCGGAGCGGCCGCTCGCCCTGCCTCCGACGACGATGCTCGCGACGAGCCTCTTCACATCCCACTCCCACGGCGCCCATGCGGCTTCATCGAAGTCGTTGAGGTCGAACATCAGTCGTCGTTCGGCCGAGGCGTAGAACCCGAAGTTCGACACGTGGGCGTCGCCGCAGGAGGCGACGAGGATGCCGCTGTGCGGCGCATCCGCGAGGTCGGCGGCCATCAGCGCCGCGGTACCGCGATAGAACGCGAAGGGACTCGTCGACATGCGTTCGGCCCGCAGGGGGAGCAGCTCGGGGATGCGGGAGCTGTTCTGTGCGGCCAGGATGCCGAGGGGATCGCGCGTGCCGCTCGCGAGTTCGGCGAGGGCTCGTCGTGGCGCGCGCTTTCGGGCCTCCTCGCCGCGTTCGACGAGTTCGCGATGCGACAGCGGGCGTGTCCAGGCGGGGCGCATGAGGACATTGTGGCAGGACCGCGGGCACCGAGCCCGGGTCCGCGCGCTCAGGCGGGATCGAGTCGCAGCACGTCGGGCGATTCCCCACCCGCGAGGTCGTCGGCGATGCGGAGGCTGCGCGCCAGGTCGTCGAGTGCACCGATCAGCGTGCCGAAGCGTTCCTTCTCGCTGCACACCGCCGTCAGGGTGACCAGGTGCGTTCCCGTGTCCCAGGTGTAGGTCGCGAAGGGCGGTGACGCCGGCGAGGGCGGCATCGGGACCAGCAGCTTCTCGCCCACCCCGAGCCGGGTGGGGAACGACTCGGTGTCGTCGTAGTCCATCGGCATGGATGCACGTGCGATGCGCACGTCCGGGGTCAGCACCTGCGCGGTCGCCATCGCCACGACCAGTTCGGGCTCCGCCTTCCACGTCCACACCAGCACGCGGCCGTCCGCCCGCTTCATGAGCATCGGCGCCGCCTGGCTCATCGCCCACGCGCCGAACTTCGACCCCGGCCGCTCGGTCGCACCCACGGCCGCGTTCACCTGGCCGAGCAGCATCCGGATCGCCGCCTTGCGGTGGCGGCGCCCCTTCCAGCCGAGCGAGTCCGTCACGGGAATCCACAGCTGGGGATCGGCCTCGGCAGTCAGTCGCATGGCTCCACGGTATCGGCTGCGCCTGGGCGATGGCCGGTACGCCTCGGCCGTGCGATCAGGCCCCTCGGGTAGAGTGGCCAGCGCCCGACCAGGGCTCTTCCTTGGCCGCCACATCGTAAGGCAGCATGTCTGTGACCTCCTCCGACGATCCGATCGATCCGTCGAGCGGCTCCGCCGCCGAATCCTCGCCCCGACCGTTGAAGATCGTGATCGGCTGCGACACCTTCTCGCCCGACATCAACGGCGCCGCCCGCTTCGCCGAGCGTCTCGCCGCCGGCCTGGTGCAGCGCGGCCACGACGTGCACGTCGTGGCCCCCAACCAGGCGTATCGGCGTACGCAGCCGCACACCGAGGTGATCGAGGGCGAGCCGATGACCCTGCACCGGCTGCCGTCGCTGCGCTGGGCTCCGCACGACTGGCTGCGGTTCGTGTGGCCGTGGCGCTCGAAGCACTACGCCCGCAAGGTTCTCGACCAGGTGCAGCCGGATGTCGTGCACATCCAGTCGCACATCGTGATCGGCCGCGGACTCGCGTACATCGCGAACGAACGCGGCATCCCGGTCATCGCGACCAATCACGTGATGGCCGAGAACATCCTCGACCACACGACGATGCCGAAGTTCATCGACGACCTGGTGCTCAAGTTCGCCTGGGCGGATGCGAAGCGCACGTTCGACATGACCCGCGCCATCACCACGCCCACGCGCCGCGCCGCCGACTTCCTCGAGAAGACCGTCGAGGTGGAGGGCGTCATCCCGGTCAGCTGCGGCATCGACCGCACGCAGTACACGCCGGTGATCGCCCCGCGCGAGAAGAACAGGATCATCTTCGTCGGCAGGCTCACCGCCGAGAAGCAGGTCGAGGTCATCCTCAAGGCGATGACGAAGCTCGACCCGGCACTCGCCACGACGTTCGACATCGTCGGCGGCGGCGATCAGCGCAAGCAGCTGGAGCATCTGACGGCGCAGCTCGGCCTGGCCGATCGCGTCACCTTCCATGGCCGCACGAGCGATGAGGAGCTTCGCGCGCTGCTCTCGCGAGCGAGCCTGTTCGTGATCGCCTCGATCGCCGAGCTGCAGTCGATCGCGACCATGGAGGCGATGGCCTCGGCTCTGCCGATCGTCGCCGCGGATGCCGTCGCCCTCCCGCACCTCGTGCACGACGGCGAGAACGGGTACCTGTTCGAACCCGGGAACGTCGATGAGCTCGCCGCACGTCTGACCGACGTGCTCACTGCGGAGCCTGCGGAGTACGAGCGGATGCAGCGGGCCTCGCTCGACGGCGTCGCGATCCACGACATCAACCGCACCCTCGACACGTTCGAGGCGCTGTACCGCGACGAGCCGCTGCCGGAGTAGCCCGCCATGCACATCGTCTTCTTCGGCGATCAGCACCTCGACTCCCTCGGCGGAGCGCAGGTGTCGATGCGACTCCAGCGCGAGTTCCTCGAGCGCGCCGGACACACCGTCACGGTCGTCGCTCCGAAGATGCACGGGTCGCGCTCCTCGTCCGGCTCGCACGGCGGGGCGTACGTCGATCTGCCCTCGATGCCGATCACGAGCGACCGCGAGTACTCGATGAGCTGGCCGGGTCGCGCGACCGACCGTTTCCTCGACAAGGCGATGACCCGCCGGCCGCCCGTGGAACTGGTGCATGTCCAGGCCGACTTCTGGGGCGCGTTCATCGGGCACCGCTACGCGCAGCGTCACGGCATCCCCGTCGTGCACACGATGCACAACCGGGTCGATGTCGGCATCGCGGCCGTCACTCCGCTGCATCGTCCGGTGCTCGCCGCATTGAACATGTGGCGCGGCATCGCGATGCGCGGCGTCGCCACGAGCAGCGGTCGCGACCGGGTGCGCGGCAGCGACGGGTGGGCGTTCCTGCGCGGCCTGGCCGCCGGGGCCTCCGCCGTCACGGCGCCGTCGACGCACTTCGCCCGACGCCTCGAACAGCACGACGTCTTCCCTCACGTCGACGTGATCTGGAACGGCATCGACGACGACCTGCGCGCGCAGACGCTGGCACAGGGCCCCGCCGAGCGTGCCCCCGGGCGTCCACGGTTCGTCTGGCTCGGTCGGATGAGCCCCGAGAAGCGGCTGCTGCCGTTCCTCGAGGCGTTCGTCGCCTCGGGGGTCGACGCCGACCTGGAGATCATCGGTGGCGGGGCCCAGCGTGCGGCCGCCGAGAAGATCGTCCGCGGACGCGACGGCGTGCACTTCGCCGGACGGCTCACCTACCCGCAGACCCTGGCGCGGATCGCCGCCGCCGACGCGCTGGTGCAGACGTCGATCGGCTTCGAGACCCAGGGGATGACCCCGTTCGAAGCCGCCACGCTGGGGACGCCGTCGGTGATCTGCGACCCCGACATCGCCGCCGAGCTGGGGGGCGGGCTCTGGGCTGTTCCTGATGCCGCCGGTGAAGACCGGCGGACCGCCGCGCTCGCCGAGACCCTGCGGCAGGCCGCATCCGACATCGCCGACGGCACGGCTCCGACGCCCCTTCCGGGGGTCGCCGAGGCGTTCCGGCAGTCATCGCGCACGGCGGCGATGGTCGAGGTCTACGAGCGGGTGCTCGCCGGCGGCTGACCCGGTGGCTTCCCGGAGCGGGCGCCGGCTCAGTAGTACTGGTACAGGGCGATCGTGAGACCGGTGAATGCGAGCCCGATGGCACCGGCTCCGGCCACCCCGATGGCGATCCCGGCGAGCAGTCGCGCGGAGGAACGGCGCACCGCCACCAGTGCCAGCACCAGCGCCACGACGTAGGTGAAGAAGCTGAGGATGCCGATGCCGTTGTCGAGGGCGAGCATGAACTCGAACCCTCCGTCGCCGCTGTAGACCAGCGGCCGGGCGACGGCACCGAACAGGTTGACGGCGAGAGTGGCCACCGCGATCACGAAGGCCGTGACGCCGAGCGGGTTGCCCTCACGGGCCTGAGGCCGGTACGCGAGGTGACCGGGGAACAGCGGGCTCGCGGGCGGGGAGGCCGGGGAACCGGGCGCGGGCGTCGGGTACGCGGTCGGGTGTGCCGTGGGAGGAGCCGGGGCTCCGGCAGCTGGGGCGGGGTGCTGCGCGGCGGTCGAATATGGCGGAGCGGTGGGGTGCGGGACCGCCGGGTACTGCGGCGCGGCGGGCAGATGCACGGCGGGCGGAACGGGAGGCTGCTGAGGCTCGCTCATGACGACGAGCGTAGCCCCGGGTGCTGTGTCGTGCACGGCGACGAGCGCCGGTGCGGTCTCAGCTCTTGGCGCCGCTGAGGGCGAGCGTGCCCCCGAGCCCGATCATCATCACGCCGCCGGTGCCGGACAGCGTGGACATGCGGCGGGGCGAGCGGGCGAACCAGGTGCGCGCGGTTCCGGCGGCGAGGGCCCACACGCTGTCGCAGACGAGCGCGAGCGCTTGGAAGAGGAGTCCGAGCAGCAGCAGCTGGGCCCACACCGGGCCGGTCGACGGGGAGACGAACTGCGGGAGCACCGCGACGAAGAAGGCGATGGTCTTGGGATTGGTGATCCCGACGATGAACCCCTGGCGCAACAGCCTTCCCGTCGAGGCCGGTGTGCGGTCCGCGTCCGTCGTGTGGGCATGGCGGTGGCGGATCGCCTGCACCCCGAGCCACACGAGGTACACGGCGCCGATGATCTTGATCACCGTGAACGCGACCACCGACGAGGCGACGATCGCACCGACTCCGAAGGCCACGGCGAGCACAGCGGGCACGGTGCCGAGGGCGTTGCCCACGACGCTGAGCACACCTGCGCGGCGACCGAGCGAGAGGGACCGACCGATCACGAACAGCACGCTCGGTCCGGGGATCGCGATGATCACGACGGAGGCGACGGCGAACGCGACGAGGTTGTCGAGCGGGATCATGAGCCGACGATACACCGCACAGCACCCGGAGCGTCCGGGTGCTGTGCCGGGGTGATCAGCGGTAGACGTGGCCCGATTCGGCCCGCTGGTCGATGTCGCGGCCGGCGACGCGCGTCCAATCGGTGGGGGTGCGTCGGTAGCCGTCGCGGCGCAGCTCGATGACGGTGGCGACGGTGGCCCACGCGGCGAGGATGAGGAGTGCGATGAGGAGTACCATGGCAGAAACGCTACGTTCGATGTCGAACCGCCACGAGTGGCAGGATTGACTATCAACGTCAGAAAACCGCCAACGGGAGTGTGAGTATGAAGACGGTCGCCTGCGTCATCCAAGACGGATTCGCACCCTTCGAGTTCGGCGTCGCCTGCGAGGCGTTCGGCCTGGACCGCGCCGATGACGGCGTGCCGAACTTCGACTTCCGCATCGTCGCTCCCCGTGCCGGGGTCGTGACCTCGAAGATCGGCTTCTCGGTCAACGTCGAGCACGATCTGGCCTTCGCGTACGAAGCCGACCTCGTGGTGTTCTGTCCCCTTCCTCGCGAGCGGTGGGGCGACATCGACCCGCTCCTGCTCGACGTCGCCAGGCACGCGGTCGACCGCGGCGCCTGGGTGATGAGCGTCTGCAGCGGCTCGTTCATCCTCGCCGCGGCAGGAGTGCTCGACGGTCGGCGCGCCACCACGCACTGGATGTACGCGCACGTCATGGCAGAGATGTACCCGGAGATCGACATCGACCCCGACGTGCTGTTCGTGCAGGACGGCAAGATCATCACGAGCGCGGGAACGGCCGCAGGGATCGACGCCTGCCTGCACCTGCTCCGGCAGGAGGTGGGCGCCGAGCTCACCAACCGCATCGCCCGCCGGATGGTCGTGCCGCCCCAGCGCGACGGTGGCCAGGCGCAGTTCATCGACCGTCCGATCCCGGTGGTACCGACCGACTCGCTCGCCGCCGTCGCCGACTGGGCGGTCGCGAACCTCCGCGACGACCTCGGCGTCGACCAGCTCGCGGCCAGGGCGTTGATGTCGCCGCGCACCTTCGCCCGCCGCTTCAAGGCCGAGTACGGTGCCACGCCCGCGGCCTGGCTCGCGCGTCAGCGCATCATCCACGCGCAGCGGATGCTGGAGCGCACCGACCTCCCGCTCGAGCACATCGCCGACGAGTGCGGATTCGGCTCGGCGGCCGTGCTCCGGCAGAACTTCGCCAGGGTGCTCGGCCTCACACCGACGGCCTACCGCGCGCGGTTCTCCTGCGCCGAGGAGTCGGCGGTGCCCGCAGCCTGAGTCCGGGTCGGGTCGGACGATCCGCAGGTCGCGCCGGCTATTCGGTCCAGTGCGCCGGGGTCGGGAGGGTGACGTCGCGCACCTCGACACCGTCGCCGGTGACCGTGGCGACGCAGTAGAGCAGTGACTGCGTCGGGTAGCCGTGCGGACGGTTGTCGCGGATGATCGCCCGGTCGTCCTCCGGGGCCAGGGCGGTCGAGGATGCGAGCAGCGCGGTCCACTCGGCCGTCCAGTCCGCGCTGTCAGCGGTCGGCCCGAGGGCGCGGAACTCCGGCAGCCAGGCCTCGATCCGCGGGGTCGTCACATCGTCGAGGTCGTCGTGAGCGATCATGTGCGTGCCCGGATCGATGGGTGTCTCACGCAGGTCGACGCCGTCCCACGACAGCACCCTGGCGCCCTCCGGCCGCACTTCGAGCAGATTGAAGCCATGCATCGACAGCGGTGCGACGGGGGAGCGGGCGCTGACCGACTCCAGCGCGAGGGCTCCGCGCGAGACGACGTGCGTCTCGGGGAGGCCCTCCACATCCGCGCGGTTCAGCAGTACGGCGAGGCGACGTTCGGCGGGGTTCACGGCGAGCCAGGCCCCACCGGCCCGACGGTCGCGGATCCCGATCACGCCGGGGTGCTCCTCGGGCCACCAGGCTCCGAGGGAGTCCCACGCCCGCAGCGGGTCTTCGTCCCGGACCGCGAGAAGTCGTGCGGAGCCGGCATTCTCGACATCGATCACGACCGTGCACACGGTGCCAAGTCTAGGTCGAGGACGCCGACGTCGGCCCACGACGGCGGATGCTGGGGCAGAATCGAGACGTGAACATCGTCGTCGGAGTCACAGGCGGCATCGCCGCGTACAAGACGGTGCACCTCGTGCGCCTGCTCACGAAGGGCGGGCACGACGTGACCGTGGTGCCCACCGAGGATGCACTGCGCTTCGTGGGTCTGCCCACGTGGGAGGCGATCAGCCGGCACCCGGTGACCACGAGCGTGCACGACGACGTGGCGAAGGTGCGGCACGTCGCCCTCGGCCAGGCCGCCGAACTCGTGATCGTCGCCCCGGCGACCGCGAACTCGATCGCGAAGATCACCGCGGGCCTCGCCGACGACCTCCTGGGAACGACGGTGCTCGCCACCGAGGCCCCGGTGCTGCTCGCCCCGGCGATGCACGCGGAGATGTGGCGGAACCGGGCGACGCAGGCGAACATCGCCACCCTGCGGGAGCGCGGGGTACATCTGGTCGGACCCGCCGACGGCGAGCTCGCCGGCGGCGACAGCGGTCCCGGCAGGATGTCGGAGCCGGAGGAGATCTTCGCCGCCGCGCAAGCGCTGCTGACTCCTGGCGACCTCGCCGGGGTGCGCGTCGTGGTCTCGGCCGGCGGCACGCGGGAACCGATCGATCCGGTGCGCTTCCTCGGCAATCGCTCCAGCGGAAGGCAGGGGGTGGCGCTCGCCGCCGAGGCCGCCGCCCGTGGGGCCGAGGTCACCCTGGTGTCGGCCCATATCTCCGGCGATGTGCTCGCCGAGGCGCGGCATCCGTCGATCCGCATCGTGCCCGTCGGCGCCGCCGCTGACCTCGCCGAGGCGATGACGCGTGAGTCCGAGGTCGCCGACGTCGTCGTGATGGCGGCGGCGGTCGCCGACTACCGACCGGTGCAGGTGTCGGAGCGCAAGCTCACGAAAGAGGGCGGCGGGGGGCCGGCCATCGAACTGATCGAGAACGAGGACATCGTGGCGGCTCTGGCCGCGGCGCGGCGACCGGGGCAGCTCGTCGTCGGCTTCGCCGCGGAGACTCCTGAGGATCAGGCCGAGATGCTCGCCCGTGCACGCGCCAAGCAGCAGCGCAAGGGTGTCGACCTCCTCGTGGTGAACGAGGTCGGGTGGGAGCGCGGCTTCGAGTCCGTCGAGAACGCGGTGCACATCCTCGGACCGGGCGGCGTGGAGGCGGGTGCGGCTTCGGGATCCAAGCGGGCGGTCGCCGCCGCGATCTGGGATGTCATCGCGGAGGAGCGCGTGCTAAACTTGAGTCAACAACACTCAACTTTGATCCCGTCTTCCGATCCGGCAGGCGGGAGACGACCAGAAGGAGCATCTCCAGGAGGAGCGCATGACCACCCCGCAGACCGGTAACCAGAATCAAGAGCAGCAGTCCGCCCTCGAGCAGTTCGGCATCAACCTCACCGACCGTGCCCGCGAGGGCAAGCTCGACCCCGTGATCGGACGCGACAGCGAGATCCGTCGCGTCAGCCAGGTGCTCACCCGCCGCACGAAGAACAACCCCGTGCTGATCGGTGAGCCGGGCGTCGGCAAGACCGCCGTCGTCGAAGGACTCGCCCAGCGCATCGTCGCGGGCGACGTCGCCGAGTCCCTCAAGGACAAGGAGCTGGTCACGCTCGACATCTCGGCACTCGTGGCCGGCGCCATGTACCGCGGGCAGTTCGAAGAGCGGCTGAAGCAGGTGCTCAAAGAGATCACCGAGTCCGACGGTCAGGTCATCACGTTCATCGACGAGCTGCACGTGCTCATGGGTGCGGGCGGCGGCGAGGGCTCCGTGGCTGCGTCGAACATGCTCAAGCCCATGCTGGCCCGCGGTGAGCTGCGCCTGATCGGTGCGACCACGCTCAACGAGTATCGCGAGTTCATCGAGAAGGACGCCGCTCTCGAGCGCCGCTTCCAGCAGGTGTACGTCGGCGAGCCGACGGTCGAGGACACGATCGCGATCCTCCGCGGCCTCAAGGGGCGGTACGAGGCGCATCACGGTGTCACGATCTCCGACAGTGCCCTGGTGGCCGCGGCTGCACTGTCGAGCCGGTACCTTCCTGCGCGCCAGCTTCCCGACAAGGCGATCGACCTGATCGACGAGTCGATGTCGCGGCTCAAGATGGAGATCGACTCGTCGCCGGTCGAGATCGACCAGCTCAAGCGCCAGGTCGACCGGATGAAGCTCGAGGAGCTCGCGCTGAAGCGGGAGAAGGACGCCGCCTCCAAGGAGCGCCTGAGCACTCTGCGTGAGCAGCTCGTGGGCATGGAGCGGCAGCTCGCCGAGCTCGAGGCCCGCTGGGCGCGCGAGCGTCAGGGGCTCAACAGGGTCGGTGAGCTGAAGAAGCAGCTCGACGACGCGATCACCCAGCGCGATCTCGCGATGCGCAACGCCGACTACACGAAGGCCTCGAAGCTGGAGTACGAGACCATCAAGCGGCTGGAGCGCGACATCGCCGAGGCCGAGCAGGCCGAGGCGGCGACCCCCGCCGAACCCCGCATGGTCAACGAGCAGGTGACCGATGAGGACATCGCCGCCGTGATCGCCGCGTGGACCGGCATCCCCGTCGGGCGTCTGCTTCAGGGCGAGAGCGAGAAGCTGCTGCACCTGGAGAACGAGCTCGGCAAGCGCCTGATCGGTCAGAAGGACGCCGTCAAGGCGGTGTCGGATGCGGTTCGACGCTCGCGCGCGGGCATCAGCGACCCCGGTCGCCCGACCGGTTCGTTCCTGTTCCTCGGACCGACCGGTGTGGGAAAGACCGAGCTGGCCAAGGCCCTGGCCGAGTTCCTCTTCGACGACGAGCACGCCATGGTGCGCATCGACATGTCGGAGTACGGCGAGAAGCACTCGGTCTCGCGGCTCGTCGGTGCCCCTCCCGGGTACGTCGGCTACGAGCAGGGCGGTCAGCTGACCGAGGCCGTGCGGCGTCGTCCGTACAGCGTGATCCTGCTCGACGAGGTCGAGAAGGCGCACCCCGAGGTGTTCGACGTGCTACTGCAGGTGCTCGACGACGGTCGACTGACCGACGGGCAGGGCCGCACGGTCGACTTCTCGAACGTGATCCTGATCCTGACATCGAACCTGGGATCGCCGATCCTCATCGACCCGGTGCTCGCACCCGATGAGAAGCGCGACCAGGTCATGGCCCTCGTGCGACAGGCGTTCCGTCCGGAGTTCCTGAACCGTCTCGACGACATCGTGATGTTCTCGGCTCTGAGCGAAGACGACCTCGCCCAGATCGTCGAGCTGTCGATCGATCAGCTGCACAAGCGTCTGAAGGATCGCCGGCTCACGCTCGCAGTCACCCCGGACGCCCGGTCGTGGCTCGCCGAGCGCGGGTACGACCCGATGTTCGGCGCCCGACCGCTGCGCCGCCTCATCCAGAGCGAGGTGCAGAACAAGCTGGCCACCGCGCTGCTCTCGGGCGGCGTGCACGACGGTGACACGGTGCGGGTGGATGTGGCCGCCGACGGGATGGGCCTCGTGCTCACCTCGACGACGCCCGAACCCGCGGCCGACGACGATGTGATCGAGGCCGAACTGCTCGAGGACTGAGCTGCTCGAGGACTGAGCATCACCCCCGTGCACAAGAGCGCCGCCCCGGATGAAACCGGGGCGGCGCTCTTGTCCGTGCGGTCTGCGCTCAGGCGCTGAGGATGACCGTCTCGGTGATGGGGCGACGCACGCGCGGGGCGACCTCGCGCTCCTGCAGCACCTCAGGAAGGGCTTCGATGTCGCCGAACTCGCCGACGGCGAAGACGGTGAAGGGCACGAATCGCTCTTCGAGGTCGGCGAACTCGCGGACGACCTCCGGGTCGAAGCCGCTCATCTGGTGAACCACCAGTCCGTCGTGGTGGGCCTGCACCGAGAAGTGCGCAACGGCCTGGCCGAGGTCGTAGAGGGCGTGGGTGATCGGGGTGCCGGAGGCGTCGGCCGTCTCGGCGATCGCGACCACGAGCACGGCGGCGTTGCCCGCCCATGCCTGGTTGAAACCCATCAGGGCGTCGACGACCTGCGCGTGCAGTGCCGTGCCACGGCGGGCGACGATGAAGCGCCAGGGCTGCGAGTTGTTGGCCGAAGGGCTCCAGCGGGCGGCCTCGAGGGCGGTGGCGAGCTTGGCCTCATCGATCGAGTTCTGCGCATCGAAGGCGCGGGGGCTCCAGCGACCGGCGAGTACGTCGAGGACGGGGTGCTCGGTCGGTGCGGTGCGGTCGATGACGGGAGTGCTCACAGAAGTGCCTTTCGAAAGGAGTGGATCGGACTCCTTCGTCCGGGTACACGGGTGTGAACAGATGCATGTGCATGCATATTCCCGCTGGGTGCCTCTGCGTCTGCTCAGACGGGCAGGTTGTGGGATGCCGCGTCGGCCAGCGCGCTGCGCACCGCGCGGATGGAGGGGGCGTCGGCCGACACCCGCCGCGCAGAGGAGAAGATCTCGCGGCGGGGCTCGTGGGGGAGCGGCGCCAGATCGACGGTCGGAGTGTCGCCCGCCCACACGAGTTCCGGCAGCAGCCCGACCGCGAGCCCGGCGTGGATCAGCCGCACGTGCGCGGTGAGGTCGGCGATCTCGAACCGCACGTCGGGTTCGAACCCCGCTGTGCGGCACAGCTGCTCGGCCCAGGCGCGCGAGGCGGTGCCTGCGGGCTCGAGCACCCAGGGCTCCTCCCGCGTCGACCACAGTGCAGCGAGGGCGTCGGCGTGCGCGGGGGTTCCGGGGCGTCGGGCGAGCGCGATCGCGTCGTGTGCGAGCACCACCCGGTCGAGGTCGGCGTGGATCGGACGTGTGCGGCCCGGGTACTGCTCGGCGAGGATCAGGTCGAAGTCGCGGCTGGACACCCCGACCAGTCCGGTCTCCGGGTCGCACTCGGTGACTTCGACCCGCAGCGCGGGGTGCCGGTCCTTGAGGGCTTCGAGCGCGCGGGGAAGCAGGGAGTGCGCCGTCGACTGGAACACCGCGATGCGCACGGTGCCGGTCACTTCGGTGAGCGATTCGGCGACGGCGACCTCGGCGTGCTCGAGCTGATCGAGGATGCCGATGGCCTCGGCCACGAGCACGTTCCCCTGCGGGGTGAACTGCACTCCGCGCCCCACCCGGCGCAGCAGCGGCACGCCCACATCGCGCTCCAGCGCGCTCAGCTGCTGCGACACCGAGGCCTTGCTGTACGACAGGGCGTCGGCGACGGCCGACAGCGTTCCGCGGCGCGAGAGCTCCACCAGCATCCGGAGTCGATTCACATCCAGCACGGCGGCATCCTTCGTTCAGCTTGAGTGAACAGAATCCACGCAAATCGGTTGATAGACGGAGCCTACCGAGCGGCAGGACAATGATCCAGCCCGCACACGAAATCCCGGTGTGCGCTCTCTTGGAAGGTCCCACCGATGCCTGTCGCCGCCGACACCACCACTCCCCGTACCGAAGACGTCGCCGCCCTGGTGCAGCGCTGGCTCGTCGAGAGCGAGACCCACCCCGTCGAGCCGGCCGCCCAGCGCCTGTCCGAAGTGCTCAAGGACCCGAACGGACTCGCGTTCACGGTCGGCTTCGTCGACGGCGTGATGCGTCCGGAAGACCTGCGCGTCGCCGGCCGCAAGCTCGCCGAGCTGAGCGACATCACCCCGGCGCTGCTGCCCGGCTACCTGCGGGCCGCGATCAAGACCGGCGGCTTCTGGGCGCCGAAGATCCCCGGCGTCGTCGTCCCGATCTCGCGTCGCGTGCTGCGCGCCATGGTCGGGCACCTCGTGCTGGATGCCACGCCCTCCAAGCTCGGCCCCGCGATCGCGAAGCTGCGCAAGAGCGGCAACCGCCTGAACCTCAACCTCCTCGGCGAGGCCGTGCTCGGCGAGCGCGAAGCGGGGCACCGTCTGCAGGGCACCCGCGACTTCCTCGCCCGCGACGACGTCGACTACGTCTCGATCAAGGTGTCCAGCGTCGTGAGCCAGCTGTCGATGTGGTCGTTCGACGAGGCGGTGGCCGATGTCGTCGAGAAGCTCACTCCTCTCTACGAGCTCGCCGCCCGAGCTGAAGCCCAGGGCAAGGCGAAGTTCATCAACCTCGACATGGAGGAGTACCGCGACCTCGACCTGACGATCGCGGCCTTCACGAGCATCCTCGACCAGCCCGGCCTGGAGGACCTCGAAGCCGGCATCGTGCTGCAGGCCTACCTCCCCGACGCCCTCGGCGCCATGCAGCACCTGCAGGAGTGGGCCGCCGCCCGCCGTGCGAAGGGCGGAGCCCCGATCAAGGTGCGCGTGGTCAAGGGCGCGAACCTCGCGATGGAAGAGGTCGACTCGAAGGTGCACGGCTGGCCGCTCGCGACCTACGGCACCAAGCAGGACTCCGACACGAACTACAAGCGCGTGCTGGACTGGGCGATGACGCCCGAGCGGCTCGACGCCGTGCGCATCGGCGTCGCGGGTCACAACCTGTTCGACATCGCCTACACCTGGCTGCTCGCGCAGGCGCGCGGTGTGGCCGACCCGACCGGCGCCGACCCCCTCGTCGAGTACGAGATGCTGCTGGGCATGGCGACGGGTCAGGCCGAGGCGGTCCGCAAGGATGTCGGACGCCTGCTGCTGTACACACCGGTGGTGAACCCGGCCGAGTTCGACGTCGCGATCGCGTACCTCGTGCGCCGCCTCGAGGAGAACGCCAGCCCCGAGAACTTCATGTCCGCGGTGTTCGAGCTGGCCTCGAACCCGACCCTGCTCACCCGCGAACGGGAGCGCTTCGAGCGCTCGCTGGCCGCGCTCGCGACCGATGAGGCGGGATTCGTCCCCGGCCCCCACCGCGTGCAGGACCGTACCGTCGAGGCTCCCTCCGGAACCACCACCGGCTTCGAGAACCAGGCTGACACCGACCCCGCCATCGCCGCGAACCGCGCCTGGGGTCGTGAGATCCTGAGCCGCTCGGTCGGCTCGACGCTCGGTCTCGACACCATCGCGCTCGCCAAGGTCGACACGGATGCCGAGCTCGACGGCATCTTTGCCGCAGCGACCGCCGCCGCCGAGAAGTGGGCCGCGTTGCCGGCCGCCGACCGCGCCGCCGTCTTGCACCGCGCCGGAGACGAGCTCGCCGCGCGCCGCGGTCAGCTCATCGAGATCATGGCGAACGAGGCGGGCAAGACCATCGCCGAGGCCGACCCCGAGATCAGCGAGGCCATCGACTTCGCGCACTACTACGCCGAGCGCGCGAAGGATCTCGAGACCGTCTCGGGTGCGGAGTTCGTGCCGTCGAAGGTGACCGTGGTCACCCCGCCGTGGAACTTCCCGGTCGCGATCCCCGCCGGCGGCGTGCTCGCGGGGCTGGCCTCCGGCTCCGCGGTCATCATCAAGCCGGCCAAGCTCACCCAGCGCTGCGGCGCCGTCATGGTCGAGGCGCTGTGGGCCGCCGGTGTGCCGCGCGACCTGCTGGCCCTCGTCGACCTGGCCTCGCGCGACCTCGGAAAGCGCCTGGTCGCCGGCCCCGCGGTGGACCGCGTGATCCTCACGGGAGCGTACGAGACGGCACAGCTGTTCCGCTCGTTCCGCTCCGACCTGCCACTGCTGGCCGAGACCAGTGGCAAGAACGCGATCATCGTCACCCCCTCCGCCGACCTCGACCTCGCGGCCGCCGATGTGGCGCGCAGCGCGTTCGGCCACGCGGGGCAGAAGTGCTCCGCCGCGTCGCTGGCGATCCTCGTCGGATCGGTCGCCGACTCGAAGCGGTTCGAGCGTCAGCTGGTGGATGCCGTGACCTCGATGCGCGTCGGCCTGCCCGATGACCCGGCCACGCAGATGGGTCCGATCATCGAGCCCGCGAACGGCAAGCTGCTCACGGCGCTCACGAAGCTCGAGAAGGGCGAGCGCTGGCTGGTCGAGCCGCGCAAGCTCGACGAAGACGGGAAGCAGTGGACGCCCGGCGTCAAGACCGGCGTGCGCGAGGGCTCGTACTTCCACCTGACCGAGTTCTTCGGCCCGGTGCTCGGCATCATGCACGCGAAGGACCTGGATGAGGCCCTGCGCCTGCAGAACGCGGTCGACTACGGCCTGACCGCCGGCATCCACTCGCTCGACTCCGAGGAGGTCGCCACCTGGCTCGATCGCGTCGAGGCCGGCAACCTGTACGTGAACCGCGGCATCACCGGGGCGATCGTGCAGCGTCAGCCGTTCGGCGGCTGGAAGCGCTCGGCTGTCGGAGCGGGTGCGAAGGCCGGTGGGCCGAACTACCTCTTCGGACTGGGCGAGTGGGCCCCGGCCGACCTTCCGGCTGCGGCGCCGAGTGCGGCCGTCGTACCCGTGGTCGCTGCGCTGCTGGATGCGGCCGGAGTCGAGGTCGACGCGGCAGAGGCCGAATGGCTGCACCGCGCCGCGGCGTCCGACGAACGGGCCTGGGTCGATGAGTTCGGCGCGGTGAGCGACAAGTCCGGGCTCGGGGTCGAGCGCAACCTCTTCCGCTACCGTCCGGTCGCGGTCGACGTGCGCATCGCCGAGAACTCCCCGCTCGTCGACGGCATCCGCGTGCTCGCCGCCGCCCTGCGCAGCGGCAGCCCGTTCACGGTGTCGGCGCAGGCGTTGCCCTCGCGCATCGAGAAGGCGCTGCGTGCGCACGGCGTGAGCGTGAAGCACGAGTCGGATGCGGCATGGACAAAGCGCTACGCGAAGGCGGCGAACTCCTGGCACCGCGTGCGTCTGGTCGGTGGCGACGCCGCCGCTCTCCACGAAGCGCTCGACGGAAGCCCCGACGTGGCGGTCTGGTCGCACGCCGTGACCGGTGCCGGTCGCGTCGAGATGCTGCCGTTCCTGCACGAGCAGGCCGTGTCGATCACGAACCACCGTTTCGGCAACCCGACGACCCTCGCCGACGGCGTGATCTGACCCGCGGGTCGCCGATCCGCTGAGACGAAGAAGCCCCCTGCCCCGCGCGATGCGGAGCAGGGGGCTTCTGTCGTCTGCAGCGTCAGCCGCGCAGCGCCTCGGAGAGCTTGACCCGGGATCCCATGCGCAGCAGCGAGTTCTCGTAGATCTTCGCGCCGATGACGATCGCGGCCACGCAGCTCGCGAGCAGGATGACCAGGCTCAGCAGCGGCTCCCACCACTGGGCCTCCCCGACGAAGAGGCGCATCGGCATGCCGACCGGGGCCGAGAACGGCACGTACGACATGATCGTCAGCACCAGCGGGTTGTCGTTGAACACGATCACCAGGATGTACGGCGCCATGATCAGCATCGTGATCGGGGTGGTCGTGGAGCCGATGTCCTCCTGGCGAGAGACCATGGAGGCCGCGGCCGCGAACATCGCCGCGAGCAGGATGAAGCCGAACAGGAAGAACACGGCGAACCAGATGATCGGCGCGCCCAGCGTGGTGAGCACCTCGCGCTGACCGGTGACGATCAGCCCGATCGTGGCCACGGCTGCCAGGGCGAGGATCTGCCCCATCGCCAGCACCGTGTTGCCGATGACCTTGCCCGCCAGCAGTGTGCGCGCCGGGATCGCCGACAGCAGCACCTCGACCACGCGGGTCTGCTTCTCTTCCACGACGCTCTGCGCGATCGTGCCGCCGAACGTCGCCGCGGCCATCATGAAGACCAGTCCGAACGCGATCGCGATGAAATACCGCAGCAGCGGGTTGGTGGTGGCCGGCTCCAGGATGACGACCTCGGGAGAGATCGACAGCGCGGACATGATCGAACCAGGGGCATCCTGCAAGGCGATGACCGTGTAGCCGGAGGGGCTGTCGCCCGGCAGCACTGCGGCGTCGACCTTGTCATCTCGTACGAGCTTCTCGGCCTCGGCCTGGTCGGCGACCGTGGTGACCTCGACGTTCGGGATGGCCGAGACGGCGGCCGCGGTCTCCGCCGTCGCGGCGATCGGCGTGGTGTCGGTGTTCTTGCTCGCGAAACCGCCGAACAGGATGCCGGCGAGCGCGAGGACCAGCAGGATGCCGGTGGAGATCAGGAACGCCTTGCTGCGCAGCTTCGATCCGATCTCGCGCTCGGCGACGAGCCAGATGCCGTTGGAGGCGCGGACGGGGGTGGGGGCGCTCACTGGATGACCTCCTTGAAGATCTGGGCGAGGGACGGATGCTTGGGGGCGAAGCTCGCGACATCGCCGCGCTGCACGGCGGACTGCAGCACGCGCTGCGCCGTCTCGGGGCCGTCCGCGTCGAACAGCGCGTAGCCGCCTTCGAAGTCGACGACCGTCACTCCGGGCTCGGTGCGCAGCCATCCGGCGTCGCCCGCGGAGACGAGCTCGTAGCGGTCCCTGGCGTGCTCGGAACGCAGCGCCTCGCGGGAACCGGACGCACGGATCGTGCCACCGGCGAGGATGACGAGGTCGTCGCACAGGCGCTCGACCACGTCGAGCTGATGGGAGGAGAACAGGATGGAGGCGCCCTTGGCGGCACTGGCCTGCAGGACTCCCGCGACCACGTCGACCGCGAGCGGGTCGAGGCCCGAGAATGGCTCGTCGAGGATGAGCACCTCGGGGTCGTGCACGAGAGAGGCGGCGATCTGCGCGCGCTGCTGGTTGCCGAGCGAGAGCGACTCGATCGTGTCGTTCAGCCGCTCGCCGAGTCCGAGCTCCGTGAGCAGGGCGCTCGCCCGCTCCGTGGCCTCCTGCTTGCTGAAGCCGTGCAGGCGGGCGAGATAGACGATCTGCTCGAGGACCTTCATCTTCGGGTAGAGCCCGCGCTCCTCGGGCATGTAGCCGAAGCGGCGGCGGTCCTCGGCGGTGAGGGCGGCACCGTCCAGGTCGACCGTGCCGCCGTCGGAGGACAGCAGGCCGAGGACGATGCGCATGGTGGTGGTCTTGCCGGCGCCGTTGCCGCCGACGAAGCCCGTCAGCCGCCCGGGGGCGACGGTGAAGGACACGTCATCGAGCACGCGCCGAGAGCCGTAGCTCTTGGTGATGCCGGAGAGTTCGAGCATTCCTGTGGTCATACCCTCACGCTACGGAGCGCAGGCATCGCGGGGCATCCCCCCTGCGACGGACGCGAGGGGATCACCCGTCAGGGGGAGGGGAGGATCAGCGGCGGCGGGTGTGCAGCACAGTGCGCACCAGGAGCCCTGCCACGAGGGCCCAGAACGCGGCGCTGACACCGAGGACGGCGATCCCGGATGCGGCCACCAGGAAGGTCACCACGGCGGGGATCCGCTCGTTCGGATCGTCGATCGCCTGCTGCACCGCCGAGCCGAACGCGGCGAACAGAGCCAGCCCCGCGACGGCGGGGATCACAGCGGCGGGCGCGAGCACCACGAGGGCGGCGAACGCGGCGGAGAACGCGGCGAGCACGAGGTACGACGCCCCGGTCGAGACCCCGGCGACCCACCGTCGCCTTGGGTCGGGATCGGCGTCCGGCGACGCGGCGAGTGCGGCGCTGATCGCGGCGAGGTTGATGGCGTGTCCGCCTGCCGTCGCTCCCAGGGCCGTGCCGATCCCGGTCACCAGCATGGCCGGACGCCACGGCACCTCATACCCGAAGCTGCGCATGATCGCGATGCCCGGCACGTTCTGGGAGGCCATCGTGACGATGAACAGCGGCAGCGCGAGGCCGACGAGCGCGCCGACCGTGAACGTCGGTGCCGTGAACTCGAGGCGCGGGAGGAGCAGTGCGGGGTCGAACGGTGCGCCTTCTCCGATCAGCGACACGGCAACCACGACGGCCGCGGCGACGAACGCGAACGGCACCGCCCAGCGCGGTGCGAGACGGGCGAAAAGCAGCCAGGTGAGCACGACCGGCACCACGCCCCAGGGGTTCGCGACGATACCGGTGATCGGTGCGAGACACAGCGGCAGCAGGACGCCGGCGAGCATCGCCTGCGCGATCGAGGGCGGGATGCGGGCGATCAGCGCACCGAGCGCCGGCCAGAGAGCGGTGAGCAGGATGAGGGCCGCGGTGATCAGGAAGGCGCCGACCGCTGCCGACCACCCGCCTTCGACAGCGCCGGTTGCCACGAGGAGGGCGGCACCGGGCGTCGACCAGGCGACCGTGATCGGCATCCGATACCGCCAGGCGAGCACCACGCAGGCCAGGCCCATCGTGAGACTGACGGCGAGGAGTCCGCTCGCCGCCTGCGCCGCGTTCGCCCCGACGGCGTCGAGCCCGGTCAACACGACCGCGAACGAGCTGGTGAAGCCGACCAGTGCCGTCACCACCCCCGCGAGGATCGGGCGGGACAGGGGTGCGGCGTCGGACATGGCTCCGAGGTTATCGCGGAGCGGGAGGTCGGCGCGGAGCCCGGGTGCGCCGCGCTACGCGAGCCCCATGCGATGAGCCAGCACCACCGCCTGCACGCGATCCCGGGCACCCAGCTTCTGCAGGACGCGCGAGACGTGCGTCTTCACGGTCGCCTCGCCGATGAACAGCGCCTGCGCGATCTCGGCGTTGCTGCGGGCATCGGCGAGCAGCGTGAGCACCTCGGCCTCACGGTCGGTGAGGGGCTCGGCGAGTGCGACTTTCGGGAGGGCGCCGCTCGTGGCCGATGCGGCGGCGGGAGCGGGTGTCGCGGCGAAGCGCGCCAACACGCGGCGGGTCACCTCGGGGGCGAGCATGCCGTCGCCCGCGGCCAGTGCCCGCACCGCCGCGATCAGATCCTCGGCGCCGGCGTTCTTGAGCAGGAACCCGCCGGCCCCCGCGTCCAGAGCCCGGTACAGGTAGTCGTCGCGGTCGAACGTGGTGACGATCGCGATGGCCGCGTCGACGCCCGGGTCGGCGACGATGCGCCTGGTGGCCTCGATGCCGTCCATGTCGGGCATCTGCACGTCCATCATGATGACGTCGGGATGCAGGGCCGCGGCCTGCGCCACCGCCTCGGCCCCGGAGGATGCCTCCCCGACCACGGCGATGTCGGTCTGCGTGTCGAGGATCGTGCGGAAGCCGGCGCGCAGCAGTGCGTGATCGTCGACGAGCAGCACGCGGATCGGGGCGGTCATCGGTTCACGCTCGATTCGCTCGTGAAGGGCAGGGGCACACGGGCGCGCACGCGCAGCCCGCCGAATGGTCGGGGGGTCACCTCGAGGGTGCCGCCGGAGGCCGCGGCACGCTCGCGCATCCCGAGCTGTCCGAGTCCTGGGCGCACCTGGGCGACCGGGCGCCCGGTGTTGACGATCTCGACCTCGACGCCGTCATCGTCGTAGCGCACGCGGAAGTCGGCGGTCGCATCGGGCCCGGCATGGCGGCGGGCGTTCGTCAGCGACTCCTGGGCGATGCGATACAGATTCACGGCGACGAGCGAAGGCACGGGCGTCGGGTCGCCGATCACCGTGTACGCCGTCGGCAGCCCCGCCTCGGTCGAGGCGTCGACGAGTTCGGGGATGTCGTCGAGGGCCAGGGTCGAGGCGGCATCCGTCGTCTCTCCTCCGGGGGTCCGCAGAGTCTCCAGCAGCTGGCGCAGCTCGTGGATGGCGTCACGCGCCGACCCCTCGATCCCGGTGAGGATGCGTGCGGACTCTGCCGGGTCCCGGTCGAGCACCAGGCGCGCGGCTCCCGCCTGCACGCCCATGACCGACACGTGGTGGGCGACCACGTCGTGCAGCTCCCTGGCGATGCGCACCCGGTCGAGGGCGACCGCCTGTGCCGCGGTGACCTCGCGTTCGCGCTCGAGCTCGGCCGTGCGCTGCTCGAGCACCGCGAGCTGTGTCGCTGCAGCCCATGACCGCTCGCCGAAGTAGTAGGCCCCGCCGAAGTAGAGCACGTTCAGCAGCAGCTGGATGAGCATAAAGGCCACGTAGGGAGACATGGCTCCGGCGATGACATCCGCCTTGTCGGCTTCGAGGATCGCATCGCGGTACATCGTGATCAGCAGCCACACGAACATGCTCACGATGATCCCGATGCGGACGATGACCGCGCGGCGACGATCGTTCATCCACGCCCCCGCCGTGTAGATCGCGATGAACATCGCGATGTTGCCGACGTAGATCTCGGGGACGCGGATCGTCACCGCGATGAAGTACGCCACGACCACGATGATGGCGACCGTGCCGGGCCAGCGGCGGCGGACCGCGAGAGGAGTGGTCACGACGACCGCGTACACGAGTGCGGTCCACAACGGAGCCTGTTCGTCGCCGTACACCTGGGCGATCGAGGAGAGCCCGGCGCTCAGCACGGCTCCCACGAACATGACCACGGCGAGGACGATGTCGCCGCGCCGTTCGCGCTCGGTCGGCGTGCGGAGGAACGGGACAGCAGGCATCCCTCCACCGTAGGGCGGGGCGTGACGGCGTCGCATCCCCCGTGCGGGGGATCGGGAGTCACTTGCTCTTGACAAGCGTGGTTGTCTTTTGCAAGCTACTCGCACGGGCTCACCGACCGATGAGCGCGCATCGACGGAGGAGTCATCATGACCAAGGTGTTCGTCAACCTGCCCACCAGCGACCTTGAGCGCGCGAAGGCGTTCTACACGGCGCTCGGCTGCGAGATCAATCCGCTGTTCACCGACGAGAATGCCGCGTGCGTCGTCTGGACGGAGGATATCTTCTTCATGCTCCTCACGCGCGAGTTCTTCGCCACGTTCACCGACAAGCCGATCGCCGACCCGAACGAGGTCGCCCAGGTGTCCGTCTCCTTCAGCCGCGATTCGCGCGAAGACGTCGACGACATCCTGGCCAAGGGGCTCGCGGCCGGTGGTGCCGAGCCCAAGCCGGCCCAGGACTACGGCTTCATGTACTCGCGCGACCTGGACGACCCCGACGGCAACTCGCTCGGCTTCCTGTTCATGACCGAGGAGGCCGCCGAGAACGGACCCGAGCACGTCGCGGAGCAGAGCGCCGGATCCTGACATGGCGGCGCGGAGCTACGGCCAGTACTGCGGTGTGACGACGGCCGTCGAACTGATCGGGGAACGGTGGGCGCTGCTCATCGTCCGCGATCTGCTCGTCGGTCCGCGTCGGTACACCGACCTCAGGCGGGGCCTGCCGCGCATCCCGACCAACATCCTCTCCACCCGGCTGAAGGAGCTGCAGGAGGGTGGGGTCGTGCGGCGGGTGCCGTTGTCGAACTGCGGCCTCGTGTACGAGCTCACCCCCTACGGCCGCTCGATCGAGCCGATCGTGCTCGCCCTCGGACGGTGGGGCTTCCAGGCGATGGGCGACCCAGAACCGGGGGACGTCATCACCGCGGACTCCCTCACGATGGCGCTGCACACGGCGTTCATGGCCGATCGTGCCGTGGACGCCGAGTACGAGCTGCACGTCGGCGACGTCGCCCTGCGCGCGTCGGTGCGCGAGGGGGAACTCCGGGTCGCGCAGATCGCACCGCCGGCCCCGCCGGTCGGCGGAAGTCTTCCCGACGCAGAGCCGGATGCGGTGATCGTCGCCGGTCCCGGCATCCGGCACCTGATCGGCGGCGAGGTCACGCCGGCAGAAGCGCTCGCCGCGGACATCGTCGCGGTCGTCCGCGGTGAGGCATCGCTGCTGGACTCGTTCGCCGAGACCTTCCACATCGCCGCGCCTGGCGTGGGAGGTGCGCGGGAGGCGCAGGAGGTCGGGGCGTTCGACTGATCACGACAGGGTAACTCCCGTGTATCGACTATTCCCTTCCTATG
Organism: Microbacterium maritypicum; assembly: GCF_008868125.1. Lineage (NCBI taxonomy): Bacteria > Bacillati > Actinomycetota > Actinomycetes > Micrococcales > Microbacteriaceae > Microbacterium > Microbacterium maritypicum. Next base: position 217,618 of record NZ_WAAQ01000001.1, read on the forward strand.
TCTTGCGCACGTAGGCTTCGAGGGATACGTTGCCGTGCGATCGGCACTGGCTCGAGGCCGACCGCGACTTGCTTCGCTGCGTCGTCCTCCTTCGGAGGGTGGGGACATGGCGCGACGACGCGCATTCATTCGTGCGGTGCTCGGGGGAGCGGCGGCACTCGCTCTCGCTCTCGGCGGTGTGACGGCGGCCGCGGCAGAAGATCCGGTCGTCGCCGGGTCGATCTCCGGGACGGTCGTCCGGGACGACGACGGAACACCCGTCGCCGGAGTCACGGTCTCCGCAGACGGACCGACGGGGGCTTCGGTCACCACGGATTCGACGGGGACCTACACGCTGCCGAACCTCGCCGCGGGCTCGTACATCGTGAGCTTCTTTCCCGAGGGGACCGACCTGAAGCGCGAGTACTGGAAGGACGCCTCCGACTACTCCCAGGCGATCCCGGTCGTCGTCGGTGAGGGGGAGGCGGTCTCAGCGATCGATGCTTCGCTCGTGCAAGGCGGTTCCATCCAGGGCATCGTGACCCGTGAAGACGACGGCTCCGCGATCGCCGGCGCCGAGGTGCAGGCTCTCGACAGCAACAATGAGATCGTGGCGGCGGCGACGGCAGGAGCGTCAGGCGAGTACATCCTTGGCGGCCTCCCCACCGGCTCGTACCGCGTGCGGTTCGCCTCGTCGGACGCCGAGCTGCTGCCCGAGTACTGGAAGGACGCCTACGGCTGGGACGCAGCGACGCTCATCGCCGTCACAGAGCCGCAGGGCATCACGGACATCGACGCCTCGCTTGCTGAGGTCGGCTACATCAGCGGCACGGTGACGCGAAGCGCCAGCGATGAGCCGCTGAGCGCGTCGGTGGCGTTCTATGCCGCCGGCACGGGACTCGACGTGTTCTTCGTCGACACGAACTCCGACGGCACGTTCCGCATTCCTGTCGTGGCGGGAACCTACCGGGTGCTCTTCCATTCGAACGAGCGCGGGATCATCGAGGAGTACTGGAAGGATGCTTTCCTGTGGGAGAACGCGACGCTGCTGACGGTCGCACCGGGTGAGGAGGTCGCCGGCATCGATGCGGCGCTCGGCAAGCCGGCCCAAATCACCGGCACCGTAACGATCGACTCCGATGCTGCGGACGACGTCCGCGTGGAGGCGTGGAGCAACGGCACGATGGTCAACGACACCCGCGCCGACCCCGTCACCGGCGCATACTCGCTGACGGTCCCCCATGGGACATACATTCTGAAGGCCAGCCCCACGTTCAGCGACGGTACGACGACCGCGAAGCCGCAGTTCTTCGACGGTGTTGCTACGGCAGCCGAGGCGACTCCGGTGTCAGTACTCGAGGGGGAGGCGATCTCCGGCATCGACTTCGCACTCACGGTCGACACAACACCTGAGGTGAAGCCGACACTGACTCTGTCCGCCGGCTCGATCCGCGCCGGCAAGGACATCACGATCTCGGGCACCGGATTCGCGCCGGGAGCGACGATCGCGTTCGAGCTGCACTCCGACCCGATCACACTCGGAACGCTGACGGCAGACGCTGATGGCGTGCTCCAGGGCACGCTGCGCATTCCGGCGAGTGCGCCCGCAGGTGCGCACACCCTGGTGGCGCTGTCGGGCACCAAGGTTCTCGCCAGCACGGCGTTGACCGTGACCGCGGCCGCCGGCACCGGGACCGGAAGCGGCGGTCAGACCGGTGGCGCCACAGCTCCGGGCGGCGGGCTGGCAAGCACCGGTGCCGATGCGCCGATCGCGATCGTCGCGATCGGCGTCCTCCTGGCCGTGATGGGCGGAATGCTCGTGCGTCGGCGCCGCGTGGAGAGCTGAGGCTTCACCGACTGGGGCTGGGTGCCCTGATCGTGAGAGAAGGGGCTCATCCCCACGTGCTGATCCTCAGCCGAGCAGCCGCTCGATCACCTGCGCCACACCGTCTTCGTCGTTCGACGCGGTCGTCTCGTCGGCCGCGTCGTGCACGAGCGGCTCGGCGTCGGCCATGGCGACCCCGTGCCCTGCCCAGCGGAGCATCTCGACGTCGTTGAGCGCGTCGCCGAAGGCCACGACGTCGGCGCGGTCGATGCCGAGGTGCTCGCACAGGCGGGCGAGACCCGTGGCCTTGGTGACGCCTTCGGCCATGACCTCGACGAACGGCGCACCCGAGAGCGTGACCTCGAAGCCGGTGAGCCCGAGCGAGCGCACCGTGTCGAACAGGGCGGCCGGGGCGAGCTCGGGGTGGCGGATCACGAACTTCAGGCTGGGGGCGGCGAGCACCTGCTCGAGCGGAACGCCGCCCATGGTGGCGGGGTCGCGCTTGTGGTCGGCGAGAGCGGCGATCGCGGCATAGCCGTGCTGGGCCACGAACGTCTCGCCGGCGTCGCGCACGCTCGCGAACAGCAGGTCGGGGATGCTCGCGCGGAGGGCCTCGGCCAGGGAGCGGATCGTCTCGGGCGGAAGCTCTTCGGCGAACAGCATCCGCCCGTCGTCGAGGCGCACGGCGTAGGCGCCGTTGCTGCACAGAGCCCAACCGTCGAAGCCCGCATCCGCCGCGATGGCACGCAGCCCGATCGGCTGACGCGCCGTGACCGGCACGACGTGGATTCCGCGCTCCCGGGCCGCGTCGAGGGCCGCACGGGTGCGTGCGGTGACGGCGGGCGTCGAGTCGAGAAGGGTGCCGTCGAGATCGGTGGCGATCAGCCGCACGCTCATGGGATCGGCACTCAGGAGAAGATCATCGGGAGGTCGTCGTCGTCATCGGCGCCACCGAAATCGAGGTCGACGACCACCGGGACGTGGTCGCTGGGCTGCTCGCCCTTGCGCTCGTCGCGGTGGATGGACGCGCCCTTCACCGCTTCTGCGAGAGTGCGCGAACCCAGCACGAAGTCGATGCGGACACCCTCGTTGCGGGGGAACTTCAGACGCTGGTAGTCCCAGTAGGTGAAGCCCTCGGGGATGAGCGGGCGCACGACGTCGGTGACCCCGGCGTCTTGGAACGCGAAGAACGCGTCGCGCTCCTGCGGGGAGACGTGGGTCGACCGACCGATCACGATGTCGGGGTCGCCGTTGTCGACATCGAACGGGATGATGTTGAAGTCGCCCACCAGAGCGAGCGGAAGGTCGGGGTTCGCCGACAGCTCGGCGGCCGTGGACTTCTTCAGCTGCTCCAGCCAGTGCAGCTTGTAGAGGTAGTGCGGGTCATCGAGTGCACGGCCGTTCGGCACGTACAGGCTCCACACCCGCACCCCCTCGACCATCACGCCGAGCGCGCGGGCCTCGAGCGGCGCATCCGGCCCCTCATGCCCCTTCGCGAAGCCCGGCATCCCGTCGAACGACGTGCGCACATCGGTGACCGGCAGTCGACTCGCGATCGCGACGCCGTTCCACTGATTCAGCCCGTGCACCTCGACGTGGTAGCCGGCCTCTTCGAACGGAGCGTAGGGGAACTGCTCGGGCTTGCACTTGATCTCCTGCATCGCCAGCACGTCGATGTCTTCTCGGACGGCGAACTCGACGGTGCGGGTGACGCGGGTGCGGATGGAGTTGACGTTCCAGGTGGCCAAGCGCATGCCTCAAGCCTAGGGCCCACCTCCTACACGGATCACCGCCGCACGAACGTCCCTCGCCGACATCTGCATGAGTGCTGGACGGGCGCATGAGCGGTGCGGCCTCGGTTCTCATGCATCCGGTCGGGCCTCATGCATCCGAAGGCTCGGATCCCGTCGACGCCGGCTTGCCTCCTACACTGGATGCCGTGACCGCACTCGACGCAGACCGCCAGACACTTCTCGACCTCATCAAGGCGGAGGCGGTGTTCCACGGCGACTTCACCCTCTCCAGCGGCAAGCAGGCGACGTACTACGTCGACATGCGAAAGCTCACCCTGGACCACCGCGCCGCTCCCGCGATCGGTCGCATCATGCTCGACCTGATCGGCGACCTCGATGTCGCGGCGGTCGGCGGCCTCACCCTCGGTGCGGACCCGATCGCGAACGCGGTGCTGCATGCGTCGGTCGCCACCGACACCCCGCTCGACGCCTTCGTCGTGCGCAAGGAGCCCAAGGACCACGGGCGTGGCCGTCAGATCGAAGGCGCAGACGTCAAGGGCAAGCGCGTCGTGGTGCTCGAAGACACCTCGACCACCGGACAGTCGGCGCTCAAGGCCGTCGAAGCCCTGCGCAAGGAAGGCGCCGAGATCGTCGCGGTCGCCGTGATCGTCGACCGCAAGACCGGCGCACAGACCGCGATCGAAGCCGAGGGCCTGGAATGGCGCGCGGCCTTCGACCTCGACGACCTCGGGCTCGACCCCCAGTGACGCGCTACGCGCTCGCCGTCGATGTGGGCGGCACGAAGATGGAGGCCGCGCTCGTCGCGGAGGACGGTCTGCTCGTCGAGGGCAGCAGGAGCCGGCAGGCGACCGGTCGCGAAGCCACGCTCGCGTCGCTCACCGCCTCGGTCGTCACCATCGTCGAGCACGCCCTCGCGGCTCTTCGCGCGGACGCCGAGCTCGTCGGAGCGGGAGTCGGCAGCGCCGGACCCATCGACCGCACAGCCGGCGCGATCATGCCGGTGAACATGCCCCTCGCCCGCGGCTTCGGCCTCGAAGAGGCCGTGCGTGCTGCGGCATCCACCGTCCTCGGACGCGACGTGCCCACCGTGCTCGGTCACGACGGCGGTGCACTCGCGCTCGCCGAGTCGTGGCTCGGTGCCACGCAGGGCGCCGGCGCCTCGCTGTCGATCGTCGTCTCCACCGGTGTCGGCGGCGGGTTCGTCGCCAACGGCGCCTATATCCCCGGTGCCACCGGCAACGCCGGCCATCTCGGTCAGGTGCGTCGTCACGGTGGCCTGACCCTCGAGGAGATCGCCTCGGGGCCCGCGAGTGCCGCCTGGGCGCAGCAGCAGGGCTGGACAGGAGCGACCGGCGAGGATCTGGCTCGCGATTCGGCTGCAGGCGACCCGGTCGCACGGGCGGCGATCGAGCGTTCGGCCCGCGAGGTGGGCGAGGCTCTCGCAGATGCTGCCACCCTCGTCGACCTCGACGTGGTAGCCATCGGCGGCGGATTCTCACGGGTGTCGGCGGACTACATCGACCTCGTGCAGCAGGCTCTCACCGCGAGCGCCGCGCATGAGTACTCGCGCCGAACCAGGGTCGTGCGCTCGGGGCTGGGCGACGAGGGGCCGCTCATCGGCGCCGCCGCCCTCGTGCTCCGGTAGGCGCTTCCACGCGCGCTGCTCAGCGGCGCGCGGTGAGCAGGTGCCGGGGCGGTCCTTCGAGCCGCGCCACGGAGATCTTGAGGTCGGTCACGTCGGCGGCGACAGCATCGATGCGGGCGGTCAGCTTCTCGTCGACGGCGTCGATGCGGGTGCTGAGTTTCTCGTCGACAGCGTCGATGCGGTCGTCGATGCGGCGCACCATCCAGGCCCCCGCGGCGAACAGGCTGGTGCCGAGGGTGAGCACGATGCCGATCGCGCTGATGACGATGGTGAGGGTTTCGGTAGTCACGGCGTCATCTCCTTCCCGCGGTGAGCAGGTGCCGGGGCGGTCCTTCGAGCCGCGCCACGGAGATCTTGAGGTCGGTCACGTCGGCGGCGACGGCGTCGATGCGGGTGCTGAGTTTCTCGTCGACAGCGTCGATGCGGTCGTCGATGCGGCGCACCATCCAGGCCCCCGCGGCGAACAGGCTGGTGCCGAGGGTGAGCACGATGCCGATCGCGCTGATGACGATGGTGAGGGTCTCGGTGGTCACGGTCTCATCCCCGTCCCGTCGTGAGCAGGTGCCGTGGTGGCCCTTCGAGTCGTGCGACGGAGATCTTGAGGTCAGTCAGGTCGGCGGCGACGGCGTCGATGCGGCGGACCATCCGGGCGGCGCCGACGAACATGCTCGTGCCGAGCGTCACCACGACGCCGAAGCCGCTGATGATGATCGCGAGGACCTCCGTGGACACGCGTACTCTCCTTGCTCGGATGGGTGTGTCGACGACGTTACGCCGCCCTCACCGGTGTGCGCGCCGGTATTCCAGCATCTGTGAAGAGGTCGTCGGCGGTGCGAGGTGTGGAGGAGGTGTCAGTTCACCGTCGAGGTCCGCTGCGGCGACCGCGCGGCGACCAGCACCATCGCCGGCACGAGCGCGCACAGAGCAGCGGACACCAGGAAGGTCGTGCTCGATGCCGGGTCCCGTCCGATCAGCAGGATCATGGTCGGCACGAACGTGCCGCCGACCGCACCGCAGGCGACGAGCGCGCCGGTCACCGCGGCGCTGCGAGCGGGATCGAGGCGGTCGAGGGCGAGTCCCAGGATGAGGCCGTAGCTGGGAGCGAGGAGCACGACCACGGCGGCCAGTGCGACGAGCGCGCCTACGGGAGCGGAGTCCACCAGCATCCCCGCGGCGGCCATCAGGAGGGCGGCGACGCTCGTGGCGCCGGCGAGGATCACGATCGGCGATACGGACAGTCGCCGCAGACCCGCTGCGCCGAAGCGGCCGATCGCCATGAGCGTCCAGAACGCCGAGGTTCCCAGTGCGGCGAGGCCGGGATCGACCGCGAGGATCCGCTCCGGGATCACCGCCGACCAACCGGACAGCACGGTCTCGACGCCCACGTACAGCGGCAGCGCCACGGCGAACGGCAGGAGGACGAGCAGCCCGCGCACGTCGCGCTGCGCGGGAACCTCGGCGCGGGAGGAAGGGGCTGCCGCTCCGGAGAGGATCGCGACGGTGAGAAGCGGCACGATCGCCAGGATGCCGAGCAGCGCACGTGCAGGCGACCCCACGGCGACGAGCAGCGGGGTGACGGCCGCGCAGACGGCGACCGTGCCGAGCAGGGCGCTGAGCAGTCCCGTCGCGCTGCCGGTGGCCAGGGACTTCGCGGCCACGGATCCGGAGGCCTCGACCAGTCCGAACCCGACCCCGGCGATCGCGGCCGCGACGATGAAGACCGCGGGAGTGCTGGAGAGTGCCACCACGACGACGGCGGCGGCCTGGAGGGCGCTGCCGAGCATCAGCGCGGTGCGCGGCGGCTGTCGCGTCAGCAGCGGGCCCGACGCCAGGACCCCGACCAGGAGCCCGGCGAAGAGTGCGGGCACGGCGGCGCTGAGGTCGGCGGTCATTGCGCGCTCGGCGGAGGGGAGGATCGCGGGTACGAAGGCAGCCGTGACCCCGAGGCCCGCGAATGCGGTGAACAGCCCCGCTCGCGCGCGTCGGGTGTCGTCGGTCACGCCCCCGCCGTACGCACGCGGTGCACGGCGGCGAAGGTGTCGCGCAGCGCCTCCATCGAACGGTCGTAGTTCGACTGGGCGACGCCGATGAAGATGCAGTCGACCACCATGAGCTGAGCGATCCGGCTGCCCAGTGCGCCCGAGCGAAAGCCGGTCTCGCGGGCGGCGGTCGTCAGCACGATGTCGGCTTGATCGGCCAGGGGAGCGCCCGCGTGGTTCGTGATCGCGATGGTGGTGGCTCCGGCCTGACGGGCGAGCAGCAGGAACTCGATCGTGTCGGTGGTGGCGCCGGTGTGCGACACCGCGATCGCGACGTTGCCGGGCCCGAGGGTCGCCGCCGACGTCCACGCGGCATGCGGGTCCGACCAGTCCAGAGCGGTGCGCCCGATGCGGGTGAGCTTGCGCTGCAGGTCGAGACCGACGATGGAGCTCGCGCCCACACCGAAGATGTCGACCCTGGTCGATGAGGTGATGGCGTCGACGGAGGCCCGCAGCGACTCGGTGTCGAGCACCTTGGCGGTGTCGGCGAGGGAGAGGGTCTCGGCGAGCGAGACCTTCGCGACGATGTCGGCCAGGGTGTCGTTGCGGTCGATGTCGCCGGAGACGGCGGGCAGCGCGGCCGTGTCGAACGTCTCGCGCTCGACGTCGCGCAGCACGTGGTTGCGGAGCTCCCGCACGTGCTCGTAGCCCAGGCGCTTGCAGAATCGCACGACCGAGGTGGTCGACGTGTCGCAGCGCTGGGCGAGTTCGGCGACGGACAGGCCAGCGGTCCCCGCGGGATCGGCGAGGAACAGGTCGGCGATGCGCTGCTCGCTCGGACGCAGTTCGGGGCGGATCGCACGCATGCGGACGAGCACGGGGTGTGCGCCGGCGTCGTCGCGGGCGGCTTCATGGGGCATGGGGTCTCCGATCGCTGTTCATAACAGTAGAGGAACTTCTGTTACATCAGTAGTGTCTGTCGTGTACTTTTAGTACCAACCAAGACCGACGATGTTCGCGGGGCGGCAGGCAACAGCGCCTGACCCGACGCCACGGCGACGCGTCCCAGCCAGGAGGAATCAGCAATGAGCACAGCACGGCGGGCGTCATTCGGCGCTCTCACTGCCACGGGTGTCGCTTTGGCGCTCGTGATCACAGGTTGTTCCGCACCCGCATCCGACCCCCAGCCGTCAGCGGGTGCTGCAGGCGGCGACCTCGTCATCGGCGTCACCAGCGACCCAGACACGCTCTTCCCCTGGAAGGCGACCCAGTTCCAGGCTGTCAACGTGCTGCAGAACCTGTACGGCACCCTGACCGAGTTTGACGAGGACCTCAACGTGGTCCCCGGCCTCGCCGAGTCCTGGGACGTCTCGGAAGACGGCCTCACCCTGACCTTCCACCTGCGGGAAGGCGTCACGTTCGCCGACGGCAGCACGTTCGGATCCGAAGACGTGAAGTACTCGCTCGATGCGATCGCGGCCGAGGCCACCGCCGCTGTGTCGCGCAGCTCTCTCGCCTCCGTCACCGCGGTCGAGGCCACCGACGAGAACACCGTCACCCTCACCCTCAGCGCTCCCGACGCCGCGCTTCCGGCGAACCTCGCCGTGATCAACATGGCGATGCTGTCCTCGGACGACACCGAAGAGGGGCTGAACACCACCCCGAACGGCACCGGTCCCTTCATCCTCGACGACCGCAAGGCGAGCCAGTCGATCACGCTCGCCAAGAACGAGGACTACTGGGGAGACACCGCGCTGCTCGACACCGTCGAGTTCCGCGTGATCCCCGACGAGTCCTCGATCGTCTCGGCGATGCAGTCCGGCAACGTGCAGCTGGCCGTGTTCGATGACCCGCTGGTCGCGCAGACCGCCGAAGGTGCGAACGTCGAGGTCGCCACGACCCCGCAGCTGAGCTACCACGCGCTGCAGCTGAACGCCACGCGCGGCGACCTCACCGACGTCAACGTGCGCCTCGCGATCCAGTGCGCGATCGACCGCCAGGAGGTGCTCGACACCGCAGCCCTCGGCGAGGGCGAGGTCACCGGTCCCATCACGTCTCCCGCGTACAAGTCCGACCCCGACGCACGCCCGTGCCCTGAGCGCGACCTCGACAAGGCGGCCGAGTACCTGAAGAAGGCGGGCAAGGAGGACGGCGTCACCATCAAGACGATCGTCTCCCAGGGCGAGTACGCGACCTCGGTCAACGAGGCGCAGAACCTGAAGGCGCAGCTGGCCGACGCGAACATCACGCTCGACCTCGAGGTGCTCGAGTCCGGTGCCTTCGTCGATCGCTGGATCGCGGCCGACTTCGACGCCGCTGTCGCCCTCAACGGCGGTCGTCCCGACCCCGACGGCATGTACGGCCGGTACTTCACCAGCACGGGCAACCTGAACAAGGTCGCCGGCTACTCCTCGCCCGAGCTCGACGCGCTGTTCGCCGAGGGCCGCCAGACGGCCGACCCGGAGAAGCGCAAGGACATCTACGCGCAGGTCTCCGAGAACCTCGAGGACAACGCCGCGTGGATCTGGCTGTTCACGAGCTACACCTACACGGCGACCGCGTCGAACGTCGACGGCTTCGTCCCGATGGTGAACGGCTCGCTGCAGTACCTGCGGACCACCTCCATCAAGTAGCGGATCGAGGGGGCGCGGCCACCCCGCGCCCCCTCCCTCCCCGACGACAGGCACCCACACACGCGCATGTTCAGACAGATCCTCCGCAACAGCGTGCTGCGACGCATCCTCGCAGCCCTCGGCACGCTCCTCGGCGTCGCCATCTTCGTCTTCCTGATGCTGCGCGCCATCCCCGGCGACCAGATCAGTTCCGGCCTTGGCACCGAGGCCGCCGCCCTCACGCCGTCGCAGCGCGCCGCCCTCGAGTCGTACTACGGTCTCGACCAGCCGCTCTTCGTGCAGTTCTTCTCGTGGTTGGGCAACATCTTCACCGGCAACCTCGGCTTCTCGTCGCGGGCGCAGACGAGCGTGCTCGATCTCACCGCCGCCGCCCTCCCCGTGACGTTCGAGCTCGCGATCTTCTCGATCGTGATCGCGCTGGCCATCGGCATCCCGCTCGGAATGCTCTCCGCCTCGAAGCCCGACTCGTTCCGCGACGGCGTCGGACAGGTGGTCGGCCTCGCCGGTCTCTCGATCCCCGCGTTCCTGCTCGGCACGGCGCTGCTGGCGATCCTCGCCTCGTCGTTCGGCTTCAACCCCAACGGCCAGGCCTACGCCACGCTGTTCGAGAACCCGCTGCTGAACCTCCAGCAGATGCTGCTGCCCTCGATCGTGCTCGGCTTCGGCATCGCCGCGCCGATCATGCGCACCACCCGCACGGCCGTGCTCGAGATCCGCTCCAACGACTTCATCCGCACCGCCAGGGCGAAGGGCGTCCCCCCGCGTCGCCTGCAGGTGCGCCACGTGCTCGGCAACGCGCTCGTGCCCATCGTCACCATGACCGGGTTGCAGTTCGGCTACCTCCTCGGCGGTGCCGTGGTGGTGGAGCAGATCTTCTCGCTCCCCGGCATCGGGCGTCAGGTGCTGCTGGGCATCCAGCAGAAGGAGTACGCGCTCGTGCAGAGCACCGTGCTCGTGATCGCGCTCGCCTTCGTCATCGTCAACCTGCTCACCGACCTGCTGTACCGGGTCATCGATCCTCGGGTGCGTGCCGCATGACCGACATCTCTCAGACCCCGGCCCTCGCCCCCGGCGGCGGGCGCACCATGGAGCGCGTGCGTCTCCTGCTGCGCAGCCGCAGCGGGCTCACGGGACTCATCATCGTCGCACTGCTCGCCGTGCTGAGCCTCGTCTCGGCGTTCGGGCTGCTGCCGTTCGACCCGCTCGCGCAGGATCCGCCCTCCCGCCTGCAGCCGCCGTCGGCCGTGCACTGGTTCGGCACCGACCAGTTCGGTCGCGACGTGTTCTCCCGCGTCGCCGCCGGCGTCGCCAACTCGGCGCTGATCTCGGTCGTCGCCGTGGCCTTCGCCACCGTGGTCGGCACCGTGTGCGGGCTCATCGCCGGCTTCTACCGCGGCTTCTCCGACGGCGCGATCACCGCGGTCACCAACGTGCTGTTCGCCTTCCCTCCGCTGCTGCTCGCGCTGTCGCTCGCCTCGGTGTTCGAACGCAACTGGTTCACCATCGCCGTGGCCATCGCGATCGTCTACGTGCCGATCTTCATCCGCGTCACCCGAGGGCCGGTGCTGTCGCTGCGCGAGGTCGAGTACGTCAAGGCCGCCAAGAGCACGGGTCAGAGCCGCATGGCGACCATGTTCCGGCACGTGCTGCCGAACATCACGTCGATCATCATCGTGCAGGTGACGCTCTCGCTGTCCTGGGCTGTGCTCACCGAGGCCTCGCTGAGCTTCCTCGGCCTCGGCACACCTCCGCCCGCGCCCTCGCTCGGCTCGATGATCTTCGAGGCGCGCACGCTCGTGACGATCGCCCCGTGGACCATGATCGCGCCCGGTGTGATCGTGGTGCTCCTCGTCGTGGGATTGAACCTGCTCGGCGATGGCCTGCGCGACAGCCTCGACCCCCGGAACAGAGGAAAGCGATGACCATGGAGGACCTCGGCGCACTGGCGACGGAGGCCAGCGATCCCCGCTACGCCGAACTCGACCTGATGAGCGTGGCGGAGCTCGCGCAGACCATGAACGAGGCGGATGCCACGGTGCCGGCCGCCGTGCAGCGCGCACTCGGGGAGATCGTTCCGGCGATCGAGGCCACGGCCGCCCGTATGGCGCAGGGCGGACGCCTGGTCTACGTCGGCGCGGGAACCCCCGGCCGCATCGGCGTGCTCGACGCCTCGGAGTGCCCTCCCACGTTCAGCACTCCGCCGGAGCTGGTGTTCGCGATCATGGCGGGCGGTCCCGGCGCGATCGTGAACCCCGTCGAGGGCGCGGAGGACGACGCGGAAGCGGGCGCTGCGGCCATCGACGCGGCGGGCATCGGCCCGCTCGACACCGTGATCGGCATCGCCTCGAGCGGACGCACGCCGTATGTGATCGCCGCCGTCCGCCGCGCGCGCGAGCTCGGAGCGCTCAGCATCGGCCTCTCGTGCAACGTCGGTACAGCTCTCAGCGCGGCGGCGGAACACGGGATCGAGGTCGAGGTCGGCCCCGAGGTGCTCTCCGGTTCGACCCGCCTCAAATCGGGCACGGCGCAGAAGCTCGTGCTCAACATGTTCTCGACCATCTCGATGGTGCGAAACGGCAAGGCCTACGGCAACCTGATGGTGGATGTGAAGGCCACCAACCACAAGCTGCGCGAGCGTGCGATCCGGATGGTGCAGACCATCGCCGAGGTCGACCGCGACGCGGCGGTGGCTGCGCTGGAGGCCGCCGCCTACGACGTGAAGCTCGCGTCGATCATGATCCGCCGCGGTGAGGATCTCGCCGCGGCGACCGCTCGACTGGGCGCCGCCGACGGTCGGCTGCGCACCGCACTGGAGGAGAACTGATGCGCGTCCTCGGACTGATCTCCGGCACCTCGCACGACGGGATCGATGCCGCCGTCGTCGACTTCACGACCAATGGCGGCTTCACCGCGCACGGGGTGGATCTGCACGGCACGGTGCTCGCCGCCACGAGCGTGCCCTACGCGCCCGAGCTGCGGGCGCGGCTGATCGCTGCGCTGCCACCGGCGCAGACCACCCTCGCCGAGGTGTGCGAGCTCGACACCCTCATCGGACAGGCGTTCGCCGAGGTCGCCGCCGACATCGCCGCAGAGGTGGGCGGTGTCGACGCTGTCTGCTCGCACGGGCAGACCGTGTACCACTGGGTCGACGGAGCGCACGCGCTGGGCACCCTGCAGATCGGGCAGCCCGCCTGGATCGCGGAGAAGGTCGGTGCCCCCGTGGTCTCCGACATCCGCATCCGCGACATCACGGTCGGCGGGCACGGTGCCCCGCTGGTGTCGTTCCTCGACGAGCTGCTGCTGCGCTCGCGCGCCGGAGTGTCGGCGGCCCTGAACCTGGGCGGCATCTCGAACATGACGGTGGTGCGGCAGGACGGCCTTGTCGCCTACGACATCGGCCCCGCGAACGCGCTGGTGGATGCGGTCATCGTGGAGCACGGCCTCAACCCGCTCGGCTATGACGACGACGCCGCGATCGCCCGCACCGGTCAGGTCGACGAGGCGCTGCTGGCCGCGCTGCTGGAGGACTCGTACTACGCCCTCACGCCGCCCAAGAGCACGGGCAAGGAGCACTTCCACCTCGGCTACGTGCAGGAGCACCTCGCCGCGCAGGGTCGCGAGATCGCCGTCGCGGATGTCGTGCGCACCCTGACCGAGCTCACGGTCCGCACGGTCGCGCGTGATGTGGAGGCTGCAGGTATCGGTTTCCTCGCCGTGTCGGGCGGCGGCTGCCGCAACCCGCTGATCCTCGACGGACTGCGCGCCGCGCTCCCTGCGACCGAGGTCGTGCTGGCCGACGAGCTGGGCGCGGCCGCCGACAGCAAGGAGGCGATCCTCCTCGCGCTGATCGGCTGGTCCACGATGCACGGTGTTCCCGCGATCGTCCCGGGGGGAACAGGTGCGCGCGAGTCGCGCATCCTGGGCACCATCACCCCGGGTGTCGGTCCTCTGCAGATGCCGGAGCCGGTCGCCGCCATCGACTCCCTCGTGCTCACGGAGGCCGCAGCATCGTGAGCCTCCAGGTGCGCCCCGCCACCCCGGACGACCTGTCCGGGGTGATCGAGGTGTTCCTCGCCTGCTGGCGGGAGAGCTACCGCGGCGTGCTGCCCGATGGGGCGATCGATGCCATGACCGACGAGCGCGCCGAGGCGCTGTGGCAGCGGGTGCTCGCCGATCCGGTGGGCGTCGTGCTCGTCGCGGAGCGCGATGGCGGGATCGTCGGACTCACCCGGTACGCCGCGACCGCAGGCAGCGAGGGGCGGATCGACGGTGCCGTGCACTCCCTGTACGTCTCGCCCCGTGCCCACGGCGGGGGAATCGGCGGCGCGCTGCTGGCACGGGCGACCGCTGACCTGCAGGAGGCCGGGGCCGAGGCCGCGACGCTGTGGGTGTTCGCGGCCAACGCGCCGTCGATCGGCTTCTACGAGGCGAAGGGCTGGCACCCCGATGGAGCCACCCGCACGCAGCCGGAGTTCGGAGAACCCGAACAGCGCATGCGCAGGGAGTGGACATGAGCGGGGTATCGCCATGAGCGCGGTGATGCGCCTGCGCGTGCTCCGGGTGCCGTCGCCCCTGGTGCGGCCGTTCATCACAGCCGTGCGCCGCACCGATCGCCTCGACGTCGTGCTCGTCGAGGCGACCGACGCCGACGGGCGCCGCGGATACGGTGAGGCCGCCACGAGCTGGCGCGTCACGGGGGAGAGCCCGCAGAGTGTCGCCGCCGCCGTCGCAGGTCCGCTCGCCGAGGCCGTACGCGGTCGCGACGCCGGCGACCCCGGGCTTGCTGTCGCCGTCGCGCGGTCGATCTGGGGAAACGCCGCCGCCCGCAGCGCGGTCGAGTGCGCCGTCGCGGACCTCGCCGCACAGCAGCAGGGGGTCTCGCTCGCGGCCGACCTGTCTCGCGCGCACGCCGTGCACGACTCCTCGAGGACGTCGCGCATCCGCACCGACATGACCCTGTCCGTGGGGGAGCCGGATGCGGTGGCAGCGCTTTCCGAGGAGTACGTCACCGCGGGGTTCGGGTGTCTCAAGCTCAAGGCCTCCGCTGTGCACGACACGGTCGCCGGACTCCGCGCCGTTCGTTCCGCGGTCGGGCCCGACGTCACGCTGCGGATCGACGCGAACCAGGCCTGGGACGCCGAGACCGCGATCCGCGTGATCCGTGCCGCCGAAGACGCAGGCCTCGGGATCGAACTCGTCGAGCAGCCCGTCGCCGCGCACGATCTCGATGCTCTCGCCGCCGTGACAGCGGCCGTCGACACCCCGATCATGGCCGATGAGTCGGTGCGCACGGCCCAGGACGTGCGCAGGGTCGCCGAGCGCGGAGCCGCCGATCTCGTGAACATCAAGCTCGCCAAGACGGGTGGACCGGCCGAGGCCCTCGCCGCCGCGGAAGCCGCACGAGAGGCGGGCCTGGGTGTCGTGATCGGCTGCATGATGGAGTCGCATGTCGGAGTGAGCGCCGCCGCCCACCTCGCAGCTGTCGTCGCCCCCGGTGTCGTGCACGACCTGGATGCGGCGTTCTGGCTGCAGCGGTCGCCGGTGATCGGCGGCGTCGTGCCGTCCGGAGACGTTCTGCTGCTGGAGGCGGACGCGGGTCTCGGCATCAGCGCCCTCGCCGCGGATGCGCACCCCGAGGTCCTGCTCGACCTCCCCGTCGGTGCGGAGGTGCGCGCATGACCGCCGCCGAAGCCGTCGGCGCCGTGCTCGCCATGGAATCCGCCCCTCGCGGCGTGGTCGCGGGTGTCGTCACCGATGCCGGGCGGGACATCGCCGCCGGCGGTCTGGTGGACCTCGCCGGAACGGCGATGACCACAGAGACTGCGTTCGACATCGCCTCGGTGTCGAAGGTCGCCGCGACCACCACCGCGATCCTGCGACTCGTGAGCCGGGGCGAGCTGGGCTTCGACGACCCGGTCGAGCGGTTCGTCCGCGGCACCGCGTGCGCGGCGGGAACCACCGTGCGCCACCTCCTGCAGCACCGCGCAGGACTCTGGGAATGGCAGCCGCTCTACCTCGATCGTGAGCACGCCGGCGACCCCGCCGCCGCGGTCGATGCGATCCCGCTGCGCTACGGCCTGGACGAAGGCCGCCACTACTCCGACCTCGGCTTCATGCTCCTCGGCCGCATCATCGCGGCCGTCACCGGCGCGCCGCTGGGTGCCGCCGTCCGCGAGCTCGTGACCGCACCCCTCGGCCTCGACCGCACCGGATACGGCCCGTTCGCCCCGCCCGTCGCCTCCTCCGCCGTCGGCGATGCCGCCGAGCGTCGCATGGTGGCCACGGGTGAGCCCTATCCGATCCTCACGACCGCGCGGGAGTTCGCTTGGCGCGACGACGAGATCGCCGGCGTCGTGAACGACGGCAACTGCTTCCACGCCCTCGGCGGCGTCGCAGGTCACGCCGGACTCTTCAGCACCGCCGGTGATCTGCTGACCCTCGGTGCTGCGCTGGCCGCGCCCGAGCGGCACCCTGAGCTGTGGGATCCGGATGCCGTCGCCGAGCTGTTCCGGGACGGACCGGACCCCGGACAGGCACTGGGCTGGCGCAGCGATGCGATCGCGGTCGCCGGTGGGCGGACCCGTCTGCTCTGGCACCCCGGCTACACAGGATGCGCGCTCGGACTCCTTCCGGGCACCGGCACGGCCGTGGTGCTGCTGAGCACCCGCCTCTTCGCCGCCGAGCCCGCACCGACCGAGGCGCTCTGGCGCACGGCACTCCCCGCGCTCGTGCCCGACGACAACGATCCCGACGACCACGATCCCGACGACAACGATCCCGACGACAACGAAGGAACGAGAACACCATGAGCACCACCGAGCCCGTGCTGAGCATCAGCGGCCTCGCCGTCGCCTTCCGGACCGGTTCCGAGCTGGTCACCGCGATCAGCGACGTCAACATCGACATCGCCGCCGGTGAGACCGTCGCGATCGTGGGGGAGTCGGGGTCGGGCAAGTCCACCACCGCGGCCGCGGTCAACCGTCTGCTCCCCGAGAACGGGGTGATCACGGCCGGCAGCATCCGCTTCGACGGGCGCGAGCTGACCGACCTCCCCGAGAACGCCATGATCTCGCTCCGCGGTGCCGGGATCGGCCTCGTGCCGCAGGACCCGATGTCGAACCTCAACCCGCTCATGCGCGTGGGCGAGCAGATCGGCGAGGCGCTCGAGGTGCACGGCCACACGCACGGCGACGCCACCAAGGCCCGAGTCGTCGAGCTTCTGGAGATGGTGGGGATCGCGGATGCCGCGCAGCGCGCCCACCAGTACCCGCACGAGTTCTCCGGCGGCATGCGCCAGCGCGTGCTGATCGCGATGGGCCTCGCCTGCAAGCCGCGCCTGCTGATCGCCGACGAGCCCACCTCCGCCCTCGACGTGACGGTGCAGCGCCGCATCCTCGACCAGCTCGACACGCTCACCGACGAGCTCGGCACCGCGGTCTTCCTGATCACGCACGACCTGGCCCTCGCCGCCGAGCGCGCAGATCGCATCGTCGTCATGTTCCGCGGTCGGGTGGTCGAGGAGGGCACCTCGGCGCAGGTGCTCGGTGCCCCGCAGCACGAGTACACCAAGCAGCTGCTCGCTGCGGCGCCCAGCCTCGCCTCGCGCCGCGATGTCCTGCCGCAGCGCGAGGCCGCCACGGGCACGCCGTTCGTCGAGATCCGCGACCTCCGCAAGGAGTTCGCCCTCCGCGCCCCCAAGGCCGGGGAGCCGCAGACGTTCACGGCGGTCGACGGCGTGAGCTTCGAGATCCGCCGCGGCACCACGGTGTCGATCGTGGGCGAGTCGGGCTCAGGCAAGTCGACCACGGCGAACATGGTGCTCGGACTCGAAGACGCCACGTCGGGGTCGATCCTGTTCGACGGGCTCGACCTGACCACGCTCCGCCGCAAGGAGCTGTTCGCCCTGCGCCGTCGCGTGCAGCCGGTGTTCCAGAACCCCTACGCCTCGCTCGATCCGCGCTACACGGTCGAGCAGTCGATCGCCGAGCCGCTGCGCGTGCACCGCATCGGCACCACGGCGTCGCGGCATGCCCGGGTGCTCGAGCTGCTGGAGCAGGTCGCGCTGCCCGCGGCGATGGCGGAGCGCCTACCGCACGAGCTGTCGGGTGGGCAGCGCCAGCGTGTCGCGATCGCCCGCGCCCTGGCGCTCGAACCCGAGCTCGTGGTGCTCGACGAGGCGGTGTCGGCGCTCGACGTGCTGGTGCAGGCGCAGATCCTCGACCTGCTCGCCGACCTGCAGAAGCGCCTGGGGCTGAGCTACCTCTTCATCAGTCACGACCTCGCCGTGGTGCGGATGATCTCCGACGAGGTGCACGTCATGCAGCGCGGCGTCGTGGTCGAGAGCGGCACGCCGGAGCGCATCTTCGACGCCCCGCAGCATCCCTACACGCGCGAGCTGCTCGCGGCGATCCCTGGAGCCTCGCTGGCGTCCTGAGCGAAGTTCTCCGGCGACCGCAGGCTCAGCGCCTGCGGTCGTCGTCGTCCCAGGGGCCTTCCCACCAGCCGGCGCGGCCGTCGTCCGAGCCGCCGCGTCCGCGGCGCGAGCGCACGAACTGCACGACGAACACCGTCAGCGAGCTGAGCAGGATCAGGAAGACGACGAGGAACAGCAGGTCGTTCTGGTTCATGGACGTTTCCCCTCCGCGGCATCCGCCACGATCTTCGCGATGCGGGCGGTCTTCGTCTCCGGCCGCTTGGCCATCGCGATCTGCGTGAGACCGAACTTCTTGATCGACTTCGGGAACGCATCCCAGTTCGCACGCGCGACGGGCACGGCATCGAGCGCGGCGGTGAACTCGTCGGGCTCGATCCCGGCCTCCGGTCCGTCGAGCAGCGTCCAGGAGCCGTTCGCCTTCGCCGCCTCGAGCACGCGGATGCCGGCCGGGGCGAGAAGCCCTGCTGCTTCGAGTTCGGCGATGCGCGCCTTGTTCGTCGCCGCCCACCCGCTGCCGGGGCGACGAGGGGAGAACCACTGCCCGGAGGCGCGGTCGTCCGTCCCGTCGTCGAACACACGCACGGGCCCGTCGATCCAACCGAAGCAGAGGGCGTGCCGCACGGCATCCTCGTAGCCGACGCCGTCGGAGGCGCCTCGCACGCTCAGCAGCCAGACGCCTCCCGTGCGCTCGTGGTTCTCGGCGAGCCAAGCGCGCCAGGCCGCGGCATCCGCCGCCCTGATCCGCTCGCCGTCGTCCAGTGCGCCCATGGGCTACTTCTTGGTCTTCACCGTCGTGATCGTCTCGGTGATCCGCGGCAGCAGGTCGGCCACCGACTGCACGATCTCGTCGGGGCGGAAGGGGTACTTCTCGATCTCGGCCTGGTCGCTGATGCCGGTCAGCACCAGCACGGTGTGCAGGCCCGCCTCGATGCCGGCCACGACGTCGGTGTCCATGCGGTCGCCGATCATGCCCGTGCGCTTCGAGTGCGCGCCGATCTTGTTCAGTGCAGAGCGGAACATCATCGGGTTCGGCTTGCCGACGACGTAGGGCTCCTTGCCCGTGGCCTTCGTGATGAGGGCGGCGATCGCGCCAGTGGCCGGGAGCGGTCCGTCGGTGCTCGGGCCCGTGGCGTCCGGGTTCGTGACGATGAAGCGCGCGCCGCCGATGATGAGGCGGATCGCCTTGGTGATCGCCTCGAACGAGTAGTTGCGCGTCTCGCCGACGACCACGAAGTCGGGGTTCGTCTCGGTCATGATGAAGCCGGCGTCGTGCAGCGCGGTGAGGATGCCGGCCTCTCCGATCACGAACGCCGAGCCTCCGGGAAGCTGCTGCTTCAGGAAATCGGCGGTCGCGAGCGCCGAGGTCCAGATGCGCTCCTCCGGCACGTGCAGTCCGCTGATGCGCAGGCGTGCCGACAGGTCGCGAGCGGTGAAGATCGAGTTGTTGGTGAGCACCAGGTACGGGATCCCCGCGCTCTCCCATCCGGCGAGCAGTTCGGACGCTCCGGGGATGGCGTCGTTCTCATGGACGAGCACGCCGTCCATGTCGGTGAGCCAGCATTCGATGTCATCACGTTGTGCCATGTGCACAGCCTAGAGGGCAGGGGTGACGCGCACCTGACCGTGTTGCAGAGGGAGCTAGGCGCTGAGCCAGACCACCTGTGCCGCCTCGTCGGGAAGCGCCGTCTCCGTGCCGTCGATCTCGACCCCGGATGCCGTGACCGTCACGGTCGATGCGACCGTCAGCCCGAGGGGCTCGAGGGCTCGAAGCAGCTCGGGGTCGCGGTCGTCGACCCGCAGCACGCGCCCCGTGTGCCCGACCGGCGCATCCGCGAGCAGCACGAACGGCTCGCGCTCGATGCGGCCGTCGGCGTCGGGGATCGCATCGCCGTGGGGGTCGAAGCGGGGGCGTCCCAGACGGGCGTCGATGCCCTCGAGCAGCCGGTCGCTGATGGTGTGCTCGAGCACCTCGGCCTCGTCGTGCACCTCGTCCCAGCCGTAGCCGAACTCCTGTACCAGCCAGGTCTCGACCAGCCGGTGCCGGCGCACCATGGCGAGGGCGCGGGCCGTGCCGGCCTCCGTCAGTCGCACCGCACCGTAGGGCACGTGCGACACGAGTCCGGCGGCGGCGAGCTTCTTCACCATTTCGGTGACCGACGACGGAGCGATGCCGAGCTTCGCGGCGAGCACCGAGGGAGTGATCGGTGCGTCCTGCCACTCGGTGTGCGCGTAGACGGTCTTCAGATAGTCGTCAGCTGCAGGGGATGCCACCGGACCAGCCTACGTGGTGCTCTCGCGTGCCCATGCGGTGAGTCCGTGGATGAGGGCGCGCACGCCGATCTCGAACGTGCGCCGGGCGGGATCCGTGCTGAGCCGCGCGCGGGCGGCCTCGGCCTCGGCGAAGGTGGGGAACTGCGCAGCGAGCGCGCCCGGAGCCATGTTGTCCGCCGGGGCGAGGGCATCCAGTGCGGAGCCGATGATGAACGACTCCAGGGCGACGATGGCGTCCACGATGGTGTCGGTCGGCCAGCTGTCGGCGGCGAGCAGTCGGGCGATCTGCTCGTAGTCGGCGAACGAGCCCTCGTCGGCGTCGATCGGCGAGGTCGCGAGCATGACCATGGCCTCCGGTGCGGCGATCGCGGCCTCACGGTAGCTGTGCGCCCAGGTGAGAAGCGCGTCTTCGACCGGCATCTCGTGGAGCACGGGGGAGACGAGTGCGCGGCTCACCTGCCCGCGCATCGCCCGGATCACGGCGTCCCGGTTCGCGAAGTGGTGGTAGAGCGCCGAGGTGCGGACACCCAGCGATTCGGCGAGTGCGGTCATCGTGAACTGGCGCGGAGTGCGCTGAGCGCTGAGCGCGAACGCGGCCTTCAGGATGCGCTCCTCGGTGAGCACCTGGGTCGACGGGCGACCGACTCTGCGCGGAGATTTCGTCATCGTGCTCGATTCTGCTCAGGCGTCTGGTATTTTATTGAAACTCTTTCAATACCGAACGATTCACCACGACGAAGGTACAGCCCATGACCGGTTTCGACGCCGACACCATTGTCACCGGCGCGCACGTGGTGACGATGGACCCGCGCCGCCCGCACGCCACAGCCTTCGCCGTGCGCGACGGCCGCTTCCTCGCCGTCGGCGACGACGACCTGGTGCGTGAACTGCGCGGACCCCACACCGTCGTCCACGATCTCGGCGGCGCAGCGGTGACCCCCGGACTCATCGATGCGCACCTGCATCCCATTCAGGGCATCGAGCTGACGGCGGGGATCGACCTCGGCGGCCTGACCACCGGCTCCGCTCTCCTCGCGGCGCTTCGAGCCGAAGCCGATCGCGCGCTCGCCGAGGACCCCGACCCGTGGGTGCGCGGCTGGAACCTCGACTACGACGTGTTCCACGAGCTGCCGATGACGGCGGCGGCGATCGAAGACGCGGTGCGCGGACTCCCGGCGCTGCTGATCGTGTTCGACGGGCACACCGCCCTCGCCAGTCGTGCGGGACTCGCGCGTGCGGGCATCACCGGCGCGCGCGCGTTCGAGGACTCGTCGTGCGTGGTCGTCGATGCCGATGGCCGCCCCACCGGGGAGCTGCGCGAGCTCGGCGCCTACGAGCCCGTGCGGCTGAGCGCCCCTGCGCTGACCCGCGATCAGACCCTCGCCGTCGGACACGAGCTGCTGCGTGGCCTGCGCGACTCCGGCCTCACCGGCGGCACGATCATGGACGGCGGCTTCGCCACGCTCGACCTGCTCGACGCCCTGGAGCAGGGGCCAGGACTGCCGATCCGCATCGTGTCGGCCATCGACCACGAACCCGGTTTCGACGACGAGCGCACGGTCGCCAACCTCGCCATGCGCGACCGGCGCGGCGACCGGTGGCGCGGCGGGGTGGTCAAGCTCTACGCCGACGGCGTGGTCGAGACCGGAACCGCCTGGCTCCACGAGCCGGATACCGCAGGGGCGGGCCTGGAGCCGTTCTGGAAGGATGCCGCCGCGTACGCCCGCACCGTGCGGCGATACGCCGAGGCCGGGTTCCAGGTGGCGACCCACGCGATCGGCGATCGTGCCGTCGGGGAAGTCGTCGACGCCTATCTCGCCGCCGGTGTGCGCAGCGCCGGTGGAGCCCCGCACCGCATCGAGCACCTCGAGACGACGACCGACCGCGACGTTGCACGCATCGCCGCTGCGGGGATCACCGCCTCCATGCAGCCTCTGCACATGCAGTGGCGCAAGGCCGACGGCTCGGATGACTGGTCGCACCGGTTGGGTCCCATTCGCGCCGCCCGCGCCTGGCGAGTGCGCGACTACTGGGAGGCCGGAGCACCCCTCGCCCTCGGATCCGATTGGCCCATCGCGCAGAACGACGCCCGCATCGGCCTCGCGTGGTCGATGCTGCGCCGGCGTCCCGGCGACCCCGACGCCCCGGTGTTCGAGCCCGCCCAGGCGCTCACCCCCTACCAGGCGCTGCACGGCTACACCGTGGGCGCCGCCCTGGCCCAGGGAGATGCCGACCTCGGCCGCATCGCCCCCGGGTTCCGCGCCGACTACGCCGTGTGGGCGGAGAACCCGCTGCACGTCGCCCCGGACGACCTCCCCGACCTTCCCGTACAGGGGACGGTCGTCGGCGGCGTCGAGCCCTGACCCCCGGCTCGACCGCACCACTCGCACGCTCTTCGCACCCGCATCCCTTCACACTGAGGTGACTCCCATGCCTGAATTCGGCGCACTCGCGCTCCTGCCCATCGTGGTGATCCTGATCGTCGCGGTCGCCACCCGCCGCACCCTGTTCGCCCTGTTCTGCGGCACCGTAGCCGGGGCGCTGATCCTCGGTGGCTGGGGTGGCTTCGACGTCTGGGTCGAGTACACGGGCAAAGCCCTCTCCAACGCCACGGCGCAGTGGCTGCTGCTGATCGTCGCGCTGTTCGGCATCCTGATGATGCTGTTCGAGAAGTCGGGCATCGTCACCGACTTCGCACGCTGGGCGGAGCGATTCGTCACCTCGCGGCGCAAGTCGACCGTGCTGACGTTCCTGCTCTCGGTCGTGCTGTTCGTCGACGACTACCTGAACGTGCTGACCACGGGTACCTCGATGAAGCCCGTGACCGATCGCTACCGGGTACCCCGCACCCAGCTCGGCGCGATCATGAAGATGACGGCCGCACCCATCGCCGTGCTCGTCCCCGTCTCGACGTGGGCGCTGTTCTTCTCCGGTCTGTTCGAGGCGCAGGGCGTCACGGTCGGCGGCACGGGGTTCGGCGCCTACCTGCAGGCGATCCCGTTCATCTTCTTCGGGTGGGCGGCACTCGCCGTCGCCCTGCTGATGAGCATCGGCTGGCTGCCGAAGCTCGGCGTGATCAAGCGCGACGCGATCCGAGCGGAGCGAGACGGCGACGTCTTCCCGCTCGGCACCACCGACGACGAGCGGCGGGCCGAGGGGGCCGCTCTCCTCGCCGAAATCAAGGCCGACGACCCCGACGGATCGACCGCGCAGCGGGTGGCCACCGCGCTCGCGACCTCTGCCGACACCGGGCGCAAGCCGCAGCCCTGGGGCTTCCTGATCGCGATGGCCGTGCTGGTCGGGGTGACGATCGCCACCAACGCGAACGTCGTGGCCGGCACGGCCGCGGCTCTCGCCGTCACTCTGGTGATCGTGCTCGTGCAGCGCCGACTCAGCATCCGCGGGGTGCTGGATGCCGCGCTCGAGGGTATCGAGAGCATGCTGTTCGTGATGATCCTCACGGTCCTCGCGTTCATGGTGCAGGAGATGAACATCACCCTGCAGCTCGCGGAGTTCGTGATCCAGGTCACCGAGCCGGTGCTCACCCCGGCACTGCTGCCGGCGATCGTGTTCGCAGTGTGCGGCATCTACGCGTACGCCACCGGATCGTTCTGGGACCTCGCCGCGGTGATCACCCCGGTCGTCCTGCCGCTGGCGCTCGCGCTCGGCGCCGACCCGATCCTCGCGGGCGCCGCGGTGTTCTCGGGAGCGGCGCTGGGCAGCACCACCTGCCTCTACGGCGACGGCATCATCCTCGCGTCGAGGTCGATCGGCATCAAGCCGATCAACCTCATGCTCGCGATCCTGCCGTACGCGGGCATCGCCGCAGGGCTGTCGTTCGTGCTCTACCTGGTCACGGGCTTCGTCACGGCGTAGTCCACGCCGACCCGATCCTCGCGCGGATCAGCCCAGTGTCGTCAGGATGATGAAGGCGGCCTGACCGGCGAAGAACAGGACGAGGAATCCGAGGAGGGCGGCGGCCAGTGACAGTCGGCCGTCGAACCCCTCGACCTCGGCCATGCCGATCTTGCGCGCACGGAATGCCATCACGAGCGTGGCGACGCCGAGCGCGACCTGCACCCAGGGGCTGGCGAGGCCGATGACCGTGGGGAAGGCGATCAGCAGGCCGCCGATCACGCCGGTCGCGAAGCCGATCCAGGTGAGGATGCGGACGTTGCGGCGGGCGCTCTCGGCAGACATGCATCGAGCCTATCCGGGCTCAGGCTCCCGTCAGCACCAGCCAGAGCAGGGCGCCGTTGAGCGCGATCAGCAGCATAGAGGCGAGGACCCCCGCCGCCGTCGTCCACCGTCGGTTGACCCAGGCGCCGAGGGTGCGTCGCTGCGCGGTGAGCACGACCAGGGGGATCAGCGCGAACGGGATGCCGAACGACAGCACCACCTGGCTGAGGACCAGGGCGAGCGTCGGGTCGAAGCCGATGCCGAGGATCACGAGCGCGGGGATCAGCGTCACCAGTCGACGCACGAGCAGCGGGATGCGCACATGCAGCAGGCCGTGCATGATCTCCGCCCCGGCGTAGGCGCCGACCGAGGTCGAGGCCAGGCCCGAGGCGAGCAGACCCACGGCGAAGAAGGTCGCCACGACCGGTCCGAGTCCGGCGGCGAGGGCGGCATGGGCCCCCTCCAGCGAGTCGGTGCCCTCGACACCGGCGAGGTTCGCTGCCGCGAGCAGGAGGATGCAGAGGTTGACGGAACCGGCGATCACCATGGCGATCGAGACATCCCAGCGGGTGGCCGTGAGCAGGCGGCGGATGCGCGAGGTCTCGGTGCGCACGGCCTCGTCGCCGGCGTGGGAGGTTGTCGCACCGAAACGGTCGCGGGCGAGCGAGGAGTGCGCGTAGATCGCGTGCGGCATGATGGTCGCCCCGAGGATGGACGCGGCCAGCAGGACCGAACCGGTGTCCTGGAAGCGGGGGACCATCCCGCCGATGACTCCTGCCGGGTCCGGTGGTGCGACGAAGACTCCGGCGACGAAGCCGATCGTGATGATGGCCATGAGCCCGATGATCACGAACTCGAACGGACGGGCGCCGCGCCGGCTCTGCACCGTGAGCAGGATCATCGAGACCGCACCGGTGATCAGGCCGCCGAGCAGCAGCGGCACGTCGAACAGCAGATTGAGGGCGACCGCGCCGCCGATGACCTCGGCCAGGTCGGTGGCCATCGCGACGAGCTCGGCCTGCAGCCAGTAGGCGCGGCGCGCCCAGGGCCGCTTCAGCCGTGCGCCCAGCACTTCGGGAAGGCTCTGCCCGGTGACGACCCCCAGCTTGGCGGAGAGGTACTGGATCAGCCACGCCATCACGTTGCCGGCGAGCACCACCCACACCAGCAGGTAGCCGTACTGCGCGCCTGCGGTCATGTTGCTGGCGACGTTGCCGGGGTCGAGGTAGGCGACGCCGGCGACGAGGGCGGGTCCGAGCAGCCACAGGCTCCGCGGAGCCCGGGCCGCGGGCGCGGCGGGAGCCGTCATCGGGAGTGAGGAATTTTTAGGCACACCGAAACCGTAGCGCATTTTTCGGTACACCTAAATATCTCGGGCGCTCATTGCTCGGGTCGCGTTCGCAGGGGCGAGGGCAGGCAGGAGTGCGCGGCGGCGATAGCCTGGCGGGATGGAAGACGCCGCGCCGGACAGCACGACCCCCGACGTTCCCGCGGACGCGGTGAGCACGGGTTCGATCGCCCAGCCCGGCTACGGCGTCGGCCCCTGGCCGGGGGGCGAGGATGCGTGGCCGGCCGGTGAGCAGTACGACCCCGAGCTCCTCGCTGCAGGAGACACCCGCAACGTGATCGACCGCTATCGCTACTGGCGGATGGAGGCGATCGTCGCCGACCTCGACACGCAGCGGCATCCGTTCCATGTCGCGATCGAGAACTGGCAGCACGACATGAACATCGGGTCGATCGTGCGCAGCGCCAACGCCTTCCTCGCCGACACCGTGCACATCATCGGTCGCCGTCGATGGAATAAGCGGGGGGCCATGGTCACCGACCGCTACCAGCACGTCGTGCACCACGAAGACGTCGAGACGTTCGCCGCCTGGGCCGCCTCCGAAGCGCTCCCGATCATCGCAGTCGACAACGTCGAGGGTGCGGTGCCGGTCGACAGAGCCGACCTGCTGCAGCGCTGCGTGCTGCTGTTCGGTCAGGAGGGACCGGGGCTCTCGCACGAGGCGCTCGCCGCTGCCTCCGCGCACATCGAGATCACCCAGTACGGCTCGACCCGTTCGATCAACGCCAGCGCGGCAGCCGCCGTGATCATGTACGAGTGGTGCCGGAGATACGCGGGCTGAGCCCGCGCAGAGACCCTCTCGACAGGGGGTGACCGCGGGCGTAGCGTGAGTGCCGATCGAGGAGGCCGACATGGCAGGCGTCACACCCATCCGTCCGTATCTCTGGTTCGTCGACAGTGCGCAGGAGGCGATGGACTACTACGTCTCGGTGTTCCCGAACTCGTCGATCGACAGCGTGACCCTCTACCCCGACGAGAACCTCAGCGAGCATTTCGAAGGGATGACCGGGAAGGTCATCAACGGCGAGTTCACCCTGAACGGCACGAGGTTCGGCTGCATCGACGGCGGGCCGAAGTTCGCCTTCAACGAGGCGATCTCGTTCGTGATCGAGTGCGCCGACCAGGCGGAGATCGACCACTACTGGCGGGCGCTGTCCGCGGTCCCCGAGTCGGAGGCGTGCGGGTGGTGCAAGGACCGGTTCGGTGTGAGCTGGCAGGTCATCCCCGCCGGGCTCGACCTTCTGCAGCAGCGGCCGGAGCAGATCCAGGCCCTGATGCACATGAAGAAGATCGTGATCGCGGAGCTCGAGATCGCCTGACCGGTCAGCGTCGCACGGCGTCACCCGCGGTCGATGCCGAACAGGTGACGGTAGATCGCGTTGACGTCGCGATCCAGGTGATCGATTCGCCCGTGCACCGCTCCGATCTCTGTCCGCACATTCGCGAACTCGCTCCGCATCTCGGTGCGTACGCTCGCGAACTCGTTCCGGAACTCGGTCCGCACGCTCGCGAACTCGTTCCGCATCTCCGTCCGCACGCCGTCGAACCCGTTCTGCATCGTGCGAAGGAACATCGTCGAGATCAGCGTGATGGTGCCGAACATCCCCGCGGCGAAGACGCCGATCAGTGTCCAGACCTGTGGTTCCGTCATCCCCAGCATCCCTTCAGTGTCACCCGATCATCGTCGAAGGCGCCAGGGGTCGGCGACGTAGTATTCCGCGGATTCCGGCGGTTGTGGAGAAGTGGTGAAGGTGCAGATCAGTGCAGCATGAGACCACTCGCCGTCAGGCCGCGGCGGCAAGCCAGCGCCCCGATCGCACGCGCCACCCCAGGGTGCCGAGCCGTGCGAGAAGGTAGACGCCGAAGAAGGCGAGCGCGAGCCAGACGAGACCGGCGGTGCCGTCGACCCCGGTCGCGGCCACGATCCAGAGCGCGGGCAGGAACGGCACCAGGTTGAGGCCACCAGCGATCGCGAGGTATCGGGCGTCGTTCGCCCCCATGAGCACCCCGTCGAGCACGAAGACGACACCGGCGATCGGCTGGGCGACTGCGAGCACGAGCAGCGCGGGCTGCACGAGCGCCGCGATCTCGGCATCGCCCGTGAAGACGATTCCGAGCACCCCGGAAGCTGCGGCGATCAGTCCGCCGACGATCACGCCGAACCAGGCTCCCCAGGCGACGGTGCGGGCGAGCACACGGTGCACCTGCTGCTCGTCTCCGGCTCCGAGCTCCTTGCCGATGAGCGCCTGGGCCGCGATCGCGAGCGCGTCGAGGGCGAAGGCCGCCGCCGAGAAGATCGTGAACACGATCTGCCATCCGGCGAGCTCGTCGGTGCCGATGCCGGTCGCCACACCCACGGTCGCGAGCAGGGCCACGCGCAGGCTCACGGTGCGCAGGAACAGCCATCCACCCGACGTCGCGGTGTTGCGCAGGCCCGCGCTCTGCGCGCGCAACGAGGCGCTGTGACGCGTGGCGAGGCGGCGGACGACCAGCACGTAGGCGGCGACCATCCCCCACTGCGCGGTCACGGTTCCGGCGGCGGATCCGGCGATGCCCCAGCCGAGTCCGTAGATGAACAGCCAATTGAGCAGGGCGTTCGCGCCGAAACCGAGTCCCGCGATCCACAGCGGCGTCATGGTGTCCTGCATGCCGCGCAGCAGTCCGGTCGCGGCGAACACGATGAGCATCGCCGGCAGGCCCCACATCGAGATCACCAGGTACTCGTTCGCCTGAGCGGCGACGGCTTCACCCGCACCGAACAGGGAGACCAGCCAGGGAGCGGAGACGGCGCCGATCACCGCGAGCACGGCGCCGAGCCCGAGCGCCAGCCACATGCCGTTGACGCCGACGGAGACGGCCTCGCCGGGCTGCCCCGCACCGAAGCGTCGAGCGACAGCGGGGGTGGTCGAATAGGCCAGGAAGACCATGAGCCCGACGATCGTCTGGAGCACGGCGCCCGCGATGCCGAGACCGGCGAGTGGGGTGGTTCCGAGGTGTCCGACGAGCGCGGCATCCACGATCAGGAACGCCGGCTCCGCGATCAGAGCGCCGAGGGCCGGGACGGCCAACCGCAGGATGTCTCGATTGAGGGAGGCACGCGCGGTCATCCTCCGAGCCTATGACCTGGGACCGACCCCGCCTTCCGTGCTGCCTCCGTCTGCGACCGCCGTCATAGGGTGGGAGGGAGCTCGGATGCACGGAGGTGCCTCATGACGGATCCCCGAGACGCGGCGGCGCGGTATCTCGCGAGCAGGCAGAACGGCGAGAGCGCCGACGGCGACGAGGAGTCGGGTACGCCGCCGGGGATCGCCGCGGCGGTCGATCGTGCCGCGTTCATCGAGACGGCCATCCAGGTGGCGATCCGCCGCGGAGAGTTCGACGACCTGCCCGGCGCGGGCAAACCCCTCGAAGGACTCGGCACCCACCACGACCCCGACTGGTGGATCCGCCGGAAGATCGAGACCGAGAACCTGACCGGTCTCGGGCCCCCGGCGATCCTGCTGCGCACGGAAGACCGGGAACTGAACGACCAGCTCGATCTGCTCGGTCGCGAGTCGGATGTGCGCACCGTCGTCGAAGACTTCAACCGGCGTGTGCGGGAAGCGCGCCGCCAGCTCCAGGGCGGTCCGCCTGTCGTCACGTCACCCCGCGACGTCGACGCCGAGGTGGCCGCCTGGGCGGAGCGTCGGGCGGCGCGGCCGAACGCCGCCCCCGCCGAGCAGCCGCGACGCCGACGCTTCCGCGTGCGGCGCCGCAGCTGACGGATTCACCCGGGTCTCCGCCCGGTCGCTCGCGACCGACGTGCACGAAACCATCCGTCCATCCCGAACCGTCCCGAACCGGGCAGGAGGAGGACGACCGCGGAGAGCACGACCATCGCCGGATACTGTGCGATCAGCTGATCGGCGCTCCAATAGAGCATCAGCGTCCCGATCGACACGAAGGCCGCGATCCTGGTCAGCGATCCCGCGACCAGCAGCACTCCGAGAACGACCTCGAGAGCGGGCATCACCACACCGAACAGAGCCGGCGCCGTCCCCATGACCGACCCGAGCGGCTCGAAGAACCACGGCACCCGAGGGTTCCCCTCCGTGCTCTGCGCCACCAACTCGATGTCGGCCGCCCCGAATCCGGCGCGGTACTTCAGGAAGCCCTCGATCATCCAGAGCACCCCGACCGCCACCCTGGCCCCGCCGCCGAGCAGCGACAGGGTCAGGGCGCCTGCGGGTCGCGATCCGGTCATGAGAGCTCGGCTGCTCCGAACACGGCCTTCGCCTTGTCGCAGTGGATCACGACATACGAGTACTTCGAGGTGTCGACACCGTCGAGCGTGAAGGTCTGCGTGGCGGTGTCGAACGAGACGGCGTCGACGAGCATGCCGGCGGAGACGGCGGCCTCATCGGTGCCGTCGGTGAGATAGACGTGCAGATCGGGACCCTCGTCGGACGAGAAGCCGGACAGGGTGATCGCGTCGTCGGTCACGGTGACGGTGCCGGACACCGTCTTCTCGTTCAGGCCCATGAACGCCCCGGTCTTCTCTGCCATCGTCATCGCGGCACCCGAGTCCGCGCTCTGCGACGCCGATGACGAGGGCGTGGTGTCCTCGGTCGCTGCGGGCGAGCTGCACGCCGACAGGGCGAGGGCGAGGGCGAGGGTGAGGGCCGCTGTGGCGGCGAGAGCGATCTTGCGCATGAGGTTCTCCTGTTCACTGTGTGTGCGACGGTGTGGCCGCGACGACGGATGCCGCGGCGGATCGCACTTCGAAGAACGCTATGAACGAGACGAGCGCCGCGGGGAAGACCTTTCGGGACCGTAAGGAACCGCACGATGGCGCGGATCGCGCGACTAGTGTCGACCCCATGCAGGAGGCAACCGAGGTCGTCGTGGTCGAAGACGACCCCACCGTCAGGGAGGCGGTGGGGGCGTACCTGCGGGCCAACGGCTACGCGGTCTCCAGCTTCGGTGACGGGGTCTCGGCGCGCACGGCGCTGCGTGACACCGTCCCCGATGTGGTGATCGTCGATCGAATGCTGCCCGGCATCAGCGGCGACGAGCTGTGCCGCGATCTGCGCTCGTTCTCCGACGTGCCCATCATGATGCTCACCGCGCTCGGGCAGGTGGATGACCGCATCGAGGGCTTCGAGTTCGGCGTCGACGACTACCTCGCGAAGCCGTTCTCGCTGCGGGAGCTTCTCCTGCGGGTCGGGGCGCTCGTGCGCCGCTCGCAGGTGGTGCAGGCCTCGGTCGGCGAGGTGCGCGCCGGCGTCTTCGTGATCGATCCCCTCCGGCGTCGGGTCTGGGTGCGCCAGGAGGAGGTCCCCCTCACCGCGCGCGAGTACGACCTGCTGCACTTCCTGGTGCGCAACCAGGGGCGCCCGCTCGGGCGCGACGAGATCCTCCGTGAGGCCTGGGGGTGGAGCTTCGGTGAGGCCTCGACGGTCACCGTGCACGTGCGCCGGCTGCGGGAGAAGATCGAGGTGGATCCTCGAGACCCCATCCACCTGCGCACGCAATGGGGCGTCGGCTATCGATTCTCGGCGGAGGGGGACCGCTCGTGATCATGCTCTCCGCAGCCGACGTGCTGCTGATCGTGCTGACGTGCCTGCTCGTCGCCGCGTGCGTCGCGGCGCTCACCCTCGTCCTGCTGCGGGTTCTGCGCCGCCGGTCGTTCCGTGCGCAGCTGATGCTGGTCGCGAGCGCGGGTGTCGTCGCGATGGCGGCATCCGTCGTCGCGATCTCGCTGGAGATGTACATCTCCACGCATGACCTGACCGTGCTCCTCGCCGTGATCGCGGTGTCCCTCATCCTGGGCCTCGCGACGGCCTGGGTCGTGGCCAGGGCGATGCGGTCGTCGTTCGATCGCCTGTCCGCATCGCTCGACGAGGTCGGCCGCGGCGGCGTGATCGTCGCCGAGCAGGGCGGGTCCCGCGAGCTGGACGACCTGTCGGCGCAGCTGGCCGAGGTGTCGGGGAAGGTGGACGCCGCGAGTGCCGAACTGGAGCGGCTGGACTCGGCGCGGCGGCGGTTCTTCGCCTGGATATCACACGATCTGCGCACTCCGTTGACGGCGGTACGCGCGCTCGCCGAGTCGATCGAGGAGGGGGCTGCCGATGCCCCTGAGCGCTTCGCGGGGCAGGTTCGGGTGCAGGTCGACACCATGAGCCGCATGGTCGACGACCTGTTCGAGCTGTCCACGTTGACCTCCGGAGCGGTGCAGCTGCAGACGCAGCAGGTCGACCTGCTCGATGTGGTCTCGGATGCCGTCGCGGAT
Organism: Microbacterium maritypicum; assembly: GCF_008868125.1. NCBI lineage: Bacteria > Bacillati > Actinomycetota > Actinomycetes > Micrococcales > Microbacteriaceae > Microbacterium > Microbacterium maritypicum. The sequence goes on from NZ_WAAQ01000001.1 coordinate 249,936, forward strand.
GTCGCGGCCGCCGCCGCCCGCCACGGCGTGCGCATCGTCGAGCGCGGGGTGGGCGCGCACGTGCTCTGGGCGGATCCGCATCAGCTCGGACGGATCATCGTGAACCTGCTGACCAATGCGATCCGGCACGCCCCACGCGGCACGGAGATCGTCATCTCGGCCACCGAGATCGACCGGAACCGTCTCGTGCTCGGCATCCTCGATCACGGCGCCGGGGTCGCGGTGGAGGATCTGGACCGCATGTTCGACGTCGGCTGGCGCGAGGATGCGGCGCGCACGGCTCCGACCGATCGCGACGGGGTGGCCTCCGGCGCGGGCCTCGGGCTGTCGATCGCGCGCGGTCTCGCACGTGCTCACGGCGGGGAGGTGTTCGCCGAGCGCACCGATGAGGGGTTCCGCATGAACGTGCTCCTGCCGTCCGGGGGAGGCGGGTCATAGGCTGGGGAGCATGACTGACGTTCTTCCCGTGGGCCTCGCCCTTGATGAGTTCAGCTCCGACATCCGCCCGCAGGACGACCTCTATCGTCACGTGAACGGCGCCTGGCTCGCCCGCACCGAGATCCCGGGCGACAAGGCGCGCTGGGGCTCGTTCCATCTTCTCGCCGAGCAGGCAGAGAAAGACGTGCGCGCGATCATCGAGGAGTCGCAGGATGCCCCGGAGGGCACTCTCGCCCGCAAGATCGGCGACCTGTTCGCGAGCTTCATGGACACCGCGCGCATCGATGCCGCCGGCGTCGCGCCGCTTGCCGACACGCTCGCCGAGATCGATGCGATCGCCGACGTTCCGACGTTCCTGCGCACGGTGGGCGCCTACGACCGCGACGGCCGTGCGTCGATCATCGGCCTGTACGTCGACGGCGATCCCGGCGACCCCGAGCGCTATGTTCCGGTGCTCGTGCAGGCCGGTCTGTCGCTGCCCGACGAGAGCTACTTCCGTCTCGACACCTTCGCCGACACCCGGGCCGCGTACCGTGCGCACCTCGAGCGTCTGCTCGGCCTCGCGGGCGTGGCCGATGCCGCCGTGAACGCCGACCGTGCGATCGCGCTCGAGACCGAGCTCGCCGGTCATCACTGGGACAACGTGCGCAGCCGCGATGCGGTGGCGACGTACAACCTCAAGACGTGGGAAGAGCTGCAGGCGCTCGCCGACATCGACCTGACTCCGTGGCGAGAGGCGGTCTCGCCGTCGAACCCCGCGGCCTTCGACGAGGTCGTCGTCTCGCAGCCCAGCTTCTTCGAAGGACTCGGGTCGCTGCTGACCGCCGAGCGCCTGGACGACTGGAAGGCATGGCTGCGCGCCAAGGCCGTGCACGCCGCGGCCCCGTACCTGACCGACGATCTCGTGCAGGAGAACTTCTCGTTCTACGGCACCGAGCTCACCGGCGTCCCCACCATCCGCGAGCGCTGGAAGCGCGGCGTCTCGCTCACCGAGGGTGCGCTCGGAGAGGCGATCGGCAAGGTGTACGTCGAGCGCCACTACCCGCCGACGGCGAAGGCCGCGATGGACGAGCTGGTCGCCCACCTCATCGAGGCGTACCGGCAGAGCATCACCGAGCTGGAGTGGATGACGGCCGAGACCCGCGAGCGCGCACTCGCCAAGCTCGACTCCTTCACCCCGAAGATCGGGCACCCCGAGGTCTGGCGCGACTATTCGAGCCTCGAGATCGACAGGGCCGACCTGTTCGGCAACGTGCGCCGCGCCTCGATCTTCGAGCACGACCGCAACATCGACAAGGTAGGCACGCCCATCGACCGCACCGAGTGGCACATGCCGCCGCAGATGGTCAACGCGTACTACAACCCGTCCATGAACGAGATCGTGTTCCCCGCGGCGATCCTGCAGTACCCGTTCTTCGACGCCGGTCGTGACGCGGCGGCGAACTACGGCGGCATCGGTGCGGTCATCGGCCACGAGATCGGCCACGGCTTCGACGACCAGGGCAGCCGCTACGACGGCGACGGACGCCTGCAGGACTGGTGGACGGATGCCGACCGGTCGGCGTTCGAGGAGCGCACCAAGGCGCTGATCGCCCAGTACGATGCGCTGGTGCCCGAGGGCCTCGACGCCGAGCACCACGTGAACGGCGCGCTCACGATCGGTGAGAACATCGGCGACCTCGGCGGCCTCGGGATCGCGCTCAAGGCCTATGAGCTCTCGCTCGGCGGCGCGGAGGCCCCGGTGATCGATGGATACACGGGCGTGCAGCGCCTGCTGCTCTCGTGGGCGCAGGTGTGGCAGCAGAAGAGTCGTGACGCCGAGACGCTGCGCCTGCTGACGATCGACCCGCACTCGCCGAACGAGTTCCGCTGCAACCAGATCGTTCGCAACATCGACGCGTTCTACGAGGCGTTCGGTGTGAGCGAGAACGACGCCCTCTGGCTGCCTGCGGCGTCGCGAGTGACCATCTGGTGACCAATCGTCACACTCTGTGAACCGTCCCCCGGCGGTGGGGTTACGATAGCCCTGCCGCTGGGGAGCGTCTCCCCTCGGTATCCCGCACATCCACCCCCCTAAGGATCAGCGTGGGCGCTCTCGAGCCTGGTGAAGGTCTCCGAAACTCCTCGGCCCCCGAGTCTCTCGGCGCTGCCCAGGAGGCCTCCGGTGCGGGTCGCCGCTCGCAGCGCACCAGTCGCCGGCTTCCCCGACGCGCCGCTGCCGGACGCCGGTCGTTCACCGCCACGCTGCGTTCGCTGGAGGGCCTGGTCGACTCCGGGGCGCAGGTCTCGGTGCACGTCGTCGACCTCGACAACCATGTGCACGTGCTCGCCGGCGACGACCATGTCACGATGCCGATCGCGGGTCTCGGAGTGGTGCCTCTGCTGATCGAGGTGGCTGCCGGCTTCCAGAGCGGTGCTCTCGATCCGTTCGAGATCGTCGAACGCGAAAGCCTCGAGCCGGTGGAGACCTCGGGTCTGTGGCGGCATCTGCACGCACCGGCCCTGCCGTTGGAAGACCTCGCCGTGATGGCGGCGACCGCGGGGGATCCCATCGCGGTGAACGCTCTGCTTCACAAGGTCGGCCACGACCGGGTGCGCGAGCGCATCGAGTCGCTGGGTCTGCGCCGCACGGCCCTTCTCGACCGCTTCCGCGACCGCCGCGGTCCTGACGACGCCCCGCAGGTGGCCGTGGGATCCGCACGCGAGCTCGCCGGACTCTTCTCCGCCCTCGTGAACTCGCAGGTGGTCGATGCCGCCGTCAGCGCACAGGTGTCGGAGTGGTTGAGCCTGAATCAGGACCTGAGCCTGGTCGCGGCATCCACGGGTCTCGATCCGTTCGCGCACGATCACGATGCCCACGGCCTGCTGTTCGTGAACAAGACCGGCCGCGATCGCGGGGTTCGGGCCGAGGCTGGTGTGCTGGCCGGGCCCCGCGCCGGCGTCGCCTACTCGCTCATCGTGTGCTTCGACGATCTCTCGATCACGCACCGCCTGCGTGCGCACGACGCCTTCCGGGTGCTCGGCGTCGAGCTCATGGAATACACGCACTGACGCCGTCGTCACGTCGCTAGCATCGAGGGATGCCACGACCTGACTGGACCCCGCACCGCCGCGACGACGGCGAACTGCTCGGATGGATCCACCCCGCCGGCGACGACTGGGTCGGCGTCGATGTGCTCGGGCGGCCCGTCACCGCAGCGACGGAGTGGCTCGAAGCCGAAGCGGCGCTGGAGGAGCACGGGATCGCCTGGCTTGCCGATCCGTGGATGCTGGAGGGCGAGGACGAGCGCCCCTTGCGGGTGCGCATCCTCGAGGTGACGCCCGACGAAGACGGTGCGCCGGGGCGGATCGTCGTCAAGATCGACGACTTCGGCGACATGACGCGGCCTGCGACGGCGCAGTTCATCCTGGCGTGGCCGATCCCTGACCGGCTGCGCACACCGCGCGACGACGACCCCGACCCGCGCACGATATCCCGCTGAACGCGCGAGGTGTCCTCACCCCGGCAGCGACGGATGCTGCTCGGACGCGCGCTGCTTCGGGATGAACAGCGACAGCACCATCGCGATCACCCCGGCGGCGATCGCGAGCCAGAAGCACACCTCGAAAGCGGCCCTGGTGGGCACGGCCACGCCGTCGATGTCGATGCTCATCGCGGCGAGCACGCCGCCCATCACGGCCGAGGCTCCCGACGTTCCGATCGAGCGGAACAGCGCGTTCAGGCCGTTCGATGCGCCGGTCTCGTTGGCCGGGACCGAGCGCATGATGATCATCGGCATCGCGGCGAACGTGAACCCGATGCCCACGCCGATCAGCAGGTTCGCGACGAGGACGTGCCACACCTCGGAAGACCACAGCAGCACGAAGACGTAGGCGAGCACGATCGCGGTGGCGCCGACCGTGAACAGCGGGCGCGGACCCACGGTGCGCTCCAGCCAGCCGGAGAGCGGCGAGATCACCATCATCACGAGGCCCGCAGGCATGATCACGAGCGACGCGGCGACCATGTCGAGGCCGAAGCCCCCGCCGATCGACGGAGCTTCGAGCAGCTGCGGGAACGTGACGTTCGAGGCGAAGAGCGCGAATCCCATGCCGATCGCAGCGATGTTCGTGAAGAGCACGGCGGGTCGCGCGGCGACCCGGAGGTCGAGCAGAGGATCCTTGGTGCGCAGCTGATACCAGCCCCACACCAGCAGTACCGCGAGTCCGCCGAGGATGCAGGCGAGGGTCAGCGGCGAGGTCCAGCCCCACTGCGCACCTCGGGAGACGAAGAGCAGGACGCCGGTGAGGCCGATCGCGAGGCCGATGGCGCCGATCACGTCGAGGCGGCCGGGGGAGCGCAGCACGTCTTCGGGGATCACCGCCAGCACGAGGACGAGGCCGACGACGCCGAGGGCTGCCGCGAGCCAGAAGAGCATGTGCCAGTCGGCGTTCTGGGCGAGGAGGGCGGCGACCGGCATGCCGATCGCTCCGCCGACACCCATGGTGGCGCTCATGAGGGCCACGGCGGTGCCGAGTCGTTCCGGAGGCAGCACGTCGCGCATGATGGCGATGCCGAGCGGGACGACCCCCGTCACCGCACCCTGGAGTGCGCGACCGATGATGACTCCGACGATCGAACCGGAGACCGCGGCGATCACGGAGCCGAGGATCAGGATCGCGAGCAGCGCGATCACGACCCGGCGCTTGCCGTACATATCGCCCAGCCGGCCCGAGATGGGGGTGGCGACGGCGGCGACGAGCAGCGTGATGGTGACGACCCAGGTGGTGTCCTCGCGGGAGGCGTTCAGCAGCTGCGGGAGCTCGGCCTGCAGCGGGACGACGAGCGTGAACATGAAAGAGGAGCACAGGCCCGCGAAGGCGAGCACGGCGACGATCGCCCACTTGGGTGGGGTCCGGGAGAGACGTTTCCTGGCTCTGTCCTCGCTCGCACCCACCGACTCAGGCTATCGGCGATCAGGTGGCGCGGGGTCGAACACCCGGGCTCGATCGACCGGGCGGCACGCGGTCCGTGATTGCATGGGGAGATGAGCGAAGACGCCACGATCGACCAGCATCCCGCCGATTCCGCGTTCCACCGCAGGCTCCCGATCGGCGAGGCACTCGACGCCTCTGCCGTCGCCGAGGGACTGCCGTGGGCCTTCGAGACGATCACGATGCGACCGCTCGAACCGATGCTGGTGCCGGAGAAGCCCCGCGGCGGCGAGCAGGACCCGGCCGAATGCGGACCCTGCGCCCCGAGCGAGTTCACGATCTGGCACGACGAGCACTGGCAGGTGCGCGCGGGGTGGGAGATCGGTGGGCTGCCGTTCATCGGCGCGATCGCCCCGCGTGAGCATTGGCTGCTCGAGAACGCGCCGGTCGAGGTGCTCGCGGCGCTCGGGCCCCTGATGCAGCGGGTCTCGCAGGCGGTCAAGAGCGTCCCCGGTGTCGCGCGGTGTCACTTCGGGCGGTGGAACGACGGCTCGGCGCATCTGCACCTGTGGGCGATGGGACGCCCCGCCGGCATGATGCAAGGGCGAGGTGCGGTGCTGTCGTTCTGGGACGGGATCCTGCCGCCGATCCCGCAGGAGATGGCCGAGGAGCACATCCGCATCGTCGCCGAGGCGCTCGCCGCGGGTGGGGGAGAGGCGTTCCCGATGCGGTGACATCGGGGTTCCGATTCCTCGAACGGGCCGAGGAGGGGCAGACTGGGTGCGTGCGAACCATCCGTGACCTCGACACCGTTGAACTCATCCTCGACGCCCAGGGCCTGCTCGACTCCATCCGGGGTCCGCAGCGCGTGGTGGATGCCGGAACCCTGCGCGCCCTGCAGCAGTCGGGCAACTACGTCGTCGGCTTCTTCGACGGCGAGGGTGACGAGGAGCGCATGGTCGGCGCGTCGATCGCGTTCTTCGGCGAGCCCGCCCGCCGTGCGATGCACTCCCATATCACCGCGCTGCTGCCCGAGTACCGCGGTCGCGGCTGGGGTCGCGAGCTCAAGGAGCACCAGCGGCAGTGGGCCTTCTCCCGAGACGTCGGCCGCATCACGTGGGTCTTCGATCCGCTCGTGGCACGCAACGCCCACTTCTTCTTCACCGTGCTGGGCGCCCGTGCGACCGGCTACTCGGTGAACCGCTACGGCATCTTCGGCGGCGGCGACGCGGGCGATGAGAGCGACCGACTCGATGTCGAGTGGGCGCTCGCCGACATCGCCAAGCCCCCGGCCGATGACGCGGTCGTGGAGACTCTGGCCATCCCCGCCGACATCGAGGCGCTGCGCGAGTCCGACCCGGCAGCCGCCCACGAGTGGCGTCTGCGTCTGCGGGCGCAGATGGAGGGCCTGCTCGGCAGCGGGTTGCGCATCGCCGGCTACGACACCGCGCGGGGCTACCTCTTCACCGCGTGAGCACGCTCTTCACGGCGTGATTCTCGTGGCCCGTGTGCTCAGCGCACTCCGCGCATGAGCTTCAACACGGGCTTGACGCTCAGCAGCAGTCCGATGCCGACCACGATGGCGATGCCCCCGAGGATCGAGAAGAACGGCACCTCGTCGGTCGGATCGTAGAACCGGACGAGCTCGCCCGAGATGGCGGTGCCGAGCGCGATCGACAGGAAGAAGAGCGCGACCATCTGCGTGCGGAACACCGTCGGTGCGAGCTTGGTGGCCGCCGACAGGCCGACCGGCGAGATGAGCAGCTCGGCGACCGTGAACACGAAGAGGATCCCGACGATGGCCAGCAGCGGCGTGGAGTTCGCCCCTCCGCCGGCGAACGGCAGGAAGAGCAGGAACGCCGATCCCATGATGATCGCCGCCAGAGCGAACTTCACGGGCGTCGAGGGCTGACGCTTTCCCAAGCGGGTCCAGATCGCCGCGAAGACGCCGGACAGGATGATGATGAACACCGGGTTGATCGACTGCACCCAGGACACCGGCATCTCCCATCCGAACAGATTCCGATCCAGGCGCTGGTCCGAGTAGATCGTCAGCACCGTGAACTGCTGCTGGTACAGCGACCAGAACGCGACGCTGGTGATGAACAGCGGCAGGAAGGCCCACACCCGCGATCGCTCGGTGGCGTCGATGCGACGGCTGCCGAGGATCACCGAGAAGTACGCGACCGCGGCGACGATCGTGACGACGATCACCAGGGTGGCCAGATTGTCTGCGCGGATCACACCGGTGAGCACCAGGACGGCGATGGCCACGATCGCGGCGCCGGCGATGAGCCCGACCAGGCCGTAGCGGGACTTCGGAAGCGGGTTGGGCACCTCCCGTGCCGAGGCGGGAAGGGCCTTGCGGCCGAACGAGTACTGGATGAGTCCCAGGGTCATGCCGATGGCGGCGAGCCCGAAGCCGTAGTGGAATCCGAGAGACGACTGCAGGATGCCGGTGAGGATCGGTCCGAGGAACGCGCCGAGGTTGATGCCCAGGTAGAAGAGCGAGAAGCCGGCATCCCGCCGGGGATCTTCCGCGCTGTAGAGGCTGCCGACGACCGAGGTCGCGTTCGCCTTGAGTCCGCCGGAGCCCAATGCGACGAGCACCAGACCGACGCCCACCCCGACGGCGCCAGGCAGGAACGCGAGAGCCAGGTGACCGGCCACGATCACCATCGCGCTGACGAACAGCACCCGCTCGGAGCCGAACAGTCGGTCGGCGAGCCAGGCGCCGAGGATCGTCGACAGGTAGACCGAGCCCCCGTAGGCACCGACGATGCCGCCCGCGACCGCCTCGGGGATGCCGAGGCCGCCCTGTGTGACCGAGTAGTACAGGTAGATGAGCAGGATGCCCTGCATGCCGTAGAAGCTGAAGCGCTCCCACATCTCCACGCCGAAGATGTGCACCAGGGCCCACGGTTGCCCGAAGAAACGGGTGTCGTCGTCGCGGGTCCGCGGTGTTCGCGCTGCAGTGCTCATCCCAAGGACGGTACTCTGACGCAGCCGCCGAGGCCAGGGAGCGCGCGGGAACCACGGATAGAATGAGGTGCCCGTGTTCACGGGTTTTTCCTCCCGCATCCGACCATTGGAGCCACCATGGCCGAACAGTCCCGCCTCGACAAGGTCATCGCCCTCGCCCGCCACCGCGGGTTCGTGTTCCAAGCGGGTGAGATCTACGGCGGTTCCCGGTCGGCCTGGGACTACGGCCCCCTCGGCACCGAGCTCAAGGAGAACATCCGCCGCCAGTGGTGGCAGACGTTCGTGCGCGGCCGCGGCGACATGGTGGGGCTGGACTCCAGCATCATCCTGCCCAAGCGCGTCTGGGAGGCGTCGGGTCACGTCGCGACCTTCACCGATCCGCTGGTCGAGTGCCTGCAGTGTCACAAGCGCTTCCGCGCCGACAACCTGATCGAGGACTTCGAGGCGCGCAAGGGCCGCAAGGCCGAGAACGGGCTCGCCGACATCCCCTGCCCGAACTGCGGCACCAAGGGGCAGTACACCGAGCCCAAGGCCTTCTCCGGTCTGGTGAAGACCTACCTCGGCGTCGTCGACGACGAGTCGGGCCTCTACTTCCTGCGCCCCGAGACCGCGCAGGGCATCTTCGTGAACTTCTCGAACGTGCTCACCGCCAGCCGCAAGAAGCCGCCGTTCGGCATCGGCCAGGTCGGCAAGGCGTTCCGCAACGAGATCACGCCGGGTAACTTCATCTTCCGCACCCGCGAGTTCGAGCAGATGGAGATCGAGTTCTTTACGCCGCCCGCCGAGGCGCAGGAGTGGTTCGAGCACTGGGTCGAGGCGTGCTGGAACTGGTTCATCGACCTGGGCATCGACCCCGAGAACATGCGCCAGTTCGACGTGCCGGAAGACGACCGCGCGCACTACTCGGCCGGCACGATCGACGTCGAGTACAAGTTCGGCTTCGCGGGCAAGGAGTGGGGCGAGCTGATGGGCGTCGCCAACCGCACCGACTACGACCTCTCCAGCCACAGCGAAGCGTCCGGCCAGAGCCTGACGTACTTCGACCAGGCCACCGGCGAGCGCTACACCCCGTACGTGATCGAGCCGTCGTTCGGTCTCACGCGCGCGATGATGGCTTTCCTCGTCGACGCGTACCGCGAGGAGCAGGTGCCCAACGCCAAGGGCGGCACCGACGTGCGCACCGTGCTCAAGCTCGACCCGCGCCTCGCTCCGGTCAAGGCCGCCGTGCTGCCGCTGTCGCGCAACGAGAACCTCTCGCCTCTCGCTCGCGAGGTCGCCGACACGCTCCGCAGCTCCTGGGCCGTCGACTTCGACGACGCGGGGGCGATCGGCCGCCGCTACCGTCGCCAGGACGAGATCGGCACCCCGTTCTGCGTCACGGTCGACTTCGACTCGCTCGACGACCGTGCCGTCACGGTGCGCGACCGCGACACCATGGCGCAGGAGCGCGTGTCGATCGACGAGTTGCACGCGTACCTCGCGGAGCGCCTGCGCGGCGCCTGAGCACCCTCAGTCATCGTCGAGACCCATCCTCATCGCCGAGACCCATCGTGGTCAGCGGGTGTGGGAGTGGGTCTCGACGGGGAGTGTGGGTTTCGACGTGCCTCATGATCTCGCCACGGCGCGCGCGTAGCGCTCGGAGAGCAGCTGCAGGCGGGGGAGCAGCTCGGGTGGGCTCTCGACCGTGAAGTCCATCATCAGCATGCCGATGTAGGCGGCGACGGTGTCGAGGCTGTCCGCACCCGTGACGAGGATGCAGTGCTCGTCGTCGACCGGCTCGACGATCCCGACCGCAGCGTGGATCCGGTCGAGCACGGCCGCAGCCGGCGCGTCGATGCGCAGCCGGGCATGCACGATCCACCCGCTCACGGCGATGGTCCGCATGGCGAAGGCCGTGTAGTCACCCCCGGGCAGCGGCTGCGGCGTGAAGGAGCGTCGCGTCGGCATCCGCAGCTGCATCCAGTCGACCCGGTACGTGCCCCATTCGTCGGTCTGCGGATCGCGTGCGACCAGGTACCAGCGCCGCACCCAGGTGAGCAGTCGGTACGGCTCGACCAGCACGGGTGCGCCCTCGTAGTCGAAGCGCAGCCACTCCTCGTCGCGGATCGCACGTGCGATGGCCTGCAGTGACGCGGCGTCGACCTCGGGGTCCGGGGCGTCGGTGTCGTTGTTCTCCGGGGCGCGGTCGACGCTCGAGCGGAGCGCATCGACCGTGGGGCGCAGGTGCGATGGCAATACCTGTTCGAGCTTGGCGAGCGCCCGTGCTCCGGCCTCCTCGACGCCGGCGATCCCGGCTGCGGCCCGCAGGCCCACGGTGACGGCCACGGCTTCCTCATCGTCGAGCAGCAGCGGAGGGAGCTTGCCACCGGCGCCGAGGCGGTAGCCGCCGACGGATCCTCGCGTGGCGTCGACGGGGTAGCCGAGGTCGCGCAGCCGCTCGACGTCGTGCCGCACCGTGCGGGAGGAGACGCCGAGCCGGGCGGCGAGGTCGCTTCCCGAGCGCTCGGGGCCGGTCTGCAGCAGAGCCAGCAGTGCGAGCAGTCGTGCGGTCGGATCGGCCATCGGAACTCCTCGAAAAGTCAGGCATCCATTAGGAAGGAATCTATCCTAATGCCCTCGTACCTTCGAGATATGGATAACACGACGCTCGCCTTCCGCCCCTTCACCGTCTCGGTCTCCGCCGCCGAGGTGGCCGATCTCCAGGATCGCCTCGCCCGCACCCGCCTTCCGCAGCCGTCGCCGACGGATGACTGGGATGCCGGCACTCCCAACTCCTACCTCCGCGAGGCCGTCGCCGCCTGGCGAGAGTTCGACTGGGCCGCAGCCCAGGAGCGGATCAACGCCGTCCCGCACTTCACCACCGAGATCGACGGCCAGACGATCCACTTCCTCCACGTGCGCTCGGCTCACGAGGGTGCGACGCCGCTGCTGCTCGCGCACACCTACCCCGGTTCGTCGGTCGACTACCTCGACGTGATCGATCGCCTCGTCGACCCCGTCGCGCACGGCGGCCGTGCCGAAGACGCGTTCGACGTCGTGATCCCGGATGCTCCGGGCTACGGCTTCTCGCAGCCGCTCGCCTCTGCCGGGTGGACAACGGCGCGGGTCGCGGCGGCCTATGACCGTCTGATGCGCGGGCTCGGCTACGACAGCTACGGCATCCACGGCTCGGACAACGGCGCCATGGTCGCGCGTGAGCTGGGCCTGCTCGAGCCTGCGGGCTTCCTCGGACTGCACGTGCTGCAGCTGTTCTCGTTCCCCTCGGGCGACCCGGCCGAGTTCGAGAAGCTCGAGCCCGCGGACTACGCCGGCCTCGAGCACATGCAGTGGTTCCAGTCGGTCGGCGGGTACAACACGATGAACTCTTCGCGCCCGCAGACCGTGTCGGTCGGGATCAGCGATTCCCCGGTCGGGCTGCTCGCCTACAGCGAGCTGTTCAACTCGTTCGGCAACGGCACCTCTCTGGTTCCGCTGGAGAAGATCCTGCTCGAGGTGAGTGTGAACTGGTTCGCGAACGCGGCATCCGGCATGAACCGCAGCTATCTGGAGAACGCCAGGGCCGACGCCGCGGCCGACGCCGCCGAGGATGCCGGGCCGCGGATCAACGCCGCACGCACGGGGGTCGCCGTGTTCGCGGACGACTTCCAGACGATCCGGGTCTTCGCCGAGCGCGACAACGCGAACATCGTGCACTGGAGCCGCTTCGATGAGGGCGGGCACTTTGCCGCTCTGGAGCGTCCCGACCTGCTCGCCGACGACATCCGGGCGTTCTTCGCCGACGTCCGCTGACTGTCGAACCCCACTCTGCTGCCCAGACCCACCCGTGCGTCCGTCGCACGGGTGGGTCTAGCATGTCGGCATGTTCGAGCCGTGGAGCGAGTTCAACGTCGCGATGGCGGGGGCGACGGCCGCGCTCGCCGGACTCGTGATCGTCGCCGCGAGTGTGAACATCGCCGAGATCGTCAAGTCCCGCACTCTGACAGCACGGCTCCTCGCCGGGATCGCCGCCCTGCTCCTGGCGCTCGCGGTGTCGGCGCTGGGGTTGATCCCCGACATCGACGGCCCCTGGTTCGGCGCGGCCGCCGTCGTCGCGTCGCTGCTGGCTGCCGTGTTCCAGGTGCACGCGACGCGCCTCATCGCGACCGATCCGAGCCCCGAGGATCGCGCCCGTCCGCTCAAGTACCTGGTCGGCTTCCTGCCGATCTTCGCCTATCTCGCCGCGGGCGTGCTGGTGTGGATTGGGCATCCGGCCGGGCTGTACCTCGCGGCGGCGGGCTGTCTGCTCGCGATCGTCTCGGCCGTGGTGGTGTCGTGGGTGGCGCTCGTCGAGGTCCTGCGCTGAGCGGGTACGCGGAGAGGGATCTCGCGCGTCAGCCCGTGACGGTGAGCTGCACCTCGGCGGTGCCGCCCGCCTCGACCCAGGCGAGTGAGCGTTCCAGGATGCCGCGCAGCACGTCGAGGTCGATCTGCTCCAGGTCCTTGATGTAGAGGCACCCGACGCCCGTGGTGTGCGGTCCGAGCTTCGCCAGGGCTTCGGTGTGCGCGCCGACCCCGTCGAGCAGATAGATCGTGGTCGCGGCCTTGAGTGGAGCGAAGCCGAGCAGTCCGCTGTCGCCTTCGGTCCCTGTCGGGTAGCGGTAGTGGCAGGAGCCGAACCCGATGATCGTGCCCCACGTCTGCGGTTCGCGTCCGGTGACCTCCTGCATGAGCGCGGTCAGCGTCTCGGCGTCCCTGCGGCGCACGGCGGGGGAGGAGCGGGCGATGAGCCCGGCGACGTCGTCTCCCGTGGGCTTCACTTCGGGGCCTTCGCCGCGGCCTTCATCGCCTTCTTGTGCTCGCGCACCTTCGCGAGCGAGTCGGGCGAGACGATGTCGGCGACGCTCCGGTACGAGCCGTCCTCGCCGTAGGGAGCGGATGCCTCGCGCCAGCCCGCGCCCGTGAAACCGTACTGCTTGCCGAGGAGGGCGAGGAAGATCTTCGCCTTCTGCTCGCCGAAGCCGGGGAGGGCCTTCAGTCGCTTCAGCACCTCGGGCCCCGACGGGTCCCCCTCGGTCCACAGGGCTGCGGCATCGCCGTCCCAGTCGTCGACGAGGGTCTGGCACAGCGTCTGCACGCGCGTCGCCATGGACCCGGGGAACCGGTGCACCGCGGGGGTCTGCTTGAACGCCTCGAGGAACTCGTCCGGTGCCATGTGGGCGATCGTCGCGGCGTCGGTCGCGCCGGTGCGCTGCTCGATCTTGAGCGGACCGGCGAACGCTGTCTCCATCGGAACCTGCTGGTCCAGCAGCATCCCCACCAGCAGGGCAAGCGGATTGTCGGTCAGCAGCTCGTCGGCGGCGGTGTCTCCGGTGATGTGAAGGGCCATGCCTCCAGTGTGCCACCGGTGAACGGAGCGTGTCAGGCGGTCGCGGCGTCGTCTGCAGCGTCGGCTTCGGGGGCGATGCCGTACAGGGCGGCGAGCGCCGCGGTGAACTCGTCGGCGCGGCCGGCCGCGGCGAGCTCGTGGGCGCGCACGGTCGGGGTGTGCAGGAGCACGCCGGAGAGGTGACGCAGGGCCTGCTCGACCTTGCCGTCCTCGTCGCCGCGCGCGCGGGCACGGTCGATCTCGCGTTCGAGGAGCTCGAAGATGTGCGACCGCAGCGCCACCACCGACGGCGTGACGCTCTGGCGGGCGCCCACGACGTGGAAGGTCTCGGCGGCTTCCCGGACCACGCTGCGCGCGGCATCCGTCGCCTGCAGCTCTTCGAGCGGTGCGTGCAGACGGATGGTCTCGAGATCGAGCAGGGCCACACCCTCGAGGCCGGCGATGGCGGGGTCGACGTTTCGCGGCATGCCCAGGTCGACGACGAGCTGACGGTGTGCGCCCACGGGGCAGCCCGCCGCGGCGGGGCCGGTCGGCAGCTGCAGGTGCTCGGGGCCGAGCACGGGCTCCGTCGCCGTGGTGCAGGTGATGAGCAGGCTCGACCGTGCCGCGGTGCGGGCGTACTCGTCGGCGGCGATCGGACGGATGCCGTGCTTCGCGGCGAACACCTCGGCGCGGCCGGAAGGTGAGTACACCGAGATGTTCACGGCACCGCGTTCGCGGAGCGTGGCGAGGGTGACCGCGGCGTAGGCACCGGTGCCGACCAGCAGCACGCGTTCGGCGGACCAGTCGGCGATGCGGCTGTCTGCCAGCTCGAGCGCGAGACGCACGAGCGAGCGGCCGGCGCGACCGAGGGCCGTGACGTTCTTGACCTTGCGCTGGGCCTGGCTGGCGCGCTGGAAGAGGCGCTCGAGCTCGGGCGAAGTGGTGCCGTCCTTGCGGGCGGACTTGAGAGCGCGGCGGACTTGCCCTGCGATCTCGCCCTCGCCGGAGACGACGGACTCGAGACCGGACGCGACGGAGAAGAGGTGCTCGGCGACGCGGCGCCCCGAGTGCACGGTGTAGGCGCCGTCGAGGTCGGCGGCCGAGATTCCGGTCGCGGACTCGACAGCTTCGATCACGGCTTCGACGCCGATGGCGCCGGCGGCGGTGACCGGTTCGTCCATTTCCACGTACGCCTCGAACCGGTTGCACGTCGCCAGCACGACCGCACCCTGCACGCACGGCGTCATGCCCACGATGGTGGGAGCGACGTCGTCGGGGGTGCGGCTCAGGCGTTCGAGCAATTCGAAGGAGGCGGTCTTGTGACTCGCCGTCACACACAGCAGCACACATCGATTGTACCGGAGGGTCTGCGGGGGAGGGTTCGACCGGTCGACTCGGCGGCTCCATAAGGGTCGGGTGGGAGGATGGACGCATGGCCCTCTCCGACGCCCCGCTCCTGCGCGCCCTCGCCGGCGACCGTCCCCCTCACGCCCCGGTGTGGTTCATGCGGCAGGCCGGCCGGTCGCTTCCCGAGTACCGCGACCTGCGCGTCGGGACCCGGATGCTCGACGCCTGCCTCACCCCCGATCTCGCCGCCGAGATCACCCTGCAGCCGGTGCGCCGCCACGGGGTCGACGCGGCCGTGTTCTTCAGCGACATCGTCATCCCGCTGCGCCTGGCCGGCGTCGAGGTGGAGATCGAGCCCGGTCGCGGCCCGGTGTTCGCGAACCCGGTGCGCACGGCGGCCGACGTCGACCGCATCACCGCCATCGACCCGGACGACCTGGACGGCACGGCGATCGCCGAGGCTGTGCGGCTCGTCACGGCCGAGCTCGGCGACACCCCGCTGATCGGATTCGCAGGAGCGCCCTTCACGCTCGCGGCCTACCTCGTCGAGGGCGGCCCCTCGAAGGAGCACCTGCGTGCGCGGGCGATGATGCACTCGGATCCGGCGTCCTGGAACCGGCTCGCCGGCTGGCTCGCCCAGGTCTCGCGCCGCTTCCTGGAGACCCAGCGCGATGCCGGGGCGTCCGTCGTCCAGCTCTTCGACAGCTGGGCCGGGTCCCTCAGCACCGCCGACTACCGCGCCTTCGTCGCCCCGCATTCGCACGCGGCGCTTGCGGGCATCGGACTGCCGACCATCCACTTCGGCGTCGGGACCGGACCGTTCCTCGCCGATATGCGCCTCGACGGTGTGGCCGATGGCGTCGGCGTCGACTGGCGCCAGCCGCTCGACGAAGCCGCCGCGATCCTCGGACCGGACGTGACGGTGCAGGGCAACATCGACCCCGCGCTGCTCTCAGCCCCCTGGTCGGTGCTGGAGGCGCACGTGCGCGACGTCGTCGAGCGCGGCCGTGCGGCGCGCGCCCACATCCTCAACCTCGGCCACGGCGTGCCCCCGGAGACCGACCCCGACCAGCTCACCCGCATCGTCGAGCTGGCGCACACGATCTGACGGTCAGGCCACGCGCCGAGAGCTATCTAGCGAAGGTGCTATATTGCAACCATGACTGACAGCGCGACGGACATCTTCGCGGCGCTGGCCCACCCCACACGACGTCAGATCCTGCAGGACCTGAAAGACGGTGAGCTCGCGGCCGGCGAGATCGCGTCGCGCTTCTCCGCGAGCGGCCCCACCATCTCCCGTCACCTGAGCGTGCTCCGCCAGGCGGGACTCATCAGCGAGCGGCGCGATGCCAACCGCATCCTCTACTCCCTCGTGGGTGAGCGGCTCGCGCTCTCGGTCGGCGACTTCCTCTCGACGGTGTGCCCCGAGCAGATCGTGCTGCGCGAGGTCCGCAAGCGCGGACGCGGAGCCTCCGAGCCCGTCGAGGCCTGAACCGCCCCGGTGCGAGAATTGAGGGCATGAGCCCCGAGCCCTCCTCCGCCGAGCCGTCCGACCTCGCCGCCCGCGCGGCGCACACGCATGTCGTCGTCGTGGGCGGTGGCATCGGGGGTCTCGTCGCTGCGCGGGAGTGCGCGAAGGTCGGAATGCGCGTCACCGTGCTCGAGGCGGAGGAGACGCTGGGCGGCTCGATCCGCCGGGTCGACCTCGACGGTGTCACCATCGACGCCGGGGCCGAGAGCTACGCCACCAGGGGTGGACTCGTGCGCGCCCTCGTGGAGGAGCTCGACCTGGCCGACCGCATCGTCTTCCCGAAGCCGGGCGGGGCATGGCTGGCCGGAATCCCCGGTGTGGGTGCGGCGCCGCTCCCTGTGGGCGGCATCCTCGGCATCCCCGCCAATCCGTTCCAGCCCGACGTCCGCCGCATCATCGGATGGGCGGGCGTCTGGCGCGCCTACCTCGACCGCGTGCGTCCGCCCCTCACGATCGGGCACCAGCTCAGCCTCGGAAAGCTCGTCGCATCGCGCATGGGGGTGAAGGTGCGGGATCGACTCGTCGCCCCCGTGACGACCGGCGTCTACTCGGCGTCTCCCGACGATGTCGACATCGACGTCGCAGCCCCAGGGCTCAACGCCGCACTGACCAGGGTGGGTTCCCTCTCCGGCGCGGTGCAGACGCTGCGCGATGACGCCGCGGAGAAGGCCTCGGAAGCACAGGCGGCGGCGAAGACACCGGGAGCGGCCGTCGAGGGGCTCTCGGGAGGCATGAGCACGCTGGTCGATGCCCTCGCCGCCGACCTCGTCCGCCTCGGTGCCGAGGTGCGCACGGGAGTGCGGGTGCGCACCGTGCGCAGGACCGGGGCGCGCTGGTCGGTCGAGGCCGAGGCTGAGGTCGCGGCTGAGGTCGAGGTGAGGGCGGAGGAAAGCGGCGAGAGCGCCGCAACGGATCCTCTGGAGCCGGTGGTCGAGGAGCTCGACGCTGACGCCGTCATCATCGCGACGCCCGAGTCGGCCGCACGGAAGCTCCTCGCCTCCGTGGTGCCGGCCCTCGCCACGACGGAGGCCGCGTCATCGCCCGAGATCGAGATCGTCACCCTCGTCCTCGACGCGCCGGAACTCGCCGCCGCCCCGAGGGGAACCGGCGTGCTGACCGTTCCGGGCAGCCACACCGCCAAGGCGCTCACCCACTCGACCGCCAAGTGGGGCTGGGTGCGCGACGCCGCGGGCGCCCGGCAGATCGTGCGGGTGTCGTTCGGCGCCCAGGGGGAACCCGCAGCGACCGCGGGCCTGGACGACGCCGCGGCGGCAGACCTCGCACGGCGCGAAGCCGCCGCCCTGCTGGGAGTCGCCATCGCCCCCGAGGCTGTCATCGCCTCGCATCGCGGCCGTTTCATCCAGTCGCAGCCCGCCTCGATCATCGGCTCAGGGGGGCGGCGTACCGCAGCACGCGCAGCGGTCGAGGCCGTGCCCGGTGTGGCCGCGGTCGGCGCCTGGCTCGCGGGGACCGGACTCGCCCAGGTTATCCCCGACGCACGGGACGAGGCCGACCGTCTGCGCCGCGCCCTGTTGTGGGACGGGGAGTCCTGAAGTGCGGGAGCGGTCTGTGTCAACCCTCTGACCCATAGATGCCGAATTCGGCATACGGGGTTACGCTGGGTACCTGGTCGCGGGGGGCGAATGCCTGCGGTCGGTCCCAACCGGGCGAATCTGGCCGGACTACCGGAACAAGGTGAGGAGACCCCATGAAGGGGAAGATCGGACTCGTCGTCGGGCTCGGCGTGGGCTACGTGCTCGGCACCCGTGCCGGACGTGAGCGCTACGAGCAGATCAAGACGCAGTGGCTCAAGGTGTGGCACCTCGACCCCGTGCAGGAGCAGGTCACCAAGGTCAAGGGTTTCGTCGGCGACAAGGCCGCGGCCGTTCCCGGTGCGCTCTGGACCGGTGTGGTGAAGGTCGCGAAGTCCGTCACCGGCTCGGGCACGCCCGGTCAGCGACTCGACTCCGCCATCGCCACCGGCCGTGAGGCGGCAGAAGATCTCGCCGAGGCGACCGAGGAAGCGGTCGAGGCTGCGAAGTCCACCGCGACGTCGACCAAGCCCGCTGCGAAGAAGCCCGCCGCGAAGAAGCCGGCGGCCAAGAAGCCGGCGGCCAAGAAGCCGGCTGCGAAGCCCGCCCCCAAGAAGTCCGGCGCCTGAGATGCCCCGCGGATACCGCGATCGCGCCGACGACAGCCTGCTGACTCTCCTCGGAGATCTGCCGGAACTCGTCACGAATCTGGTCAAGGCCGAGATCGACGCCGCCAAGGCGTGGGTCTCGCGCACCTCGAAGGATGCCGGCATCGGTTCCGTGTGGTTCCTCGTCGCGCTGTTTTTCCTGTTCTGGGCCGTGCCTGTCATCCTCGTCTTCGCGATCGCCGGGCTGTCGTCCTGGTGGCCGGTGTGGCTCTCGGCGATCGCGGTGTTCGGCATCCTGATCCTCGCGGTGCTGCTGTTCGCGTTGCTCGGGATCCTCAAGTTCCGCAAGGTGCTCGCGCGCCAGAACCCGGCGCAGGCCGTCGCCGAAGACATCCGACTCGTGAAGGAGGCCGGCGATGACGAGTTCTGAGTCGCTGCCGCGCACCGCCGTTCCCGGCGGGATCGTCGACCCCGTCGCTTCGGCCCGTGCCGAGCTGAAGGCCGCCCTCGCGGCGATCGAGGTCAAGGGGAACATCCCGCGCCGGGTCGAGAAGGCGTCGACACGTGCGGTGGCGAAGGCCCGCGTGTTCGCCGATCGGAACCCGATCGGCGCGATCGCCGCCGCCGTCGGAATCGCTGCCGCAGTCGGAGGCGCGGTCTGGGCGGTCGCGCGCTTCATCTCGCGCTGAGGCGCAGCATTCCGGGAAGCCGCGAGCAGCCCTCCGGGGTGATTAGCGGCTCCTGCGCAAACGAGGCAGACTGGGGAGCATGATGTCCGAAGAGCGCGATGAGAACCCGTCCGGCTTCACCCTCTGGGCTGTCTGGCGACGAAACCCCGACCTCCCCGTGACGGAGAACGACTCGACCGAGCTCGAGACGATCGTCTCCTACATTGAGGACTCGGGTGTCACCGTCCGCGGCTTCTACGACGTCTCCGGACTCAAGGCCGACGCCGACCTCATGGTGTGGCTGCACGGCGACACCGCCGAGGAGCTGCAGAAGGCGCTGCGTCGCCTGCGTCGCACCGAGCTGCTGCGTTCGCTCCTCCCGGTGTGGAACGTCATGGGCGTGCACCGCGATGCGGAGTTCAACCGCTCCCACGTCCCGGGCTTCCTGCGGGGTATGGACCCCAAGGACTGGCTGTGCCTGTACCCGTTCGTGCGCACACCGGAGTGGTACCTCGCCCCGGAGGAGGAGCGTCGCAAGATGCTCGCCGACCACGGACGCAAGGGCGCCGCGTTCACGGGCGTTCTCGCCAACACCGTCGCCTCTTTCGCTCTCGGCGACTACGAATGGCTGCTGCCGCTCGAAGCCGATGAGCTCACCGACCTCGTCGACATGATGCGCGATCTCCGCTACACCGACGCTCGCATGTACGTGAAGGAGGAGGTGCCCTTCTACACCGGGCGCAGGCTCCGGTTCGACGAGATCGCGGACGTGCTCCAGTAAGCCCATGAGTACCCCCATTCGTCTGGGCACCCGCCGCAGCGCGCTCGCGCAGGCGCAGTCGGGTCACGTCGCCGCAGCCCTCGAGAAGCTCTCGGGGCGCCGGGTCGAGCTCGTCCCGATCACCAGCGAGGGCGACACGAATCGTGCCTCGCTCTCCGAGATCGGCGGTCAGGGCATCTTCGCCACGCGTCTTCGCGAGGCTCTGTTCGCGGGCGAGTGCGACTTCCTCGTGCACTCCCTGAAGGATCTGCCGACCGCCGTCCCCGAGGGTCTCGTGATCGCGGCGACGCCGAAGCGCGAGGATCCGCGCGATGTGGTCCTCACCCGCGACGGCACCCCGCTGCACGAGCTGCGCTCCGGAAGCACGGTGGGCACAGGGTCGCCGCGTCGCATCGCGCAGGTGCATCGACGCGCGCCGAAGGCCGAGGTCGTCGACATCCGCGGGAATGTCGACTCCCGTCTCGCCCGGGTCACATCGGGTGAGCTGGATGCGGTCATCCTCGCGGCGGCAGGTCTCTCCAGGCTCGGCGCGGAGACGCCGCTACGGCGCGAGGAGCTCGGTCTCGCCGAATGGCCGACCGCGCCAGGGCAGGGCTCGCTCGCCGTCGAGACCCGCGCGGATGCGCCGGAGGAGCTGCTCGCGGCCCTTGCCGGTCTCGACGACACCGATACTCGTCTGGCCATCACGGTGGAGCGCGCGATCCTGCAGGGATTGGACGCAGGATGCCAGGCGCCGATGGCCGCGCATGCGGTGGTCGAAGGCTCCTCGATCCGGGTCAGGACGGTCGTCTATGCCGCCGACGGCGGGCGCCGGATCGGCCTCGACGTCACGGAAGACCTGAACGGGGAGTATATTCGTCGGAACGGCAGTGGCAATGGAGCGGATGCTGCCGATGGTGCAGACCCGATGCACGCAGCGCGCGAGCTCGGGTTCACTGTTGCCCGTCGGCTGCTCGATCAAGGGGCGGCCGGCCTCGTATCCCGAGAGCAATCCTCATGACCACTTCCGAAATCAAGCAGGACCGACCGTTGGACGGCTGGCGCATCCTCGTGCCCCGTGGCGGGCCGTGGGGCGACAGCGTCGCCGCGAGTCTGCGGGCGCTGGGCGCCGTGCCCGTCGTCGCACCACTGATCAACTTCGCCCCGACCACGGATCAGGCGACGCTCGACACCGCGCTGGCGCAGTTGGCCGCGGGCGAGTTCGACTGGCTGACGGTCACGAGCGCCACCACCGTCGACGTGCTCTTCGCCCACCGGGCGGCGGTGCCGCGGGAGACCAAGATCGCCGCCGTGGGGGAGACGACCGCGGCGGCGCTGCAGGCGGTCGGCTACGAGGTCACGCTGGTCCCCGAGCAGGACAACTCGGCAGAGGGTATGGCGCAGCAGCTCATCGCCCTCGAGAAGGAGCCGCGTCGCATCCTCGCCCTTCGCAGCGAGATCGCGAAGCCCGTGCTCAGCAGACTGCTCTCCGAGGCGGGGCATGACGTACATGGCGTCGTCGCCTATCGCACGGTCGGTGTGCCGGTCACGGAACGGATCCGCCGCGACGTCGAGAACGGCCGGATCAACGCGATCCTCATCACCAGCGGCTCTGTCGCCGAGCAGGTGCGCGAGCAGTTCCCGGAGATCCCCGATGACACGCTGCTCGCGGCGATCGGACCACGCACGGCGAATGACGCCCAGCGTGCCGGTCTGCCGGTGTCGGTCGTCGCCGACCGTCAGACCATCGACGCCCTGATCGATGCGGTCTCGCACTTCACGCTTCCGCACGCGGCCGACGAGTTCGCGCCGTGAGCTTTCCCGATGTCCGGCTGAGGCGAGTGCGTCAGTCTCGTGCGGTGCGCGACCTCGTGCGCGAGACCTCGCTGCAGCCGCGGCAGCTCGTGCTGCCCCTGTTCGTGCGCGAAGGCATCGCCGAACCCGTGCAGATCGGGTCGATGCCCGGTGTCGCTCAGCACTCGCTCGACTCGCTGCGCGCAGCCGCGGTCGAGGCCGCGGAGGCGGGGGTCGGCGGCGTGATGCTGTTCGGCGTGCCCGCGGTGCGCGATGCCGTCGGCTCCGGCGCCGATGATCCGCGAGGCATCCTGAACGTCGCGACGGAAGCGCTGGCCTCCGAGGTCGGCGACGCGCTCGTCGTGCAGACCGATCTGTGCCTGGACGAGTTCACCGATCACGGCCACTGCGGCGTGCTCGCCGGCGACGGGTCCGTCGACAACGACGCGACGCTCAAGCGGTACACCTCGATGGCGCTGGCGCAGGCCCGTGCCGGCTCTCAGCTGCTGGGGCTGTCCGGGATGATG
The DNA here is from genome assembly GCF_008868125.1 of Microbacterium maritypicum. Classification (NCBI taxonomy): domain Bacteria; kingdom Bacillati; phylum Actinomycetota; class Actinomycetes; order Micrococcales; family Microbacteriaceae; genus Microbacterium; species Microbacterium maritypicum. Next base: position 272,384 of record NZ_WAAQ01000001.1, read on the forward strand.
GACGGCCAGGTCACGGTGATCCGCAGGGCGCTCGACGCCGAGGGTTTCACCGACACGCTTCTGCTCGCCTACGCCGCGAAGTACGCGAGCGCCTTCTACGGACCCTTCCGCGAGGCGGTCGACTCTCAGCTGAAGGGCGACCGTCGCACGTACCAACTCGATCCGGGCAACCGGCGCGAGGGCGTGCGCGAGGCTGTCGTCGATGAGGCCGAGGGCGCCGACATCGTCATGGTGAAACCGGCCATGGCCTTCCTCGACGTGCTGCGCGAGGTTCGCGACACGGTGAGTATTCCCGTGTGGGCATATCAGGTGTCCGGCGAGTACGCGATGATCGAAGCCGCCGGCGCGAACGGCTGGATCGACCGTCGTGCGGCCATCCTCGAATCCCTTCTCTCCATCCGCCGCGCCGGTGCGGATGCGGTGCTCACCTACTGGGCCACCGAAGCGGCCGGCTGGCTGCGCGACTGACTTCTCCGAGGAGCTCTCCTTCATGACCGACCGCAATGACGACCTGTTCTCCGCTGCCCGCGCGGTGATCCCCGGTGGGGTCAACTCGCCGGTGCGCGCCTACGGTTCGGTCGGCGGGACGCCGCGGTTCCTCGCCTCCGCGAAGGGGGCGCGGGTCACTGACGCGGCTGGTCGTGAGTACGTCGACCTCGTCGCTTCGTGGGGTCCTGCCCTGCTCGGTCACGCGCACCCTGAGATCGTCGCGGCGGTGCAGGAGGCGGCGTCCCGCGGCCTGTCCTTCGGCGCGCCGACCGAGGGCGAGGTCGAGCTCGCCACGCTGATCGCCGACCGCGTGCGGTTCGGCGAGGTCCGTCCTGTCGAGCGCGTGCGTCTGGTCTCCACCGGAACCGAGGCGACCATGACGGCGATACGCCTCGCGCGGGGCGCCACCGGTCGCGACCTGCTCGTGAAGTTCGCCGGGCACTACCACGGTCACTCCGACGGTCTTCTCGCCGAAGCGGGTTCGGGTGTCGCCACGCTCGCCCTTCCCGGTTCTGCCGGGGTTCCGGCGCCGATCGCGGCCCAGACTCTCGTGATCGGCTACAACGACCTGGATGCGCTGGCTGCGGTGTTCGCCGAGCATGGTCAGCGCATCGCCGCCGTCATCGTCGAGGCATCGGCGGCGAACATGGGCGTCGTCGCGCCGATGCCCGGGTTCAACCGGCTGATCGCCGAGACCGCCCACGCGCACGGTGCCCTGATGATCATCGACGAGGTGCTCACCGGATTCCGCGTGCACCCGGCAGGGTTCTGGGGTCTGCAGGCCGCAGCGGGCGAGGACTATCTGCCCGACATCTTCACCTTCGGCAAGGTCGTCGGCGGGGGGATGCCGTTGGCGGCGCTGGGTGGACGAGCCGAGATCATGGACCTGCTGGCTCCGCTCGGACCGGTGTACCAGGCAGGGACGCTGTCCGGGAACCCGCTCTCGGTCGCTGCGGGGCTCGCGACGCTGCGGCTCGCGACGCCCGAGGTCTACGCGACCGTCGACGCGGCGGCCGCACGGGTGTCCGCTGCTCTCGATGCCGCTCTCACATCAGCGGGTGTGACGCACGCGGTCGCCACCGCCGGCAACCTGTTCAACGCGTCCTTCCGGGCATCGGCGCCGAGGGACTACGCCGAGGCTCAGGCGCAGGAGTCGTACCGCTATGCGCCGTTCTTCCACTCGCTGCGTGAGCAGGGCGTGGCTCTTCCGCCGAGCGTGTTCGAGGCCTGGTTCCTCACCGCAGCGCACGGCGAGGAAGAGCTGCAGCAGATCGAGGCCGCCCTCCCCGCTGCTGCGGCTGCCGCGGCAGCTGCGCGCCCGTAACGCGACTCCGGTCAGAAGGACATCGGTCGGCGCCTCGCGCTGATCGGTGGCATTCGCGCACCCGGCAGTGAATCGAGTATGGTACATATGTTCGAATCACGGGGAAGAAATCATGATGACTGGTGCTGATCGACAAGGGATCGTTGCGTTCCTGTGAACAACTTCCAGACAACTGGCAGGACGGCGCTGGCAGACTGGGTGACATGGTGACGTTGTTGCTGGACCAGACGCAACTCGAGGTCGTTCTCTCGCCGATCGAACGTGCCGCCACCTTCCACCGCGACAACCTCCGGATCGCGCGCGACACCATCACCAAGGTGCAGCTGACAGAAGATGCCTGGACCTGGCTGCGTGGAGTCCCCAACCCCGGGACGCACATCCCCGGTGTGCTCGCTGCGGGCAGCTGGAAGGCCGCGGGCAGCCTCGACTTCGTGCTGATCCGCCGGCGTCGCCCGAGTGTCGTGATCGACCTCGAGGGCGATGAGCAGTACCGACGGCTGATCCTCACCACGAGTCACGGGCTCGCGCTCACGCAGGCACTACGCCTCGACGTGACCGACGAGCCGGCGAACGTCGAAGAGATCGTGGCGACCGCACCGGTGCCTGTCTCGAAGGGCCGCCGTCGGCCCGTCATCCGGCCCCGACCCGCCTGACCTGCAGCTTCGGGGCGCACGCCGGGTGCGGCGACCTCCTCTGAACGAAGAACGCCCTCCAGACCTGCGGGTCCGGAGGGCGTTCCATGTCAGCTGAAGCTCAGTTGTGGTGGTGCTCGTCGCCGTCGTGGTTGTCGTTGTCGGCATGGTTCTGATCGACATCGGCAGGGCCGGATTCCTCGGTGCCGGACTCCGGGTGCTCTGACGTGTCGTGACCGGCTTCGTCCGTCTCGGAGTGACTCGAGGACTCCGCGAGCGGCACGGTGTCGATGATGCCGGTGGATGCGACGGTCCAGTGCGCGCCCTCTGCGGGGGTGTCGTCGCTGCCCGCCGTCTCGCTCTCCGCGCTCAGCGGGTAGTCCTTGGGCTCGTCCTCGTAATACGCACGCGCCGCCGCGGCGAGCATCGAGCTCACCGCCGCAGAGCGGGGGTCTTCGTCGTCGACGTCGACAGGGGAGGAGTCGGCGTCGGCGTCGGACGCGGGGGCCTGGTCATCCTCGGATGCGTCGTGGAGATCGGCGAAGATCTCGACACCGCTGTGGTCCTCGTCGCCGTGCACCTCCTCGGATCCGGGGGCGTCGACCGATACGGCGGTAACGCCGTCGGCGTCCTCGGCAGAGGCGTCGTTCACCGCGGTCGGTGCTGCAGCACCGAACAGGATCTCATCGAACGACCGTTCCGGGGCCTCCTCGAAGGAGACCGCGTCGTCCTGAACGTCGTGACCCGGCTCGCCGTCGGTCTGCTCGCCGTCGGTCTGCTGGTCGTCAGTCTCCAGTCCGTCGACCACCGCGGCGTCCGCGGATGCGTCGCCTTCAGCAGCATCGCCCGCCTCTTCGGTCGCCGCGTCCACATCGGTATCCACGTCCACGTCGGCGGCAGGAGCGTCAGGCTCATCCGCGACCTGCTCGGTGTCGACCTGCTGGGTGTTTTCCTGTTCCGTGCGGTCGTGGTCCGTGTCGACGGATGCGGCGAGGTCGTCGGCCACGGCTGCGCCCGCAGGAGCGGCGGCGGCCTCGGCCGCCCACGCGGCAGCTGCGGCGACAGGGATGGCGACAACCGAATCGGCGGGAGCCGGTGCGGAAGCGTCTGCCGCTTCCTCGGAAGCACTCTCGTCGGCAGCGGCCTCTTCGGAGATCGCCTCCGAGGGTGCCGGCGCGGCGAGCTGCGGCGGGGTCGTCGCAGCGTTCGGTGCGAAACGGCCCCCGCGCATCAGATCGATGAAGACGTCTTCGAGCGTCGGTCCGCGCTGCACCAGGGTGCTCAGCGCGATGCCCGCTTCGGCGGCGACGGCGCCGACCGTGCCGGCATCCCCGCCACGCACCGTCAAGCCCGAACGCAGCACCTCGATGTCGAATCCGGCCGCCATGAGCGAAGCCGTCAGCGCGGCGCGATCAGCGGCGTCGACGATGACGGAGCCGCCCTTGGGGTCGGCGAGAGTCTCGATGCCGCTGGCAAGTACGAGCGTGCCCTTCGAGAGCACGAGCACGTTGTCGGCGACCTGCTCGACCTCGCTGAGGACGTGCGACGACACGAGCACGGTGCGTCCCTCGTCGGCGAGACGTCGCATCAGCAGGCGCATCCAGCGGATGCCCTCGGGGTCGAGCCCGTTGGCCGGCTCGTCGAAGACGAGGGCGCCGGGGTCGCCGAGGAGCGCGTGGGCGACGCTGAGCCGCTGACGCATGCCGAGGGAGAAGCCGCCGATGCGGGAGTCGCCCTCGCCCTCGAGGCCGACCAGCGAGAGCACCTCGCCGACGCGCGACAGGGGGATGCCGTTCGCCTTGGCGGCGATGGTCAGCTGGCGTTCGGCGGTGCGGCGAGGACGGTAGACCGTCTCCTCGAGCACCGCGCCGATCGTACGCAACGGCTGGCGGAGCTCGGCGTAGGTGGCGCCGCCGATGGTCGCCGTGCCGGATGTGGCGCGCACCTGACCGAGCAGGATGCGCAGCGTCGTGGTCTTGCCGGCTCCGTTCGGGCCGAGGAAGGCGGTGACGGCACCGGGCTCGACGCGCGCGGAGAAGTCCGAGACGGCGGTCACCTCATTGAAGCGCTTCGTCACGTGCGTGAACTCGAGCACCTGTCCTTCAGGCATCCGTGACCTCTCGTCGCATTTTGAACAGTTCCTCCCTATCCTGCCGGAAAAGCCTGTCGGATCCCGCATTTCGCGCGGAATACCGCCGTTTGCCGAAAGGGGTAGCCTGGCGAGCGTGACCGATTCTCACGCTGCATCCCGTGTCCTCGTCCGCACCGAAGGGGCGCTCGGGCGGCTCACGCTCAATCGCCCTGAGGCGATCAACGCCCTCGACGTCGAGATGATCCAGGCCCTCACCGCGGCGTTGAACGCCTGGCGCGACGACACCGACGTGCAGATCGTGCTGCTGGACGGGGCAGGCGGGCGTGGCATGTGCGCCGGCGGCGACGTGCGCGCACTGCACGCGCAGATCGTGGCAGGGCAGGCCGAGCAGACCGCCGAGTTCTTCCGCGCCGAGTACGCGTTGAACGCCATGATCGCCGAGTACCCCAAGCCGGTGGTGGCCCTCGCCGACGGCATCACGATGGGCGGCGGGATCGGGCTCGCCGGTCACGCGGCGATCCGCATCGTCACGGAGCGCTCCCAGCTCGCGATGCCCGAGACGCGGATCGGATTCACGCCGGATGTCGGCGGCACCTGGCTGCTCGGCCGTGCGCCCGGACGGCTCGGCGAGTACTTCGGCCTCACCGGGGCAGTGATGAATGGAGCGGATGCCGTCTATCTCGGGTTCGCCGATCACTACGTGCCGTCGGAGCGCCTCGAGGCGCTGAGCGAGGCTCTCGCGTTCCGCGCCGACCCGACGAGCCCCAGCGAGATCGTGCTGCTGTTCGACGAGACGCCCGAGCCCTCGCAGCTGCCCGCGTCGAGGGAGTGGATCGACGAGGCCTTCTCCGCTCCCACCGTGAGCGAGATCATCGAACGCCTGCAGGCGCAGGGCACGACGGATGCCGCCGCAACCGCGGATCTCCTCGAGGGTCTCGCGCCGACCGGCCTCACGGTCACGCTCGATGCCGTGCGCGAGGCACGCGACCTGCCGGGGCTTCGCGCGGCGCTGGAGGGCGAGTACCGCCGCGTGATGTGGTTCGTGAACGAGCACCCCGACCTCGTCGAGGGCATCCGCGCGCAGATCGTCGACAAGGATCGCAACCCGAAGTGGGACCCGGCGACCCTGGCCGAGCTCGCTCCGGACGCCGGTGCCCCTGCGCGCGCGTACGTTCCGCAGCCCGCCCTGTTCTGAGCCCGGGTTGTTCTGAGCCCGCCCTGTTCTGAGCGAGGGCGTGTTCACCTGTCGGGAGGATGCACGGTTGTCGGGCAGAACGGGCGGTTTCGTCACGCGAGACGCCGGAACTCCCGACGGACGAACTCCGGTGAGCTCGAGGTCGTACGTCACGGGGCCGGTTTGCCGGAAACTCGTTGTTCGTCCGAGTGGAGAAACCGCTGATCGGAGCGGGAGGCGGTTCGCTGTGAGCGAAGGTCCACCGTGAGGGGGATACGAATGTCCGTGGATCGTGGCACTCTGTCTTGTGGCCGATTGTCGGTCGGCATCCGTCTGCCGAGAAATCCGCCGCTTCATCCTTCCTAGAAAGTCCGCCTGTGCTGGGAAAAATCCTCCTCCGCTATCTCTCCCGATACCGATGGCTGCTGCTCGCGGTGCTGGTCTTCCAGCTCGCCAGCGTGGCGGCGACCCTCTACCTCCCGCGCCTGAACGCCGACATCATCGACAAGGGCGTCGCCCGCGGTGACACGGCGTACATCTGGAGCACCGGTCTGTTCATGCTCGCGGTCTCGCTGGGGCAGATCATCGCCTCCGTCACCGCGACCTACTTCGCCGCACGCGCCGCGATGGGCGCCGGCCGCGACATCCGTGCCGACGTGTTCGGCAAGGTCAGCGGCTTCTCCGAGCGCGAGGTGTCGCAGTTCGGCGCCGGCTCGCTCATCACCCGCAACACCAACGACGTGCAGCAGGTGCAGATGCTCGCCATGATGGGCGCCACCATGCTCGTCACGGCCCCGCTGCTCGCGATCGGCGGCATCATCTTCGCCGTGCAGACCAATGTCGGCCTGAGCTGGCTCATCGCCGTCTCGGTGCCGCTGCTGCTGATCCTGGCCGCCGTCGTGATCGGGCGCATGGTGCCGCTGTTCCGCAGCTACCAGGGCAAGCTCGACAACGTCAACCGCATCATGCGCGAGCAGCTCACGGGTGTCCGCGTCGTGCGCGCCTTCGTGCGCGAGCGCATCGAGGAGGAGCGCTTCCGCGGCGCCAACACCGACATCATGGTGGTCGGGCGCAAGGTCGGCTCGCTCTTCGTGCTGCTGTTCCCGCTGTTCATGCTCATCCTCAACGTCACCGTCGTCTCGGTCATCTGGTTCGGCGGCATCGAGGTCAACAACGGCACGGTGCAGGTGGGCACGCTGTTCGCCTTCATGCAGTACATCGGCCAGATCATGGGCGGCGTCATCATGGCCAGCTTCATGGCGATGATGATCCCGCGCGCCGCGGTCTCGGCCGAGCGCATCGGCGAGGTGCTCGACTCCGAGTCCACTCTGGTCCGCCCCGAGAACGGCGTCACGGAGTTCCCGGTCCCCGGTGCCGTCGCACTCGACGACGTCGAGTTCACCTACCCCGGAGCCGACTCCCCGGTGCTCACCGGCATCAGCTTCGCCGCGCAGCCGGGCGAGACGGTCGCGATCGTCGGATCCACCGGATCGGGCAAGACGACCCTCGTGTCGCTCATCCCGCGTCTGTTCGACGTCTCGGGTGGTGCCGTGCACGTCGGCGGCACCGATGTGCGCGAGGCCGACGTCGAGTCCCTCTGGGACAGCATCGGCCTGGTGCCGCAGCGTCCGTTCCTCTTCACCGGCACCGTCGCGTCGAACCTGCGCTACGGCCGCGAAGAGGCGACGGACGAAGAGCTCTGGCATGCGCTCGACATCGCTCAGGGCCGCGACTTCGTCGAAGAGATGCCCGACGGCCTCGAGTCCCGCATCGCCCAGGGCGGCACGAACGTCTCCGGCGGTCAGCGTCAGCGACTCGCGATCGCCCGTGCGATCGTGCACCAGCCGCAGATCCTCGTCTTCGACGACTCGTTCTCGGCCCTCGACCTCACGACGGATGCCCGGCTCCGCCAGGCACTGTGGCGGGAACTCCCGCACGTGACGAAGATCGTGGTCGCCCAGCGCATCTCCACGATCACGGATGCCGATCGCATCGTCGTCCTCGACGGCGGCACCATGGTCGGCGTCGGCACGCATGAGGAACTGCTCGAGACGAGCGACACCTACCGAGAGATCGTCGAGTCGCAGCTGGGGGTGGACGCATGAGCGCGCAGGACAACGACCAGGCCAAGGCCAAGCGCGGCCGCGGCAAGGCGGCACCCGCCGTGGCCGAGGTCGAGCTGAGCGCCGAGGAGAAGTACGAGGCCGAGCTCGCCGAGCAGGCGCGTCAGAACTCCGGCGATTGGGACAGTGTCGCACCCGGCAAGGCCGACAACTTCGGCCCCAGCTTCGCGCGCATGATCGGGCTGCTGAAGCCGTCGGCCATCTGGTTCGTCTTCGTGTCGATCCTGGGCGCGATCGGCGTGGTCCTGACGGTCGCGGCGCCCAAGGTGCTCGCCGAGGCGACGAACCTCGTCTACAAGGGCTTCATCTCGATCCAGCTCGGACAGCCGACCGACGGATTCCCCGGCTTCCCCGCCGGCACGTCGCAGGACGTCGTCGTCGAGGCCCTGCGAGCCGGCGGCCAAGACGACTTCGCGAACCAGGTCGGGGCGCTGGGTGACTTCACCGTCGGCCAGGGCGTCGACTTCGACGCGCTGCGGCTCGTCATCGCGGCGGTCCTCGGGATCTATGTGGCCGCGGCCTTCCTCACCTGGATCCAGGGCTACGTCATCAACGTGATCATGGTCCGCACCATGTGGCGACTGCGCGAGTCCGTCGAGGCGAAGATCAACCGCCTGCCGCTGGCCTACTTCGACAAGGTGCAGCGCGGCGAGCTGATCTCCCGCGTCACGAACGACATCGACAACATCACGCAGACGATGCAGCAGTCGCTCTCCGGTGCCCTCACCTCGGTGCTCACCGTGATCGGCGTGCTCGTCATGATGTTCTCGATCTCGTGGCAGCTCGCGCTCGTGGCCCTGGTCACGCTGCCGCTCATGGGAGTGATCTTCGGCATCATCGGACCGCGGTCGCAGAAGGCCTTCGGCATGCAGTGGCGCAAGGTCGGTCGACTGAACGCCCGTGTCGAGGAGGCATTCTCGGGCCACGCGCTGGTGAAGGTCTTCGGACGCGAGAAGGATGCGCTTGACCGGTTCCAGGTCGAGAACGAAGAGCTGTTCCAGGCGAGCTTCAAGGCGCAGTTCCTCTCCGGCATCATCATGCCGGCCATGATGTTCGTCGGGAATCTCAGCTACGTGGGCATCGCGGTGCTCGGCGGTCTGATGGTCGCGAACGGTCAGCTCCGTCTCGGTGACGTGCAGGCGTTCATCCAGTACTCGCAGCAGTTCACGCAGCCGCTGTCCGAGCTGGGTGGCATGGCCGCGGTCGTGCAGTCCGGAACGGCATCGGCAGAGCGTGTCTTCGAGCTGCTGGACGCCGACGAGCAGGAGGCCGATGACGCCGACGCTCCCGATCTGGTGGAGGGCAAGGGCGTGATCGAGTTCGAGAACGTCGCGTTCTCCTACACGCCGGAGCGTCCGCTCATCCGTGACCTGTCGTTCCGGGTCGAGCCCGGGCAGACGGTCGCCATCGTGGGGCCGACCGGGGCGGGGAAGACCACGCTCGTCAACCTGATCATGCGCTTCTACGAGCTCAGCGGCGGGCGGATCATGCTCGACGGCCAGGATATCGCCGAGGTCACCCGCGACGAGCTGCGCTCACGCACCGGCATGGTGCTGCAGGACCCGTGGCTGTTCGCCGGCAGCATCCGCGAGAACATCCGCTACGGACGCTCCACCGCGACCGATGACGAGGTTCTCGCCGCCGCCAGAGCGACGTACGTCGACCGCTTCGTGCACGCCCTCCCCGAGGGCTACGACACGGTGCTCGACGAGGATGCAGCGAACGTGTCAGCGGGTGAGCGCCAGCTCATCACCATCGCGCGAGCCTTCGTCGCGCAGCCGTCGATCCTCATCCTCGATGAGGCCACCTCGGCGGTCGACACCCGCACCGAGCTGCTGCTGCAGCACGCGATGGCCGCGCTCCGTGAAGGACGTACGTCGTTCGTGATCGCGCACCGTCTGTCGACGATCCGCGACGCCGACCTCATCCTGGTGATGGAGCACGGCGACATCGTGGAGAAGGGCACGCACGACGAGCTGATCGCCGCGCAGGGCGCCTACTGGCGTCTGTACCAGTCGCAGTTCGAGCAGGCGGCGACCGACATCGACGCCGACGACGCTCTCACCGGGGCGACCCCGGTCGTCGTCACGGGTGAGGCGACCGACTCCGAAGGCGCCGCTGCGGAGGCCGCTGCCGCCGTGGCCGGAGCCTCGGTGGGTGCCCAGGTGCCGGCCGCGGAGACGGCGGCCGCGCAGGCTCTGCTGGAAGACGGAGCGGACGGCTCCGCCCGCCGCTCCTGATCTGCGGGCACAGCACAGACGACGCCCCATTCCGCTCACGCGGGGTGGGGCGTCGTCCTGTGCTGGTCACGCGACCGGGAGGCGAACGACGCGCTCGGGAGATGCGTGAGCGGAGAGGGTGGTCAGGAGCGGTCGGTCGTGATGCCGAGCAGTTCCAGCGGGTGGGTCAGACGCCACCACGGGCTCGGGCCCTCGACGTCTTCGGCCAGCACCAGAGGCGTCGTGATGGTGTTGAGGGGGCCGGCTGTGGTGAGCGTCCCCACCGCGTCGTCCTGCTCACGCTCGTCGCCGAGGGCGAAGTCCGCCGTGGCCGTGGCGGTCGCTGCGTTCCAGAGCACCACGTCGGCGTCGGATTCGGTGATGACGTCGACCTTCTCGCCCCAGGGGGTCGTGACCTGACCGACGACCGTGTTCTTCGCGACGGCCGGGGCCTGAGCTTCCAGCGCGGCTTCCGCCTCGGTGAACAGGGAGCGGGTGAGGGCGAGTCGCTGGTCGTTGCCGGCCTGGTTCAGGGCCGCGGCGTAGAGATGCACGGTCGTGTCGCCGATGACCACATCCTTCGCGGTGAGCAGGTTCCAGCCCACGAGCGTGCCGGTCTTGATGCCCACGACACCGGGGTCGTCGAGCATTCCGTTCGTGTTCACGACGGTGCCGGCACCCGGAAGATCGACCGACCTGGTCCCCACGATCTCTGCGAACACCGGGTTCTGCATGGCGCGCTCACCGAGGGCGATCAGGGCCTCGGGAGTGGCGACGTTGCGTTCGTCGAAGCCCGACGGCGTCACCACGGTGATGCCGGTGAGCCCGCGTTCTCGCAGCCAGACCTCTGCGGCACGGGCGAACTCGCGATCGGAACCCCAGATCTCGGTTGCCAGGCGGTCGATGTAGTTGTTCGCCGAGCCCATGAGCGTGCCCTGCAGCAGCTGATACTCCGTCAGAACGCCGCCGATCGGCACATCGAGGGCGGACTGGTCGCTGCGGCGGTAGTCCCAATACTTCACGCTGTCGGCGCGGGTGAACGAGAACTCGGGGCCCTGCTCGCCGAGCGCGAGCGGCATCCGGTCGAGCACCATCAGGCTGCTCACCACCTTGGTGATGCTCGCGATGCTCACCGCATCGGGGACCGATGCCGCGGTGCCCATGCCGGCGATCCCCACGGCGCCGGCGCCCTCGGTCGGCCAGGTGACCGTGGCAGCGGCGGCGGGCGTCGTCGCAAAATCGACCGACTGCACCGTGGGCGGCACCTCGTGCAACGGCCACAGCAGCGTGGTGCCGGCGTACACGGCGACGATGCCGACGAGCGTGGCCAGAGGCGCCAGGATTCCGGGGCGGGCGATGGCCGGACGAAGACGCGCCCCCCGCAGCAGGCCGTCGGTCGGTTCGGCTTCCGACATCTCGTCGAGAGTCGCGGCATCGGTGCCGGCGGCGGCCGTCGCGGTGTCCACCCATGTCAGAGCTGTGGCGGTGGTGGTGTCATCCGCCCACCGGGGTGACGCGCCGTCCAGCAGGGCGAGGGCGTCGTCAGAGGTCTCTGCGGCGACGGGCTCGCGAGGAACGAAAGGCGGCTTGGTCAGGGCGGGGGTCGCCGGTTCCGGCGACACCACCGGCTCCGGCGGCACGACGGGATCCGGTACGAGGGGATCCTGCGCGACCACCGGCTCCGCGGCGAGCGCGGGTGTCGACGTCTGCTCGGCCGTCAGCACCGAACCGGCTGCCGCAGCATCGACAGGTCCGGAGGGGGAGGCGTTCGCCGGGCCGTCGTCGCCGACGACGCCCGTCGCCTCGTCGGCGGGATCTGAAGCGGTCACTCGTTTACGGTACCCAATCCCGGGCGAGTTCCGCGGTGCGCGGCCTTGTCGCCGTGCGGGTGTCGCCGGCGGTAGGATCGTCAGCACAACCACGGGAGTCCGGCGAGCCGGGCTGAGAGGGAGCGAATCGCGCTTCGACCGTCGAACCTGATCTGGGTCATGCCAGCGCAGGGAGGAGTTCAGATGAGTACGTCCACGTCCACGTCCACATCCGCGACCGCGAAGACGCAGGGGAACACCCCGGGCCGGAGCTACCTGCGCTGGCGGATCGTCGACATCGTCGTCGCCAGCGTCCTCGGAGTCGCAGCCGGCTTGATCTTCCTGGCCTGGAACGTCGGGTACCTCGGGCCGAAGGCCCTGCTCGAGCCGCTGCTCCCCGGCATCCAGGGCCTCCTCGACGGCCCGTGGCTCTTCGCCGGCGTGCTCGGCGGACTCATCATCCGCAAGGCCGGGGCGGCGATCTACGTCGAGCTGCTCGCGGCGGTCGTCTCGGCGCTCATCGGCAACCAGTGGGGCGGGTTCCTCACCCTCGAGGCCGGACTCGTGCAGGGGCTCGGCGCCGAGCTGGTCTTCCTGCTCTTCTTCTACCGCCGCTGGTCGCTGCCCGTCGCGATCCTCGCAGGGGCCGGCGCCGCCCTTGCCGGTGGCATCAACAATCTCGTGCTCTGGTACGCCGGTTCCGGTCCCGCCTTCACCACCATCTACCTGATCAGCACGGTCATCTCGGGTGCCGTCATCGCGGGTGCTCTGTCCTGGGTGCTGGCGCGCGGCATCGCCGCGACCGGGGCTCTGGACCGGTTCGGCTCCGGGCGCGAGGCGCGCGTCCGCGTCTGATGTCGGCCGATCAGACGGCCCCCGCCGCCGTCGAGGCCCGCGGCTGGGGGTGGCGTCACGCGAGTCGCCTCGCCTGGGCGCTGCGCGACATCTCCTTCCGCATCGAGCCCGGTGAGCGTGTGCTCGTGCTCGGTGCGTCGGGTGCGGGCAAGTCGACCCTGCTGCACGGCCTCGCCGGCGTGCTCGGGGGTGAGGAAGAGGGCGAGAGCGAGGGCACGCTGATCGTCGACGGTGCTCCTGCCGTGGCCACCCGCGGACGTGCGGGGCTCGTGCTGCAGGATCCCGACTCCCAGGTGATCCTCGCGCGAGTGGGCGATGACGTGGCGTTCGGCTGCGAGAACCTCGGAGTCCCGCGAGCGCAGATCTGGCCGCGGGTGGAGGCGGCCCTGGATGCCGTCGGCCTCGATGTGCCGCTCGGGCACCCGACCAAGGCCCTGTCCGGTGGGCAGAAGCAGCGGCTGGCGCTCGCCGGGGTGCTGGCGATGGGGCCGGGTCTGGTGCTGCTCGATGAACCGACGGCGAATCTCGATCCCGCCGGGGTCATCGAGGTGCGCGATGCCGTGGAGCGGATGTTGCAGGCTCAGCCGTCGACGCTCATCGTCGTCGAGCACCGCCTCGAGGTCTGGTTGCCGCTCATCACGCGCGTGATCGTGATCGGGAGCGGCGGTGTGGTCGCCGACGGGGCACCGGCGGAAGTTCTCGGAGTCCGTGGTGCGCAGCTGGCCGCGGACGGCGTCTGGGTGCCGGGGCATCCTCCCGCCGCGCCACCGCCCCCGCTCTGGCCGCCAGGGGCAGGGGAGACCCTGCTCTCGGCGCGCGACCTGGCCGTCGCCCGCGTCAAGGGGCGTCCTGTCGCCACCGGTATCGACCTCGATGTGCACGCGGGGGAGGCGCTCGCGATCACCGGACCCAACGGGGCGGGCAAGTCGACGCTCGGTCTGACCCTCGCCGGGCTCCTTCCTCCAGCGAGTGGCGCGGTCGAGGCATCCGCGCTCCTCGCGAACGGTGCGGAGTCCGCGCCGATCCGCTGGAGCTCGCGGGATCTGCTGACCCGCATCGGCATGGTGTTCCAGGAGCCGGAGCATCAGCTGCTCGCGAAGACCGTGCGCGAGGAACTGGCCGTCGGGCCACGGGCGCTCGGCATGACCGACGACGAGATCACCGCTCGCAGCGACGAGCTGCTCGCCCGTCTGCGCCTCGCCCACCTCGCCGCCGCCAACCCGTACACGCTCTCCGGCGGTGAGAAGCGCCGGCTCACGGTGGCTGCGGCCATCGCGACCAGACCGCGCGTGCTCGTGCTCGACGAGCCCACGTTCGGGCAGGATGCCCGCACCTGGGCCGAACTCGTCGCCATGCTCGCCGCGCTCCGGGACGAGGGAGCCGCCATCGTCACGATCACGCACGACCTCGAGGTCGTGCGCGCCCTGCACGCCGCACGGTTCGAGCTGGGGGGTGCGTCATGAGCCTTCTCGAGACACGGGCACGCACCGGAGCGCTCGCCACGGTCAACCCGGTGGCCAAACTCGGGGTGAGCGCGCTCATCGCGGTACCCCTGATCCTGACTCTCGATCCGGTCTCGGCCTCCGTCGCCCTCGCCCTGGAGTTCGTGCTGTTCCTGTTCGCCGGGATCGGCTGGCGCGAGTTCTGGGTGCGCACCTGGCCGGTGTGGCTCGCAGCGCCCCTCACCGGTCTCACGATCGCGCTCTACGGTCAGACCAGCGGCGTCGTCTACGTCGACTGGTTCGTGCTGCGCATCAGCGAGGGATCGCTCGCGCTGGCGCTCGCGACGATGCTGCGTGTGCTGGCGATCGCGCTGCCGTCGGTGGTGCTCTTCATCACCGTCGATCCGACCGACCTCGCCGACGGTCTCGGCCAGATCGTCCGTCTGCCCGCCCGATTCGTGCTCGGCGCACTCGCGGGCCTCCGGATGGTAGGCCTCTTCCTCGACGATTGGCGTGCGCTCGAGCTGGCGCGTCGGGCCAGGGGTGTGGCCGATCGCGGCCGCATCCGTCGCTTCCTGGGGATGGCCTTCGCCCTGCTCGTGCTCTCCATCCGTCGCGGCGCCAAACTGGCGACGGCCATGGAGGCGCGGGGTTTCGGGGCGCCTGGCCGGCGCACCTGGGCGCGAGAGTCACGCTTCGGGGCGGCCGAATGGCTGCTGCTCGCCGTGGGCGCGGCCATCTCCGGCATCGCGGTCGCTGCCGCCGTCGTCACCGGGGCGTGGAACTTCATCCTCGGTCCCTCGGCCTGAGTCAACGCAACTGCGCGAACCTCTCGACCTTCGTGGTCGGACCGACGACGAGCACGGTGTCTCCTTCGCCCAGCACGGTGTCGGCCTCGGCGTTTCGCCATTCCCCTCGTTCGGGTCGATACGCGGCCACCGTGATCCCGTGGGTGCTGCGCACGGCGGCCTCTCTCAAGGTGATGCCCTGCAGGTGCCGGGGTGCGACGGTCTTGACGATCGCGTAGCCGCGGTCGATCTCCAGGTAGTCGGCGGCGGCGCCGCGCACGAGGTGGGCGACGCGTCGGCCCATGTCCTTCTCCGGATAGATGACGCGATGCACGCCGAGCTGTTCGAGGACCGCCCCGTGCTGCTCGTCGACCGCCTTGGCCCAGATCACGGGTACCTGCAGCTGGAGCAGCAGGGACGCGGTGAGGATCGACGCGGTGATGTCGTTGCCGATCGCGAGGACGACACGATCGAACTCGCCGACCGCGAGCTGTCGGAGCACGTCGAGCCGCGTCGAGTCCGCTCTGACCACCTGCGTGAGCTCGCCGTTGAGGGACTGCACGATGTCCTCGTCGGCGTCGATGCCGAGGACCTCGGTGCCCGACGACATCAGTTCGAGCGCGAGGGAGGTCCCGAAGCGTCCGAGGCCGATCACCGCGACGGAATCGGCTTCGGCGATGCGCCGGGCGTCAGGGGTGAAGGAGAGGAACTTGGTCATGTGGTGTCCTTGTCGTCGAGCGATCGTGGGGGGAGACCGGTCAGCCGATCGCCGGGCGCTCCTTGGGCAGCTCGTACGCCGTCTGCCGTTGGCGCAGGGCCAGTGCGGAACCCAGCGTCAGCGGTCCGAGCCGGCCGAGGAACATCAGGAGAACGAGGATGAGCTGCGCGGCCGCCGGCAGATCGGCCGTGATGCCGGTAGACATGCCGACGGTACCGAACGCCGAGACGACTTCGAAGAGCACGCGATCGAGGTCGAGATCCGTCATCGCGAGTATCGCGATCACTGCGCTCATCACCGCGGCGAGGGCGACGATCACCACGGTGATGGCCTCCCTGTGCACAGACCGCGAGAGCCGCTTGCCGAACACGTTCACCGCGGTCCCGCCGCGGAACTCGGTCCACATGATGAACAACAGCACGGCGAAGGTCGTCACCTTGATGCCGCCGGCGGTGCCTGCCGGTCCGCCTCCGATGAACATCAGCACATCTGTGACGAGCCAGGTCTCATCGTGCATGAGCGAGGTGTCCACGGAGTTGAAGCCGGCCGTGCGGGCCTGCACCGAATGGAAGAACCCCGCCAGCATGCGGGAGGCGGGATCGAGCGGTCCCAGCGTGCCGGGATTGTTCCACTCCACGACCACCGTGAACCCCGTGCCGAGGGTGAGCAGGACGAGGGTGGCGACGAGCACGATCCGCGTGTTCATCGACCAGTGCAGCGGGTTCCTGAACTCCTTCCGGAGCTGTCGAAGCACGGGGAAGCCGAGCCCGCCGAGGATGATCGCGATGCAGATCGGGATGCAGATCCACGGGTCGGACACGAACCCGATCAGGCTGTCGGTGTACAGCGCGAACCCCGCGTTGTTGAAGGACGACACGGCGTGGAAGACGGCGTGCCAGGCGGCTCGGCCCACGTCGTAGTCGTAGCCGGTCCAGAAGCGGACGAACAGGACCGTCGCGACCGCCGCCTCGATGATCAAGGTCGTGATCAGGATGCCGATCGCGGTGCGCTTCATGTCGCCCACACCCGTGGACTTCGTCTCGGTGCCGGCGAAGATCCGTGAACGCACGCTGAGCTTGCGAGCGAGCGCGAAGCCGATCAGGGCCGCGAAGAGCATGATGCCGAGCCCGCCGAGCTGGATCAGGAGCAGGATCACGACTTTGCCGAACGGGCTCCAGTAGGTCGCGGTGTCGACCACGATGAGTCCCGTCACGCACACCGCAGAGGTGGAGGTGAAGAGCGCATCGACGAAGTTCGTCCAGACGCCGCTGCGCGACGAGAACGGGAGCATCAGAAGCGCGGTGCCGACGAGGATCGCCGCCCCGAAGCCGAGGGCGATCGCCTGGGCGGGGGCGAAGCCCCGCCGACGCGGGAGGCGACGCGCCGGAGCGGGGAGGGTCAACACGAGAAGTGACGTTACTCCTCGAGACGATCATCCGGGTGCCGCCGGGCGGACGGAGACGGTGCACGACGGCCTCGACGGCCGCCTCGGAGAGGTCCGGGTCAGGTCTCGTTCCAGAGCCGCCGGTAGTACGCGAGTCGGTCGCGGTCGGGGTCGACGCCGTACGCCTCGATGAGGGTGTCCTCCCATCCGGTGCCGAAGTTCCACATGGTGCTCATCGATGCCACGGCGATGTCGGCCCAGCGGTCGGCGACTCCGAGGGCGGCGAGATCGACGAAGGCGGTGGGGCGTCCGTCGGCGTCGAGAAGCGTGTTGGGCATGCAGGCGTCGCCGTGGCACACCACCGGCCGGTCGATCGGCGGTGCCTGGAGCAGGTCTTCGGCCACGATCGTGCCGCGCTCCGCGGCGTCGGCGATCCGCTGGTGCGTGCTCCATTCCCAGGGGCACTCGGCCACCGGAAGTGCATCGTGGAGCGCGCGAAGGCCGACGCCGACCGCTCGCACCGCGGTCTCCGGTTCGGCGGCCCAGCGAGGGTCGACGGCACTGCTCGCATCGATCGCGACCGTGACGAGCCACTCGTGCGCGTCATCCTGGCCCTGCTCGAGCACCTCGGGCACCGAGATCCAGGTACGCGCCCACCTCATGCGCTCGGCTTCGTCGCGCATGTTCGCCTCGTCGTCGAGCGGCCCCCACTTGATGTACCGGCCGTCGTCGGTGCGGAAGGTCAGCCCCCCGATCCCATTGAGCCAGACCGGTGTGAGCGCGGCGCCGCGGGCGAGCTCGCGAACCCGCACCGGGACGTCGACGGAGGTGGAGGGGATGCTCATCCGTCCATCCTGCCCGACCACGATGAGCGGGATCCTGCCATCGATCCAGGCGGTGTCGTAGGCTCGCTCTCGATGCAGTTCCCCCGGTCGTGGTGAAACCAAGAACCACGTAGGCTGATACTGCGTTCCATCAATGCATGTCGCACGACGACGTTCGAAGGAGAACATCAGATGCAGATCAGCGGACAGGGTGCACTCATCACCGGTGGGGCCTCGGGGCTCGGACTCGCCACGGCGCGTCGGCTGGTCGCCGCGGGAGCGCACGTCACGATCATCGACCTCGCCTCGTCGAAGGGTGCCGAGATCGCGGACGAGCTCGGCGGGCTCTTCGTCGCGGCGGATGTGACGAACGCCGATGAGGTGCAGGCGGCCGTCGCGGCCGCGCAGGCGGCAGCTCCGCTGCGCGTCGTCGTGAACTGTGCAGGGATCGCTCCGCCCGCGAAGGTGCTCGACCGCGAGGGCAATCCCGCCGTGCTCGCCGACTTCGAGCGCGTGATCCGCATCAACCTGGTCGGCACGTTCAACGTCATCTCGCAGGCCTCTGCCGTGATCGCCAAGAACGAGCTGCACGACGAGGAACGCGGCGTCATCGTGAACACCGCGAGCGTCGCCGCGTTCGACGGCCAGATCGGCCAGCCCGCCTACTCCGCATCCAAGGGCGGCGTGCACGCCATGACCCTCCCCGTGGCGCGCGAGCTCGCCCGCTACGGCATCCGGGTCTGCACGATCGCTCCCGGCATCATGGAGACGCCGATGCTGATGGGTCTCCCGCAGGCCGCTCAGGACTCCCTGGGCCAGCAGGTCCCCTTCCCGTCGCGGCTCGGTCGCCCCGACGAATACGCCGTGCTCGTGCAGCAGATCGTCGAGAACGGCTATCTCAACGGCGAGACCATCCGCCTCGACGGCGCCATCCGCATGGCGCCGCGCTGACCCCGCGGCTGCCTTTCCCTTCGCGATCGAGAACCCAGGAGAACCCATGTCCCTTGCAGGCAAGACCATCCTGATGTCGGGCGGCAGCCGCGGCATCGGCCTCGCGATAGCGCTGCGGGCTGCCGCAGACGGTGCGAACATCGCGATGCTCGCGAAGACCGACACCCCGCATCCGAAGCTCGAGGGCACGATCCACACCGCCGCCGAGCAGATCCGTGCGGCGGGTGGCCAGGCCCTGCCGATCGTCGGCGACGTGCGCGACGACGACGACATCACCGAGGCGGTCATGAAGACGCAGGGTGAGTTCGGCGGCATCGACATCGTGATCAACAACGCCAGCGTGATCGACCTGTCGCGCTCGCTCGACCTGAACGCCAAGAAGTACGACCTGATGCAGGATGTCAACGTGCGCGGAACATTCATGCTCTCGCGCGCGGCGGTGCCGATCCTGAAGGATGCCGAGAACCCGCACATCCTGTCGCTGTCGCCGCCCTTGAACCCCACCCCGAAGTGGCTCGGCGCGCACACCGGGTACACGCTCGCCAAGTTCGGCATGACCATGGTCACGCTCGGCCTCGCCGCCGAGTTCGCGCGCGACGGGATCGCCGCCAACACGCTCTGGCCGCGCACCACGATCGCGACCGCTGCGGTGCAGAACCTCCTCGGGGGCGACAAGGTCATGGCCGCCAGCCGCACGCCCGACATCTACGCCGATGCCGCCTACGCCGTGCTGCTCAAGCCCGCGGCGTCGTTCACCGGGCAGACGCTCATCGTCGAGGACGTGCTCGAAGCCGACGGCGTCACCGATTTCTCCGGCTACGCCGCGATCCCCGGCACCCCCGACGACGCGCTCTTCCCCGACATCTTCCTCGACTGAGACGCGGGGGATCTCCCTAGAACAGCAGGTACACGGCGCCGACGATCGTGAGGACGATCACGATGCGGTCGAACACCCGCTGATTCATCTTCCGCGCGACCCACAGGCCCAGGAGCGCACCGGCCACGACGAGCGGGGCGAGGACGGCATCCATCAGCAGCACGGGTGTCTCGAACAGACCCAGGCCTGCGAGGAACGGCACCTTGATCGCGTTGATGATGGCGAAGAACCATGCCGACGTGCCGAGGAACACCTGCACCGGGGTGCGTGTGGCCAGGAAGTACATCGACATGACCGGCCCCCCGGCGTTCGCGACCATGGTGGTGAAGCCGCCGAGCGTGCCGTAGGTACCGGCGAGCACGATGCCACCGGACGGCGGAGCCGCGGCGTCCGCCCTGCTCTGCCGCCACCGGCGCCACAGCGTCACCGCGATCATCAGCAGCAGGATCACCCCGATCGCGCGGCGGACGATGCCGTCGCCGGCGAGCGCGAGGAAGGCGAATCCGACCAGGAGGCCGGCGATGACCGCGGGGGCGAGGCGCAGCAGCGTGGGCCAATGCGCATGCCGACGGTAGGCGATGAGCGCGAACACGTCGCCGACCATGAGCAGCAGCAGCATCGCCGCCGTGGAGGTGTGTGCGGGCAGGACCGCCGCGAACAGCGCGATCGCGAGGATGCTGCCGCCGGGAAGCGCCGTCTTCGAGATGCCGATCGTCACCGCGGCCAGGGCGAGCGCCGACCAGGCCCACGGATCGAGCGCGATCACCTCTCGAGCTCGGCGACGATCGCGTCATAACCGCGCGCTGCGGCGAGCAGATCGCGGGTGGCGTCGATCACAGTGGCCTCCTGGGTCGGCGGGTGCGGGGCGATCAGTCTCGCGTGGCGGCGAGAGCCGCCGCGAACCGTGCAGCGCGCTGCTCGATGTCGGCCCAGTCGGCAGCCTTGATCGACGCGCCGTTCGCGAGGTCGCCCCCGGCGCCTACCGCTACCGCGCCGGCGGCGAACCACGCGGCGAGGTTGTCGGGGCTGACGCCGCCGGTGGGCATCAGTGGAGCGTCGGGGAACGGTCCGCGCAGGGCGCCGAGGTACGAAGGGCCGCCGAGGGAGGCCGGGAAGATCTTCACCACGTCGACGCCGAGCTCGAGTGCGGCCATGACCTCGGTGGGCGTCATGGCTCCGGTCATCACGACGCGACCCGTGTCGAGCATGCTGCGGGTGAGGTGGGGCAGCGTGCCGGGGCTCACCAGGAACTCGGCGCCCGCCTCGGCGGCCTGCTCCGCCTGCGCTGCCGTGGTCACGGTGCCGGCGCCGATGTGGGCGGCGTCGCCGTGGCGTGCGATGAGCTCGCGGATGACGGCGGGTGCATCGGGCGTGGAGAAGGTCACCTCGATGCCCGTGACACCGCCGCGGATGATCGCCTCGGAGGCCTCGAGCGCCAGTTCAGGGGAGGGGGCGCGGAGAACGGCGAGGATGCCGGTGGTGCGGGCGCGGTCGAGACGGTCGGGCATGGGGCTCCTTCATCGGGCGGGCTCGTCCATTCTCCCGGGCGCAGCCTGTAACGACAAGTTGGTCAGGAGGCGTGGGTGCGCGGCCAGGCCTCGATCAGTTCCTTCGACTCCTTGAGGCCGAGTCCGGTGTGTTGGCGCAGCGTCTTGATCGCGGCGATGGCGGAGTCGCCGGCGACCATCCTGTCGATCTCGGTGGCGACCGACGGCGGCAGCGACGCGCGCACAGACGACGGGGTCATGGCGGTCGGGGTGATCGAGGAGCGTGTGGCCGTGGCGTTCGACACGGCTGCGAGGTGCGGCGCCGTGGTGCTGACCGACCAGTGCTCTATGCGGTCCTTCGCCTCCTTGAGGCCGACGCCCGAGTGGTCGCGGTAGAGCTTGATCGCGTGGATCTTCTGCCCGGCTGAGACGAGCCGGTCGATCTCGGCGATCACGGTCGGCGTCAGACCGGAGACCGACGCCGACGCCGACGAGGCCGGAGCCGTGCGCGCGGTCGTGGGCGACGGGGTGAACACCTGCGGCTCCGGCAGCTTCGGGCGCATGCCGCGCAGTGCGACCGCGAGGATCGCGACGACCACGATCAGGCCGACGACGATCGCGATGATCCACAGCACGGCATCCATGGGCTCAGTCTAGAGAGGTCGCCTCCCGCGCCCCAGGGCGTTCCCATCCGCCACCGCGTACCCTGGAGGGTATGACCGAGACTCCCCGCACGCGCGAGACGCGCCCCGCAGCATCCGCGTCCGCCCCGCAGGGTCGGCCCGCCCAGGGCAAGGTCCGCGAGACGCGCACGGCGCAGGTGCGCCCCGCGACCGAGGGGTGGACCCAGCAGAAGGATGCCGAGGGGCGTCCGCTGCTGCAGTTCGCGAGCCCCAAGCGCGGCAAGCCGCCGGTGCACCTGGCCGACCTCACCCCGGCCGAGCGCACCGAGAAGGTCAAGGAGCTCGGGCTTCCGGGTTTCCGCGCGAAGCAGCTGTCGACGCACTACTTCCGTCACTACACGTCCGACCCCGAGCAGATGACCGACCTCCCGGCCGACACCCGGGAGCAGCTCGTCGCCGGCATGCTCCCGCCTCTGCTCACCGAGGTGCGACGCCTGGAGACCGACCGCGGCGACACGATCAAGTTCCTGTGGCGCCTGCACGACGGCGCGCTGGTCGAGTCGGTGCTCATGCGCTACCCCGGCCGCATCACGCTGTGCGTGTCGAGCCAGGCCGGCTGCGGCATGAACTGCCCGTTCTGCGCGACCGGACAGGCGGGGCTCACCCGCAACATGTCGACGGCCGAGATCATCGAGCAGATCGTCCGCGCCAACCGTCTGATCGCCGAAGGTGGGCTCGGCGGCAAGAAGGCCGATGACCACAGCATGGAGCGCGTCTCGAACATCGTCTTCATGGGCATGGGGGAGCCGCTTGCCAACTACAAGCGCGTGATGGATGCGGTGCGCTCGATGGTCGCCCCGCAGCCCGACGGCCTCGGCATGAGCGCGCGCGGCATCACGGTGTCGACCGTGGGCCTCGTGCCCGCGATCAAGAAGCTCGCCGACGAGAACATCCCGGTCACGTTCGCGCTGTCTCTGCACGCGCCCGACGACCACCTGCGCGACGAGCTCATCCCCGTGAACTCGCGGTGGAAGGTCGACGAGGCCCTCGATGCCGCCTACGAGTACTACGCCAAGACCGGTCGCCGCGTCTCGATCGAGTACGCACTCATCAAGGACATGAACGACCACGCCTGGCGTGCCGACCTGCTGGCCGAGAAGCTCAATCAGCGTGGCCGCGGCTGGGTGCACGTGAACCCGATCCCGCTGAACCCGACGCCCGGCTCGATCTGGACCTCGTCGGAGATCCCGGTGCAGAACGAGTTCGTGCGCAGGCTCAACGACGCCGGTATCCCCACGACCCTCCGCGACACCCGCGGCAAGGAGATCGACGGCGCCTGCGGTCAGCTCGTCGCCACGACCGAGGACGAGGCCGCTTCCGCTGCGATCGGCTGAGGCGCACCCGCTCGGCGTCCGTCCGCGGCGCCCAGCCGTTCGGCGCGGTCGAGCCACCGCGTGATGGTGGCATCGCTCGCGTCCTTCACACCGAGCATGCGGTGCGTGCGCACCGAGCGGATCCCGCAGAAGCGCATCGTCCCTCGGGCGACGTGGGTCTGCGCGGGCAATCCGGTGAACGGCACGAAGTACCAGGGTGTGTCCGCGAGCAGGAGCAGGCGGCCGTGGCGTGCCGGCAGCAGGCCCTCGACGAGACCGAGCTTCGTGTACCGGTACTCCTGCTGCGGCAGCAGGGCGCGGTCGAAGAAGCCCTTCAGCAGGGCGGGGACCGACCCCCACCACAGCGGCGTCGCGATGACGACCGTGTCGGCGCTCTGCAGTGCGCGCTTCGCCTCGACGAGGTCGGGCTCGAGCGTCATGCGCTCGCGGTAGCCGAAGCGCAGGTTCGGGTCGAAGTCGAGGTCGCGGAGGGCGAGCACGCGCGCGTCGCCGTGGGCTGCGGCGTAGCGCTGCGCGAGCGCGGCGGTCAGGGAGCGGGCATCGGGATGGCCGTCGAGCACGAGAGCGGACATGGCGGGATTCCTATCTGGACAGTGTCAAGCTGGTGGACACTGTCAAGATAGGAGAGGATGTTGCTCATGTCAAGTTCGAAGGACGGCTACCACCACGGCGATCTCGCCCGTGCGCTGGAAGACGCCGCGATGCAGCTGCTGGAGCGCATGCCCGCGGCGGAGATCAGCCTGCGCGAGGTCGCTCGGGCCGCGAACGTCAGCCACAACGCTCCCTATCACCACTTCTCGGACCGGCTCGGACTGCTGAAGGCGATCGCCGAGCGCAGCATGGCCGACCTCCTCGACCGGGTCCGCGCCGCCGCCGAGAACGCCCGCACCCCGCGGGCCGCGCTCACCGAGGGGGGATCCGCGTACATCCGTTTCGCGGTCGAGCATCCGCACGCGTTCGATGCGGTCTACGACCCGACCGTCTGCGTGCCCGGGGCTCCGACCCCGACGATGGCGCCTCTGATCGACGGGCTCGAGGCCGTGCTCGCCGAGAGCGCAGCCGCCGCGGGCCTGGACCGACCGACCGATGTCGTCGCGCTGTGGGGTCTGATCCACGGGCTCGGCACGCTGGCCGCCGCCGGGCACTTCACGCTCGACGACGGGCTCTCCGCCTATGCCGCCGCCCTCGATCGGCTTCTGCCGGCAACCTGATCCGCCCGGTTCCGCCGCCCAAGCTGTGAGTCGCTCAAAGCACTCTTCCACGCGATGCACAGGCGACCTTTCGTAGATTGTTCGGATGCCCTATTCCGCCCATCGACCGGGTCGCTACGACTCGCAGGGTCGGATCATCCTCGACAGCGACCCGAACGCCGTCACGGATGACCTCGACTTCCTGCGCGAATTCGAGCCCACCGGCACGGACAACGCCACCCGTGAGGCGTCCGCATCCGTGCCGTCGGAGGCGACTCCGATCGCCGATGCCCTCGTCTCAGAAGAGCCCGCCCCGGTGAAGCCCGCGCGTGAGCCGCGCGCGCGCCGGCCCCGCAAGACGCGCGCACCGCGCACTCCCGGTTCGCGCGCGCGGACCCTCGCGATCCTCGGAGGAGCGGAGGGCGAGATCCTCGACCGCGTCCCCGGCGAGACGCCGCGCTTCGTGCAGATGTTCTTCGTGC
This sequence comes from Microbacterium maritypicum, assembly GCF_008868125.1. Classification (NCBI taxonomy): domain Bacteria; kingdom Bacillati; phylum Actinomycetota; class Actinomycetes; order Micrococcales; family Microbacteriaceae; genus Microbacterium; species Microbacterium maritypicum. The sequence continues at coordinate 297,260 of NZ_WAAQ01000001.1, forward strand.
TCGCCGGCACCGCGCTCGTCTCGGCGATCTCGATGCTCTTCGCCCTCACCACCGGTGTGCAGGCGGCCATCTGGCTGGCCGTGCCGCTGGCGCTCGTGTGGGCGCTCATCATCTTCAACCTCGACCGCTTCCTCACATCGACCATGAGCTCGACGAGGAACGTCTGGCGCCTCATCGGCCTCGCGATCCCGCGTGTGATCATGGCCGCGATCATCGGCTTCGTCGTCGCCGAGCCGCTCGTGCTGCAGATCTTCCACAACGACATCGCCCGCGAGGTCGCCTCCACCAACATCACGCAGTCGCAAGCCGACCAGGAGGCTCTCGAATCGGGCCCGGAGAAGATCGCGCTCGACGCGGCATCCGCCAAGGTGGCCGAGCTCGAGAACCAGGCGGCGACCGGCATCGTCGCGGGAACGGATGCATCGTCGGCCACGGAGTCCGCCGCCCAGGCCACGGTCGATGACGTGACCGCGAAGATGACCGCTCAGCAGGCGGTGATCGACCAGGCTCGTGTGCTGTACCAGTGCGAACTGACGGGTGAGGGTGCCGGCACCGTTCCCGGCTGCACCGGCGTCAACGGCCAGGGTGCCAGCTCGAATGCCGCCAAGGCGCAGCTCGCCGAGGCCCAGCAGACCTACGACGCGCTCGCCGCGCAGCTGCGCACCGCGAACGAAGAGCTCGCCGCTGCGGGAACCGCCGCGAAGGAGAACACCTCGTCGTCGGAGGCGCAGAACCGCGAGCAGGCGAAGTCGCAGCTGCCGACCGCCCGCGACTCCTACGACCAGGCACTCGCCGCGTACAACGCGCGGGCCGACGCCGTGGCGCAGGGCAACGCCGGGGCCGTCGGGCTGCTCAGCCAGATCAGCGGACTCAACCGGCTGAGCGAGAAGGAGCCCTCTATCCTGTGGGCGCACATCCTGATCGCCGCGCTGTTCTTCATGATCGAGCTGCTGCCGGTGCTCGTGAAGGTGCTCACGAGCTACGGTGACCCGAGCCTCTACGAGAAGGCCGCGGCGATCCGCAAGCAGGTCGCACTCGATCGGGTGACGGCCGAGGGGTTCCGTGACCGCGCCAAGATCGTGACGGACCAGTCCCAGGAGGTACAGGCCGAGGCCGGCTCCGGTGAGCCGCAGACGCGTGCGGAACGCCGAGAGGCGGCCGAGGCGCAGGAGCGGGAACGGGCGGAGAAGCGCGCGCAGGCGCAGACGCTCGAGGAGCAGGAGCAGCTGGTTCGTCCGACGATCGGCTGAGCCGGGCACCGCGGTGCGGCGAGGCTCCGCGAGGCTCCGGTCAGGCGAGTTGAGGAATGCGCTCCGGCATCCGTGGCGCCTGCTGCGGGGAGAGCTCGCTGATCCGGATGCTTCCCCGCGCCGGGTCGTCGCGGACAGCGGCGGCGATCGAGCGGATCAACGCAACGGTGGACGGGGTGCGTGCCCAGCGCGCTCCGGTCAGCAGTGCCTCGATGCGGGCGAGCGGATGCTGAAGCGTCACATCGTGCTGGCGGACATCATCGCTGAGCCACTCCAGGAGCTGTGCGATGGTCCAATCGGGGTTGATTGGTCCAGGCTCTGAAGGACTGCTGGCGAAATGCGTGTTCATTGGTCCAGAATCGGTTCTCATGAGCGTGAAAGACAGGGCCAATGGCGGGCCAATGGATCAGGTATCGGCCATTGCTGCGGGACGAGCGGCATCTCTCGTGCACGCAGGTGACGTGTCGTCGGAGGCGCTCTCGGCACGGCTCGGCCGCTGGACACAGGGAGACGGCACTCTCGCCGCCCGGCTCTCGAGGGGCATCGAGAGCCTCATCGCGAGTGGCGAGCTGCGCCCGGGGGACCGGCTGCCCGCGGAGCGCGCACTGGCAGCCGCAGGCTCCGTCTCGCGCGGCACGGTCGTCGCCGCGTACGCCGACCTCGCCGAGCGCGGTCTCGTCGACCGGCGGCAGGGGAGCGGCACCCGCATCGCCGGGACAGCCGCAACCGCCGTGCCCGCCCAGCGACCGGGGCGAGGAGAAGCCCTGTTCTCCGCACTGCCGAACGCGATCGATCTCCTGCGCACCGTGCCGCAGATCTCCGACCTCGGGGTGCAGCTCATCCGCGATCACAAGCCGCGGCTCGACCTCGCTCTGCTGCCCGAGACCGACCCTGCGGGCCTGCCTGCCCTGCGCGCCCTCATCGCCGACATGTACACCGCGGAGGGGACCCCGACCACACCGGAGCAGATCCTCGTCACCCACGGCGCGCAGCAGGCCATCAGCCTCGTGGTGAATGCGCTCGTGGGGCCCGGCGACATCGTGCTCGCCGAGGAGATCACCTGGCCGGGAGTCACCGACTCGGTCGGACTGCGCGGTGGCACGGTGCACGGCGTCCCGATGGGGGACGACGGTCTCGACGTCGACGCGCTGGAGCAGGCGCTCGCCCGACTGCGCCCCGTGCTCGTCGCGCTGAACCCGCATCACCAGAATCCCACCGGGTCGCGCCTGCCTGCCCCCGCGAGACACCGGGTGGCCGAGCTCGCCGCGCAGTACGGCGTTCCCGTCATCGAAGACCGCGTGCTCGCGGGCATCTCCTTCGACGGGGTCGTGCCGCCCACGCTCGCGGCCGAGCGCGCGGATGCCCCCGTCATCGTGGTCGAGTCGGTGTCGAAGTGGGTGTGGGCGGGGCTGCGGATCGGCTGGTTGCGCGCCGACCCCGTGCTCGTGCGACGGCTGCGCGGTGCGCGCCAGCTCGCCGACCAGTCCACCAGCGTGCCGGCCCAGCTGCTCGCGCTCGACCTGATCGCCCGCGCCGACGACCTGCGCCGGGCGAACAGCCGCATCCACCAGGAACGGCTGAGACTGCTCCAGGCGCTCATGGCCGAGCACCTGCCCGACTGGACGGTCGAACCGCCCCGTGGCGGGCTCTCGCTGTGGGTGCGGTTGCCCGCGGGGTCGGCGGCGGCGCTCGCCAGGACGGCCGCAACGCACGGCGTCTCGGTCGCGGGGAGCGCGGCGTTCGCGGTATCCGCGTCGCCGGACGACCACATCCGCATCCCGTTCACCGCCCCCGACGACGTGCTGGCAGAGGGGATCCGCCGACTCGGAGCGGCCTGGCGCGAGTATCGGGAGACTCTCGGGATGTCCTCTTAGGCTGACCCGCATGACTCGGATGCAGCGTCGGACCATGCGGACGCAGACGCTGTGGATCTCGATCGTCGGCGTGCTCGCCGTCACGATCTATGCCGCGCTCGCCGCGGTGCAGATCCTGGTGTGGACGCCTCTCGCGTCCGCTCCCGGGCTCACCCTCGACCAGATCCGCGCTGAGCTGAGCGGAGCGGGTGAGTCGCTCAACGCGCCGACGGCCATCATGATTCTCGGGGTGGGAGTCGTGCTCGCCCTCGCCCTCGCTGTGATCGTGATGACGTCGAGGGCCGTTCCGATGATCGCGGCTGCCGGTTTCCTGAGTCTGCTCATGCTCGGAGCGCCGGGCTTCTTCATCGCCTCGTTCGGTCCTGGCATGGCGCTGGCCGATACCTTCATGATCTCGGCGGGCATCTATCTCCCCGGAGTGCGAGCGTTCTATATCACCAGCGCCTCCGCGGCAGCCCTGCTGGTGCTCGGCGGGGTGGTCGCCGTGCTCCGGGCACGCTCCGCTCCTGCGACCGCCTGACCTCTTCCCTCGCATCCGGCCCGGCCATAGGGGGCAGCCAGTAGCGTTGATCCATGGTCAACTATCGCTATCTCGGCAACAGCGGTCTCAAGGTCTCGGAGATCACCTACGGCAACTGGGTCACCCACGCCTCACAGGTCGGCGACGACGCCGCCGTGAAGACCGTGCATGCCGCCCTCGACGCCGGCATCACCACCTTCGACACCGCCGACACCTATGCCAACACGGCCGCGGAGGTCGTGCTCGGCAAGGCGCTGGAGGGTCAGCGCCGCGAGGGGCTGGAGATCTTCACGAAGGTCTACTTCCCGACCGGCCCCAAGGGACCGAACGACACCGGCCTGAGCCGCAAGCACATCTTCGAGTCGATCAACGGCTCGCTCACGCGCCTCGGCACCGACTACGTCGACCTGTACCAGGCGCACCGCTTCGACTACGAGACCCCGCTCGAGGAGACGTTCCAGGCCTTCGCCGACGTCGTCCGCCAGGGCAAGGCGCTCTACATCGGCGTCTCGGAGTGGACCGCGGAGCAGCTGCGCGAAGGGCATGCTCTCGCCAAGCAGCTCGGCATCCAGCTCATCTCGAACCAGCCCCAGTACTCGATGCTGTGGCGTGTCATCGAGGGCAAGGTCGTGCCGGCATCCGAAGAGCTCGGCATCTCGCAGATCGTCTGGTCGCCGATGGCGCAGGGCGTGCTCAGCGGCAAGTATCTCCCTGGTCAGCCGGTGCCGGAGGGTTCGCGCGCGACCGACCCCCACAGCGGCGCCGACTTCATCAAGAGCTTCCTGCAGGACGACATCCTCACCGCCGTCCAGCGCCTCAAGCCGATCGCCGAGCAGGCGGGCCTGTCGATGCCGCAGCTCGCGATCGCGTGGGTGCTGCAGAACCCGAACGTGGCAGCGGCCCTTGTCGGAGCCTCGCGTCCGGAGCAGCTCGCCGAGACCGTCAAGGCCTCTGGCGTGAAGCTCGACGTCGACACCATGACCGCGATCGACGAGGCCCTGGGTGACACGGTCAACCGCGACGCGGAGGCGACGTACTCGACCTCCCCGAAGACGCGCCTGGTCTGAGTGCCCTGATCTGACGCCGAGACCCATCGGTAGCGTCGAGGCCCACCCCCGCTGACGTATGCGCGGGTGGGTCTCGACGTTGGGCGTGGGTCTCGGCGCTCGTCTTACTCCTTGACGGCGCCGGCGGTCAGGCCCTGCACGATCCAGCGGCTCGCGAGAGCGAACATCGCCATGGTCGGCAGGATCGTCAACACCGCGGCGGCACTCATCGAGCCCCAGTCGATGTTGAAGGTGGAGATGAAGCCGTTCAGCGCGGAGGGCACGGTGCGGTTCGCGTCGGTGTTCATCAGCACGACCGACAGGAACAGCTCGTTCCAGCAGTTGACGAAGTTGAAGATGAACGCCGCGATGATGCCGGGGGTCATCACCGGGACGAGCACGCGGAACAGAGCGCCCAGGCGTGAGCATCCGTCGATCATCGCCGCCTCTTCGAGCGCATCCGGTACGTTCTCGAAGAAGCCCCGCAGCATGACGGTCGAGAACGGGATGCAGATCGCGATGTACACGAGGATGAGCCCCGGCTTGGTGTCGACCAGGCCGAGGTCGGTCATCATCGAGTAGAGGGGCCCGAGCGCGATGAACGCCGGGATCATCTGGGTCAGCAGGAACGCGATCAGGATCGCGCCCTTGCCGCGGAACTCGAACCGGGCCAGCACGTAGGCGCTCAACAGGGCGATGAGGGTGGCCACGGCACCGCCGACGACCGCGACCAGGGCGGAGTTGCCGAGGAAGACCCCGAACGAGCTCTTCTGGAACAGGCTGATGTAGTTCTCGAGCGACGGCTCGCTCGGCCAGTACTCGATCGGGAAGCGGTTGATCGTGTCCGGCGACTTGATCGACGTCAGCGCGATCCAGTACAGCGGGAACAGTGTGATCACGACCCAGAGCCCCAGGCCCACGACACGGACGATGCCGCCGATCGTGACGCGCGGCTTCGGGCGCGGTGCGGATGCCGGGTCGGGCACGGTGATGCGGCGGGTCTCGGTGATCGAGGAGCCCGTCCGCGAGGCGTCTGTCATGGTCATCGCTGCACTCTCCGCATCGCCATCAGGTAGAACGCGCAGAACACGAACAGGACCGCCATCACGATGAGGCCGATCGCGCTCGCGAAGCCGTAGTTGCCCTGTTGGGTGTAGTTGATCATCCAGGTCGTGATGATGTGCGTCTGGTTGGCGGGTCCGCCGTTGGTCATCGCGTAGATGATGTCCGGGAAGTTGAAGATCCAGATCACGCGCAGCAGGATCGTCAGCAGCAGCGTCATCGAGATGTACGGGATGATGATCGAGAACAGCTGACGGAACTTGCCGGCGCCGTCGAGGCTCGCCGCCTCCAGCATCTCGTCGGGGACCGACTGCAGGGCCGCGAGGATCATGATCGCGAAGAACGTCACCCCGTACCAGACGTTCGCGACGATCACCGCGAACATCGCGAGCTTCGGATCGGCCAGCCAGGGCAGCGGCGCATCGATCAGCCCGGCCTTCATGAGCAGGTCGTTGACCACGCCGAACTCGGCGTTGAACATCCAGCGGAACAGCATGCCGATGAGGAAGCCCGACACCGCCCACGGGAAGAACACGAGCGCCTGGTAGAGCCCGCGGAAGCGGAACCTCTTGCGCAGGGCGAGCGCGATCAGGAACCCGATCACGAGCTGCGGAACGAGCGAGCCGACGACCCACAGCACGGAGTTTCCCGCGACGGTCGGGAAGGCCGGATCGCGGAACACCGCGAGGAAGTTGTCGAAGCCCACGAACGGCGTCGACGTGAGATCCCACAGGTTCCAGTCGTGGAAGGCCATGCGCGCGCCCTGCAGCATCGGCCAGTAGGTGAACCAGCAGACGAAGACGATCGCCGGCGCGAGGAAGGCCAGCAGCGTCCATGCCTGGCGGCCGCGGAACGGGCGCCGGCGCGATGCCGGGGAGGCCCCGACGGCTGGCTGCTGCGAAGCAGTGCCGACGGAGCCTCCCTTCTGAGCGGTGCGGGCCACAGGTCAGCCCTTTTCCGCGGCGTACTTCTCGGTCCAGAACGCATCCCACGACGCCAGCAGGTCGCTGGTCGACATGTTGCCCAGCAGCACGTTCTGCACGTCCTGGTCGGACTTCTGGATCCACTCGGTCCACCAGCTGACCCCGCGCGGCTGACGCACGTTGACGTACGTCTCCGGGTCTTCCGTCATGGTGACGTAGCTGGTCCACGGGCCCGACGAGTAGAAGTCATCATCTGCCGCGGCCGTGATGATCGGCACCAGGCTGTTGGCCTGGGCGAACTCGGTGGCGGGCTCGGACGATGAGAGGAACTCGACCAGCTTGACGGCCGCCTCCTTGTTCTCGCTGTTCTCGGCCACACCCCAACCGGCGACGGCGAGCGGCTGGGCGGCCTTGCCCGACGGGCCGACGAGCAGCGGAGCGGTGTCCCACTGGTCCTCGGTCAGCGAGGAATCCTGCACGGTCGCGATGACCTCGGGGTCCTGCAGCAGGAAGGCGGTGGTGCCGTTCGTGAAGCCGGCGACCATCTCGGGGTAGCCCCACGAGACGGCGGAGGGCGGGGAGGCCTTCTTGAAGAGGTCGAAGTAGTCGTCGACGGCATCCTGCGCCTCGGGGGCGGCGAAGATCGTCGAGCCGTCCTCCATCAGGAACGCATCGTCGACGTCGAGTCCGTCGATCGTGTACGCCTCGATGGCCGCGACTACGTTGCTGTTGGCGTTCTGGCCGCCGCGGAAGGCGTAGCCGTAGATGTTGTTCGACGGGTCCTGGATCGCACTGGCCTGCTCGAGCAGGTCCTTCCAGCTGTGCGGCGGGCCGTCGAACCCGGCGTCCTTCACGAGGTCGGTGCGGTAGAACAGCGACAGCCCGTAGAAGCCGTAGGGAACGAAGTAGCTCTTGCCGTCGGCGGCGACCGAGGCGGACTGGGCGTTGTCGGTCAGGGCGTCCCAGCCGTCCCACTTCTCGAGGTCGGGGCCCAGGTCGTACAGCCAGCCGTTGTTCGCGAACGGTCCGACGGTGATGTCGCGCACCTCCAGCACGTCGACGCCCTTGCCGGACTGCAGCATCTGCTGGATCTTCGCGTCGGCCTGCTCGGTGGGAGGGGAGACCAGGTTGACCGTGATCTTCGGGTTCGCCTTCTCGAAGTCGTCGAGCAGCCCGCGCAGGAGCTCGGTGCGGGCGGGGTTGGTCAGGCTCTCGACCATCTGCAGGGTGACGGCGCCGTCGGCGGACGGGCCGGAACTTGCGGAACAGCCGGTGAGAGCGAGGACGGCGACGGTGCCGAATCCCGCTGCGGTCGTCAAGATCTTGTTCTTCACGATGTGCCTCTCGGTGGGGTGGGGGTGGATGTTGCGGTCGGGCGGGGGATGGACGCGGTCAGGGAAGGACGAGGGAGTCGGCGCGGCGGATGCCGGCACGGCTGAGGATCTGCGGGACGCAGCGCTCGACGAAGGCCTCGTAGTCGGCGGCCTCGTTGTAGAGGTGGGCGGAGAGTCGGAAGTAGCCGACGCCGCGGAAGCTGGTGAAGGCCGTCTCGACGCCCACCTCGTCGAGCAGGTCCATGCGCAGGGCATCGGCCTCTTCGCGGGTCGCGCCGAGCCCGAGCGGAAGGCGCACGAGTCGCATCGACGGCACGGGCGAGGGGAGCGGGGTGAGCGGGTCTTCGTCGCCGTAGGGGCGCAGGGCTTCGGCGATCACCGCGGCACCGGCATCCGCGATCTCCGCCATCGCCGTGCGCGCGGCCGCCCAGCCGAACTCGCTCTCGATGAAGTCGATCGCGGTCGGGGTCGCCAGGTAGGTCGTGGCGTCGATCGTGCCCTGGGTGTCGAAGCGGGTGGGATACGGCTCGCGCGCGGACCAGGAGTCGATGAGCGGCCAGAGCTCGTCGCGGTCGGGGGCGGTCGTGACGAGCAGGGCAGAGCCGCGCGGGGCGCAGGGCCACTTGTGCAGGTTGCCGAACCACCAGTCGCCCCCCGCGACCGCTGCCGCGTCGGGGATGAGGCCGGGGGCATGGGCGCCGTCGACGAGTGTGCGTACGCCGCGCTGGGACGCGGCGTCGGCGATGCGCCGCGTGGGCAGCAGCCGCGCGGTGGGGGAGGTGATCTGGTCGACGACGATCAGGCGGGTGCGGGGCGTGAGCGCATCGGTGAAGAGCTGCACGATCTCGTCGTCGGAGGCGAGCAGGGGCAGGGCGACGGTGCGGACCGTCGCACCGAACCGGCGGGCGAGGCGCTCGGCTCCCATCGTGATGGCCCCGTACCCCTGGTCGGTCACGAGGATCTCGTCACCGGTCTCGAGCTGCAGCGCGTTGTAGACCACGGTCGCCGCCGCGGAGGCGTTCGGCACGAAGGCGCTGTCCTCCGCACGCGCGCCCACGAACGGGGCGGTGCGCTCGCGAGCCTCCTGCACGCGTTCGGCGATGCGCGGGAACCACTCGACGGGGCTGAGATCGGCGCGGCGGCGCAGGGCGTCCTGATGCTCGACGACGACGGACGGGACCGCGCCGAAGGATCCGTGGTTGAGGTGGATCACTTCCCGGTCGAGGGGCCAGGCGTCGCGCGCTCGCATGCCGGAGTTCAGCGTGAGCGGTGCGGGGAACAGCGGTGCGGGCATCAGTCCTCATCGATGAGTCGGGCGAGTTGTTGCACAACTTTGCCACATGCCGTCGAAAACTGCCACGAAAAGGTGAAGATGAAACATAGTTGTCATACGAGTTCCCTGCGAAGGGGAGTTCCGACAGACTTCACGAGGGGCGGGGGAGTGTCAGAGAGGATGACGATGAGCGCACTCGACACGGCGCTGCACGGGCTGCGGGCACTGATCGCCGACGGCGCGCTGCGGCCCGGCGACCGGCTGCCGAGCGAAGGCGAGCTCTGCGAACGGCTCGGCGTCTCCCGGGGATCCCTGCGCGAAGCGATCCGGATGCTGGCCGCTCTCGGTGTGCTCGACACCCGTCACGGCTCCGGCAGCTACGTCAGCGAGCTGCGTGCCGCCGATCTGATCGGCAGCCTGTCACTCACCGTCGGACTGCTGCCGATGGCCGGAGTGCTGGAGCTGACCGAGCTGCGCCGCGTGCTCGAACCGCATGCCGCCGCGCTCGCCGCAGCCCGCATCGACGAGGACACGGTGGCGTCGCTGGACCGTGTGCTCGACGAGATCGAGGCGACCACCGACTTCGAGGCGCAGTCGCGGCTCGACCACGAGTTCCACATGGCGATCTCCGGCGTTGCGGGGAACGAGGCGCTGACCAGTCTGATCGACGTGCTGCGTTCGCGTTCGAGGGCCTATCGGATCTCCGACCCCGAGGACGCCGCCGAGCTGAAGGTGCACTCGGATGCCGGCCACCGTGCGATCCTGCGCGGACTCGCCGCCGCCGACCCCGTCGCCGCGAGTGCTGCGGCCTCGGCGCACGTGGCGTACACGGAGTACTGGGTGCGGAGGTACTCCGGCCTCGAGGACTGACGCGCGTCTCGTCTCCGACACCCACCTCCGACACCCATCGTCGTCGCCCAGACCCACGCCCAGCGGCGGCTTTTGCCGTGGGTCTCGACGAGGAGCGTGGGTCTCGGCGTCGCGAGAGGCTGGGGAGTACTTAGCCGAGGGTGATGTCGACCTGGATCTCGGCGGCGATGCGCTCGAGGTCGGCACGCAGGGCGTCGAGGTCGACGGAGGCCGGGACCTTCGCGGTGACCGATGCCTCGAACAGGCGCCCGCCGGCCATCGCGGCATCCCTGGTCTCGGTGGCGAGCTCCTCGATACTCAGGGCATGCGCGCTCAGCACGCCGGAGACTTCGCGCACGATGCCGGGGCGGTCGTTGCCGAGCACCTGGATCTCGAGCAGCTGATCGTCGTCTGCGGCGGCATCCGGGGTGCCGGTGAGCACGGCGAGCGTGAGGAGCCCCTGGCCCTGGAGGCCGCGCAGAGCGCTCTCGAGCTCCGCCGCCTGCTCGGTCGGCACGGAGACCTCGATGACGCCCGCGAACGTGCCGGCGAGCTCAGCCAGCGAGCTGTTCTCCCAGTTGCCGCCGTGCGCATCCACGACATCGGCGACGGCGGCCACGAGGCCAGGACGGTCTGCACCCGCGACGGTGAGGATCAGAGTAGTCATGCGGCCAGCGTAGCCCGCAGCCCTCACTCCACCCAGACGCCGGACTCCAGGAACCCGTCGAGTCGTGCCCGGTGCGGGGCGAGGTCCCAGCCTTGGGCCGCGACCCACTCGTCGGAGTAGTAGGTGCCGGCGTAGCGGACGCCGCTGTCGCAGATCAGGGTCACGACGCTGCCGGTCTCTCCCGCGGCCCGCATGCGGGCGATGAGCTGGAACGCGCCGTAGAGGTTCGTGCCCGTCGAGCCGCCGGCCCAGTGCAGGGTGCGTTCGCGCAGCAGGCGGATCGCGGCGATCGAGCCGGCATCCGGAACCTGGATCATCTCGTCGATCACGGTGGGCACGAACGAGGCCTCGACCCGGGGGCGGCCGATGCCCTCGATGCGGCTCGGCCGCCCGGCCGGCGGGTCCACGGTGCCGGCCCATCCGTCGTAGAAGGCCGAGCCCTCGGGATCGACGACCGCGACCTTGGTGTCATGCCGGCGGTACTTCACGTAGCGGCCGAACGTCGCGCTCGTGCCACCGGTGCCGGCGCCCGTGACGATCCAGGAGGGGATCGGATGCCGTTCCTGGGAGAGCTGGCTGAACACGCTCTCGGCGATGTTGTTGTTGCCGCGCCAGTCTGTCGCGCGCTCGGCGAAAGTGAACTGGTCGAGGTAGTGGCCGGTGCAGTCGGAGGCGAGGCGCTGGGCCTCGGGCGACATGTCCTCTGCCCGGTCGACGAAGTGGCAGGTGCCGCCGTAGAACTCGATGAGGTCGATCTTCTCCTGCACGGTCGAACGGGGAACGACCGTGATGAACGGCAGCCCCAGCATGCGCGCGAAGTACGCCTCGGAGACGGCGGTCGATCCGCTCGACGACTCCACCAGCATGGTGTCTTCGCGGATGCGTCCGTTGACCAGGCCGTAGAGGATCAGCGAGCGCGCGAGGCGATGCTTGAGGGAGCCCGTGGGGTGCACGGACTCGTCCTTCAGGTAGAGGTCGATGCCCCACTCCGAAGGCAGCGGGAACAGGTGCAGGTGGGTGTCGGCGCTGCGGTTGGCATCGGCTTCCAGCAGGGCGATCGCGGTGCTGGTCCAGTCACTCATGCCCTCGACATTACCGGCCGCTCAGCCGACCGTCCCGGCACGGGACGCCCCGCCTTCGCCATCGACGTGCAGCAGCGAGGCCTGCGACTGCTCCTGCTGCAGCTGGAACTCGAAGCGCGAGCGGTCGCCGCGGTGATACGCGATGAAGTACTCGATCGGCGTGCCGTCGGAGCTGCGGCTGATGCTGCGCAGACGCAGCAGGGCCGAGCCGGCGCTCACTCCCAGGTGCTGTGCCTGCTCGTGCGTGGCCACGGTCGCCTCTGCTGAGCGCACGCCGTGCGTCGCGACGATGCCGTTGTCGGCGAGCAGTCGGTACAGAGAGCCCTCGGTCAGGTCGGCGCCGAGCGTCACGGAGCCGACGGCCTCCGGCATCCAGGTCGTCGACAGCGACCACGGCTCGCCGTCGACATGGCGCAGACGCTCCAGCACCACGACGGGCGACCCCACGGGCACCTCCAGCGCCAGGGCGACCTCTTCATCCGCCGTCGTCTGCTCGTGCCGCAGCACGTCGCTGTGCACATGGCCGCCGCGGCGCTCGACATCGTCGTACAGACCGACCAGCGTGTGCACCAGGCTCTCGCTCGTGCGGGGACGGGAGACGAAGGTGCCCTTGCCCTTCACCCGCTCGACGAGTCCCTCGTGTTCGAGCTGGGCGAGCGCCTGGCGCACGACGGTGCGCGAGATGCCGTAGCGCTCGCACAGCCGATGCTCACCGGGCAGCGGGTCGCCGGGCTGCAACCCATCGCGCGCGATGCCGTCGATGATCAGCTGGCGCAGCTGGTCGTACATCGGCGCGGCGGAGTGCCGGTCGATCGCGTCGTCGACGAGGGCCATCAGTACGCCACCCCCGCGTGCAGGATCACGTTCGCGTAGGGGGTGAACTCCCCCGACCGCACGAATGCGCGGGCGCCGTGGCTGAGCTTCTTGAACTCGACGTGCGGGAGGAGTTCGATCTCGAATCCCATCCCGGCGAACCGCTCCCGCAGCGCGGCCAGCACCTCCGGGCTCTTCTCGGCGACCTCTGCCGAGACCGTCGCTCCCTCCACGACCAGCTCGGCGAGCACGGTGTCGAGCACGTCGAGGAAGGCCGGAGCCCCCGGCCGATACGCCAGGTCGATGCGCTCGGAGCCCGAGGGGATCGGCAGGCCCGCGTCGGTGACGACGAGCAGGTCGGTGTGGCCGGTCTCGCTGATCACGCGGGAGAGCGCGGGATTGATCGTGGTGGCTGTCTTGCGCATGTGGCTCCTCGGTGCTCCGCAGGTTCGGTTCGCGAGTTCAGTTCGCGACGGGTGCGGCCGAGCGCTCCGTCAGGAACGCATCGACCTCGGCGCGGTGGGGAAGGCTCGGCGACGCCCCCTGCTTGGTGACGGTGAGCGCGCCGGCCGCGGTGGCCAGGCGCACGGCATCCGCCAGGGTGCTGCCGTTCGCGAGCGCTGCACCGAGGTATCCGGCGTAGGCGTCGCCCGCCGCGGTCGTGTCGACGGCCTCGACCGGGAACGGAGGGATCACGGATGCGCCCTCGGCCGTGACGACGCACGACCCCTGGCCCGCGAGGGTGATCACGGCGGCGCCGACGCCCTGGGCGAGGAACCAGCGTCCGGCGCGTTCCGCCGATGCGGCATCCGTCACCTCGATGCCGCTGATCAGCGTCGCCTCGGTCTCGTTGGGGGTGACGATGTCGATGCTCCGCCAGATCTCCGCATCGAGCTCGGCGGCCGGTGCCGGGTCGAGGATCACCGTCATCCCGTGCTCGCGTCCGCGCGCAGTGATGTGCGCCGTGAGTGCCGACGGCGTCTCGAGCTGGGTGAGCAGCACCGAGGTCGTGGGGGCGAGAGCTGCGAACGCCTCGTCGATCTGCGCGGCGCTGAGGGCGGCGTTGGCGAGCGGCACCATCACGATGTCGTTCTGCGCCGAGGAGTCGACCCGGATGTGCGCGATGCCGGTCGGGCCGGGAACCGTGCGCAGGTGCGTGAGGTCGACGCCCGCTGCCGTGAGCCCGTCGACGACCAGGTCGTGGAAGAGGTCGTCTCCCACGCAGCCGACGAAGCTCGTGCGTGCACCGGAGCGACCGGCGGCGACGGCCTGATTCGCGCCCTTGCCCCCCAGCATGAGGGTGAACTCGTCGCCGAGGATCGTCTCGCCTCTGGCCGGCAGGCGCCCGGAGAAGGTGGTCACATCGGCCGTGACGCTGCCGACGATGACGACGCCGGTGCGGTCCTCGGGGTGTGCGGGGGTCATCTCGCTCCTGATCTTCCTCGACGGCAGGCATGGCCGTCGCTTTGACAGACCGCGATGGCTGTCATTACATTAGCCGAATCCGCACCTGTAACGACAGGTTGTCCGCGAGGAGACCCCGATGACCCCGATCGCGCCACGCCTGTACGTCGACAGCGCCGATGTCGACCGTGTCTCCCCGCTGCTCGCCGCGGGGGTGGTGCACGGCGTCACCACGAACCCGACCATCCTCGAACGCGGTGGCCGCACCGCCGCCGAGATCCCTGATCTCTACGCCCGCTGGGAGTCGGAGGGGGCGCGCGAGATCTTCTTCCAGACCTGGGGTGGCGACACCGCCTCGTTCCTCCGCAACGCCGAGGGCATCCGCGCGCTGGGTGACCGGGTGGCCGTGAAGGTGCCGGCGACGGCTGAGGGTTTCGCCGCCGCAGCCGCGCTCGTGCGCGAGGGGGCGACCGTGCTGGTCACCGCCGTGTACTCGGTCGCGCAGGCCCTGGCGTGCGCGTCGATCGGCGCGCAGTACATCGCCCCGTACCTCGGACGCATGCGCGATGCCGGGCTCGACGGCGACGCGACGATCGCCCGCATGCAGGAGGTGTGCGCGGGGAGTGCGTCGAACGTGCTCGCCGCATCCCTGCGCTCGCCGGATGACATCACGGGCCTGCGACTGGCGGGGATCCCCTACTTCACCGCGGCTCCCGATGTGCTGGACCGGCTGCTCTTCCATGAGGTGAGCGACAGCTCGGCGGCCGAGTTCGACGCCGCCATGGTGCGTCTGGGGGCGTGAGCGGCTGCTCCCGCCGGCGTCAGCTCGCTGCGGCCTGACGCAGCCAGCGCTCGACGCCCGCGATGTGCGCCGTGGCCAGAGAGGTCGCGAGGGCGGAGTCATGCTGGGCGATCGCGTCGGCGATGGCCCGGTGCTCCGACAGGGTGCGCTCGACAGCGCCGCCCTCGGTGAGGCCGCGCCAGACGCGGGCGCGGACGGTCTGGCTGCTCAGGTGCTCGATCAGGCTCGCGAGGTAGGCGTTGCCGGACATCGCGACGATCTCGCGGTGGAAACGGATGTCGTGGTCGACCAGGGACTCGATCGTGACCGCCGCATCGATGGAGTCGACCTCATCCTGCAGCTCGGCGATCTGCTCATCTGTACCGAGTGTCGCCGCGAGCCCGGTCGCCTGCGACTCCAGCATGCGCCGCACCGCGAAGATCTCGAGCATCGAATCGTCGTCGTGCATGTCGACCACGAACGAGATCGCCTCCAGCAGCAGATGTGGCTCGAGGCTCGTCACGTAGGTGCCGTCGCCGCGACGCACGTCGAGGACCCGGATGACCTCCAGCGCCTTGACCGCTTCGCGCATCGAGCTGCGGGACAGGCCGAGTCGTTCGGACAGCTCCTTCTCGGGGGGAAGCCGATCACCGGGGGAGAGCTCGCCCGCCACGATCATGGCCTTGATCTTCTCGATCGCCTCGTCGGTGACTGCCATGGCGTCATCCTAGCGATTGATCGGATGTCTCCGGCAGGATGGAGCCATGCGCGTTCTCGATTCACATCTGCACCTCTGGGATCCGGAGGTTCTGACGTACACCTGGCTCGAAGGGCCGATGGCCTATCGGTTCGCCGACCTCGAGCTCGAGCATGCCCGCCTGGGCCTGGCCGAACCGGAGAGGTCGGTCTTCGTGCAGGCGGAGACGATCGAAGACGACTTCCTCGCCGAGGTGGACTGGGTCGCAGGCCTCGCCCCCGCGCTCGGCATCGTCGGGATCGTCGCGGGCGTCCGCCTCGACAGGGGAACCGACACGGTCGCGCACCTGGAGGGACTCCTGGCCGAACCCCTCGTCGTGGGCGTGCGGCACAACCTGCAGGGTGAGCCGGACGGACTCGCGGTCTCGGCGGCGTTCGTGACCGGTGCCAGGGAGGTCGCCGCTCGTGACCTGAGCTTCGACGTCTGCGTGCGCGAGAACCAGCTGCCCGACATCGCCCGCCTCGCCGGAGCGATCCCCGAGCTGCGGCTCGTGCTCGATCACCTCGGAAAGCCCGCCGTCGGTACGGCGGCGTCCCCGCTCGCGCCGTCCGCGGAGTGGGCGCGCGACCTCACCGAGCTGGCGCGGCATGCGAACGCCTTCTGCAAGCTCTCGGGGCTGCCGGGAGAGGCGGGCGGCGACTGGAGCGCCGAGCAGCTCGAGCCGTTCCTCGACGTCGCGGCGGATGCCTTCGGCGTCGAGCGGCTGATGTGGGGGAGCGACTGGCCCGTCTCCGTGATCGGCCCGGCCGAGGACGGCGACCCGCATGCGCCGGAGGATGGGTCCGCCACCTACCAGGCGACGGCGCGATCGCGCTGGGCCGACACCGTGATCGCCTGGGCGCAATCGCGTGGGCACGACCTCGATGCGCTCCTGTGGCGCAACGCCGAGCACTTCTACCGCACCGATCGGCCGCGGCAGCTGCCGACGGACAAGACTCCGCGCTCTGGCCTCCGGGGCTGGCTCCGCGGCCACCGCGGCTGAGCGCCGTCTGACCGGCGTTCCGGTCGCAGTTGCTGCCATCCCCGCACGTCGGATGCGGCGTCAACTGCGACCGGAAGGAGGAAGCGGGGGCTACTCCGCGCGCAGGCGCAGCTGGGCCATGCCGCCGTCGACCTCGATGAAGGTTCCGGTGGTCGAGCCCGCAGCGGGGCTCACGAGGTAGGCGACAGCCGCGGCGACCTCGTCGGGGCTGACCAGTCGCCCGTGGGGCTGGCGTGCCTCGAGGGCTGCACGCTCGGCGGCGGGGTCGGTGGCCGAGTCGAGCAGGCGTCCCACCCACGGAGTGTCGGCCGTGCCCGGGTTGACCGCGTTCACACGGATCCCCTCGCGCAGGTGGTCGGCGGCCATCGCGCGGGTGAGAGCGGAGACGGCACCCTTCGACGCGCTGTAGAGCGCGCGCTGCGGCAGCCCGGTGGTCGATGCGATGGATGCCGTGTTGCACACCGCCGCCGACGGGGACTTCCGCAGCCACGGGAGAGCTGCCGAGGTGACACGGGCGATGCCGGTGACGTTGACGGAGAGCACTCGCGCCCACTCGTCGTCGTCGTTCGCGGCGATGTCGCCCTGCGCGCCGATGCCGGCGTTGTTGACGACGATGTCGATGCGCCCGAACCTCTCGGCCACGGCGGCCACCGCCTCGTCGACGCTCGCGCGGTCGGAGACGTCTGCGGTGAAGGCGGTGAAGGCGGGGTCGGCCGCTGCGGTGTCGCGGTCGAGCACCGCGATGGTCGCGCCGTCGGCGTGCAGGCGCTGCGCGATCGCCGCGCCGATTCCGGATGCTCCGCCGGTGACGATCGCCACCAGTCCGTTCAGTGCGCTCACTTCTGGGCCTCCCATGCCACGAACTCCTGTCGCTGACGGCCGAGGCCGTCGATCTCGATCTCGACCACGTCGCCCGCGGCGAGGTACGGGTACTTGCCCGAGAGGGCGACGCCCTGCGGGGTGCCGGTGAGGATCAGGTCGCCCGGCTCGAGCGTCACGTACTGCGACAGGTGGTGCACGATGTGCTCGACCGTGAAGATCATGTCGCTCGTGTTCGAGTCCTGCCGCGGCTCGCCGTTCACGAAGCTGCGAAGTCCGAGCGCATGGTGGTCGACCTCGTCGGGGGTGACGAGCCAGGGGCCGGTCGGGTTGAAGCCGGGCGCGATCTTCCCCTTGGACCACTGGCCGCCGGAGACCGTCATCTGGAAGTCGCGCTCGGAGACGTCGTTCGCGGCGACGAAGCCGGCGACGTGCGCGAGCGACTCCTCGGGACTGTCGAGATAGGCGGTGCGGGTGCCGATGACGATGCCGAGCTCGACCTCCCAGTCGGTCTTCTCGCTGCCCCGCGGGATCGTGACCGTGTCGTTCGGGCCGACGACCGTGTTCGGGGTCTTGAGGAAGAGGATCGGAATGGTGGGCGGCTCCGAGCCGGACTCGGCCGCGTGGGCCGCGTAGTTCATGCCGATGCAGATCACGGCGCTCGGGCGGGCGATCGGGGCGCCGATGCGCATCGACGCGGCGTCCGCGAGCTCGGGGAGCTCTCCGCCTTCACGCGCGGCCGTGACCCGGGCGACGAAGTCGCTCTCGAGGAAATCGCCGTTCACGTCGGATGTTACGGAGCGGAGGTCGAGGTATCGGTCGCCCTCCACGAGGACGGGGATCTCATTCCCGGGGGTGCCGAGCCGCGCGAACTTCATGTTTCTCCTGATCGGTCGGGAGGCCGCGATAAGGCGGCCGGTCTCGTTGACAGTATAGACATCCGATGTTTACACTCCAAGAGATCCGCACGGAAGAAATCACCCGTGCATGGAGAGGAATCCCGTGAGCCGTATCGTCGCCCTCGACACCACCGACATCCGCTTCCCCACGTCCCTGAGCCTGGACGGGTCGGACGCGATGAACCCCGACCCCGATTACTCGGCCGCGTACGTCATCGTGCGCACCGACGCCGACGACGACATCGAGGGGCACGCGTTCGTCTTCACGATCGGTCGAGGCAACGACGTGCAGGTCGCGGCGATCGACGCGCTCGCCGGGCACCTCGTCGGGCGCGAGATCGAGCCGCTGCTCGACGACATGGGCGGCACGTTCCGCGACATCATCGGCGACTCGCAGCTGCGCTGGCTCGGCCCCGAGAAGGGGGTCATGCACATGGCCATCGGCGCGGTCATCAACGCGCTGTGGGACATCAAGGCCAAGCGCGCGGGGCTTCCGCTCTGGCAGCTGCTCGCCCGTATGACGCCGGAGGAACTCGTCGACCTGGTCGACTTCCGCTACCTCACCAACGCCCTCAACCCCGAAGACGCCCTCGAGATCCTGCGCGCGGCCGAGCCCGGACGAGCTGAGCGCGAGCAGCAGCTGCTGGCCACCGGATACCCCGGCTACACCACGAGCCCCGGCTGGCTCGGCTACTCCGACGAGAAGCTCGAACGCCTCGCCCGCGAGGCCATGGCCGACGGCTTCACCCAGATCAAGCTCAAGGTCGGCGCCGACCTCGACGACGACATCCGCCGCTTCCGCAAGGCGCGGGAGGTGTGCGGACCCGACTTCCCCATCGCGATCGACGCCAACCAGCGCTGGGAGGTGTCGGAGGCGATCGAGTGGGTGAACGCGCTCGCCGAGTTCCATCCCGCCTGGATCGAGGAGCCCACGAGCCCCGACGACGTGCTCGGCCACGCCGAGATCGCCAGGGGCGTCGCGCCCATCCGCGTCGCGACGGGTGAGCACGCGCAGAACCGTGTCATCTTCAAGCAGCTGCTGCAGGCCGACGCCATCTCGGTCATGCAGATCGACGCCGTGCGCGTGGCCGGGGTGAACGAGAACATCGCGAACCTGCTGCTCGCCGCCAAGTTCGGCGTGCCCGTGTGCCCGCACGCCGGTGGTGTCGGCCTGTGCGAGGCCGTGCAGCACCTGTCTATGTTCGACTTCGTCGCGGTCACCGGCACCCGCGAGGGCCGCATGATCGAGTTCGTCGACCACCTGCACGAGCACTTCGTCGTGCCCACCGACATCCAGGGCGGCTCGTACATGGCGCCGACCGCGCCGGGAACGGGCATGGAGATGAAGGCCGACAGCATCGCGACCTACACCTGGACGGGTGCACATGTCGGTGCCTGATCGCGGGGGAGTGCGCGACCGCCTGGAGATTCCCGCCCTCGGGTACGGCGCCGCGAACGTGGGCAACCTGTTCCGTCCGCTCAGCGACGACGAGGCGTGGGCCGTGCTGGATGCCGCGTGGGAGAGCGGCATCCGCTTCTACGACACCGCGCCGCACTACGGTCTGGGCCTGTCGGAGCGCAGGCTCGGGGCGTTCCTGCAGACCAAGCCGCGCGACCAGTACGTGCTCTCGACCAAGGCCGGGCGCCTGCTGCGGCCGAACCCCGACCACTCCGGCGGCCTCGACACCGCGAACGACTTCCACGTGCCGGACGACCTGCAGCGCGTGTGGGACTTCTCGGAGGCGGGCATCCGCGCGAGCGTCGACGAGTCTCGCGAGAGGCTCGGCATCGAACGCATCGATCTGCTCTACCTGCACGACCCCGAGCGGCACGACCTCGACCTCGCGCTCGCCGAAGCCCTGCCCGCGATGGAGCAGCTGCGTGCCGACGGCGAGGTCACCGCGATCGGCATCGGCTCGATGGTGTCGGATGCTCTCGCCGCAGCCGTGCGTGCCGCCGACCTCGACCTGATCATGGTGGCCGGCCGGTACACGCTGCTCGAGCAGCCCGCCGCCGTCGACGTGCTGCCCGCCTGCCGTGAGACCGCGACCGGGATCGTGGCGGCGTCCGTCTTCAACTCGGGGCTGCTCGCATCGAGTGAGCCGCGCCGCGACGGACGCTACGAGTACGGACAGCTTCCCGACGAGCTGTGGGACAGGCTCGTGCGCATCGCCGCCGTGTGCGCCGATCACGGTGTGCCGCTGCCCGCTGCGGCCATCCAGTTCCCCCTGCAGTCCGACGTCGTGCGCTCCGTGGTGGTGGGCGGCAGCCGGCCGGCGCAGCTGCAGCAGAACGCGGAGTATGCCGCGCTCGAGATCCCGGCGGCGCTGTGGGAGAACCTGGCCGCGGAAGGGCTCATCCCGGCGGCCTGAATCCCCCGCCGTCTGCGGCAGGAAGTTGTCCACGGCGGCGGCGGGCCGAGACCGAGCGCCTCAGCGCCCGACGGTCGACTCCCGCACGATGAGCTCGGCGGGGAACGGGGTCGTCGCGGGCGGCGGTGCGCTGGGGTCGGCGAGCTGCTGCAGGAGCGCTGCTCCCGCGGCGCGGCCGATCTCGTAGCCGGGCTGCCGCACGCTCGTGAGCGGAACGACGCTCTGGTGCGCCTGGGCGACGTCGTCGAAGCCGACGAGCGCGATCTCCTCCGGCACCCTGATGCCGTGGCGCAGCAGCTGCGTGAGCACGCCGACCGCCACCATGTCGTTCGCCGCGAACACGGCGTCGGGGCGCTCGGCGGCGGGCATCGCGATGATCTGCTCACCGGCGAGGAGCCCGTCCTCCGTGGCCAGGTGCGGCACCTCGATCGTC
This sequence comes from Microbacterium maritypicum, assembly GCF_008868125.1. Classification (NCBI taxonomy): domain Bacteria; kingdom Bacillati; phylum Actinomycetota; class Actinomycetes; order Micrococcales; family Microbacteriaceae; genus Microbacterium; species Microbacterium maritypicum. The sequence continues at coordinate 318,400 of NZ_WAAQ01000001.1, forward strand.
GTCACGGTCGCCGCGGTCCCTGCGACCGCTTCCCGGAGCCCTGCCAGACGGTCGTTCGACTGGCTCACCGCCGGATTGCCGAGGAACAGGATGCGCCGTCGGCCGAGTGTCACGAGATGCTCTCCTGCGAGTCGCCCGCCGTCTCGGTCGTCGAACAGCACGGATGCGACCTTCGAGGAGTCGGGGATCGGGCCCACCACGACCGAGCGGATGCCGCGATCGGCCAGGGCTTCCAGGCGCGGCACCACGTCACCGAGCGGGTAGATGACGATGCCCTGCACCCGGTGCGCCTCGAACATGTCGAGGTTGCGCCGCTCCTGTGCGTCGTCGCGGTTGCTGTTGCTGAAGAACAGCGACCAGCCGCCCTCTCGGGCGACGTCTTCGACCCCGCGCGAGAGGTCGTGGAAGTAGGGCAGCCAGGCATCGAGCAGGATGAGGGCGAGCGCCTTGCTCGATCCCGCACGCAGCTGCCGAGCCGACTCGTTGGGCACGAAGCCGAGCTGCTCGATCGCCGACCGCACCCGTTCGCGGCTCGCGGCTCCGAGCACGTGCGGGTGGTTGAGGTAGTTCGAGACGGTGGAGGAGGAGACTCCGGCGAGGGCGGCGACGTCCTTGACGCTCGCGGGCATGGGACTCCTTGGTCGGGCCGCGTCGATCGGGGTTCCTGACGGCGTCGGCGGCATCAGGATATCGGAGGACTTGCAACGTGCCAAGAAAGTTCTTGACAGGGGTCGGTCGACCGACGTAGCGTGACTCGCACGCCGGAGTTGCAACGTGCCAACCCCGGGACGGCGACGGTGCCGCACACCCGCTGCGAGAGGTCTCATGAACATCGGCTGCCACGGGCTCGTCTGGACGGGGAACTTCGATGCCGAGGGCATCCGTCTGGCGGTGCACAAGACCAGGGAGGCGGGTTTCGACCTCATCGAGTTCCCGCTCATGGATCCGTTCACGTTCGACGTCTCCGTCGCGAAGGATGCGCTGGAGGAGTACGACCTCGCCGTCAGTGCTTCGCTCGGACTCTCCGAGGCGACCGATGTCACCAGCGCCGATCCGGCGATCGCGGCGGCGGGCGAAGCGCTCCTGGTCAAGGCTGTCGACGTGCTCGCCGACCTCGGTGGAGAGCATTTCTGCGGGGTGATCTACAGCGCCATGAAGAAGTACATGGAGCCCGTGACCCCTGAGGGTCTCGCGAGCAGCAAGGCCGCGATCGCCCGGGTCGCCGACCATGCGGCCGCGCGCGGGGTGTCGGTCTCGCTCGAGGTCGTGAATCGCTACGAGACGAACGTGCTCAACACCGCACGACAGGCCCTCGCCTACATCGCCGAGGTGGATCGCCCGAATCTCGGGATCCACATCGACACATATCACATGAACATCGAGGAGTCGGATATGTTCACGCCCGTCCTCGATGCGGCACCGGCGCTGCGCTATGTGCACATCGGGGAGAGCCACCGCGGCTATCTCGGCACCGGAACGGTGGACTTCGACACCTTCTTCAAGGCGCTCGGTCGCATCGGTTACGGCGGCCCCATCGTGTTCGAGTCGTTCTCGTCGGCGGTCGTCGCGCCTGACCTGAGTCGCATGCTCGGCATCTGGCGGAACCTCTGGAACGACAACGACGAGCTCGGCGCGCACGCCAACGCGTACATCCGCGACAAGCTCGTCGCGGTCGATTCGATCCGCCTCCACTGAGCGGAATCGCGGGGGAAGGAGAGCGGAAGATCAAGATGTCATTACAGGTCTTCCCAATCTCTCCGACCTTAGATACATTTAGATACAACTTGCGCTGGCCGTGGCGCAGGACGCAGAATTGATCCGATGTTTGCGGCGGAATGATCCGCCGACATCGAAGCAGAACCTTCAAGGAAGCAGGTGAGCGCATGAGTGGACCCATCCTCCGGGTCGAGGGGATCAGCAAGGGATTCCCCGGCGTGCAGGCGCTGAAGGACGTGCACCTCGAGGTGCACGCCGGCGAGGTGCTCGTGCTCGTGGGCGAGAACGGCGCGGGAAAGTCGACGCTGATGAAGATCCTCTCCGGGATCTACACCAAGGACGAGGGCACGATCACGTTCGAGGGTCAGGAGGTGGAGCTCACCAGCCCCCTCCAGGCGCAGGAGCTCGGCATCACGATCATCCATCAGGAGCTCAACCTGATGCCCGATCTGACCGTGGCGCAGAACATCTACGTGGGGCGAGAGCCCACCACCGGGCCGTTCCTGTCGGAGCGCAAGCTGAACGCGCAGACCGCGGAACTGCTGCAGCGCCTGGACATCCACCTGAACCCCCGGCAGCTCGTCGGCGAGCTCACGGTGGCCGAGCAGCAGATGGTCGAGATCGCCAAGGCGCTGTCGTTCAACGCCAAGGTGCTCATCATGGACGAGCCGACCTCCGCCCTCACCGACACCGAGGTCGAGACGCTCTTCGTGCTGATCGAGCAGCTCAAGGCGCGCGGCACCGGGATCGTCTACATCTCGCACCGCATGGACGAGCTGCGCCGTCTGGCCGACCGGGTGACCGTCCTCCGTGACGGCACATACATCGGATCACTCGACAGGTCCGAGATCACCATCCCAACCATCATCGAGATGATGGTCGGACGTGTGATCGACGAGGGTACCCGTCCGCAGGCCCGAGAGCACGCGAACGATCCCGTTGTCCTCGAGGTGCAGGGTCTGTCGACCAAGAACCTCCTGAAAGACGTCTCGTTCCAGCTGCACAAGGGCGAGATCCTCGGCTTCGCCGGGCTCATGGGCGCCGGGCGCACCGAGACCGCGCGTGCCGTGATCGGCGCCGATCACCGCGACAGCGGCACGATCGCGATCGACGGTCGCACGGTGCGGATCGCCCAGCCCGCCGACGCCGTGCAGCACGGCGTCGGATACCTCTCGGAGGACCGCAAGCTCCTCGGCCTCATGCTCGAGCAGGACGTGACGTTCAACACCGTGCTCGCCTCGCTCGGCTCCTACGCCAACGCGATCGGGTGGATGGGCGACAGCAAGGCGAAGAACCGCACCAAGGAGTACGTGCAGCAGCTGCGCGTGAAGACCCCCTCGGTCAACCAGGTCGTCAAGCTCCTCTCCGGAGGGAACCAGCAGAAGGTCGTCATCGCCCGCTGGCTGATGCGCGACTGCGACATCCTCATCTTCGACGAGCCGACCCGAGGGATCGACGTCGGCGCGAAGGAGGAGATCTACCGCCTCATGCAGCAGCTCGCTGATGCAGGCAAGTCCATCATCGTCATCTCATCCGAGCTCCCGGAGATCCTCCGTGTGGCGAACCGCATCGCGGTCTTCGCCAACGGCCGCATCACCGGGACGCTCCGCAACGAGGAAGCAAGCCAGGAGAAGATCATGCAACTCGCAGCCCACGGGGAGGAAGACTGATGAGCGCTCCGCAGCAGCCCGGATCGTCGACGACGACGATCATCCAGACCGCCGTGAACGAGAACACCGACAAGAGAGACGTCGGCGCGTTCCTGAAGCGGCAGTTCCAGCAGTCGCTGGCGTTCGGCACGCTCATCGTGCTGATCATCTTCTTCTCGATCGCCAGCCCCAACTTCTTCACCTTCAGCAACATCGCCACGGTGCTGCTGTCGACCGCCGTCATCGGCATCCTCGCCCTCGGCACGACCTTCGTCATCATCACCGGCGGCATCGACCTGTCGATCGGCACCGGCATGGCGCTGTGCGCCGTGATGACGGGTGTGTTCGTGACGAACATGGGGCTCCCGGTCTGGGTCGGCGTCATCGGCGGCATCCTCACCGGTGTGCTGATGGGCCTGATCAACGGTGTGAACATCACGTTCCTCCGGCTCCCGCCGTTCATCGCGACCCTGGCGATGATGATGATCGCCGGTGGCCTCGCCCTCGTGATCTCGGGTGTCGCGCCGATCTACTTCTCGACGTCGGCCCCCGACTTCAAGAAGATCGCCCTCGGCGTGATCATCCCCGGCATCCCGAACGCCGTTCTCGTCACCGCCGTGCTCGCGATCATCGCGTACCTCGTGCTGTCGAAGACGCTGCTCGGCCGGTACACCTTCGCGATCGGCTCGAACGAAGAGGCCACGCGCCTCTCGGGCGTCAACACGCGTCGCTGGACGATCCTGATCTACATGTTCGCCGGGGCGTTCACCGGCGTCGCGGGCATCGTCATCGCCTCCCGCCTCGACTCGGCGCAGCCGCAGATCGGCACCGGGTACGAGCTGCAGGCGATCGCCGCGGTCATCATCGGCGGAACCTCGCTGCTGGGCGGACGCGGCTCGATCCTCGGCACCGTGATCGGCGCCCTCATCATGAGCGTGCTCGTGAACGGTCTGCGCATCATGTCGATCCAGTCCGAATGGCAGAACATCGTCGTCGGCGTCGTCGTGCTGCTCGCGGTCTTCCTCGACTCGCTCCGCAACCGACAGCGCACCTGAGACCTGGACGGCGACGAAACCCGTGCCCGTCGTCGTCCTCCGGCCACGGCCGGCTTCCGCGGAGACATCCGCACAGGCACCTGGAATGTCCACAGCGCCGGCTCGTCCGGCATCCACACAGAACAAACCGAGTCGTACCCAAACAATGGAGTTTTCATGAAATTCGGGAAGAAGACCGCACTCGTGGCCCTCATGGCCGCATCCGCACTGGTGTTCGCCGGCTGTGCCGGTGGCGGCGACGTGATCGAGGAAGGCTCGAGCAGCGGGGGCAGCAGCGACGGCGAGATGTACATCGCCATGGTCTCGAAGGGCTTCCAGCACCAGTTCTGGCAGGCCGTGAAGAAGGGCGCCGAGGACAAGGCGAAGGAGCTCGGCGTGAAGATCACGTTCGAGGGTCCTGCCGCCGAGACCGAGATCGCCGCGCAGCTGGAGATGCTGACCGCAGCGATCGACAAGAACCCGAGTGCCATCGCCTACGCCGCCCTCGACCCCGAGGCGTGCGTCGCCCCGCTCGAGCAGGCCAAGGCGAAGGACATTCCCGTCGTCTACTTCGACGCCCCCTGCAACGGCGACGTCGGGCTCAGCCTGTCGGCCACCGACAGCAAGGTCGCCGGTGCGCTCGCCGCCGAGCACATGGCCGAACTGATCGGCGGCGAGGGCCAGGTCGCGATCGTCGGCCACTCGCAGATCAACTCCACCGGTGTCGAGCGTCGCGACGGCTTCGTCGACAAGATCAAGGCGGACTACCCCGACATCGAGATCGTCGACATCCAGTACGGTGACGGCGACCACCTCAAGTCGGCTGACATCGCCAAGACCCTGATCGCGGCCCACCCCGACCTCAAGGGCATCTACGGCACCAACGAAGGCTCCGCCATCGGTGTCGTGAACGCCGTGAACGAGCTGGGCCTCGAGAAGGGCAAGATCACGATCGTCGGCTTCGACTCCGGCGCCGCGCAGATCAACGCCATCAAGGACGGCACCATGGCCGGCGCGATCACGCAGGACCCGATCGGCATCGGCGCACAGGTCGTGCAGGCCGCGTACGACGCCGCCAACGGCAAGTCGGTCGAGAAGTTCTACGACACCGGCTCGTACTGGTACGACAAGACCAACATCGAAGACCCGAAGATCGCGGGCGTGCTCTACGAGTGACACCGCATCGTCGAAGAAGCCCCTCACCTTCGGGTGGGGGGCTTCTTCATGTGGGAGTGATGGTCGAAGGTCAGACGCGGCGGAGGAAGGTGAGCTGCGACGACGGTTCGACGATCAGCTCCTGCAGCGCCGCGTTGAAGGGGATGCCTGCGGGGGCGGCGATGTGCGCCTGGAAGGCCGCTTCGTCGCGATAGACCTCGTAGACGAAGAAGCGGTCGGGGTCGTCGACGAGCCGGGTCGCATCGAAGACGACGTTGCCCTCCTCGGCGCGCACGACCTCGGCGAAATCGCGCAACAGGGCCGCCACGCGGTCGCCCGTTCCGGGCTGGGCGGTGAAGGTGGCGTGCAGGATGATCGGCTCGGACACGGTGTCTCCTCGGGGATGTCGGGCGTGGAGTCGGATGCTCATGGTCATGCTCGTGCGCAGGGGGAGAAGATCACGGCGCGAGGGTCAGCAGGCGGGCCGGGGTGGTCACGAGCATCCGGTGCACGGCGTCGTCGCCGACGGCCGCGCGGAGGCGCGGGAGGTAGCGGTCGCCGAGGTAGGCGAGTCCGGGCATGCCGCCGTAGGCGATGTACCGCGTGCGCCGGGCGACGTCGCCGCCGAGCACGATCCGGTCGCCGGCCCCGCGCTCCACCACCGCGACCGTCAGGGCGAGCAGCTCGGCGTCGGAGCGGGTGCGCGGACGCGCGAAGCCGTCGTAGCCGAGGTGGGCTCCACGTTCGGCGAGCGACACGTGCAGCCCGGAGTCGGGGTCGCGGTCGGCGTGCGCGAGCACGACCCGATCGGCGGACACGCCCTCGGCGTCGAGCAGGTCGAGCACCTCATGGGCCGCGGTGCCGAACTCCAGATGCACCATGACCGCAGCGCCCGTCGCGCGGTGCGCCTCGGCCACGGCGATCAGGGTGGTGCGCTCGAACGCACTGATGCGCCAGTAGTCGGCGCCGCCCTTGAGCAGACCTGCGCGCACGGGTCCGCCATCGGGCGCGGCAGCGAGGGACACCTCGGGCGTCTCGAAGATCTCCCCGTCGTCGGCGGGCATCCCGCGCGTGATGTCGGCGATGAAGAGGGCGGCCAGACGCTCGGAGGCCCACACCTGCATCGGATGATCCGCGCCGTAGTGCGCCTCGCGGTGTCGGCCGGTCGTCGCGACGATGTGCAGTCCGGTCGTCGCACTGATCCGGGCCAGGGCTGCGGGGTCGCGGGCAAGGCCGAACGGTGTGGCATCCACCATCGCCTCGAACCCGCTCGCCTGCAGCAGGGCTGCTTCTTCGCCTGACGCCCGCTCGTCGTCGAGCTCGTCGCCCGGGAGCAGCGGCGACACCTGGAACAGGTGCTCGTGATAGTCCACCCGCCCGAGCAGCGCCGGGTCGATATCGCCGAGCACCGTGCGGACGAGGGCGGACATCAGCGCACCGACTCCGCGGCCTCGGCGAGCCGTTCGACGATCTCGGGCGTCAGGTCGAGATCGAACACATCGGCCACGACCTGCGACCAGCCGTGGATGAAATACCGCCAGCCGTCGACCACGTGCAGCCCGCGTGCGAACGCTTGCGCCTCGGCCTGGTGGAGGAACTCGAGCGAGCCGCGGTAGTTGAACTCCCATGCATACGCGCCCTCGGGGAACACCACCGCGTCGGTCAGAGGAGAGCCGGGCCGGTCCTTGCCGAGCCCCGTCGCGTTGGCGATCACCGATCCTGCGGGGGCGGCGGCCACCAGCGCGTCGGCATCTTCGGCGGAAGCGGTCACGACGTACTCGATCAGCCCCTCCCTGGTGCCGTGCTGGCGGTGCACATCGCGCAGGTGGTCGAGCTTGTCCTGTGTGCGGGCCGTCACCGTGATCTTCGCCGGGGCGTCTTCGCGTTCGGCCAGCGCCCAGCTCAGGGCGGTGCCCGAACCTCCGGCGCCGAGGATCACGACTGCGGCCCCGGTGCGGGCGAAGTGGTCGGCGGGAAGGAAGTCGTTCAGGGCGAGGGCGACCGTGATCGGGTCCTTCGCCCGCCCCGACAGGACCGCGCCCCGTTTGGAGATGCTGGAGATCTCGCAGCACGACACCGCGAACGGGTCGAGCTCGTCGAACAGGTCGGAGGCCGCGGCGTACACGTTCATCTTGTGCGTGGTCACGAGCGCCCCGCGGTGATGCGGGTCGTCGCGGATCTGCTCGACCATGGCGCGGTACTGCGCGGGCTCGGCATCCATCGGCAGGTCGTGGCCGAGCAGGGTGCGGGTCGGCAGGCCCAGGATGTCGGCCCAGAGCGGGAAGACCTTCATGATCGACGATGACGCGGTGGTCACCCCGACGAACCCCATGTAGTCGGCGGATGCCGTGGCCGGTGTCGCGGCCTCTGTGCGGACGGCGTCGATGGTCATCGGGTCTCCTCGGGGACGGGGACGGGGACGGGGGCGGGGATGGAGATGGAGGCGTTGGGCACGGGGTGGGCGGGCTCGGCGCCCGACAGCACGGCGATCACGTCGGCGAGCGAGAGGGAGCCCATGTTGTCGACGGCCTGCGTGGTCTGCGCGCCCAGGTGCGGGGTGACGATCACGCGATCGGCGAGTTCGGGCGCGAGCAGCGGACTGTCATGTGCGGCCGTGTCGCCGTCGAGGGTGTCGGCCGCGTAGCCGGCGAGGATACCGTCGTGCAGCGCCCGTGCCACGGAGGCTTCGTCGATCAGATCGCCACGGGCGGTGTTGACCAGCACGGTTCCCGGTCGCATGTCGGCCAGACGCTCGGCGTCGACCAGTCGCTGGCCCCCGGGGGCGTGCAGGGTGATGACGTCGGCTCGGCGGAACAGGTCGTCGAGCGCGACGGGTTCCGCACCGCGAGAGCGCACCACGTCGTCGGGCAGGAACGGGTCGGCGGCGAGCACGCGCGGCCCGAAGCCGCGCAGTCGCGCGGCGACCCCCTGGCCGATCCGTCCGAAGCCCACGATCCCGACCGTGGCGGCCCCGAGTTCCCGCCCGCGACGCACGGTCCAGTCGCCGGCGCGCACGCGGCGGTCGCCGTCGGGGACGAAGCGGAGGGCGGCGAGCATGAGCCCGACTGCGTGGTCGGCCACCGCATCGGCGTTGGCGCCCGGAGTGTTGGTCACCGGGATGCCGCGGTCTCGCGCCGCTGCCAGGTCGACCGACTCGGTGCCGACGCCGTACCGGGCGACGACCTTGAGCTTCGGAGCCGCGGCGAGATGCTCCTCGGTGATCGCGCCGGTGCCGGCGATCCACGCGTCGGCACCATGCAGCAGCGACCGCAACTCGTCGAGGTCGTGGTGCGCCGGACCGCGGAGGATGCGGTGTCCCGCCTGAGCGGCGCGTTCCACCAGATCCAGGTCGCCGTCCGAGAACGAGCGGCTGGTGACGAGGATGACGCCCATCAGCGCGGCCGTCCGGCGAACCACGGCGCGAGGGCCGTGTAGGCGTCGACGAAGCGGGCGTGCCGCTCGGCGTAGACGGCGTGGCGCCCGGCATCCGGGGTGAACTCGGCGGTGACCTCGCTCAGGGCGCGGGCGGCAGAGAAGTCGGTGAGTCCGAGCCCGACCGCGGCGGTGACCGCGGCACCGAGGCTGTTCGCCTCTTCCACGATCGTGCGTCGGCGCACCGGCACTCCCCACACATCGGCGAGCACCGAGAGGTACACGTCGCTCTGGGCTCCGCCGCCGACGGCATCGATGCGGTCGATCACGGCGCCTGATTCACGGAACGCCTGGATGCAGCTGAGCAGGTTGAACGCCGTGCCCTCCAGCACGGCCCGCACGAGGTGCGCCCTGCCATGGTGGCGGGCCAGCCCGAGGAACGCACCCCGGGCATCCGGGTCCCACATCGGGGAGCGTTCCCCGAGCAGGTAGGGGAGGAAGTAGAGGTCGTCGGTGTCGACGTCGACGGATGCCTCGGCCGTCAGGCGCGCGGTCTCGGGGTGCGCGGGGTCGGGCGAGAGCGCCTCGGCGATCCACTGCACGGAGGCGCCGCCGGCCTGCATGGTGGCGGTGGGCACGAACGAGCCGGGAACGACGTTGTCGAACGTGAACGTGCGCATCGCGGGGTCGTGCAGCGGGGCGTCGGCCGCGAACGAGATCCACGACGAGGTGCCCAGGCACACGTACGCGCCGTCTTCCGGGGCGACCACACCCGAGCCGACGGCGGCGAGCGGTCCGTCGCCGCCACCCATCACCACGCGCACTCCCGTGTGGAGTCCGAGAGCAGCGGCGGCGGCCTCGGTCAGTGCGCCGGCGATCTGCGTGGATTCCAGGATCTCGGGGAACAGTGCGGGGTCGAGGCGCGCGGCCTGCAGCACCTCGTCCGACCAGGTGCCGCGCGCCTGGTCGTAGGCGTTGGTGCCGGATGCATCGGAGCGGTCGGTCGCGAGGCGCCCGGTCAGACGCAGCACGATGAAGTCCTTCGCGACGCACACCCGACGCACGCGCGTCCAGGTGTCGGGCTCGTTGTCGCGCACCCACATGATCTTCTCGACCGAGTAGGTGGGGTTGAGGCGGTGGCCCAAGATGCCGTAGGCACGCTCGGCGCCGATCGCGGCCTCGAGCTCGCGTTGCTGGGCGCCGGCCCTGGTGTCGGCCCAGATGATCGCCGGACGGGCGGGTTCGCCGTCGGCATCGAGCAGCACGGCCCCCATCATCTGGCCGCTGACCACGAGTCCGGCGATGTCGGTCGCGGCCGTGCCGGTGCGCGCGATCAGGTCGCGCGTGGCGGCGACGACCGCGTTCCACCAGTCCGCAGGGTTCTGCTCGGCGACCCCGCCCGCGGCGAAGTGCGCGGGGTAGGGGACGGTGACCGAGGCGACGAGACGGCCGTCGTCATGATGCAGCGAGGCCTTGTTCCCGGTCGTACCCAGGTCGTGCGCGATGATCATGGCCGGAGCCTATTCCGCGTAGGGACGCAGGTCGACGCCGGAGGCTGCGCGATAGGCACGCGAGCCCATTCCGTGCTCCAGCACCCAGCCGTAGTCGTGCCCTGCTCCTCCCGGATACACCGCGAGGAAGGCGTAGGGCTCGTCGCCGGTGTTGACCGAGCGGTGCGCCCAGCCCGGCGGGATGTAGCCGATGGTGCCGGGGAGCATGTCGAGCCATTCGGTGCGCTCGCCGTCGAACATGAGCAGGCCGCCGCGGCCCTGCAACGCCAGGTAGATCTCGCCCTGGTGGTTCGGGTGCTGGTGCCCCTTGGTCATCCAGAGCTCGCCGCCGGTGTCGCCGGGCATGATCGTGGTGATCGACTGCGGCAGCTCGCGGTCGGCCTCGGGCACGGGGGAGCTCACGACCGTGTAGACGACGGGGTTCTCGCCGGCGGATGCTTCGGCCCAGGCCTCGGCGTCGAGGAAGAGCCCCTCGAGGTCGGACATCCGCCGGGTGAGGGTCGGCCCCTCGGGCGAGAGCGTCAGCTTCTCGGCATCGAAGGCGATCGCCATCGGAGAGATCGGCGGGGTGTGGAACTCGGGCATCGGTGCTCCTCGTAACGGTGCTGCGGCGCTGCGCAACCTGTAATGACAAGTTCACTGTACCTGTTATGACAGGTGGCGTCCAGAGGTGCATGCCTGTTGCCGCTTCGGTCGCCGTTGATGCCGCCCGATCGTGAAGAATCCGGCAGGAAGTGCGACCTGAGCGCGGAGGGGCCGTCGGCGTCAGTGCCGGGTCACTCGGCGGTGCGCCTCGCGCGGTACGCGGCGACGGCGTTGCGGTTCGCGCACGTCGTGGAGCAGTAGCGCTTCGAGCGGTTGCGCGAGAGGTCGAGCGCGATCGACTGGCAGGTGTCGTCGTCGCACACGGAGAGGCGCGAGCCCTCGTCGGCGCGGATGACGTCGATCAGGGCCATCGCGGTCTCGATCAGGATGCGCTCGGCGAAGGGCTGCTCATCGGCGACGGCGTGCAGGTGCCAGTCCAAGCCGTCATGGCGACGCAGCGCCGGGGTGAGCCGGGACTCCGCGAGCGCGTCGTTGACGTGCGCGGCCATCTCGTCACGCGGTGCCAGCAGCATGGCGCGCAGGCGCGGACGCAGATCGCGCAGCGAGGCGACCTCGACCTCATCGCGGTCGAGGCGCCCGGTGTAGGGGAACTCGCGGAGGAAGGCGTCTTCATCGTCGAGGTCGTTCAGCGTGTCCGGCTGTTCGGCGGAGTTCGCGAGCCAGACGGCGGAACGCAGCGCCTCCTCCGTGTCATCGGTGAAGATCATGTTGACATCTTACAGCGCGCGCGAGTAGCGTCATCGATCATGAGCAAGGTGAGAAGTGACACGGTGGTCTCCTCCGCACGAGACGTGCGCCTCGGACTGCCGCTCGCGCTCGCCGCGGCCTTCGCCTTCGGCATGTCGGGCGGGTGGGCGCGAGGGCTCATAGATGCCGGATGGACGCCCGGGGCTGCCGTGACCGCCCGCATCTGGGTGGCCGCTCTCGTGCTGCTGATCCCGACGATCCTGTCCCTCCGAGGGCGGTGGGTGCTGCTGCGGCGCAACGCCGGCATGATCCTCGCCTACGGACTGCTGGCTGTCGCCGCGACCCAGCTCTTCTACTTCCAGGCCGTGGCCGTCATGGACGTGGGTCTGGCTCTGCTCATCGAGTACACCGCCCCGGTCGCGGTGCTGCTGTGGCTGTGGCTGCGAAGGGGTGAACGGCCGACCCGCCGCAGCATCCTCGGCGCGGCCATCGCCTTCGTCGGGCTCGTGCTCATGCTCGACATCCTCACGGGGGCCGACGTGAACGTGGCCGGCATCCTGTGGGCACTCGGGGCGATGGTGGGCGCGGCGACCTACTTCGTGCTCTCGGCCAAGGTCGACACCGGGCTGCCGCCCATCGCCCTCGCCGGGAGCGGTCTGCTTCTCGGCGCGGTCGGGCTCACCGTGGCCGGTGCGATCGGCGTGCTGCCGATCGCGTGGACCACCGACGACATCGCGTACCGGTTCGGCAGCGTGCCCTGGTTCGTGCCGGTGCTGGCGATGGGGGTCGTGGCGACCGCGCTCGCCTACCTGCTCGGCATCGCCTCCACGCGGATGCTGGGTTCGCGGCTCGCCTCCTTCGTCGCACTCGCCGAGGTGGTGGCGGCCCTGCTGTTCGGCTGGCTGCTTCTCGGGCAGCTGCCCGACCTGCTGCAGGCGCTCGGCGGCGTGCTCGTGCTCGTGGGCGTCGTGGTCGTGAAGCTGGGTGAGCCCGTCGCGGCGAAATTCGTCGAGCCGATACCCGCGGGGGCGCCGGCGCTTCCTGCGAAGAATGTATACGAGAAGCCCGCTGAGAAAGAACTCTGACCCTTCAATCTCGGTTTATGTATACACTGAGGGCATGACCCTCGCCGTGGAACGCACCTCCGCGAGTGATCGCGCGTACGCGGCTCTGCTCGATGGCATCCAGTCGGGCACGCTCCCGGCCGGTTTCGTGCTCGGCGAGGTCGAACAGGCCGAGCGCCTGGGTGTGAGCCGCACCCCGATGCGTGAAGCGCTGCGTCGACTCATCGCGGATGGGCTCGTCGTGCAGCAGTCGCCGCGGGTCACCGTGGTCGCCGATCTGGATGCCGACGACATCCGCTCCCTCTTCGAGATCCGCCGCGCGCTCGAGGAGAGCTCAGCCCGCCTCGCCGCCACCAGGGGAGACGCCGCCCTGTTCGCCGCACTCGCCGACGAGTTCGCGCACGTCGACCTCGACGCCGTCGAAGGCCGTGACGCCTACTACGCGCTGATCGCCCGCTTCGACGTCGCGCTCGACGCGGCCGTCGCGAACGACTACATCGCCTCGGCGCTGCGCACCGTGCGCACCCACCTCGTGCGTGTCCGCCGGATGGCTCGCGACAAGCCCGCCCGGCTCGCCGCCTCCGCCGCCGAGCACCGCACCATCGCCGAGGCGCTCGCCGCCCGCGACGGCGACCTCGCCGCCCACGCCACGCACGTGCATCTGCACAACGCGCTCACCGGCATCCTCGATTCCCTCGAATCCCGCAACAGTGAAGGATAAGAAATGACCGTCACCCACCACGTCCGTGTGCACCGCAGCGACGAGAACCTCGCCAGGGAAGACCAGCTCGCCTGGAAGATCGCCGAGGTCGCCGCCGACCAGGTCGAGGTCGAGCAGGACGTCGTCGACATGATCATCAACCGCATCATCGACAACGCTTCGGTGGCTGCGGCCTCCCTCACCCGTGCGCCCATCAACGCGGCCAGGGCCCAGGCGTTCAGCCACCCCGTCTCGACCGGCGGCGTCGGTGCGAACCTGTTCGGTGCGGCGCTCGATCACCGCACCAGCCCCGAGTGGGCCGCCTGGGCGAACGGCGTGGCCGTGCGCGAGCTCGACTACCACGACACGTTCCTCGCCGCGGAGTACTCGCACCCCGGCGACAACATCCCGCCGATCCTCGCGGTCGCGCAGCACACCGGGAAGGACGGGCGGGCGCTCGTGCGCGGCATCGCCACCGGCTACGAGATCCAGATGGACCTGGTGCGCGCGATCTGCCTGCACAAGCACAAGATCGACCACGTCGCCCACCTCGGCCCGTCCGCCGCCGCCGGCATCGGCACCCTGCTCGGCCTCGACGTCGAGACCATCTACCAGGCCGTCGGGCAGGGCCTTCACACCACGACCGCCACGCGCCAGAGCCGCAAGGGCGAGATCTCGACCTGGAAGGCGCACGCTCCGGCCTTCGCCGGCAAGATGGCCGTCGAAGCCGTCGACCGGGCGATGCGCGGACAGACCAGCCCCGCCCCCATCTATGAAGGCGAAGACGGCGTGATCGCCTGGATGCTCGACGGCAAGGACACGTCGTACGACGTGCCGCTGCCCGCCGCCGGCGAGCCCAAGCGCGCGATCCTCGACTCGTACACGAAGGAGCACTCGGCCGAATACCAGGCGCAGGCGCTGATCGACCTCGCCCGCAAGCTCGGGATCGAGAACCCGGCGCTGCGCGACCCGGAGAACATCGATCAGATCGTGATCCACACCAGCCACCACACCCACAACGTGATCGGCTCCGGCGCGAACGACCCGCAGAAGTACGACCCGACCGCGTCGCGAGAGACGCTCGACCACTCGGTGCCGTACATCTTCGCGGTGGCCCTGCAGGACGGCGGGTGGCACCACGTCGACTCCTACGCCCCCGAGCGCGCGGGCCGTGCCGACACGGTCGCGCTGTGGCACAAGATCACCACGGCGGAGGATGCCGAGTGGACCCGCCGTTACCACTCCGAGGACCCGGCCGAGAAGGCGTTCGGCGGTCGTGTGGAGATCCGCCTCGCCGACGGCTCGACCGTGGTCGACGAGATCGCCGTGGCCGATGCGCACCCGCTGGGGGCTCGTCCGTTCGCCCGAGAGAACTACATCGCGAAGTTCCGTCTGCTGGCGGAGCCCGTGCTCGAGCCCGCCGAGATCGAGCGGTTCCTCGCCCTCGTGCAGCGCCTGCCCGAGCTGACGGCTGCCGAGGTCGGCGAGCTCTCGATCGTCGCGAAGCCCGGCCTGCTCGAGGCTGCTCCTGCTCCTGCGGGACTGTTCTGATGCTGTACTCCACCGTCACGCCCGCCGAGAAGCGCCGACTGTTCCGCGAGCGCCTCGCGAGCGGGGAGCTGCTGCGCTTCCCCGGTGCGTTCAACCCGCTGAGCGCGCGCCTGATCGAGCAGAAGGGCTTCGACGGCGTCTACATCTCCGGCGCCGTGCTCTCGGCTGACCTTGGCCTGCCCGACATCGGCCTCACGACGCTCACCGAGGTGGCCGGACGGGCGAAGCAGATCGCCCGCATGACCGACCTCCCCGCGATCGTCGACGCCGACACCGGCTTCGGCGAGCCGATGAACGTCGCCCGCACGATCCAGGAGCTCGAAGACGCGGGCCTCGCCGGCACGCACATCGAGGATCAGGTCAATCCGAAGCGCTGCGGCCACCTCGACGGCAAGGCCGTGGTCGACGAGAACACCGCGATCAAGCGCATCCGTGCCGCAGCCGACGCTCGTCGCGACGAGAACTTCCTCATCATGGCGCGCACCGACATCCGCGCGGTCGAGGGTCTCGACGCCGCGATCGACCGTGCCAAGGCGCTGGTCGACGCCGGTGCCGACGCGGTGTTCCCCGAGGCCATGCGCACTCTCGCCGAGTTCGAGGCCATGGCCGCGGCGCTCGACGTGCCGATCCTGGCGAACATGACGGAGTTCGGCAAGAGCGAGCTGTTCTCGGTCGACCAGCTGCGTGACGCGGGTGTGAACCTGGTGATCTGGCCCGTGTCGCTGCTGCGCATCTCGATGGGGGCCGCAGGCCGCGCACTGGATACTCTGAACGAAGAGGGGCACCTGACCTCCACGCTCAGCGAGATGCAGCACCGCGCCGATCTCTACGATCTGATCGACTACGAGTCGTACGACCACTTCGACTCTGGCGTCTTCAACTTCACCATCACGAAGGAGTGACCATGACCGAGCCGGACATCAAGAAGGGCCTCGCGGGCGTCGTCGTCGACACGACCGCGATCTCGAAGGTCAACCCCGAGACGAACAGCCTGCTGTACCGCGGCTACCCCGTGCAGGAGTTGGCGGACACGCAGCCGTTCGAGGCCGTCGCCTACCTGCTGTGGAACGGCGAGCTGCCCACTCCGGAGGAGCTCGCAGCCTTCCGGCTCGAGGAGCGCAAGCACCGGACGCTCGCCGACAACGTCAAGACCGCGATCGACTTGGTCCCGCTGGATGCGCACCCGATGGACGAGGTGCGTACCGCGGTCAGCCTGATCGGCGCCTCCGACCCCGGCGCCGGCGGCTCGGTGCTCGACGCGGGCGGCAGCCCCGAGCAGAACCTCGAGCGCAGTATCCGCCTGTTCGCCGCGCTTCCTGCGATCGTCGCCTACGGTCAGCGTCGTCGTCGCGGCCAGGAGATCATCGCTGCACGCTCCGACCTCGACTACTCCGCGAACTTCCTCTGGATGACGTTCGGCGAAGAGGCGGATGACGTCGTGGTGGATGCCTTCAACCGCTCGATGATCCTCTACGCCGAGCACTCCTTCAACGCCTCCACGTTCACCGCGCGCGTGATCACCTCGACCCTGAGCGACATCTACTCGGCGGTCGTCGGCGCGATCGGCGCGCTCAAGGGTCCGCTGCACGGTGGCGCCAACGAGGCCGTGCTGCACATCTTCGACGACATCGGCACGGCCGAGAACGTCGTGCCGTGGCTCGACAAAGCACTCGCCGAGAAGCGCAAGATCATGGGCTTCGGGCACCGCGTCTACAAGAAGGGCGACTCGCGTGTGCCGACCATGAAGGCCGCGCTCGACACCCTCGTGGAGCATTACGACCGCGCCGACGTCGCCGCTCTGTACGACGCTCTCGAGTCGGAGTTCGTGGCGCGCAAGGGCATCTACCCGAACCTCGACTACCCCTCGGGCCCGGCCTACAACCTGATCGGCTTCGACACGCTGACCTTCACGCCGCTGTTCGTGGCGGCGCGGGTGACGGGCTGGACCGCGCACGTGATCGAGCAGGCCGGATCCAACGCGCTGATCCGTCCGCTGTCGCACTACGACGGCCCGGACGAGCGGCACGTCGCGGTCTGAGCGTCGCGGTCAGCGGGTGAGCCAGCTCCGCAGGGACCGGGTCACGAACGGCAGCACCCAGTACGCCATGATCGGCGTGAGCACGAGGGTGGTGGCCAGCACCCGCGCCCAGATCGGCAGCTCGTTCCACCCCGGCACGGGGCTCATCGCGTAGGTGAACGCGAGGTTCACGGGGAAGAAGCCCAGCCAGATCGAGGTCGCCTGCTTCCACCGCGGGGGAGCGGGGGCGACGGTGACCGTCTCGGTCGTGCCGTCGGCGGACGGCAGCGTGATCGTGCCGGTGGTCGGCTCGTCGAACCAGCCCTCGATCCCGGTGCGGCGCTTGGAGCGCTCGCTGCGCACGAAGCCCTGGCCCATCGACAGCCACCAGGCCCGCTCTGCCGACTGCTCCCAGGCGGTGAGCGAGTCCTCGCTCGCGAACCGGTAGAGCATGTGCCACACCTGCGAGTCCTCGCCGGCGCGCACCCAGCCGGAGCCGAGGAAGCCCGGGTACTTCGTCGCGAGGTTCACCCCCGTCTGCACCCAGGCGGTCGCCTCGACGATGCGCTCGGGGTCGACTTCGCGGCGAATGGACACGGTGAGGGGTTCGGACATGGTGGGGTCCTCGGGGGAACGGGCGCCCGGGGTCGGGGCGTCGAAGCGGATGCGCCAAGGGTGGCGGCGCACCGTCGATTCTAATTCGGATGCGGCGTGCTCCCGGCCGCTCCCGCCTCCACGAGGAGGACCCCCGCCGACCCGATTCGGCGGGGGTCTCGCGGCGTGGAGCCGCGACGGGAGCGAGAGCGCTCACCGTGTGCGCGGTAGACGTGACACCCGATCCGGTCTGAGTCTCTGTCCGCGCACCTGCAGTTGTACCCGGGCGAGATGACGCGGCGGTGAACGCGGCGCGAACAACCTCGATCGACGCAGACGCAGCCGTGCGCGAGGAATACAAGGATGTCCTAGTAAATGTCCGGCCCTCCGAGTAAACTCCCCAATGTGCCAACGACGGCACGGAGGGATGTCACACAATGACTCGTACTATCCCGCACTTCGTGGGCGGATCGCTTCTCACTCCCGACTCCGGTCGGTTCGCCGACGTGTTCGATCCGAGCACCGGTGCCGTGCAGGCGCGCGTGCCGCTCGCCTCGGCCGACGAGGTGCGCCGCGTGATCGCGAACGCAGAAGAGGCGCAGGTCGCGTGGGCCGCGACCAACCCGCAGAAGCGCGCTCGCGTGCTGTTGCGGTTCCTCGACCTGGTGCAGCGTGAGATGACGTCACTGGCCGAGCTGCTCGCGAGCGAGCACGGCAAGACGGTCGACGATGCGAAGGGCGACATCCAGCGCGGCCTCGAGGTCATCGAGTTCGCAGCCGGCGCTCCGCACCTGCTCAAGGGCGAGTACTCCACCGGTGCGGGAACGGGCATCGACGTCTACTCGATGCGGCAGCCGCTCGGGGTCGTCGCCGCGATCACCCCGTTCAACTTCCCCGCCATGATCCCGCTGTGGAAGGCCGGCCCCGCGCTCGCCGCCGGCAACGCGGTGGTGCTCAAGCCCAGCGAGCGCGACCCCTCGGTGCCGGTGCGCATCGCGGAGCTCTTCCTCGAAGCGGGTCTCCCCGCGGGTGTCCTCAACGTCGTGCACGGCGACAAGGAGGCGGTCGACACGCTGCTCACCGACGAGCGCATCCGCGCCGTGGGCTTCGTCGGATCGACCCCGATCGCCGAGTACATCTATGCGACGGCCGCGGCGAACGGCAAGCGCGCGCAGTGCTTCGGCGGCGCGAAGAACCACATGATCGTGATGCCCGACGCCGACCTCGATCAGGCCGTCGACGCGCTGATCGGCTCGGGGTACGGCTCGGCGGGCGAGCGCTGCATGGCCATCTCGGTCGCTGTCCCGGTGGGACAGGAGACAGCCGACGCGCTGGCCGCCAAGCTCACCGAACGCGTCGCCCAGCTGCGGGTCGGCCCCTCTCTCGCGGCCGACGTCGACTACGGCCCGCTGGTCACACGGGCGGCCGTCGAGCGGGTCGAGGGCTACATCCAGCAGGGCATCGACGAGGGGGCGACACTCCTCGCCGACGGTCGCGGCTTCACCGTGGAAGGGCACGAGGAGGGCTTCTACCTCGGACCGACCCTGTTCGACCACGTCACCACCGACATGGCGATCTACCGAGAGGAGATCTTCGGCCCCGTGCTGGTCATCGCCCGCGCCGCCGACTACGAGGAGGCGCTGCGGATGGCCTCGGAGCACGAGTACGGCAACGGCGTCGCGATCTTCACGCGCGACGGCGACGCGGCCCGCGACTTCGCCGCCCGCGTCGAGGTGGGGATGGTCGGTGTGAACGTGCCGATCCCGGTCCCGATCGCGTACTACACGTTCGGCGGCTGGAAGCGCAGCGGATTCGGCGACCTCAATCAGCACGGAACCGACGCCTTCCGGTTCTACACGAAGACCAAGACGGTGACGAGCCGCTGGCCCGCAGCAGGCATCCGCGATGGTGCCAGCTTCGTCATCCCGACCATGCACTAGCCCCGGAAACCTCGCACAAGGAAACCACGATGACCATGACCACCGTCACCACCACCGCCGAGGAGCGCGAGGCGATCATCGGCGCCGTCCGCGAGTTCGCCGAGACCGAGCTCGCCCCGTACGCCGCCGAGCGCGACGAGAAGCACCTGTTCCCGCGGGAGTCGCTCAGCCGGGCCGGCGAGCTCGGGCTCGGCGGCATCTACGTCGACGAGGAGTTCGGCGGCAGCGGCCTCAGCCGTCTCGACACCGTCGCGATCTTCGAGGAGCTCGCGAAGGGCGACCCCGCGGTCGCGGCCTACATCTCCATCCACAACATGGTCGTCTGGATGATCGACACCTACGGCGACGACGCCCAGCGCGCGCACTGGCTGCCGATGCTGACGGCCATGTCGGAGTTCGGCGGCTACTGCCTCACCGAGCCGGGCGCAGGATCGGATGCCGCGAACATCGCGACCAGCGCCGTCCGCGACGGCGACGACTACGTGCTCACCGGAGTGAAGCAGTTCATCTCCGGAGCGGGCGAGGCTGCCGTCTACGTCGTCATGGCGCGCACGGGGGAGCCGGGCGCGCGCGGCATCAGCGCCTTCCTCGTCCCCGGCGACTCCGAGGCGTTGAGCTTCGGCGCCCCGGAGAAGAAGATGGGCTGGCACGCGCAGCCCACCCGCCAGGTGATCCTCGACGGTGTGCGGGTTCCCGCCTCCTCCATGCTCGGCGACGAGGGTCGCGGGTTCGCGATCGCGATGTCCGCGCTCAACGGAGGCCGTCTCAACATCGCCGCCTGCTCGCTCGGGGGCGCCCAGTGGGCACTCGATCAGGCCGTGAAGTACGTGCACGAGCGGATGGCGTTCGGCGAGCCGCTCGCCGAGAAGCAGTCCATCCTGTTCGCGATCGCCGACATGCGCACCGACCTGCACGCGGCACGACTCATGGTGCGCGACGGCGCGCAGGCGGTCGACGAGCACGCACCCGACGCGACGATGCGCTGCGCCATGGCCAAGCGCTTCGCGACCGACGCCGGCTTCGACGTCGCCAACAGGGCTCTGCAACTGCACGGCGGCTACGGCTATCTGCAGGACTACGGGATCGAGAAGGTCGTCCGCGACCTGCGCGTGCATCAGATCCTGGAGGGGACGAACGAGATCATGCGACTGATCGTCGGACGTGAGATGCTGCGGCCGGCGGGTTCCGCCTCCCTCCAGCGCAACGGCGGAGATCAGATGCGGAGCGGATCATGACGGCGCCGTCCTCCCCGGTGGTCGTCGCGTTCCTCGGCCTCGGGCACATGGGACTGCCGATGGCGAAGAACCTCCTCGCCGCGGGACATGAGGTGCACGGCTTCGATCTGGTCCCCGCGGCCATCGAAGCGGCGCAGACGGCCGGCATCCCGGTGGCGGCGAGCGGCGCGGATGCCGTGGCCGACGCGGATGTCGTCATCACCATGTTCCCCGCCGGAAAGCACGTGATCGAGGCCTATCGCACCGAACTGCTCGCGGCCGCCCGCCCCGGCACGCTCTTCATCGAGTCGTCGACCATCGCCGTCGATGAGGCTCGGGCCGCCCACGCTCTCGCGCTCGCCGCCGGGCACCGCAACGTCGACGCTCCGGTGTCGGGAGGCGTGGTCGGCGCGGAGAACGGCACCCTCGCCTTCATGGTCGGCGGGTCGGACGACGACTTCGCAGCCGCCCTCCCGCTGCTCGAGGTCATGGGAAAGCGCATCGTGCACTGCGGCGGTCCCGGCCTCGGGCAGGCGGCGAAGGTGTGCAACAACATGGTGCTCGCGGTCTCGCAGATCGCGGTGGCCGAGGCGTTCGTGCTAGGGGAGCGGCTCGGGCTCGAGCATCAGGCGCTGTTCGACGTCGTCTCGCAGGCCTCGGGCCAGTGCTGGTCGATCACGACCAACTGCCCCGTGCCCGGCCCTGTGCCCACGAGTCCTGCCAACCGCGACTATCAGCCGGGTTTCGCCGGGGCGTTGATGGCGAAGGATCTCGGCCTCGCGCTGCAGGCGATCGAGCAGACGTCGACGGATGCCAGGATGGGCCGTCTCGCGCAGGAGATCTATGCCGCGTTCGCGGCCGGCGACGGCGCGGGGCGCGATTTCTCCGGGATCATCACCGACATCCGCGACGACCGCGTGTGATGATCGGTATTTCGACGGAGAGGGTGACATGACCGAGTACGAGACGATCCTGGTCGAGCAGCGCGGACGAGTCGGGTGGATCACCCTGAACCGTCCGGAGGCGCTGAACGCGTTGAACAGCCGGCTCGCGGAAGAGGTCACCGCCGCGGCCGTGGCCTTCGACGCCGACGAGGGCGTCGGCGCGATCGTGGTGACCGGATCCGAGAAGGCCTTCGCCGCCGGCGCCGACATCAAGGAGATGGAGGGCATGTCCGCGGCGCAGATGCTCGAGACCGATCATTTCGGGGTCTGGCACGAGTTCGCCGCGGTGCGCACGCCCGTGATCGCCGCGGTCTCCGGCTTCGCCCTGGGCGGCGGATGCGAGCTGGCGATGATGTGCGACATCATCCTGGCCGCCGACAACGCGAAGTTCGGACAGCCCGAGATCAACCTCGGCGTCATCCCCGGCATGGGCGGAACCCAGCGACTGATCCGCGCGGTCGGCTACTACAAGGCGGCGGAGCTGGTGCTCTCCGGCCGATTCATGGGAGCGGAGGAGGCCGAGCGCTCCGGCCTCGTCTCCCGCGTCGTCGCGGCATCCGACCTCCTCGCCGAGGCGACGAAGCTGGCTGACACGATCGCGTCGAAGTCGCTGCCGTCGGTCTATGCCGCGAAGGCCGCGCTGGATGCGGCCATGGAGACGCCCCTGGCCGAGGGACTCGCGCACGAGAAGCGGGCCTTCGCCGCCCTGTTCGACACCGCGGATCAGAAGGAGGGCATGTCGGCCTTCCGCCAGAAGCGGTCGCCCGACTTCCAGAACCGCTAGCGCGTCGTGAACAACTCCTCGGAACAGAGTGCGCCTCGCCGGAAGCGGCTCTCAGCGCCGTGCCCGACGAGAATTCCTGCGGAGTCGTGCACCACCTCAGCCGCGGAGCGCGTCGACGATCTTCGCGATCCGGCGCTCGCGCGTCGCTTCCTGCTTGGCCTCGGCCACGCTGCGCGCGTGCTCCTTGCGCACGGTGTACGACAGGGCGTCGAAGGCCGCGCGCACAGCAGGGTCGGCATCGAGGGCCGCGGCGAGTCCCGGCGGTACCTCGACCGTGCGCTCGGCCGAATCCACCCGGATCACGGCGTCGACCTCCTGGCCGATCTCGAGCCCCAGGTCGGCACGCACGGCTTTGCTGAAGCCGATCATGTTCTCGCTGCCCATCCGCGCCAGGCGCAGGCGGGCGGTGCGTCCGCCGACGGTGACGGCCACGGGGAAGGCCTTGCCGGCACCGAGGGAGGCGACCTGCTCATCCGTGAGGAGGATCGCCGCAGCGGGGCCACGGCCGGTGAGGACGGTGTGCAGGCGCAGTTCGCTCATGCCGAAAGAGTACGCCCGGGACCCTCGAGTTCGGCGGTGAGAATCGCGTTGCGCTCCGTGATGAGGCGGCGCATGTACTCCCGCATGAACAGCGCGTCGACGAGCCGGCCGAGCGGGCCGAACGGCGAGCGGAAGGTCACCGTGTCGTGCATGAGCGTGCCGGACGGGTGCTCCTCGAACCGGTGCTCGTGCAGGAACGCCGCGAACGGGCCCGAGATCTGCCGGTCCGAGAATCCGTTCGGGGGATCGATGTCGAACACGATGGAGCGCAGCCGGAACGGGACGCCGAAGTGGCGTGCCCGCCAGGTCGCGGTCGTGCCCTCGGTGAAGACGCCGCCGGCCGGTGCCTCGATCATCGTCTCGCCGAATCGGGCCATGCTCTTCACGTGCAGTGCAGGGTCGAGCGAGGCGGCGAACACCTCGGCGGGGGCCGCACCGATGACCGTCTCGAGTGCGAACCGGGCCATGTCAGAGGGCTTCGGGCTGCGGACGCGGATCGGCGAAGTCGCCCGCGTCCTTGCGCAGCCTGGCCACGATCGCGACGAGTTCGGCCGCGTCGTCGCGGCTCAGACCGGGCTGGGCGAAGACATCGGCGTTGAGGGCATGGGTGGCGCGCTCGACCAGTTCCCGGCCGGACTCGGTCAGGACCAGGAGCGCGGCGCGTCCGTCGTGCGGGTGCGGTTCACGCGCGATCAGGCCGTCGCGCACCAGCCGCTCCGCCGTGCTCGTGACCGTGGTCGGGTGTACCTGCAGTCGGGCGACCACGCTCGAAAGCGGAAGGCTCCCCGCGCGGCTGAAGGCCAGCAGGCGCAGCACCTCGTAGCGGGCGAAGCTCAGAGCGAAGGGCTTGAGGGTCGCATCGACGCGGGCGAGCAGCAGCTGCTGGGCGCGCATGACGGAGGTGACCAGGGCCATGCCGTCGGCGGCATCCGTCCATCCGTGCGCGAGCCACTGCCGCTTCGCCTCGGCGAGCGGATCGATGGGGAGCGGACGGGGTCGGGCCATTTCTCTACGGTAGTGGCGGGAGGGTGGGGTGCGGCGACGGCGCGCGACGCATCCTTCGCTGTGGCCGCTGAGTCTCAGTCGCATGTGAGCTGGAACTCAGTATCGCGGTCTAGAATTGCAGCAGTCGTGAGGAGCAATCGATGAAGATCTTCGTCCTGGTCAAAGAGGTGCCGGACACCTATGGCGATCGCAAGCTGAATCTCGAGACCGGACTCGCTGATCGCGCGGCGGGGGATGTGGTCCTCGACGAGATCACCGAGCGCGCTCTCGAAGTCGCCCTCAGCTACGCCGACAAGAACGACGGCACCGAGGTGGTGGCCGTCTCGATGGCTCCGGAGGGCTCGACGGCCTCCCTTCGCCGGGCGCTCGCGATCGGTGCCGGCTCCGCCGTGCACATCGCCGACGAGCAGCTCGCCGGTGCCGACCTCGGCCTCACCGCCGAGGTGCTGGCCGCGGCGATCCGCCGCGGCGCCCCCGACCTCGTGATCACCGGCAACCTGTCTACCGACGGCTCCGGTGGTGTGATCCCCGCGATGATCGCCGAGCATCTCGGGTTCGCGCAGGTCACCGCCCTTTCCGCGGTGGAGATCACCGCAGACGGCGTCTCGGGAGTCCGAGGCGCGGACGCCGGCAGCCAGCCGGTCTCAGCGCCGCTGCCCGCCGTGATCTCGATCACCGAGGCGCTCCCCGACGCCCGATTCCCCAACTTCAAGGGGATCATGGCGGCGAAGAAGAAGCCGCTCGAAGTGCTCTCGCTCGCCGACCTCGATGTGTCGGCAGATCCGTCCGCCGCCCCGCGGACCATTATGACGACCGTGTCGGAGAAGCCCCCGCGGGCTGCCGGCGTGAAGATCACCGATGAGGGCGACGCGGCCGACAAGCTCGTCGACTACCTCGTGCAGAACAGGCTGGTGTGAGATGACTTCCTCCGAGAACCCGATCCTCGTCCTCATCGACGTCGATCCTTCCGGCTACGTCGCGAGCAGCACGGCGGCGCTCCTCGGCGCTGCTTCCACGATCGGCTCGCCCGTGGCTCTGATCGTCGGCGGGAGCCCCGCCGCGGTGGACCAGGCTGCCGCGGCAGGAGCATCCGTCGTGCTGACCGCCGACGGCGACCCCGCAGCGCTCACCGTGCCGATCGTGGACGCCCTGCAGGCCGCAGCCGCGCAGGTGCGCCCCGACGCCGTGCTGATCTCGAACTCCATCTCCGGTCGTGATGTGGCCGGACGCTTCGCTGTGCGCACGAAGAGCGCGCTGTCGGTCGACGCCGTCGGGGTCTCACGCGACGACGAGGGAGTGCTCGCGCATCACTCGGTCTACGGCGGGGCGTACCTCGTCGACTCGGCTCCCACCTTCGGCACCCCCGTGATCACGGTGCGTCAGGGCGCGGTGGATGCGCGTGCCGAGGCCGTGCCGTCGCACTCGGTCGAGGTGCTCGATGTCACGCCGTCCGGGGCCGTCGCGGCGACGGCAGGTCCGGTCGAGGCGGTCGAGGTCGCCTCCTCCCGTCCCGAGCTGCGCGGAGCGACGCGCGTCGTCTCCGGCGGTCGGGGCCTCGCGTCCAAGGAGAAGTTCGTGCTCGTCGAGGAGCTCGCCGACGCACTCGGCGCGGCCGTCGGCGCCTCCAGGGCAGCCGTCGACGCCGGGTACATCCCGCAATCGCACCAGGTCGGTCAGACCGGGGTGTCGGTGTCGCCGCAGCTGTACGTCGCGCTCGGCATCTCCGGAGCGATCCAGCACCGCGCGGGCATGCAGACGTCGAAGAACATCGTCGCGATCAACAAGGACCCCGAGGCGCCGATCTTCGACGTCGCGGACTTCGGCATCGTCGGCGACGTGTTCGCCGTGGTCCCGCAGGTGATCGCCGCCCTCGAGGCGCGGAAGAAGTAGCCATGGCGACGCGGATGCTGCGACGCGGTCTGCCGCGCGTGCCGGGTGGAGAGCCCTGGCCTCCCGCTGATGCGGTGGCCGTCGACGCGGCCGCAGCGGAACCGGAGGCCGGTGCGGCCCCGGAGCCGGTGGCGCACGCGGTGACGCCGGCTGCGGTCGCCGCGGTCGACACCGGGGTGACGACCGGTGCGGTGGATCCGGCACGGGCGGACGCTCCCGCGCCGCCCACGGAAGCCGCTTCTCCGGCGACCTCCGGAGCACTGCGCATCCGTCGCGGTCTGCCGCGGGTCTCGGGCGGCGAGCCCTGGCCGCCGTCGCAGACCCCCGCCGCCCTCGCTGCCGCGGCCCCCGCTCCGCACACGACGACGGCGGAACCGGCCGCAGAGGCAGCATCTCCCGTGTCGACGGCGATGGCGACCGCGCCGGAGGCGGCCGCCGCATCGACCGCCCCCTCGTCCGCAGTCGCCGAACCCGAGGCGCAGCCCGCCGCGGCCGGCGGTGTCCGTCGTGGCCTGCCCCGAGTGGTCGGTGGCGACCCCTGGCCGCCCGCGGACACTGTTCCGCTCGTGCGGACAGCCGCAGGATCCGCTCTTCTCGAGCCCGTCGCCTCCGAGAGCACGCCCGCTGCCGCCGTGGAAGCGACAGCCGTGGAAACGCCCGCAGCGGCCGCGACCGCCGTGGCCGTCGCCGGCTCTGCTCCGGCCATCGCCGACGTCTCGACGCCTCTGCCCTGGACCCGCACGGTGTGGAACGGGCGCGCACCGCGTCACATCCTTGCCGCACCGGCGCCGGCAACCGTCCGCCGTCGTCCGACCTGGACGCAGGCGATCGGCGTGCTGTTCGGCGCCGCCGCGCTCGGAGTGCTCGCAGGAGCGGCGATCGCCTTCGTGCGGACGCTCCTGAGCTTCCCGTTCATGCAGGACTTCCTCGCAGCCTTCCCTGGCGAGTACGAACCCGCGATCGCGGTCGAGCCCGGGTTCTCGCCCTGGATCGGCTGGCAGCACTTCTTCAACATGTTCCTGATGGTGCTGATCATCCGCTCGGGCCTGCAGGTGCGCACCGAGAAGCGGCCGACCGTGTTCTGGACGCCCCGGGGCAACCCCAAGGGGAAGATCAGCCTCAACCTCTGGTTCCACCAGTCGCTCGACATCCTGTGGCTCGTGAACGGCGTGATCTTCGTGGTCCTTCTGTTCGTCACCGGGCACTGGGTGCGCATCGTGCCGACGAGCTGGGAGGTGTTCCCGAACGCGCTGTCGGCGGCACTGCAGTACGTCTCGTTCGACTGGCCGCACGAGAACGGCTGGAACAACTACAACAGCCTGCAGCAGCTCGCCTACTTCGCGACCGTGTTCATCGCCGCACCGCTCGCGGCGATCACCGGGTTCCGCATGTCGGGGCTGTGGCCCAAGAAGGCCGAGAAGCTGTCGAAGGCGTACCCGGTCGAGTGGGCGCGGGCGCTGCACTTCCCGATCATGCTCTACTTCGTGGCGTTCATCATCGCCCACGTCGCGCTCGTGATGCTGACCGGATTCCTGCGCAACCTGAACCACATGTTCGCGGCGCAGGATGCGGTCACCTGGACCGGATTCTGGGTGTTCGTCCTCTCGCTCGTGGTGATCGCGATCGCGTGGGTGGCCGCCCGCCCGCTGGTGCTCGCCCCCATCGCGAAGGCGTTCGGGAAGGTCTCCGGACGCTGAGCCGGAGCTAGCCTGAGGGAGTGAGTGACAGCATCGACATCGAGACCTTCTGGCGACGGGCGAGGGCGGCTGATCCCCGCCTGCCCGAAGCGCAGCCGGAGGCGTGGGGTTTCGGTGCCACACCGCAGCAGGCCGACGAGCTTCTGGCGCTGGTGATCAGCGGAGTGAAGGTGGGTACCGCCTCCGCGCTGTGGGACTACGAACAGGCCGGGGAACCGCTGCCGCGCGTGGGCGAGCTGAGCATACTCCTCGACGGTGCCGAGGTGCCGCGAGCCGTGATCGAGACCGTCGCGGTCGAGGTCGTGCCGTTCGACGAGGTCGATGAAGAGCACGCTTTCGCCGAGGGCGAGGGCGACCGCACGCTCGCGCACTGGCGTGAGGTGCACGAGCGCTTCTGGCGACTGCACTCCGAGAACCCCCGCGGATACGAGCCGGACATGCCAGTGGTGTGCGAGCGATTCCACCTGCTCCTCCCGTCGGATGCCGCGACTGCACCCACACGGTGAAGGATCATTCTCGACGACGGAAGGAAGATCATGGCCGAGGCGTACATCATCGATGCGGTCCGCTCCCCGGTCGGACGGCGCGGCGGATCGCTCTCCGGCATCCATCCGGCTGATCTCGGCGCGCACAGCCTCCGCGCGCTGGTTGATCGGGTCGGGATCGACCCCGGGGTGATCGACGACGTGGTGCTGGGGGCGATCGACGCGATCGGCGGACAGGCGGGGAACGTGGCACGCACCGCCGCCCTGGTCGCCGGATTCCCCGAGCATGTGCCCGGTGTCACGATCGATCGCCAGTGCGGATCGAGCCAGCAGGCCGTGCACTTCGCGGCGCAGGCCGTGAAGAGCGGCGTGAACGACCTCGTGATCGCGGGCGGTCTGCAGAACATGTCGCAGGTGCCCCTGCTCGCTGCGGCCATCGTGGGGGAGGCCTACGGATTCACCACCCCGTATGCGGAGTCGCCGGGGTGGCGCGAGAGGTACGGCGACCAGGAGATCTCGCAGTTCGCTGGTGCGGAGCTGATCGCCGAGAAGTGGGACATCTCCCGCGAGGAGATGGAGCAGTTCGCCCTGGAGAGCCACCGCCGCGCGGCCGTCGCGCAGGACGAAGGTCGCTTCTCGAACGAGATCGCCCCGCTGAACGGTCTCGACCACGACGAAGGCGTGCGCCGGGACACGACCCTGGAGCGGATGGCACAGCTCGCGCCGCTCAGGGAAGGCGGACGGATCACGGCCGCCGTGTCGTCGCAGATCAGCGATGCCTCCAGCGCCGTGCTCATCGCGAGCGCACGGGCCGTGCGCGAACACGCACTCACGCCGCGCGCACGCATCCATCAGATGACGGTCCGCGGCGCCAGCCCCGTGCTCATGCTCACGGCGCCCATCCCGGCGACCAGGCACGCTCTGGAGCGTGCGGGGCTCGGCATCGGCGACATCGACCTGTTCGAGGTGAACGAGGCTTTCGCTCCCGTGGTCCTCGCCTGGATGCGCGAGCTCGACGCCCCCTACGAGAAGGTCAACGTCAACGGCGGCGGCATCGCGCTCGGCCACCCGATCGGTGCGACCGGCACGAGGCTGCTCGCGACCATGCTGAACGAACTCGAGCGCACCGGCGGACGCTACGGCCTGCAGGCGATGTGCGAGGGCGGTGGTGTCGCGAACGTGACGATCATCGAGCGCCTCTGACCTGCCGTCGCGCGAGCACCAGCGCAGACAGCGAGAGCGGGCCGCCTCCCCGGGGAGACGGCCCGCTCTCGCGTGTGCGATCGATCAGGGGCGGACGAAGCGGACCTCGGTCAGCGTCTCGCCCAGGAACGGCTCGGTGTGCGATGCGCCGTCGAGGCGGAAGCCGTTGCGCGCGTAGAACCGGTGCGCGCGGGGGTTGTCCTCGGCGACCCACAGATACAGCGGCTCGTCCTTCTCGACGGCCGCGTCGAACAGCTTCTGGCCGATGCCGGTGGAGTGCCACGCATCGAGCAGGTAGATGAAGTAGAGCTCGCGGAACGCGGGAGCGTCCTTGTCGCGCGCGGGACCGGAGCCGACGAAGCCGACGATCTCGCCGTCGACGAGCGCGGCGTTCATCGTGAACTCGGGGCCCTGCGAGGCCCAGTGCGTCCACAGCTCGGCCATGCGGCGGGGCGAGACCTTCTCCAGCGCCGCCTTGCTGATCAGGTGGTCGTAGGTCTCGTGCCAGCACTGCGCGTGCACGCGACCGAGGGCTTCCGCATCCACATCACGGACCGGACGGACGATGACTTCAGGCTGGGCTTCGGCGCTCATGTTCGTGACTCTACGCGCGGCGTCCACGAAGAGGAAATCGAGTGGATGTTCGATGACACCCGATGCGCGGGCATGGAGGGTTCGCACAACGATGTTCGCCGATCGTGCGCTCCTGGCTACGATCGATCCTCGTGAACGTGATCTGGCGGACCCTCCTGGTAATCCTCGGCGCTCGCCGCCGCGTGCGACGGGGGAAGACCCTCGATGCGTCGGCGGTCAGCAGCATCCGCCTGACCACGCTGCCGACCGACATCGATATCCTGCGCCACATGAACAACGGGCGCTACCTGTCGCTCTTCGACCTCGGACGCTGGGATCTGCTGATACGAACCGGGCTGTTCGACGCGATGAAGGAGCACGGCTGGTACGCGGTCGTGTCCAGCGAGACCGTGACGTTCCGCAAGTCGCTGCAGCTGTGGCAGCGCTTCGACGTGCAGTCGCGCTTCATCGGCCACGACGACAAGGCGGTGTTCCTCGAGCACAGGGCCGTCGTCGACGGAGAGATCTACGCGCGGGTGATCGTGCGCTCGCGCATGCTGCGCCGTACCGGGGGCACCGTCAGCAACGAAGAGCTGTTCGCCGCCGTGGGCAAGCCCGAAGGCGTGCCGGAGATCGATGCGTGGGTTCACGACTGGGCCGCGGCGTCCGCCCTCCCTCCCGTGCGGGTGAAGGCTCCGAGCGTCTGGGGGTGAAAGAAGCGACGGGGTAGCCGCCCCGGGACGGGCCTGTATACCGTGCAAACCAGAGCACGGACCTAGGCTGAAATCCATGGCTGACTCCCTGTCGGATGCCGTGGCATCCGCACCCCTCGCAGACCGTGCCGTCGAGCTCGCTCGTCGGTGGGCGATCGAGGCCGCGGCGATCGAACCCGACCCTGCCGCCGCCCGGCTCGCCGGGGTGCTGCAGGACGTCAACGGTCTGCCGTTCACGCTCGGCTTCGTCGACGGCGTCATGCGCCCGGAGAGCCTCACCGCCGCGGCCTCGCAGCTGCACCGGATCGCCCCGATCGTGCCTGAATTCCTGCCCTGGTACCTGCGCTCGGTGGTGCGTCTCGGCGGCGGTGTCGCGCAGATCCTGCCCTCGCCCGTGGTGCCGATCGCCCGCTGGGTGCTCCGCGACATGGTCGGCCACCTCGTCGTCGACGCGCGCCCAGCGAAACTCGGAGCGGCGATCGAGCGGATCAGGGCGAACGGCTCCCGTCTCAACCTCAACCTGCTCGGTGAGGCCGTGCTCGGCGAGACGGAGGCGCGGCGGCGGCTCGACGGCATCCACGCGCTCATCCAGCGCCCGGATGTGGACTACGTCTCGGTCAAGGTCTCGGCGATCATCAGCCACCTCTCGATGTGGGCGTTCGAGGAGGTCGTCGACGAGGTGGTCGCTCGCCTCCTGCCGCTGTACGTCACCGCAGCGGCCGACGGCACCTTCATCAACCTCGACATGGAGGAGTACCGCGACCTCGACCTCACGATCGCGGTCTTCACGCGCATCCTCGAAGACCCGCGCCTGACCGGGCTCGAGGCCGGGATCGTGCTGCAGGCCTACCTGCCCGACGCCCTGCCCGCCCTGCAGGAGCTCACCGCCTGGGCGCAGGACCGCGTCGCGCACGGCGGCGCCCGCATCAAGGTGCGACTCGTCAAGGGCGCCAACCTCGCGATGGAGCACGTCGAGGCGCGCATGCACGGCTGGACGCCCGCGACCTACGACACCAAGCTCGACACCGACGCCAACTACCTGCGCTGCCTGGACTGGGCGCTGCAGCCCGAGCGCGCCGCGGCCGTGAAGCTCGGCGTCGCGGGGCACAACCTCTTCGGCATCGCCTACGCGTGGCTGCTGGCGGGGGAACGGGGTGTGCGCGAGGCCGTCGAGTTCGAGATGCTCCTCGGCATGGCACAGGGACAGGTGCAGGCCGTCTCGCGCGAGGTCGGCCCGGTGCTGCTGTACGTGCCGGTCGTGGAGCCCGCCGAGTTCGACGTGGCCATCAGCTACCTGGTGCGCCGGCTCGAGGAGAACGCCTCGTCGGAGAACTTCCTCTCCGCCGCGTTCCGCCTCGGCGAGGACGAGTCGCTGTTCGTGCGGGAGCATGACCGCTTCCTCGATGCGCTCGACAGAGCGGGCGACCCCACGCTGCGTATCGGGCCGCGTCGCACGCAAGACCGCAGCGCGCCCGTGCACGAGTCCGTGCGGACGGCCCCCGCAGCCGCGATGCCCGAGACCGAACTCACCAAGGCGGTGCTCGGCATCTCGCGCGGCTCCGACGACGGAGGACGGGAGGCGTTCCTCGAGACCGCCGTGTACTCCGCCCGTGAGCTGGATCAGGATGCCGGCGGAGCGCCGGGCTTCTCGAACACCGCCGACAGCGACCCCGCCCTCCCTGCGAACCGCGAGTGGGCGCGTGAGGTGCGCGAGCGCATCCCCGCATCCGACCTCGGCGCCGCCACGATCACGGTCGCGCGGGTCTCGGATGCGGAGGATCTCGAACGGATCGTGCAGGGCGTGCATCGCGCGGCCCCGTCTTGGGGCGTGCGGCCCGCCGCCGAACGCGCCGAGGTGCTGCTGCGCGCTGCGGCCGCGCTCGAATCGCGCCGGGGGGATCTCATCGAGGTCGCGGCCTCCGAGACGGGCAAGGTCTTCGCCGAAGCCGACGTCGAGGTGAGCGAGGCGGTCGACTTCGCCCGCTACTACGCGGCCAAGGCGCGCGAGCTCGACGCGATCGCCGGAGCCGTGTTCGTCCCGGCGGCGGTCACCGTCGTCGCACCGCCCTGGAACTTCCCCCTCGCGATCCCCGCCGGTGGCGTGCTCGCCGCGCTCGCCGCAGGTTCCGGCGTCGTCTTCAAGCCCGCGCCGCAGGCCCGCCGCTGCGCTGCCGTGATCGCCGAGACCCTGTGGCAGGCGGGGGTGCCGCGCGACCTCCTCGCACTCGTCGACATCGAGGAGGGCGAGCTCGGGCGCGCGCTCATCACGAACGACGCCGTCGATCGCGTGATCCTCACCGGAGCGTGGGACACGGCCGCGCTGTTCCGTTCGTGGCGGCCCGACCTGCCGCTGCTCGCCGAGACCAGCGGCAAGAACGCCATGATCATCACCCCGTCGGCGGATCTCGACCTCGCCGTCGCCGACCTCGTCAAGAGCGCCTTCGGGCATGCCGGGCAGAAGTGCTCGGCGGCGTCGCTGGTGATCCTCGTGGGTCCGGTCGGACGCTCGGCTCGGTTCGCCCGCCAGCTGGCCGACGCCGTGCGCTCGCTGCACGTCGGGCAGCCGACCGATCCGTTGGCCGAGGTGGGCCCTGTGATCGAGCGGCCTCACGGCAAGCTCGCCTGGGCGCTGAGCGAGCTCGAAGGCGATGAGCAGTGGCTGATCGAGCCCGCGCTCGCACCGGGAGACGACGGCAGCGGGCGGCTGTGGCGGCCCGGCATCCGTGTCGGTGTGCAGCCGGGGTCGCGCTTTCACGCCGAGGAGTTCTTCGGACCGGTGCTGGGGGTGATGCACGCGCCGACGTTCGCGCGCGCCGTGGAGATGCAGAACGCCGTCGCCTACGGGCTCACCGCAGGTCTGCACACCCAGGACCCGGAGGAGCTGTCGTACTGGCTCGGACGGGTGCAGGCCGGCAACCTCTACGTGAACCGGGGCATCACCGGGGCGATCGTGCAGCGCCAGCCGTTCGGCGGGTGGAAACGTTCCTCGGTCGGTCCCGGTGCCAAGGCCGGTGGCCCGAACTACCTCATCGGCCTGGGGTCGTGGCGTTCGCAGCCGGGCGGACCGGCCTCCAGCACCCTGCATCTGCGGGGGCTCGACTCCCGCATCACGGCCCTGATCGAATCGGCCCAGTCGTCGCTCGCCTACGAGTCGTTCGAGTGGCTCCGGCGCTCCGCGCTGTCGGATGCGCTCGCCTGGGACCGGGAGTTCGGGCAGGTGCGCGACGTCTCGCGTCTGGGCGTGGAGCGAAACCTCTTCCGCTACCGGCCGGTGCCCGTCGAGGTTCGCGCGACCGACGATGCGGCTCTGCAGGACCTGCTGCGCGTCGTGATCGCCGGAGTGCGCTCGGGTGCGAAGTTCGTCATCTCGACACCGGTGGGGGTGCCCGCCGACGTGCGTCGAGCCCTCAGCGACCTCGATGCCCCGGTGTTCCTGGAGAGCGACGACGAGTGGCTGCAGCGGATGCTGGGGCAGGATGATGCCTCCGACGGCGTCGCGCTGCCGGCGAGCGATCGGGTGCGGCTGGTCGGCGGCCGTGACGGGGTCGCCGCTCTTCGCGCGAAGCTCGCCACCGCCTCGGCCGGTGATCCCGATCTCGCGGTGTACGACGGCGAGGTGACGGCCGCCGCGCGCATCGAGCTGCTGCCGTTCGTGCACGAGCAGTCGATCTCGATCACCGCGCACCGTTACGGCAACCTCGACCCGTGGAGCAGCGACGTGATCTGATCTTCGTGTAAAGAATTCTTGACACACCTCCGGCGTCGACGTACGCTGAGCGTGTCAACAATCTTTTACATCGGAGTCGTCATGGTCTTTGAAGAACGCAACGCCTGGGCCGGGCTGATCGTCAGCCCCATCGTGATGGTCGCGTACGTCGTGCTGGTGCTCCAGAACGCCGGGGGAGGCCCGCTCACCGACGTCGATTGGTTCCCGCTCATGCTGTGGGTGATCGGTGGGGGCATCGTCGCCACGATCGTGGTCAGCATCGGCTGGGGGCTCATCGCCGGGATCAAAGACCCCGACGGCGTCGGTCGCTCCGACATCCGCGACCGCGACATCAGCCGGATGGGCGGCCGTGTGGAACAGGGCTTCGTGGTGATCGCCGGACTCGGCGTCATCGCGCTGTGCGCGGTCGGCGCCGATGTCTTCTGGATCGCGAACACGATGTTCGCGGGCTTCGCGGTGTCGGCCTTCATCGGCTGCATCGCCCGGGTGATCGCCTACCGGCGGGGCCTCGTCTGATGGTCAAGCCCACCCGCGTCTCGAACACCATCCGCATGCATCGCGAACAGGCCGGACTCACCCAGGCCGAGCTCGCGCGCACGGTCGGCGTGACGCGCCAGACGCTCATCGCGATCGAACAGCAGAAGTACTCGCCGACGCTCGAACTCGCATTCCAGATCGCCCGCGCCTTCGGCGTCGGCCTCGACGACATCTTCGAATACCCCGACACGTCAGGAGCAGCATCATGAACCGATCGATGAAGGCGTGGAGCCGAGAGACCTACGGTTCGGCCGACGGCGTCGCGCTCGAGCGCATCCCGGTGCCCGTGCCCGGTCGCGGGGAGGTGCTGCTGCGAGTGCGCGCCACGGCCCTGAACGCGGGCGATGTGCGCCTCCTGCTCGGGGATCCTCTGCTGGTGCGGCCGGTGTTCGGCATGACCCGTCCCAAGTACCCCGTGCGCGGCATCGAGGTCGCCGGCACCGTGGTCGCCGTCGGTCCCGACGTCGTCGGCGCCGAGATCGGAGAGGAGGTCGTCGGCGAGCTGGTCGGCGGTGGCGGGCTCGGAGAGCACGTGACCGTACCCGCGTCGCGACTCGTGCCGATCCCCACCGGCGTCGAGCCGGAGGCCGCCGCATGCCTCCCCGTCGCGGGAGGAACCGCGTGGCAGGCGCTGGATCTCGCCGGGTTGGGCATCTCGGAGGGCGTTCGTTCCGGCGGTGCCACGCCGCGGGTCCTGATCATCGGCGCCTCCGGAGGCGTCGGCACGTTCGCGGTGCAGCTCGCGGCCCTTCGTGGCGCCGAGGTCTGGGCGAGCTGCCGTGACCGAAACGCTCCCCTGGTCGAGCAGCTGGGCGCCGTGCGCACGTTCGATCACCGGGTGTCGCCGCTGAGCGCGCTACCGGACGGGCGATTCGACGTGATCATCGACATCGCCGGAGGCATCCCGCTTCGAGAGCTGAAGCGCCTGGTGGTTCCCGGCGGCAACGTCGTGCTGGTCACGGGTGACGGCGGACACGTGCTCGGTCCTCTGCCGCGGATGCTGCGCGCCGTGTTCCTGTCTATCGGCTCGCGGAGCATCCGACCGCTCGCCGCGTCGCCCCGCGCCGAGGTGCTGGCGAAGCTCCTCGAGCTCGTCGCCGAAGGTCGCGTGGTGCCGGTGATCGAGCGCGAGTACCCCTTCGGCGAAGCATCCACCGCCCTCGCGCGGCTGGAGGCCGGTCACACCGTCGGCAAGGTCGTGGTCACCGGCTCCTGATCCCGCCCGGATGGGGGTGGCACCGCACGGCGCTCTGGCGGCGCACAGGGGGCGGGTGACACAATGGACCTCGGCGTGCCCGAGTCGCATCTTCCCCGAAGCCCGCTCTGAACGAGTGAAGGGTCGAAGGACCGCCGGGCCCCTGGACAGCGTCCGCCGCGCCCGTCCTCCGAGGAGAGCACCCATGTCGACGCCTGAAGCCGCCGTCTCCACCGCCCCCGCCCGCACCGCGCACCACCGCCGCTATCTCATGTGCAAGCCGGAGCACTTCACCGTCAACTACTCCATCAACCCGTGGATGGAGCCGACGAAGCCCACCGACACCGCCAACGCGGTGGCCCAGTGGCAGAAGCTCTACGACCTCTACATCGAGCTGGGCCACGAGGTCGAGCTCATCGAGCCGCTCGCCGGGTACCCCGACATGGTCTACACGGCCAACGGCGGTTTCCTCATCGACGGCCGCGCCTACGTGCCCGAGTTCCGCTTCGTCGAGCGCCAGGGCGAGTCGCCGGCCTTCGCCGAGTGGTTCCGCGCCGCGGGGTACGACACCGTGATGCCGAAGGAGGTCAACGAGGGCGAGGGAGACTTCCTGCTCGTCGGCGACGTGATCCTGGCCGGCACCGGTTTCCGCTCCACGGGCGACAGCCACCGCGAGGTCGGCGAGGTCTTCGGTCGCGAGGTCGTCTCGCTCAACCTGGTCGACCCGCGCTTCTACCACCTCGACACCGCGATCGCCGTGCTCGACCCGGTGCAGGGCACGGAGAACGGCGGCCCGGAGCGCGCGAACATCGCCTACCTCCCCGGTGCCTTCGACGACGCGAGCCGCGCCATCCTCGAGGAGCGCTTCCCCGACGCGATCCTGGTGTCGGACGAAGACGGTTCGGTGTTCGGCCTGAACTCGGCGAGCGACGGCTACAACGTGGTCATCTCGCCGCGTGCGAAGGGCTTCGAGAAGCAGCTGCGCGAGCGTGGATACAACCCCATCATGGTCGACCTGTCCGAGCTGCTGCTCGGCGGCGGCGGCATCAAGTGCTGCACACTCGAACTGCGGGGTGCGAAGTGACCGCGCTCGACGAGACCACCGCGACAGGCGCCGAGCCGCACGTCGCACACAACTACCACCCGCTGCCGGTGAACATCGCCCGCGCGGAGGGGGCATGGGTGACCGACGTCGAGGGCAAGCGCTACCTCGACCTGCTCGCGGCGTATTCGGCCGTGAACTTCGGCCACCGGCACCCGGCCCTCGTCGCGGCGCTCACCGAGCAGCTCGGACGGGTGACGCTCGTCAGCCGTGCGTTCCAGAGCGATCGGCTCGAACCGTTCGCCGCGGCGCTCGCCGAGCTTGCCGGCAAAGACCTCGTGCTGCCGATGAACACGGGAGCCGAGGCCGTCGAGACCGGCATCAAGGTCGCCCGCGCATGGGGCTACCGGGTCAAGGGCATCCCCGAGGGCAAGGCGCGCATCATCGTGGCTGCCGGTAACTTCCACGGCCGCACGACCACGATCGTCAGCTTCAGCGACGACGAGACGGCCCGCGACGACTTCGGCCCCTACACGCCGGGCTTCGACGTCGTGCCGTACGCAGACGCGGAGGCCATCGCCGCGGCCATCACCGACGAGACGGCGGCCGTGCTGGTCGAGCCGATCCAGGGCGAAGCCGGCGTCGTGATCCCGCCGGAGGGGTACCTGCGCCGCATCCGCGAGATCTGCGACGAGAAGAACGTGCTGTTCATCGCCGACGAGATCCAGGCCGGACTCGGGCGCGTGGGCGAGACGTTCGCCTGTGACCGCGAGGGCGTCGTGCCCGATCTCTACCTGCTCGGCAAGGCGCTCGGCGGCGGCATCCTCCCGGTCTCGGCCGTGGTCGGCGACGCCGATGTGCTCGGCGTCATCCGTCCGGGCGAGCACGGCTCTACCTTCGGCGGCAACCCGCTGGCTGCGGCCGTGGGCCTGCGCGTGGTCGAGATGCTGCAGACGGGCGAGTTCCAGGAGCGGGCGCGTGCACTCGGCGCCCATCTCGAGCAGGCGCTGCAGCCGCTGATCGGCCACGGCGTCACCGCGGTGCGCATCGCCGGGCTCTGGGCCGGTGTCGACGTCGATCCCGCCAAGGGCACGGGTCGCGAGATCGCCGAGAAGCTCCTCGAACGCGGCGTGCTCGTGAAGGACACGCACGGACAGACCATCCGCATCGCACCGCCGCTCGTGATCCGCGCGACCGAACTCGACTGGGCGGTGGAGCAGCTCAAGCTCGTGCTGGGCGCCTGATCAGGCGTATCCCGCCTCCGCGTACGCGGGCACGGGCAACGCCACCGCAGGGGAGGGCCGTGGCCTGGGGATGGCGACGGCTGGCGGTGGCGCTGCCCTCGTGCGTGCTCAGGCCGGCGGCGAGTCCGGGTCGAGCGTCTTGAGGGTGTCTTCTTCTGCTTCGTTGTCGGCGTCGAGCTGATCCTCGGTGGTCTCGTCGCCGCCGAGCGCCGCGCGGTGTCCCTGGCCTGCGTCGCCCTGGATGGCGCCGCCGGTCGACTCTCCGCGCGAGCTGTCTCCCTGGATCGCGCCGCCGGTGCCGTCGCCCTGACCGGAGTCCTCGTCGGCTCCTCCGACGCGGCGCGCGCCCTCGGCCGGATCCTGCGGGTGGGGGGTGCGTTCCGTGTTCTCGTCCATGCATCGACGGTACGTCGAGGCGTTCGTCTCGGAGAGGGCGTTGACAAACGCCCCGACGCGGGTCAGTTCTCGCGCTCGCTCTTCTTGGCGCTGCGGATCGGTGTGGTCACAGCCGCTTCGTCGCTGAACTCGATCGGGTCGACCTCGATCACGCGGAGGGGGCGGGTCTCGTCGAGCGTGAGCAGGAAGCGGCGATTCTCATCGCGCCGGAGGCGGCCAGAGGTCGCCACCCAGATCACGCCGATCGCGCACGCGACGAATCCCGCGGTGCCGCCGAGCATGATCGCGGCGCGCGGTCCGAAGGTGTCGGCGACCCATCCGGCGATCGGCGCTCCGACGGGTGTCGAACCCATGATGACCGCCATGTACAGGGCGAGCACACGTCCGCGCAGAGCGGGATCGGTGGTGATCTGCACGTAGCCGTTGGCGGTGGTGAGGAGGGTCACGATCATGAACCCGGTGAAGGTCAGGGTGACGGCGTAGGACGCGTATGTGGGCATGGCCGACGAGACGAAAGCGGCGATGCCGAACCCGCCGGCGGCGAGGATCACCACGCGCACGCGGGCTCGATCGCGTCGGGCGGCGAGCAGGGCTCCGATCAGCGAGCCGATCGCGAGGACCGAGCTGAGCACGCCGTACCCGTCGGCCCCGGCGCCGAACTCGAGAGCCATGGTGGAGGCGAAGATCGGGAAGTTCATGCCGAACGCGCCGATCAGGAACACCGTGACGAACACCACGCGCAGGTCGCTGCGCCCCCACACGTAGCGGAATCCGGCCGCGAGTCCGCCGCGGTTGCGGTTCTTCAGACGCGGAGCGAGCAGGCTCCGGCGCATCAGCATCAGTGCGAGCAGCATCGCCAGGAAGGTCGCCGCGTTCACGATGAAGACCCAGCCCGAGCCGATCGCCACGATCAGCAGGCCGCCGACGGCAGGCCCCACCATGCGGGCGAGGTTGAACGATGCCGAGTTGAGGGCCACCGCGTTGGAGGTGTCGCCGGTGGAGACCATGTCGGAGACGAACGCCTGCCGGGCCGGGGCGTCGAACGCGTTCACGATGCCGAACCCGAGGGCGAAGCCGAACATCATCGGCAGCGTCATGAGGTCGTTCAGCAGCAGTACGCCGACGGCGATGGCCAAGGCGAGCAGTGCCGACTGGGTGGCGAACAGGATGTGCCGTCGGTCGAAGCGGTCGGCCACCCACCCGGTCAGACTCACGAGCACGAGCGGAGGCCCGAACTGCAGGGCCATCGTCACGCCCATCGCGGTGGCGTCGTTGTCGGTCAGCTCGGTGAGCACCACCCAATCCTGAGCGGTGGCCTGCATCCATCCCCCGACGTTGGAGATCAGGGCGCCCGCGAACCAGATCCGGTAGTTGATGTTCGCGAAGGAGCGGAACATGGCGCTCATCGTTCGACCACCCGCCTCATCAGCGCGCTGGCTTCGCGCAGCGTGGTGAGCTCGGCCTCGGTGTATTCGACCTCGCGCAGCATGTCGGCGAGCAGCTCGTCGCGTCGACGGATGGTCTCGGCGACGATCTCGGTGCCTGCCGCGGTGATGGCGACCTGCACACGGCGGCGGTCGTCTTCATCGGGCGTGCGCACCACGTAGCCCTGCTCCTCGAGGCCGTTGATCGTGCTGGTCATCGAGGGGGCCGTGACGCGCTCGCGCTCGGCGAGGGTGGAGACCGTGCGGCGGCCGTTCATGCGCAGGTCGGCGAGCACCGCCAGCTGCGCGTCGCTCATCGAGTCGGCGGCGCGGGCGCAGCGGAGGCGGCGGGCCAGCCGGAACGTGGCCATGCGAAGGTCTGTGGCGGTGAGATGGAGTGATTCATCAGACGCAGACATTACTTAGATAGCCTATCTAATTTTTCGGATGCCGTCTCGGCAGCGGGCACAATGGAGGGGTGACCCGAACGCTCGCTCTCGAAATCGCCGTGCAGGACCCCGCTGGAGTGCGGATCGCCGCAGAAG
Organism: Microbacterium maritypicum; assembly: GCF_008868125.1. Classification (NCBI taxonomy): domain Bacteria; kingdom Bacillati; phylum Actinomycetota; class Actinomycetes; order Micrococcales; family Microbacteriaceae; genus Microbacterium; species Microbacterium maritypicum. Next base: position 359,154 of record NZ_WAAQ01000001.1, read on the forward strand.
TCGGCGCCGACCGCGTCGAGCTCGCCACGGCCCTCGCCCTCGGCGGGCTGACCCCGTCTCCCGCGACCCTCGAGCTCGCCGTCGAGGCGGCAGGTGCCGACGGCCCCGAGGTGCACGTGCTGATCCGGCCCCGCGCTGGCGGTTTCCACTACACCGAGGACGAGCTCGTCGTCTCCGAACGCGACGTCCGCCGCGCGGTCGCCGCCGGTGCCGCAGGTGTCGTCATCGGAGCCCTCGACGCCGAAGGGCGCCTCGACCTTGTCGCGATGGCCCGTCTGCGCGACGCCGCCGGGGGCGCGCCTGTCACCCTGCACCGCGCCATCGACGTGACAGCCGATCCTGTCGCGACGCTGCAGAGCGCCCGCGAGCTCGGCCTTCGCCGCGTGCTCACCTCGGGCGGGGCATCCGCCGCGATCGACGGCATCGAGACGCTGCGCGCTCTGGTCGCCGCCGCCGAGGGCGAGATCGAGATCATGGCCGGCAGCGGCGTCGACGTGACCAGTGCTCCGGTGCTGGCGGCGGCGGGCGTCGACGCCATCCACTTCTCCGCGAAGCGCGCTGTGACCGAGGACGGGGGCGTGCGCATGGGGTCCGCCTCCGACGGGGTCGGCGGCTACGAGGTCACCGACCGCGACATCGCCTTCGCGATCCGGGACGCCCTCGCGCGGTAGCCGCCCCCTCGCAGGGTGAGTAGGCTCGCACCGTGATGGATACCCGCGAGTTCACCGACGCCTATGGCGTCGACATCGTCTATGACGTCCATCCTGCGCACGGGACGCCCCGGGGAGTGGTGCAGCTGCTGCACGGCGTCGGCGAGCATGCCGGGAGGTACGGAGCGCTGATCGCCGCGCTCACCGGCGCCGGGTTCCACGTCTACGCCGACGACCACCGCGGGCACGGACGCACCGGCATCCGTCAGCACGGCGGACCCGAGAAGCTCGGACGCCTGGGCAAGGGCGGACTGCGCGCGGCCGAAGAGGCGGTCTGGCAGCTGACCGGCATCATCCGCGAGGAGAACCCCGATCTCCCGCTCGTGCTGCTCGGGCATTCCTGGGGCTCGTTCCTCGCGCAGATGCTCGTCAACGATCACCCGGAAGCCTGGGACGCCGTGATCCTCTCCGGATCTGCACTGCGGATGCCCGGTTCGCTGAACGCCGCGCCGCTCAACGCGCGCTGGGCAGGCGAGGGGGCCACGGGTCTCGAGTGGCTCAGCCGCGATCCTGCCGTGTGGGCCGCGTTCGACGAGGACCCGCTGACCACCGACGTGCCGCTGCTCAAGCTCTTCGGCCCGATCGAGGCCGCGAAGCTCTACGGCCGCCCGGCCAGAGACCTCGGATACGACATCCCGATGCTGCTGCTCGTGGGTCGGGACGACCCGGTGGGCGGACCCCGCAGCGTGCACAAGCTCGCCGACGAGTACCGCAACCGTTCCGGCCTCACCGACGTCACGACGCTCGTGTACCCGGATGCGCGTCACGAGATCTTCGCGGAGCTGCAGCAGGAAGAGGTGCGTGCCGACGTGCTCGCCTGGCTCGACACGCACATCCCCGCGCGCTGAGATTCGCGGCTTCATCGCCGAGACCCATGCTCCTCGCCCATACCCACGGTGGCGACCGCTTGTGACGGTGGGTCTCGGCGGGGACCGTGGGTGCGGGCGTGAGGTGTTCCCGGATGAGGCCGGTGTGACGCGGCGTTACGCGCGGTGAAGACGTGTGACGCTGCTGCCTCGACCGGCGCGGAGCCCCCGTAGATTCGGGGCAATATTCCGCGCATGAGCGAGGAGTGCCCCGTTCTGCGGTGCCCTCGCACGGGAGGGACCGCTCCGATGAGCTTCGTGAAGGACTGGCAGGACTGGCACGCGTCACGCGAGCGCTACGCGGGCTCGGAGTACGGTCCGTCGGCATTGGAGTCGACGAACTGGCTCATCACCGAGGCGGCGGCCGTCGACGGCATCCCCGGTCTCTGGGCGCTCACCGGTGACGGGGGCATCCGCGGCAGCGAGCTCGGTCGGGCGGGATCCACCGTCGTGCTGCGCGGCGGTGAGAGCATCCGCCTCGGACGCCGTGAGCTGCGCGTGTTCGAGCGCCACGGCACGCTCGCCCTGCGTGTGCTGAACCCGGCCCGTCCGCAGCGCGAGTGGTTCACGGCGATCGACGCCTACGCCCCCGACGAGCGCTGGCGGCTGCCGGCCGTGTTCGAGGAGACGCCCGGCGAGCAGATCGTGATCACGTCGGTCGACGGGGATGCGCGGGAGACGCCCGTCGCCGGTCGACTGCGGTTCGAGCTGGCAGGGGCCCCGCAGACGCTGACCGTGACCCGGAGCGCGCAGGGAGCGCTCGGCGCGGTCTTCGCCGACGGCACGAACGGGCTCGAGACGTACCGCTTCCGGTTCCTCCCGGTCGACGAACCCGCCGCCGGCGGCACGGCCGTGATCGACTTCAACCGCGCCTACCTGCCCCCGTGCGCGTTCTCGGACCAGTTCGTGTGCCCGCTCCCGCCCGTCGGCAACCGGTACTCGACGCCCATCCGCGCCGGGGAGCGCGTGGTGGTGCTCGGAGGCTGACCCGCCGGAACCGGGGCTGCGCGCCTTAAGCTGGAACCGTGCACGGTGAATACAAGGTCCCAGGTGGAAAACTCGTCGTCGTCGACCTCGAGATCGAGGACGATCGGATCGCCCGCTTCCGCCTCGCCGGCGACTTCTTCCTCGAGCCCGACTCGGCGCTGGACGACATCAACGCCGCCGTGAACGGACTGCCGGTCGAGTCGGACGCGACCGTGATCGCGAACGCCGTCCGTGGAGCTCTTCCCGACGGCGCCCAGCTGCTCGGCTTCAGCCCGGAGGCCGTGGGCACCGCGGTGCGCCGTGCGCTCGTGACCGCTCCGGGCTGGCGTGACTTCGACTGGGAGATCGTGCACGATGAGGCCGTCTCGCCGCGCATGAACCTCGCCCTCGACGAGGTTCTCACCTCGCGGGTGGGCGAGGGCCGCCGTCGACCCACCCTGCGCATCTGGGAGTGGAACGAGTCGGCCGTCGTGATCGGATCCTTCCAGTCGTACCGCAACGAGGTCGACCCCGAGGGAGCGGCGACGCACGGGTTCGACGTCGTCCGCCGCATCTCCGGTGGAGGGGCGATGCTGATGGCGGCCGGACAGATCATCACGTACTCGCTGTACGTGCCCGCATCGCTCGTCGCCGGCATGACCTTCGCCGACTCCTACGCGTTCCTCGACGACTGGGTGCTGCAGGCGCTGCGCTCGCTCGGTATCGACGCGGTGTACCAGCCGCTCAACGACATCGCGAGTCCGACCGGCAAGATCGGCGGTGCTGCCCAGAAGCGTCTCGCCAACGGGGGAGTGCTGCACCACGCGACCCTGTCGTACGACATCGACGGACAGGTGATGACCGAGGTCCTCCGCATCGGTCGCGAGAAGCTCAGCGACAAGGGCACGACCTCCGCCGCAAAGCGCGTCGATCCGCTGCGCAGTCAGACCGGGCTCGAGCGCGCCGAGATCATCGAGCGTTTCAAGGACACGTTCCGCTCGCTGACCGACGCCGAGACCGGATCGATCTCGGCCGACGAGTACGCCGATGCCGAAGCCCTCGTCGAGTCGAAGTTCGCCACCGAGGCGTGGCTGCATCGGGTGCCGTGACGGCGCCGGATCCCGACCTCTCCGCCGCAGCGGACCCGCCGGACGCCGCGCCGGCGATCGAGCCAGTCGTGCCCGAGCCGGTCGTGACTGATCCCGTCGTGCGCGGTGCGGTCACGATCGTCGAGGGCGACAACCTCGCCGTGGCCGCGACCCTGCCCTCCGGATCGTTCACGCTCGTGTACCTCGACCCGCCCTTCAACACCGGTCGCACGCAGGAGCGGCAGGTGGTCACCGCGCGGCGGACGTCCACAGCTCCTCGAGAGTCCGTACCGGACGTCGACCCAGCCCCGGAATCCGGCGACCGCTCGGGGGCGGCTGGCTCGGATCCGAGGAGTCCTGCACAGGGGACGCCCGAGCCCGAGACCGAGGTGCGGCACGGATTCCACGGCCACGCGTACGAGCGGGTGCGCGGGATGCTGCGCGCCTATGACGACCGCTTCGACGACTACGGCGCCTTCCTCATGCCCCGGCTCGAGGAGGCGTGGCGGCTGCTCGCCGACGACGGCACCCTCTATCTGCACCTCGACTATCGGGAGGCGCACTACGCGAAGGTCATGCTCGACGCGGTGTTCGGGCGGGACTGCTTCCTCAACGAGCTGATCTGGGCGTACGACTACGGCGCCAAGTCGCGCAGTCGCTGGCCCACCAAGCACGACACGATCCTGGTCTACGTCAAGAATCCGCGCGAGTACGTCTTCAACTCCGACGAGGTCGACCGCGAGCCCTACATGGCGCCGGGACTGGTCACCCCTGAGAAGGCCGCGCGCGGCAAGCTGCCCACCGACGTCTGGTGGCACACGATCGTGCCGACGACGGGGCGGGAGAAGACCGGCTATCCCACGCAGAAGCCGGAGGGGATCCTTCGCCGCATCGTGACGGCATCGAGTCGTCCCGGAGACCGTGTGCTCGACCTGTTCGCCGGGAGCGGCACGACGGGAGCGGTGGCCTCGGCGCTGGGCCGGGACGCCGTGCTCGTGGACGACAACCCCGAGGCGGTGCGGATCATGAGGGCGCGGATGCCGCACGCCGAGGCGACGACGCTCGACTGACGCGGGTCGTCAGGACGGACGCAGCAACACGAGGAACTGCTCGATCTCGGCGGCCATGTCGAGGGACGGATCGAGCATCCACGCGGCCTGGAGCCCATCGGCCAGGGCGTGCAGAGTGCGCACCACCCAGGCGGGGTCGAGGTCGTCGCGCATCCGGCCGGCCTTCTGATCCTCGGCGACCTGGGCACGGGTGAGGGACTCGACCCGCTCGGTGCGCTCGCGGAAGTAGGCGTGAGCGGGGTGCGAGGGGTCTCCCGCCTCGGCGGCCAGCTGCGCGTAGAGCTGCACGAGTCCGGGGACGGAGGTGTTGTGGCGCATGACCGCGAGGAAGGCACTGGAGGCGTCTTCGCCCGCGTACTCCTGCTCGTCGCGGTCGTCTCTGGCGCGGAGGATCGCGACGAAGAGCTCTTCCTTGCTGCCGAAGTAGTGCAACAGCCCCGCGGGGCTGAGGCCGGCGGCATCCGCGATCTCCCGCACAGAGGCCTTGCGGTATCCGTGCTCGGCGACGACGGCGAGAGCGGCTTCGAGGATCTCCTCGCGCTTGGCGACGCCCTTCGCATACGCCCCTCGTGTCGCCATGGCTCCAGGGTAACCGGCGCGACGAGATCACAAAAACCAAACAACGTTCGTGAATGGCTTGCGGGGATGACCTGCGATCTGCCAGCATGTCGGATGAATACCGAATAGCATTTGGTATTAACCTGATTCCGCTCGATGAGGAGCCGACATGTCCGTGTCACCGCTCGACCCCGCCGCCGAACTCGCCCCCACCGGCACGATCCGCTCGGCTCCGCCTCAAGCGGGGGAACCGGCGGCGAGTCCGCCCGCGAATCGGCGCCTGCTGCCCAGCCTGTTGATCGCCTCGCTCACCCTCTTCGCGACGTACGGCGGGCTCATCGCGATCCTCCTGCCGAGCCAGGTGCTGATGATCGACGAGGCGAACAAGGTCGCGAACCTCGCCGTCGTCACCACGATCTCCTTCGTGTTCACGCTGTTCGCCCAGCCGATCGTCGGGGCGCTGAGCGACCGTACACGGTCGCGTTTCGGCCGCCGCGTGCCGTGGATGGTGCTCGGTGCGATCATCGGCGGCATCTTCCTGTTCGGCATGGGGTCGCTCACCGACATCCTCTGGATCACGGTGTTCTGGGTGATCATCCAGGTCGCGCTGAACTTCTTCCAGGCACCTCTCACCGCCATCACCGCCGATAGGTTCCCCCGCGCGAAACGCGGTGGGGCGAGTGCGATGATCGGACTCGGCACGCAGGTCGGCATGACGGTCGGCATCATGCTCGCCGGCGCCTTCGCCGCGCAGATCGGCATCGGCTATGCGGTGTTCGGCGGCGCCGTGATCGTGGCGGCGCTGCTGTTCGCGCTCGTGAACCGCGACTGGTCGTCGAAGCAGGCCGCGGTCGACGCGTTCCGCTGGCGCGCGTTCTTCGCCGGCTTCTGGATCGATCCGCGCCGCCACCCCGACTTCGCCTGGGCGTTCGCCGCGCGGTTCCTGCTCATCCTCGGCTACTTCGTCGTCAGCGCCTACCAGCTGTACATGCTCACGGACTACATCGGCCTCCCGCTCGCGGACGCCCAGGGCGCGGTCGTCACCCTCACCCTCGTCGCCTTCGTCCCGACCCTGATCGCGATCGCCCTCTCCGGCTGGTGGAGCGACAGGGTCGGTCGTCGCAAGGTGTTCATCTACGCCGCATCCGTCGTCATGGTCGCAGGATTCGCCATGCCGCTGCTGCAGCCGAACATGACCGGCATGATCCTGATGAGCGTCATCAACGGCATCGGCTTCGGTCTGTACATGTCGGTGGATGCCGCGCTCATGACCGAGGTGCTGCCGGACGAAGGGGCCTCGGCGGGCAAGGACCTCGGAATCCTCAACGTCGCGACCAACGTGCCGCAGGCGCTGAGCCCCGCGATCGGCGGAATCATCATCACGTCCCTCGGCGGCTACGCGATGCTCTTCGTCTTCGCGATCGTGTTCGTGATCCTCGCCGCGGTCGCGACCGCGCCGATCAGGGGAGTGCGCTGATGACCAGGAACGACCGGGAGAATGCTGTCATGACCGATACCGACTTCGAGACGACCGCCGACTATGTCGAGGTGAGCACGAGCGCAGGACGGGTGCGCGGCCGCTGGCGTGCGACCACGGGAGGGCGCGGCAATCCGCGCTCGGCCGGCTTCCTCGGCATCCCGTTCGCCGAGGCGCCGATCGGAGAGCTGCGCTTCCAGGCGCCTGTGCCCAAGGCCCCGTGGGAGGGGGTGCGCGACGCGCTCGAGTTCGCCGCCACCGCGCAGCGCGGGGACCCCGGTGTGACGCTCATCCCCGAGCCGAGCATCGAGGGCGACTCCACTCTCAACGTGAACGTCTTCACCCCGGACCCGACCCGTGCCGAGCAGGGGACCGGTCTCCCGGTGCTGGTGTGGATCCACGGCGGCGGGTACTTCGCGGGCTCACCGGCGAGTTCCTGGTACGACGGACGCAACTTCAACCGCGACGGCGTCGTGACGGTGTCGCTGTCGTACCGCCTGGGCTTCGACGGCTTCGGCTGGATCGAAGACGCACCGTCCAATCGCGGTGTGCGCGACTGGCTGCTCGCCCTCGAATGGGTGCAGCAGAACATCGCGGACTTCGGCGGGGATCCGTCGCGGGTGACGATCGCCGGACAGTCCGCCGGCGGAGGCGCTGTGCTGACCCTGCTCGGGATGGAGAAGGCGCAGCACCTGTTCCAGGGCGTGTACGCGATCTCCGGTGCGCTCGCCGACGTGGCCCCCGCCCGCGCCGAGGCATTCGGGCGTGCACTCGCCGCAGCGGCGGGCGTCGAGCCGACCGTCGCGGGCTTCTCGTCTCTGAGCGAGGAGCGCATCCTCGAGCTGCAGAAGAAGGCGACCGCGCTCGGACCGGCTTCGCTCGGCAGCGTCGTTGAAGACGGCCTGCCGCTCGGGCCCGCCGTCGACGGCGACCTGCTGGCACGACCCACACGGGAGTCCCTCGCCGCGGGGGTCGGGGCCGACAAGCCGCTCGTGCTCGGTGCGACCGACGACGAGTTCACGATGGTGTTCGCAGGTTCCGAGAAGAAGCTGCGCTGGGTGCCGAGGTCGCTCCTGCTGAACAGGCTCGGGCTGCCGAAGAGCGTGCGACGGGAGTACCTCGCCGCCAACTCCGACATCACCGGGCTCGGCAACGCCAGGGTGGCCGGTCGGCTGTTGACGGACCGGATGTTCCGCTCGGCGCTGCTGAAGATCGTCGCCGACCGTGGCGATGCCCCCACCTGGCTGTACCGGTTCTCCTGGCCGTCGGGCCACTTCGGCTTCGCCGAGCACTGCCTCGATGTGCCGTTCTTCTTCGACTGCCTCGACGGTCCGGCCATGGAGCCGCTCGCCGGACCGCATCCGCCCCAGGAGCTGGCCGACGAGGTGCACGGCGCCGCTGTCGCCTTCATCACCGGAGGCGATCCCGGGTGGCCGCGCCATCAGGGGGCGAAGGGCGTCGCCCGGGTCTACGACGTGCCGACGCGCGACGTCGCCGACGCTTACGCCTCGGTGCGGCCGCTGCTGAGAACGTCGCCGTGACCACGGCCGTGGCGGTCGGGGACACCACCCGGCCGGTGGCGGTACTGCTGTGGTGGGCGTTCCTGCCGTGGCTGCGGCGCGATCAGGAGCGTCGGATCCGGTTCCTGCGGAAGGTGGATGCCGCGGGCTGAGGTCCCGGCACGATATCGAGAACGCCGGGAGCTCTCAGGGGCTCCCGGCGTTCTTCGCATCCGGCGTCAGCCCACGCGATGGGCGCGGTAGTGCACCGCGTGGGCCTGGCGCTGCGCGACCGCGATGAAGAGGCTGCGCTGGAGATCCGCGAGTGCAGGTGCAGCGGTCTCCACCTGCACTGTCGTGCGGAAGCAGTAGGAGCGGGGATCGACGTCCTCGCCACGGCCCAGCCTTTCGAGCACCTCGGGCGATCCCGTGCGCAGGCCTTTCGCATGCAGCAGCAGGAGCGCGCCCGATGCGGTGCGCGCCGAGTAGCGGCCGTCGATCTCGATCGTGCCGTCGGGGCGGACGAGCTGCCAGTCGGCGCCGCCGAGAAGGATCTCGGCCTCGACGGTGCCGGTGATGCGGCCGCCGAGGATCGGGACCACGCGGCGGTGCCCGGCACTGGTGGCGCCGTGGTCCTCCAGCACCCCGAGGTCGACGGAGACGTCGAAGGCGGCCTCGAGCGTCGGGGCGGGCAGCAGGTCATGCAGGGTGCTCACGGGGTGTCCTGACGGTTCGACGAAGTGGTGGCATCCGGCCCGGTGAGCGCGGCGCAGAGGCGTTCGAGTGCGGGGAGTGCGGCGTCGAGCGCAGCGCGATCCGCGTCGTCGAGTTCGCGGCCCACCCGTGCGACGAGGGCGGAGTTCACGGCATCGAAGCGGTCGAACAGGTCCAGCGCCCGGTCGGAGGCGCGCACCACGACTCGACGTCCGTCGGAAGGATCGGGGCCACGCTCGATCAGGCCATCCGCTTCCATCGAGCTGAGCAGGTTGCTCACCGTCGGTCGGCTCAGGCGCAGCTGCGCGGCGATCTCCGCCGGACCTCGGCTCGCACCCGTCGGAAGGGTGCGGAGGACATCGATCTGCGCTTCCGAGAGCTCGGGGAGACCGGCTTCCGCGCGCGTCGCGGCCAGCAGTGCGCGACGCAGCGGAGAGATGACGGCGGCGAGTCTGGCGGCGTCCAGCCCGGTCATCGGCGCGCCTGCGTCGGAGTCGACGAGCCAGCAGAGGGCGGGGTGAGCGACGGCCGGTCGTTGAGCAGCTCGGGCAGGAATCCGGCCGCGACCTTGTAGTCGGTCGCGATCTGTCGACGCTCGGCGAGGGAGATCACCTGCTCGATGTCGTCGAAGCCCTGGGGTGCGCGCTCGCGGGCGAGCTGCATCACCCGCTCGGGCCCGGTGGCCCTGGTGCCGGCTAGCAGCGCGGTCATCGCGGGGCGACGAGCGTCTTCATAGCGGGCGAGCGCCTCCTCGATGCCGGCGGCGGAGTCGTCGGAGGCGGCAAGGTGGAACGCCAGCGTGCGAGCGTCGAGGATCGCCTGTGAGCCGCCGTTCGACCCGTTCGGGTACATCGCGTGCGCGGCGTCGCCGAGCAGGGTGGTGCGCCCGTGGGTCCACTGCGGGAGGGGATCGCGGTCGACCATCGGATACTCGAGGATCTCTTCGGCACGCGCGATCGCAGCGGGGATGTCGAGCCAGTCGAAGCTCCACTCGCGGAACAGCTCGGCGATCGGCGCCGGGTCGACGGCGCGGTTCCAGTCCGCATCGCCGGTGCCGCCGACGCGGCGCTCGGCGATGAAGTTCACGAGCATGTCGCCCGCGGCATCCTTCTCGCTCAGGGGGTAGGCGACGAACTTCTGCTCGCCGTCGCCGGCCATGATCATGGTGCGGCCGTCGAGGAACGCGGGAATGCGGGTGATGCCGCGCCACAGCGTGAGACCGCTCCAGGGCGGTGCGCCCTCGTCGGGGTAGCTCAGGGCTCGCAGTGCGGAGTGGATGCCATCGGCGCCGATGATCACGTCTGCGGTCTCTTCGACCTCGCCGTCGTCGGTCGCGAAGCGCGCGGTCTCGGTGCCGTCGGCGTTCGATGCCGCGGCGATCAGGCGGTGGCCGAGGCGGATCGGCTCGGCCAGACGGGCCTCGGCGAGGTGGCGCAGGGCGAGCTGGAGACGGCCCCGGTGCACGGAGAGCTGCGGCCAGTGGTAGCCGGCGGCGAGTCCGCGCGGCTCGCTCCAGATCTCCTCGCCGCGGCGGGTGAAGTAGCTGAGTGTCGTGGGAGTGACGCCCTCGGCGGCGATCGAGTCGGCGACACCGAGTTCGGTGAGCTCGCGCATCGCGTGGGGGAGGAGGTTGATGCCGACGCCGAGCCCGCGGATGGTGCTGCTGCGTTCGAACACGGTCACGTCGCGCAACCCCGCCTCGTGCAGGCTGATCGCGGTGGCGAGTCCGCCGATGCCTGCGCCGACGATGATGATCCTCATCGATCTCTCCTGCTCTCCGCTCGCCGTGAGCGGTGAACATAGTTTTGTCACAAAACTATGTGGAGCGCAAGAGGTCAGCGTGTTCAGGCGGCGGCGGTGCGTCTGGCGGAGTCGATGATGAGGTCGACCCCGCTCAGGAAGAGGTCCCGGTCCTGCAGCTCCGAGAGCAGCAGGGAGTGCTGCGCGATGAGCGGGAACCTGCGCGGGTCGGCGAGCAGCGGAGTGTCGAGCCAGGAATCGCCATCGTCATCGCTCGTGTTCTCGGCCCGTGCCCGAGCGATGCCGGCGGCGAGCGAGAGCACGTGCGCGGCCAGCAGGGCGTAGTGCCGCACCAGTTCCTCGCCGTCGAGTCCGCAGCGCTGGAACGCGTCGAGCATCAGCTCGATGGCGGCGAGTTCGCCGGGTCCGTGTGTCGTGAGCGTCATCGCCTCTGCGCCGATCGCCGGGTGCCGGGTGAACAGGTCGAGTGTCGCAAGCGACAGTTCGCGCAGGCGCTCGTCCCACCGCTCCAGCGGCGTCTGCACTGATGCCGCTGCGCGGCCGTTGAGCTCATCCAGGAGCGCACCCATCAGGGCGTCTTTGCTCTGGAAGTGGCGGTAGATCGCGGTGGGGTCGGCACCGAGCCTGGAGCCGAGGTCGCGTACCGAGATCGTCGTGACGCCAGGTGCGCCGGAGAGTTCGAGGCCGGCCTCGACGATGAGGTCTCGATCCAGTCGGGCGCGCTTGGGCGGCTGGTCCTTCTTCGTGACCGCGCTCATCGCCGCCTCCTTCCGTCTCGTCCATCATCGCAGCCCGATCGGATTCCGAGCGTGACGCGACGTCTTCAATCTAGGTCGAGTCCCGAGTGTGGTCAACACTGTTGACACCGGTGTTGTCGGGAGCTAGCGTGATCGCAGTTCCCCCTTCGATGCTGCAGAGAGGCAGAACGATGTCATCCGAGTTCGTCTTCCATGGCGGTGCGGTCTTCACCGGCACCGGCACCCCGCTGACCGGTCACGCCGTGATCGTCCGCGGCAGGCGGATCGCCGCCGTCCTCCCCGACGCAGATGCTTCGGCGCGTGCGGCGGGGGATGCGACCTGGGTCGACCTCGCGGGCGCGCTGCTCAGCCCTGGTTTCCAGGATGCGCACATCCACCCCGTCGGCGGCGGCATCGAACTGCTGCAGTGCAACCTCACCGAGGCCGAGAACGCCGAGCAGACGGCATCCCTCATCCGCGCCTACGCCGAGGCGAACCCCGACGAGGAGTGGATCCTCGGCGGTGGGTGGGGGATGGATCACTTCCCCGGTGGCAACCCGCCCCGCGGCCTGCTCGACGAGGCGGCGGGCGGTCGGCCTGTGCTGCTGCAGAGCCGCGACCACCACAGCACCTGGGCGAGCACCGCGGCGATCGAGCGGGCCGGGCTCACGGCCGAGACGCCCGACCCGGAAGACGGCCGGATCGTGCGGGAGGCCGACGGCTTCCCGGCAGGGACCTTCCACGAGGGAGCGGGCGAGCTGTTCGCCACCGTGCGCCCCGCCACCTCCGACGACCTCGCGTATCAGGGACTCCTGCGTGCACAGGATGAGCTCATCGCCCTCGGCGTCACGGGATGGCAGGACGCGATGGTCGCAGCGAACTCCGGCGGCATCGCCGACCCGCTCCCCGCCTACGAGCGCGCCGCAGCCGAAGGGCGCCTGCTGGTGCACGTCGTCGGTGCGCAGTGGTGGGCGCGCGACGGGGGGATCGACCAGGTCGCGCGGATGGCGGACCGCCGTGCCCGCGCCGCCGCCGAGTACCCCGATCGTCGAATCGATCTCGGGACCACCAAGATCATGGTCGACGGCGTGGCCGAGAATCAGACCGCCGCGATGCTCACGCCGTACCGTGACGAGACGGGGCACGACACCTGCAACCACGGCCTCAGCTTCATCGAGCCGGAGAAGCTGCGCGAATACGTGACGGCGCTCGACGAAGCCGGTCAGCAGGTGCACATGCATGCGCTCGGAGACCGCGCCGTGCGTGAGGCGCTCGACGCCCTGCAGATCGCTCGCGACGCCAACGGCGACACCGATGGCCGGCACCACCTCGCGCACCTGCAGATCGTCGCAGCGGATGACGTCGCGCGCTTCGCGCCGCTCGACGCCGTCGCCAACATCCAGGCGCTGTGGGCCACGCACGAGGATCAGCTCGACGAGCTCACGCTGCCGTTCCTGCAGGATGGACAGGTCGACCGGCAGTATCCGTTCGGCGACTTCGTGCGCGAGAACGTGCGCCTGGCAGCGGGCAGCGACTGGCCGGTCTCCACGGCCGATCCCCTCGCCGCCATCCACGTCGCGGTGAACCGCACCTACCCGGGTTCCGCGCAACCGCCCCTCGGTGGTGAGCAGCAGCGACTCGACCTCGAAACCGCATTCGCCGCGTACACCTCAGGCACCGCATACGTGAACCGGCGCGACGACGACACCGGCAGCATCCAGGAGGGCTACCTCGCCAACCTCGTCGTGATCGAGCCGAACCCGTTCGGCATCCCGTCCGCCGAGCTCCACACGGCACGGGTCGCGTCGACATGGATCGAAGGGCGCCTCGTGTACGACGCCTCCGCATCCGACCCTGCTGTACCCGACACCCACCGCAAGGAGTCCTGATGAACCGCACGCTCCTCTCCCGCCCCCTCGTCCGTGGCAGCGCGGCAGCTCTCGCCGGCCTGCTCGCCATCACCGCGCTCGCCGGCTGCGGCCCCGCCGGCTCGACCGACGCCGGGTCCGACGAACCGATCGACTGGAAGCTGACCGAGACCACGGCCGCACCCAGCGGCGACATCGACTCGTTCACCTTCGCGAGCTACGCCGAGCCGTACTCTCTCGACTACGCGTACGCCTTCGATTACGCCGACAACTCCGTGCTCGCGAACGTCTGCGAATCGCTGCTGCGGTTGAACCCCGACTACTCGCTCAGCCCGGGACTTGCCGAGTCGTTCGAGCACCCGACGCCCGACACCTGGGTCTACACGATCCGCGAGGGCGTCACTTTCCACGACGGAACGCCGCTCACTGCCGCCGATGTGGTCGCGTCGATGAGCCGACACCTGGATCCCGCCGTGGGTTCGTTCTGGTTCTCGGTCTATCAGAACGTGAAGTCCATCGAGCAGACCGGCGACCGTCAGGTGACGGTCACGATGACCGGGCCCGACTCGCAGTTCAACCTCGGCATGGGCGGGTCGGCCGGCGTCATCGAGTCGGCGGCGACGCTCGCCGAGAAGGGCGCCGACTACGGCAACTCGACCGGTGGCGTGAACTGCACCGGCCCGTTCCAGCTGACCTCGTGGGACTCGGGGGAGTCGATCACGATGACCCGCTACGACGACTACTGGGACGCCGATCTCAAGGCCCGCTCGGGCGAGGTGAAGCTCGTCTTCATGACCGACCCGACCGCGCGGATCAACGCCCTGAAGTCGGGCAGCGTCGACGGGTCGTGGATGGTGCCGATGGAGGCCGTGCCCACCCTGCAGTCCGCGGGCAAGGGTGACGTGCTGTTCGGCATGAACACGGCGGTCGGCAACGTCGTCGTGAGCAACCTCGAGGGCCCGCTCGGCGACGTCCGCGTGCGCAAGGCGCTGCTGCTCGCGATGGACCGCGACGGGATCCTCCAGGCCGCGTATCGCGGGGTGGGCGCGACGACCGATGTGATGACCACCGAGTCGGTCTGGCAGGACGCCTCGGATGCGGCTCGCACGGCGGCGTTCGACGACATCGCCTCCTACGACCAGAACGTGGAGGAGGCGAAGAAGCTCATCGCCGAGGCCGGTGCCGAGGGCGCGGAGCTCACCTACGTCACCGCGCCCATCAGCAACGACTTCGCCGTCATCTCGCAGGCGACCGTCGCCGCGGCGCAGTCGATCGGTCTGAAGGTGAAGGTCGAGACCGTCACCCCGAACGCCTACACCGCGCTCTTCTCCGACCCGAGCGCCCGCGAAGGCGTCGACCTGTTCTACACGAGCTGGTACCTCTCCAGCCCGGATGCGCTCGAGATGTACTCGGTGCTGCGCACCGGCGACTTCAGCAACTACGGCGGCTGGTCGAACCCCGAGTTCGACGCGATCCTGCAGGAGGCCGTCACGATCGACGACCCGGCGGCGCGCGGCGAGCTGACCGCGAAGGCGCAGCAGATCGCCAACGAGGAGCTGCCGTGGCTGCCGCTGTACCAGGCGCCGATCTCGCTCTTCATGGGCGAGCGCATCACGGGCGTGCAGCCATCGATCGCTTTCATGTACTACCCCTGGGCCGCCACGATCGGCGCCCGCTGAGCGGCTGCGGCGGCCGCCCCGTAGCGGCCGCCGCACCCGTCACCCCCGGCATCGCCGGAACCTCGACCCCGGAGGAGACCACCCGATGACAGCCGCACGTCGCGTCGCCGGAAAGCTCGGCGGCCTGCTGCTGACGCTGTTCCTGGCGTCGCTGCTCGTCTTCTTCTCGCGCTTCCTGGTGCCGGGAGATCCCGTGAGCTTCCTGCTCCGCGGGCGCAAGCCCAGCCCGGAGGCGGTGGCGCAGGTCACCGCCCAGTACGGGCTCGACCTCCCACCGTGGGAGCAGTACTTCCGGTGGGTCCTCGGCCTGCTGCACGGCGACCTCGGCCGTTCGCTGCAGTATCGGCAGGACGTCACGGAGGTGATCGGCGACCGGCTTCCCGTGACGCTGATGCTCGTGACGATGTCGGGGGCGATCGTGCTCGTGGCCGGCGTCGTGCTCGGTGCCGTCGCCGCGCTGAACCGAGGGAAGGCCCTCGACCGGTTCGTGCTGATCGGACTCACGGTGCTCGGCGCGATCCCGTCGTTCGTCGGAGCGATCGTCCTCATCGCGCTGTTCTCGGTGCAGCTGGGCTGGTTCCCCTCATTCGGGGCCGGCGAGGGCTTCTTCGACATGGTCTATCACCTGACGTTGCCCTCGATTGCGCTCGCGCTGGTGTTCATCGTCCTGGTCGGCAAGGTGACCCGCTCGGCCATGGTCGATCAACTGGGCCGCGAGCATGTCGAGGTGTCGACGAGCCGCGGCGTACGACGCCCGGTGGTCGTGCGCCGGCATGTGCTGCGCAACGCCCTGGGTCCGATCCTGACCGTGAGCGGCGTGCTCGTGGCAGGGCTCATCGTGGCGAGCTCGATCGTCGAGGCCGCGTTCGGGCTGTCAGGCATCGGCTCGCTTCTCGTGCAGTCCGTCGACCGGCTCGACTTCCCGGTCGTGCAGGCCATCGTCCTCCTCGTCGTGATCGCGTTCGTCGTGATGAACGCCATCGTCGACATCCTCGAACCCTGGATCGACCCGCGATCCGCTGCCGGAGCTGGTGCCCGATGACCTCCTCGACCCCCACTCTCGCGATGCGGGTGCTGCGTGCGCCCCGCCGGAAGCGTCCGCGATTCCTGTACCTCGCCAGCGGCGTCGTGCTCGGGGCTGTCGTGCTGGCCGCGGTCTTCGCGCCCTTAATCGCACCCTACGACCCTGATGCGGTGGACTTCACCGCCTTCCTTGCTCCGCCCTCGGCCGCGCACTGGCTCGGCACCGACTCGCTCGGGCGCGACCTGCTCAGCCGGTTGATCTACGGCGGGCGCACGGCGCTCATCGGCCCGCTCCTCGTGGTCGTCTTCTCCACGGTCATCGGCATCCTCTTGGGGCTCTGGGCCGGATGGCGGGGTGGGTGGATCGACGCCGCACTCAGCCGGGTCTTCGACGTGCTGTTCGCATTCCCCTCGCTGCTGATCGCGATCATGGCGGTCGCCCTGTTCGGCAAGGGGCTGGTCGCACCGATTATCGCGATGAGCATCGCCTACGCCCCCTTCGTCGCTCGGCTCACCCGCTCGCTGGTCGCCGCGGAGCGCACCCGTCCGTATGTCTCGGCCTATCGGGTGCAGGGCTTCGGAGGATCGTGGATCGCCCTGCGCCGCGTGCTGCCGAATGTCACGCCGATCGTCGGAGCCCAGTCCACTCTGAACTTCGGCTACGTGCTCGCCGAGCTCGCGGGGCTGTCGTTCCTCGGCCTCGGCGTGCAGGCGCCGACCGCCGACTGGGGCGCGATGATCAACGAGGCGCAGTCGGGGGTGGCGGCAGGGCAGTTCCTGCCGGCGATCGCACCCGCCGTCGCCGTCGTGATCGTCGTCGTGTGCGTGAACATCATCGGTGAGGAACTCTCCGATCGGATCGGCGGAGGGATCCCCGCATGAGCACTCTTCTCGACATCCAGGACCTCACGCTCGACCTCCCGAACGGCACCCGTCTCCTGCACGGCATCTCGCTGCAGGTCGCGCCGGGCGAGACCGTCGGGCTGGTCGGCGAGTCCGGCTCCGGCAAATCGCTCACGGCGCGTTCGGTGCTCGGGCTGCTGCCCGACCGGGCGATCACGGGCGGCACCGTTGAGGTGAACGGGCGGTCCCCGCTCGCGGGTGCGGCCGGTCGGCAGGAGATCCGTCGACACGAGGCGGCGATGGTGTTCCAGGATCCGCGGGCCGGCATCAACCCCATGCGCACGATCGGCGACCACGTCTCGGAGGCGCTGCGACTGTGCGAGGGGTGGGCGAAGGATGCCGCGCACGCACGGGCCGTCGAGCTGCTCACGGCCGTGCGTCTGCCGGCGCCCGCCGACCATCTGTCGCAGCATCCGTACGAGCTGTCAGGCGGCATGCTGCAGCGCGTCATGATCGCCGGAGCGTTGAGCGCGTCGCCGAGCCTGCTGGTGTGCGACGAGCCGACCACCGCGCTCGACGTCACGACCCAGGCCGAGATCGTGCAGGTGCTGCGGGACCTGTGCGCGCAGAGCGGGATGGGGATGCTGTTCATCACGCACGACCTGAACCTCGCTGGCTCCCTGTGTGATCGCCTCGTGGTGATGAAAGGCGGCGCGATCGTCGAGGAGGGCACGGCGCGGGAGGTGCTCACGGCGCCTGCCGCCGAATACACGCGTCGTCTAGTCGCCGCGACTCCGCGCATCTCGGGGTCGATCACGCCGCCGACCGCGGCATCCGGTTCCGAACCGCAGCTCGTGGTGGCCGGAGTCGGCAAGACGTATCGGCGCCGAGGGAAGGATCCGGTCGCGGCCGTCGCCGATGCCGATCTCGTGATCGCCCGTGGCGGATCGCTGGCCGTGGTGGGCGAGTCGGGGTCGGGCAAGTCGACGCTCGCGCGGATGATCGTCGGGCTCGAGGAGCCTGACGCCGGGGAGATCCGCATCGGCGGACGCTCGATGTCGGGCATCCCGCGGTCGCGTGCGGAGCGTCTCGAGCGCGCGAAGAGCGTGCAGATGGTGTTCCAGGATCCGTATCTGTCGCTGGACCCGCGGATCCCTGCGGGGAGAGCGATCGAAGACGTGCTGAAGCTGCACACCGGGCGGACCGGGGCCGATGCCGCTGCCAGGGCGCTCGAGCTGATCACAGCAGTCGGGTTGGGAGAGGAGCATCTCGCCGCCCGACCCCGCACGCTGTCGGGCGGTCAGCGTCAGCGCGTCGCGATCGCCCGCGCACTCGCCGTGGAGCCGGAGCTGCTCGTGATGGACGAGGCGACCAGTGCGCTCGACGTCTCGGTGCAGGCGCAGGTGCTCGACCTCGTCGCCGGGATCCGTCGGGAGCAGGGTCTCACCCTGCTGTTCATCAGCCACGACCTCGCGGTCGTGCGCAAGGTGTGCGCCGAGACGATCGTGATGCGTCGAGGCGAGATCGTCGAGGCCGGTCCGACCGAGCAGCTGCTGGGCGACCCGCAGCACGAGTACACGCGACTGCTGATCGACTCGGTGCCGGTTCCGATCACCTGAGGGCTGTTCGAATCGCGCGAACGGCCCCGTCTCCTCTCGGGATGGGGCCATTCGCGCGATTCGAGCGCGGGGCGGCGGCGTCAGGCCACGTAGATCTTGCGGAGCGTCTCGGTGACGGTCCAAGTCGTGCGCATGCCCTCGGCGAGGCGCACCACCGAGCCGGGGCCGACCTGGAGGTCGGGGAGGCCGGATGAGGCGAACGCGATCGTGGCGCGGCCGGACAGCACGACGAACACCTCGTCGGCCTCGGTGTCGGTCGCGGTGCCCGGGGTCATCTCCCAGATGCCGACCTCGATCCCGCCGAGCGTCGCCAGCTCGTGCACGGCGGTCGTCGGCGAACCGGCGAGCACCTCTTCGGCAGGGAGCGGCTCGTGATCGAGTGCCAGGGCGCCGGCATCCACTCCCGCCCCTGCGGCGAGACCGTTCACGAGTCGAAGCCCATTCCGACGGCGTCGAGCGTCTTGAGGAACAGGTTGCGCTTGCCCTCGTTGTGGTCGGCCTGGTTCATGGCTGCGCGCACGAGGTTGACTCCGATCGAGGCGGCGGGTTCGGGAGGGAAGGGGATGGGCTTCTCGCGCACCATCCGCAACTGGGTGCGCTCGGTCTCCTCGCCGGCGAGCTTGTCGAGCATGACGTCGGCCGCGAAGCGCGCGGCGCCGACGCCGAGCCCGGTGAATCCGGTCGCGTAGGCGACGCGGCCCTTGCGGGCGGTGCCGAAGAAGGCGCAGAAGCGGCTCGACGAGTCGATCGCCCCGGCCCAGCGGTGGGTGAAGCGCAGACCCTCCAGCTGCGGGAAGGTGGTGAAGAAGTGCGAGGCGAGCCGGCGGTGGCTCTCGATGCGGTCCTCGTACTCCGGCCGCACCTTGCCGCCGAAATGATAGACCGCGTCGTAGCCGCCGAACAGGATGCGGTTGTCGCCCGTGAGCCGGTAGTAGTGGAACTGGTTCGCGCTGTCGGCGAGGCCCTGGCGGTTCGACCAGCCGATCGATGCCAGCTGTTCGGTGGTGAGCGGCTCGGTCATCAGCACGTAGTCGTACACGGGCACGGTCATCAGGCGGTTGCGCTTGAGGAGCGAGGGGAAGACGTTCGTGCCGAGGGCCACGGCATCGGCGACCACCCTGCCGTTCGGGGTCACCAGGGTGATCGGTCCCGATCCGTCGCCCTCGATCCCGCGCACCAGGCTGTGCTCGTAGATCTCCACCCCCAGGTCGGCGGCGACGCGGGCCAGCTCCACGCCGAGCTTGGCGGGGTGCACCATCGCGCAGCCGTCGCGGTCCCAGTCCCCGGCCAGGAAGGTGTCGGAGTGCACCTCGGCCTGCACGGCTTCTCGGTCGAGGAAGCCCGGCTCATCGCGGAACCACTCGACCTGGTGCGGCTCGACGGCGACGGCCAGCTGGCCCGTGCGCTCGAACTCCGCATCCATGCCGTACCGCTGGATCGTCTCGCCGATGCCATCGAGGTTCGCGTGGCCCAGCTCTTCGAGTCGGTCGATCTCCTCCGGCCAGCGGTTCACCCCGTTCTCGTGGCCGTGGGTGAGGCTCGACTCGCAGAAGCCGCCGTTGCGTCCGGACGCGGCCCAGGCGATGCGCGAGGCCTCGAGCAGCACGACACGGCGCTCGGGGTCGCGCTCCTTCGCGCGCACCGCCGTCCACAGGCCGGCGTACCCGCCGCCGACGATCGCGAGGTCGGCGCGGACCGTGCCGTTGAGGCGGGGGTGCGTCGGCCGATCCACGTCGTCGAGCCAGAACACCCGCAGGTCGGTGTCGCGGAGCGAGGCGTCGATGACGGACGGCGACGGCGGCTGGCGTTCGAAGACGGTGGTGCCCATGTTCTCTCCGTTGTGTGCGGGGCGCGCCTCAGCGCGTGCCCCAGTTGTAGAGGTCTTTGTAGAGGCCTGCGTAGAGCATGCTCTCGGTGTGGGTGATGCCCGGGATGGTGCGGATGCGGGTCGCGATGAGATCGATCAGGTGCTCGTCGTTCTCGCACACGGCCTCGACGAGGATGTCGAAGGTACCGAGCGTGACGACCACATACGCCAGCTCGGGGATCGTGGTGAGTTCCTCGGCGATCTCGCGCGGGTCGCCCGAGACGCGGATGCCGATCATCGACATGCGGTGGAAGCCGAGCTGCATGGGGTCGGTGACGGCGACGATCTGGATGATGCCGGCCTCGGTCATCCGCTGCACGCGCTGGCGAGCCGCTGCTTCGCTCAGCCCGACCTCGCGCGCGATCTCGGCGTAGGGGCGGCGGCCGTCTTCCTGCAGCAGTTCGACGATGCGCTTCGAGATGTCATCAAGGGCAGGCTGGGACGGCTTCGTGCTCATGTGTCGATATTGTCAGCCGGTTCTGCATTCTGCAACCGATTCAGTTGTTTCGTTTGATCAGATCTTCAGATTCCGTATGGATGTCGATACGATGACCCCATGTCCAGTCACCTCCTGAAGAACTCCGCGCGGCTGCAGAACTTCATCGGCGGCCGCTACGTGTCCGCGAGCGGCGCCGACCGCATGCCGCTCGTCGATCCTGTCACCGAAGAGACCTACGGGGAGCTCCCGGTATCGGACGGCAGCGACGTGGATGCCGCCTACGCCGCCGCATCCGCCGCCTTCCCGATCTGGCGCGACACCACGCCCGGCGAACGGCAGCTGGCGCTGTTCCGCATCGCCGACGAGATGGAGGCGCGAGCGGAGGAGTTCGCCGACCTCGAGTCGCAGGACACCGGCAAGCCGCGTGCCAGCCTCGTCGCGGACGAGATCATGCAGTCCGTCGATCAGCTGCGCTTCTTCGCGGGTGCGGCGCGAAGCCTCGAGGGCAGGGCTGCGGGGGAGTACCTCGCCGGTCACACCTCCTTCGTGCGGCGCGAACCCGTCGGCGTGATCGGCCAGGTCACGCCGTGGAACTACCCGCTGAACATGGCGGTGTGGAAGATCGCTCCCGCGCTCGCCGCCGGCAACACGGTCGTGCTGAAGCCCGCGGAGTCGACGCCGCTCACCACCCTGCTGCTCGCCGAGATCGTCGCGCTGCACACGCCGGCCGGCACGCTCAACGTGGTGCTCGGAGACAGGGACACGGGTGTCGCGCTCGTGGAGCACCCCACGCCGCAGATGGTCGCGATCACCGGTTCGGTGCGTGCGGGCATGGCGGTCGCGCGTTCGGCGGCCGACGACGTCAAGCGCGTGCACCTCGAGCTCGGCGGCAAGGCTCCGGCGATCGTGTTCGCCGATGCGTCGATCGACAAGGCCGTCGAGGGCATCATCACCGGCGCGTTCTTCAACGGCGGACAGGACTGCACCGCTGCCACCCGGGTGCTGGTGCACGCCTCGCGGCACGATGAGCTGATCGCCGCGCTGGTCGCCAGGGCGAAGACCCACGCCCGCACCGGCGGCCCGCGCGAGGAGGGGGTGCTGTACGGCCCGCTGAGCAGTGCGGCACAGCTCGCGCAGGTGCAGGGCTTCATCGATCGCCTGCCCGCGCACGCGACGATCGAGACCGGCGGACGCCGCCAGGGCGACCGCGGCTACTTCTGGGAGCCCACGATCGTGTCGGGCGTGCGACAGGACGACGAGGTCGTGCAGGGAGAGATCTTCGGACCGGTGCTCACGGTGCAGGCGTTCTCCGAGGACGCCGAGGCCCTGGAGATGGCCAACGACGTGCCCTACGCGCTCGCCGCGTCGGTGTGGACGACCGATCATGCCAGGGCGATGCGCTTCTCGCGTGATCTCGATTTCGGCTGCGTGTGGATCAACACCCACATCCCGTTCGTGTCGGACATGCCGCACGGCGGATTCAAGCACTCCGGCTACGGCAAGGATCTGTCGCAGTACGGTTTCGACGACTACACCCGCATCAAGCACGTGATGAGCGCACTCGACTGAGGCGGCGGCCGGCGGCGTGCCCTCAGGCGGTCAGGACCTTCACACGGGGAGTGTCTTCACGCGGCGGTGCTCGCGCAGGGTGAACTGAGGACGCTCCTCGATCTTGATCGCGCCGTCTTCGAGCCAGCCGTGACGGGCGTAGAAGGCGTCGGCGCGCTCGTTGCCGTCGAGCACCCACAGGTAGGCGCGGTCGTGACCGGCCTCGGTGATCCGCTGCTCGGCGGCTACGAGCAGGGCATGACCCGCGCCGGTGGACCAGGCGGAAGGGTCGGCGTAGATGCCGTACACCTCTCCGTCGGCGAGGCCGTCGGGGTCGCGGCCCGAGCCGAGTGACGCCCAGCCGATGAGGCGGTCGTCGCGCACGGCGACGAGCGTGCCCAGGCTCGTCGGCAGCGGCTCGGCGAGTATGCGCCGCCAGCCCGCGGCTCTCTCATCGACGGAGAGGCCGTCGAGCACGGACTGGTCGATGAGTCCTCGATAGGCGGCCTGCCACGAACGCACGTGCACGCCGGCGATGTCTTCGGCGTCTTCGGCGCGTGCGTCGCGGATCACCAGTGCACTCATCCCGCCACCCTACGGTGATCACAGAGGCGGCGTGGGGTCGTGCGGTGCCGGTCAGCTCACGTTCTTCTTGAGCCACGGAAGCGGGTCGACCGCCACCGTGTTGATGTGGACCTCGAAGTGCAGGCACGAACCGAACACGTACCCTGTCGAGCCGACGTCGCCGATGTACTGGCCTTCCTCGACGCAGTCTCCGACCTCGACCGCGCGACTGCCGTAGGTCATGTGCGAGTAGACGGTGCTCACGGCCTGCCCGTCGACGATGCTCTCGATCTGGATCGTGACGCCGTAACCCTGGTAGCTCTCGGTGGACCGCGAGACGCAGCCCTTCATCGCTGCGTTGATGGGGGTGCCGATGGGGGCGGCGAAGTCCTGGCCGAGGTGGGATCGGCCCGGCCGCGAGGCGCCGAAGCCATCGGTGAACGAGTAGGTCCCGTCTGCCATCGGCATCACGATGCGTCCGGCGAGAGGGATGTCCATCGCGCTGGAGAGAGGCATGCCGGCGGCGACGGCAGCGGCAGCGGCGCGGGAGCGGGTCTCCTTGATCTCCTCGGGCGTCGTCGCGGAGAAGTTCCCCCGGGGATCGATCTGGGCCCGGATTCCCGCCTTCGCCGTGTACGACTGCGCGGTTCCTTCGGCTGCGGTGGAGACGCTGGCGCTGGCGTTGGCGGCCTGGCCGCCGACGGGGTTGAGTGCGGGAAGAGCCGCGCCGGAGATCAGCACGCCGATCGCCAGTGTGGCACCAAGTGCCTTCGCCCTCGCCCACCGGCGCTTCTCCCGGCGCACCAGAGCTCGAGAAGTCGGCGCCGTCGGCGCAGCCAGGTGTCGCGGGCGCAGACGAGGATCCCAGGAGCGGGGAGCGCGGGGTGCCTGTGGGGTGGCCGGAGGGGCGTCGGAGGAAGGGGTGGGCGCTGCGGAGGAGGTGGGGGCTGCCTCGGGGGCGAGGGCCGCCTCTGGTGCGGGTGCTGCCTCGGGTGCTGGGGTGGGCAGTGCTGCCTCGGGCGTGGGTGCTGCCTCGGGTGTGGGAGTCGCCTCGGTTGCGGTTGCGGTTGCGGTTGCGGGGGCTGCCTCTGATGCCGGGGTGGGGTCAGCCGCGGAAGGGGTGTCGCGGGCGGAGGAGGCATCACCCGGAGTGGCTGCTTCGAGCGCAGAAGCAGCACGAACTGCATTCGCCCGGCGGGAACTCCGTGTATCCGCGGTGGCGGAGCGCCTCAGGTCGCGCCGCAAGAGCGGTCGCGTCGAGTCAGGGACTTGTGCGGGGGCTTCCGAGGCGTCGTGATCGCGCTCGGGTGGCAGGGAGTTCGTGACGGGGTCCTTCCGGGAGGCAGGTGTGCGCGGCGGGCGATCCCCCCGGATGCCACCGTTACCGATCTGTAATCTAATTCGCGAAGTCGAGAGCGTCAAATCGAGAGCGCATGGATCGAGATCACACGTCGCGGAGGGGTGCTCGGGCTTCGATCGACCTCGGTGCCTGTGTGTTGCGGAGGACGATGCACCGATTCTGCGCCGGGAGCCCGACGTCCGGGCGAGCCGTGGGGCACGATCTGCCGTACGTGGGGAAAGGCGGGAATCCGCCTCGCCTGTGGAGGAGTCGCGGACCTCGTATGAGTTCCGAAATATTGCTCTGAACTGGCCTTATCCGGCAGTGAATGTCGGTGGCCCCGGGTTGACTTGCGCGTATGACAACCCCGGTGGAGATGCTCGGTCAGACGGCCGCTGATCTGGACGCGCTGCTGCGCTCCGACGTGGTGGTGGGGTTGCCGGATGACGCGAAGATGCAGCTCTTGCGTGTGGCGGGGGAGGTGCTGCGGCGCGTGGAGGCGCTGGTCGTGGAGACGGTCGCGTCTGTCGATGCGCGCCCGGCCGGGTCGGGTGCGGTGGCATTCTGCGGTCGATTCGGGTGTCGGACGATGGGCGAGCTGCTGCAGAGGGTGCTGCGGACGGATGCCGCTGGCGCTGGTCGAGTGGTGAAGGCGGCGAAGGCCGTGCGTCGCGAGGTGGAGCTGTCGTCGGGGGTTCGCTTGCCGGCGCGGTGGCCGGCGATGCGGGCGGCGATGCTCGACGGGGCGGTGGGGGTGGCCGGGCTGCTGGCAGCGACAGGACCGGTGGAACACGCTGCGGTCCGGGTCGGTACAGCTGACCGGCTGCTCGCAGATGCGGAGCTTGCGGCGTATGCCCGCGGATGCGCGGTCGCTGCCCAGGGGGCGGACGACGGCCGTCGCGCCGACGCGGATGCGGCTGTCGACGGCGAAGAGGCACCACCGGCGACGCCGGAAGACCTCCGGATCCTGGCGCAGGTGATCGTGCAGTACCTCGACCCCGACGGCGCGGAGCCGGCAGACGACATCGCGATGCGCGCCCGAGGGATCATCCTGGGCCGGGCGAAAGACGGGGTGATCCCGATCCGGGGCGGGCTGCTGCCCGAGGTCGCGGGACAGCTGCAGCGAATCTTCGACGCCTATCTGAACCCGAGAGTCGACGGGCCATCCGCGCCCGGGGTCGTCGTCTTCCAGCCGTCCGTCCTGGTCGACCACGATGAGGCCGCCTTCACCGGGGCGGTGGGGGGGAACAGGCGACGATGCCCTTCCCTCCGACGATGCCCTTCCCTCCGACGATCCCGCCCGGATGGTCGACACCCGGTCCCGCGCACAGAAGCAGCACGACACCCTCGCCGCGGTGCTGGGGATCGCTGCGCGGCACGATGAGATGCCCCGTCTCGGTGGCGCCGCACCGACTCTGGTCGTGACCGTCACCGCCGACGACTACATCGCCGGGCGTGGGTGGGCGCACGTCGACGGTATCGACGTCCCCGTATCCGTGCGTACCGCCGCACACACCGCCTGCGCGGGTGGAGTGCAGCGGGTGCTGTTCGACCCGGCAGGGCGCATCATCGGAATCGACACCTCCGACCGGATCTTCAGCGCCCATCAACGCCGGGCGATCACTCTCCGTGACCGCGAATGCCTGGTCCGGCGGGAGCGCCTCCGCTTCGACGGATGTCACGGGTTAGCGTTTTTGCGATACTTGCGGCTTCCATGAGCCGATTAGCATCGACATCCATTTCCGCCGTGTGTGCGAGAGCAAGTTCTCGCGGAAACTCAATCGAGATTGGTGTTTTCATTGCAGAGAAGACCGGTAGCTCCGCAAGTACGGAACTACCGGTCAATCCTTTCGTTAGCTCATCGAGTAGAACTTGTTCTCGAATCCGCCCATCACGATGCCGCCAGCGATGGCACCGGCGAGTCCGATGGAGCTTGCGGCGGCGATGACGCCGCCCCGGACCTGCCACTTGATTTTCTGGTGGTACGAGTTCCGGAGTCCCGCGTAGTAGGCTCGTTCGCCTGCCACCTGTCCGGCACCGTAGAGCCCCCCGCCGGCCGCCATCGCCCCGGCGATGATTCCGACCACGGCGCCGACCCCGATTGCGCCGTCGATGTTGTCATCCTGACGCCCGGCCAGGCCGCTGACACATGCATGCTGTCCGCGACGCTGGAACAGATCCGCGTGCCGGTCGGACACGGGCGGCCACGCACTCGTCCGGACCGAGTGATGGCCGACAAGGGCTATCCGTCCCGGGCGAACCGGGCATGGCTGCGCGAGCGTGGCATCGCCGCGACGATTCCCGAGCGTGATGATCAGATCGCCCACCGCCGCAAGCGCCGCGGCCGCCCGATCGACTTCGGCGACGAACAACGGCACCGCTACCGCGGCCGCAACGTCGTCGAGCGCTGCTTCAACAAGCTCAAGCAATGGCGCGGCATCGCCATGCGATCAGACAAGCTCGCTCGCAACTACCACGCCGGCCTCTGCCTCGCCGCAACCCTCCATTGGCTCACCAGCACGAGCTGAGCTCAGAACTCCTGGAATGCGGGCGCTTGAGCGCGCTGCGTGGTCGTGGCCTGGACGTTCAAGCCAGTGCGCCAGTTCGGATACACCCGGAACCCACGCTTTCCTGGCCGCCTTCCTGACGTGATGCCGAGTGCAGTGAGACGCGCGCCAGTGAACCGGAACACCCCTCGTCGATCATGTTGCGCCACGAAGACAAGCAGCCCCGCAGCGGGATCGTCATCGCTGAACGGCGTCGTGTTCCCATCCGCGTGTCGTTGCCAGAACGCGACGAAGGCACCCGGCTCGGTCGGGATGTTACGCGCAGTCCGGATATGCCAGACCTCTTCACCGATCTGGACAATCCCGGACTCGTAGTCGCTGTTCTGCATCTCGGGAATCACTTCAGCGGTCACGACCACCTCAGCCGAATACGCCGCGAAGGCATTGAACCGCATGCAGCCACGATATCTTGCCGAGCCGTCAGGCACGGGCCAGCGACCCTGAGCTCCTTTAGCAACACGGCCTAGGACGGCATCCCCCGTTGCCGCGTGGACCCGGTGGATCTTGCCACCTCGTCTCCCCCTCAAACCGCGCCGACCTAGGGTATTGAAGCCGTAGCCCACGGTCTCATCATCATCCGCGTGGGCGAGGTCGCCTCAGGTAAGGCAGGCCACGAGACTCAGCTACGGAGATTCTCTGCGGGGCGAAGACGCGCCGCACGGATCGAGGCCAAGCCACCACCGCCTGCCCCGACAATCATGCCAACGGCGATGGCGAGGGGAAGGAGGACGACATCGAACACGGGCGCCCATCGTTGAGTCACGGTCACCACTAAAATTGCGGCCATACCGAGCAGGAGCCCGGCGACCCCTCCGACGAAGCCGATGTACGCAGACTCGAGAGTGATGAGCGCCCCGATCTGGCGATCCCGAGCCCCGAGCGCCTTGCGCATGCCAATCTCGCCTCGCCGTGCGTTGACGGCCAAGAGCGTCGCATTCATGAGAGCGGCGATAGCCACAATCAGGGCAAGTAGCGTGAACGCTATAAGCGTTGTCTGCACCCCTTGTTCCACTTGTCCTCTCAGCTGAGCAGAATCGGTCGGCGCGGCGACGACGATCTGCTCAGGCTGGAACGGGTTCAGCGCAGAGGGCAATTGCTTAGCGACCTGCTGTGCTGCGCCGGCAGACGTCACAGCCAGCATGGTCACATCGATGGGCCCTCCCGCCGTGAGGTCATCACGAGGTCCGACGACGACTTCGCCTCGCAGCAAGGGGAGTCGCGACGACTCGGTGATGATGCCTGCCACAACGTACGAGATCCCATCGACGAGGATGGTCGGCGCACTGTCGATGCTACTGAGTTGCAGATCCTTCGCGAGGAGGTCGCCAATATAGGCTTCGCCGGCCTCGAGCGGCCCCCGGTGCCATGGCGCCTCGTCGATGGAAAGACGTGCGGCGGCGGCGATATGTCCGATGGCGACATGCGGTTGGATCTGCCGTGATTCGGCGAAGGTCGAGACTGTGCTGGCACGGAGATCGATGACGGCAGCTGCCGCATCCACCCCACTCAGTTGTTCAACTCTCTCCGGGATCGTCTCAAGCGGGGGGGAGTTGGGGACTCCCGTCGACCACCGCGCGGAGACTTCGCGATTGAGATGTGCATCGAAAGTGGCTGAAACCTGTGCCCTGGCCGATGCGGAGAGCCCCAAGGTCGTGATTGTCAATGCCACCGCGATAGCGACAGCTAGACCCTGCCCTAGCGTCTGGAACTTTCGCGACACCACGGACGCCCATGCGTCGCGTAGCATGTCGACGAACCGAATGCGCCCCTTCGACTGAGCATCTTCCTCCTCGCGAGCCCGGGGAAAACGCGAACTGGCTGAGCCCTGAAGAGACTGACCGGCGGAGTCCGACTCCGAATTCGAGCCCGAACTCACCTGTTGCACATCCGAGACAAGTTTGCCGTCTGCGATGTGGATCACGCGACGAGCACGCTCCGCCACTTCGGTGGAATGAGTGACGACGATGACTGTCGCCCCCTCATGATTGATGCGTTGAAGCTCATCCAAGACTCGAGCCGCGTTAGCCGAATCAAGGTTCCCGGTCGGTTCATCGGCGAGGATCAGTTTCGCGTCGCCGGCGATGGCTCGGGCGATGGCAATACGCTGCCGCTGCCCGCCGGATAGCGTCGACGTGCTCTGAAATGCGCGGTCGCTGAGGCCAACCGAGTCAATTGCGCGTCGGACTTTCTCACGGCGCTCCGCGCGTCGCATTCCCCGGTACAACAGATTCAATTCGACGCTGTGCGCGGCCGGTCTGCCCTCAAGCAGGTGGAAGGCCTGGAATATGAAGCCAATCGTGCGAGCGCGTACGCTCGAGGAACGGCGACCATCGCTGGCCCGAGTATCCCCGCCGTCGAGAACGTAGGTTCCAGACGTCGCATCATCGAGCAGACCCAGAATGTTCATCAAGGTGGTCTTGCCCCCACCCGAAGGCCCGACGACGGCGACGAACTCGCCCTGGGTTATGTCGAGGTCGATACCGCGCAGCGCCTCGACATCAGGACTGCCTGGGGAAGAGTAGGTTCGACGCACTCCCCGCAGCCGAATCAATGCCACGTCAACCAACTCGAACCTTGTCGCCGACTTCGAGGGCACCTTCTTTTACCGACTCGACGGCGACCTCACCCTGCAAGGTACCTAGAACGGTAACAGGAACCTCGACGAGCGTCCCATCATCCTGCTGCTTCGTCAGAATGTTCTTGCCGGGCCCCCGATCTGACACCGCGACTATCGGGACAATCAACGCATCCTGCGCCACGACTTGCTGAATCACGGTCACCCGCGCCCGGCCAGTCGACACAGGCAGCGCGGTCTGAGGGACGACGGTGAAGGTGACCTCAGACACCCCGGCTTCTGCTCCACCGGTCGCCCCTTCTTCGCCTGACGACCCACCAGGGGGTGAATCTTCCGAGGCCTCGGTGGCTCCAGTTGAGCCTGGGAAACCAATATCTCCCACGGTGCCTTCCACGGTGACGCCGTCGATGGAGATCGTGGCCGCGTCTCCTGCGACGACGTCGCCAAGATCGGCGGCAGGTACTGTGATCGTGATGACGACATCCGCCGACCCGAGTATGAAATCGGGTTGGCCCTCGACCGCCAGCCTCTGTCCGACAAGCAAGCCTCGAACGATCTGTGCGGATGCGCTGGGCATCGCCAGAATCTCGGCGACAGGAACATACCCCTCGGCAGCCGGCGTCTTCGTGGCCGGCGTCTCCGTGCTGCTCTCCGCAGGCCTGTCGCCCTCCACCGGATCGGTTTTCTCCACCGCCGGCGCACTACGAGTAGGAGCCTCATACCCACTGTCCTGGTACCAGCGCTTGACCGCCGCAGCCGTCGCACTACCAAAGCGTCCATCGGGCACGACCTCGTATGACCGCGCCAACAGCGCGTTCTGTAACGCTTCGACGTCCGGCCCGTGGTCCCCGATGCCCATGTCGCGGTAAAAGGAGAAGGGGGATTGCACGCCGAACAGCGGACGCCCATTGACCTCGGTAAGCACCTGTCCAGCTGAAACGGCCGCCCCCACCTGCAGCGGATGCCCGGTAACCACTGCGAGTGACGCATCCGGAACGGGAAGCACCGTGACTGGAGTCTGCGCTGAGGGGCCTGCCAGACCGGTAAAACTCACCTCTCCCACGAGCGAACCCTGTGTCACCTCCGCAAAGACAGGACCGGCCGCGGGGGCTTTGGCATTCGCTTCCTGCTGCGCCGATGACTGGAACTGCGCGGCGAACCAGAAACCTGCGCAGATGATCGACCCCACCAACACCACAACGAGCACAACAATCCAACGAGATCGTCTGGACTTTTCGGGCACAGTCGGTTCGGTCATCGATCCCTCTTGCTTTCTGATCGCTAGGTCGCCGCAACCAAACTACCGCCTAGTGACGCGGGGGCTACGGGGCTGCTGGCGCGTTCTCCGCCACAATCGTCAGCAACTTCGATTTCCTCTCGGTGGCTTCCGAACGTATCCGGTCTAGTTTGTCCCGGTTCTCCGTGACGAGCCTCTGCTGCTCCTCCCAGGTCTTCTCATACTTGGCAGCGCTCAGCCCACTAGTCTCGCGACATTCCGCGTCGGCAACGGCGGCAGCGAGTTCCTCCACGGAGGGCGCCGGAGTCCCCCCCGTGCCGATCCCCCATTCCTGACCAACAGCCGAGGGAGGCATCTCTGTCCACGGGTCCAGAACCTTCGGAAGCGTGAAGGGCAATTGCGGTTCCAAGCACTCACGCCACTTAGCGGTCGCCTCCACGACGGACTCGTCCTGTAGCGCGACTTGCTCGGCCTGCATAGCCAGCCCCGCAAGATAGTTGACCCCATCGAAATTGACAAAGGAATCCTCATCCTGCTCGCGCACCTCATTCCTACAGTCAAGAAGCGCAGTGTCCAATTCCACGTTCGGGAAATAGGACTCCGTTGTAGCTATGAACTCTCCCCACAAATTCACGCTCTCTTCGTGGACCGGCGTCGCGAAATGGTATCCCCATTTTTTCGCTAATTCTGGCGTGAACAGACGCAATCCAACCGAGTTGAAGTCTTCGGCTAACGGAAACTCTGTGTCCTGCCATGGAACCGGCCATTCATAACCTTGGGAAGTAAGGCAGTCTGCGATGAGGAGTTGTTCGGCATAGTTGTCGAGCGCTACGGGGTACACATGGAACTCGTCCAGGGGCATTGCCCACGCGGCGCGATTCTTGTTCGTGGCCTCGGTTTCGTCGGGCCCCGAGCAGCCAACGACGCCTATAGAGAGGATCACCGCAAGTGCGGCCGCCCCGTAAGAGCGGCCGCACTTGCCCAAGCTGATCACAGGCATAGAGCCCCACCAGCGCTTGCCCGCGTCGTATCGAAGTACCCCGACTCAGCAGTGTCGTTGAAGCTCCGAGATCCGAGATCCGTAGTCCCTCTTCCCACGGCGAACGAGATAGGAGTGCCTGTCTTCGTCTGGCCCGGGTACAGGTACGACACTTGGGTGCGGCCATTGTTGAATGCGGATGATGCGACGTTATTGTACGTCCTCCAACCAATGGCCATATTGTCAGCGCAATTCAGAAACTTATGCGTGGAAGGCTGCTGCCAGGCGTCGTTGCCGTAGTTATAACCAGAATAGCTACAGTGATAGCCCAAACCGCAATCAGCTGGCGCAGCCGACGCAGGCGCCGCGAGCGCGAAGACCCCTGCACCAGAAAGCGCCAGTGCGAACAACGCGCCTGCCACTCTCTTCCGCCAAGACCCGTAGCGCGCTTGTTTTGAAGACATACTCAACCCCCGAAGAACGATTGGAACAAATCGAGACGACCGTCTCAAGTGAGTCTCCTCAGATTTATCAGGGTTTGTCAAGTCGATTTTATTAGATGGATTTCAGCTCAGGATCTTCGCAGCTGAGCATAGTAGGTCTGGACTGGTGGCACTGGCCCGTCGACGTCCAATCTATCTCTCACACACTCGGGCTGGGCGGAGTCGCAGACGCGTGCCGTCTGCGACTCGTTTTCTCTCCACCTGCAGCCGACGATAGATACTTTCGTCTATAGGCCGAAAGGGGGACAGACAGCGTCCCGGGTTCGGTCCTACACTGATTTTCGATCCATCCGTTTCGGCCGTCAGCAATCTTGTCCCCCGAACGGCCTACAACACAGAAGCCCCCAACGGTACGTTGCCCGAGCGGGTAAACCCCATTGTTGAGGATCTTTCCTGAAGCTCAAGATCAATGGTGTAGACCGCGAGAGGAAGAACACGAAACTACGAGCAGTCTTGTTGCCCCCTTGGCATAGTCGCTACGGCGGTCTTAGTTGGAGTGGCGGCACCCTGGACTGCTTCTGAGCCGGATTCCGAGCCAGGTGTCGCAACAACAATCTCGGAGGTTCCTCCCCCGGATGTTGAACGACGCCCTGATGGGCCGAACTGTCGGCGACGAGCTCATCACCTCCGGTGGCAAGTCTCGGACAACGTTCCCCTCTAGCACCGGTTCGATGCTGTCGGAGACGAACAGCACGGGGCACCAATGACGTCGCCGGTGTCAACTCCTTAGCGCCGGGCATCACCTGTCCTCGTGATCCACGAACCGACCACGTACGGCCTACTGTCTTTGCTAGCTCACGAGCGTCACGCCCAGGCATCGTGCTCGGCATCACGAGTCACCTCGTCGAGGTGTCCGTCGCAGAGGAGCTCGATGTTGTCTCGGTGAACTCGAGGGAGTCGAGATCAGCATCCGCGCCGCCGAGGAGAAGCTGGGACAAATGAGTCACATTGTCCGGCTGGCTCTTGAACGACGACGCCCGGGCGGCGCAAACCCTAAACCTTGAGCTCCTTTAGCAGCACGGCCTAGTCGGAAGCCGTCCGGCGTGTGCTCATCCAAGTGCCTGCTGCGATGGCGAAGAACGCCACCACCGCTGCTGACCATGAGAGCCAAAGCTGCCAACCACGGCTCCATAGATGGAGCCTGCCGCAAGGATTACGGTTACTACCGCTGTCACGACGACATGAGGAAGGGACTGCTGACGGTTTGGTTGACTCCAACGCTGTGACGATTTCGGTTCTCACGGAAGGATGGTCAACGTGCCGAAAGCACTCCCCAAAGAGTTCCGGAACGACGTCATCGCGGTCGCGCGTCGGGGCGACGCCCCGATCAGCCGGATCGCGAAAGACTTCGGTGTCTCCGAGTCGTGTCTGCAACGGTGGCTCAAGATCGCGGACGTCGAAGACGGCATCAAGCCCGGTGTGACCCAGGCCGACGCGACCGAGCTGCGCGAAGCCCGCAAACGCATCCGGTTGCTCGAGCAAGAGAACGAGATCCTCCGCCGAGCGGCCGCCTATCTGTCGCAGGCGTCACTCCCTAAATGATGTTCCCGCTGGTCCGCGAACTGGCCGCTGACCGAATTCCGGTCGCGGTGACCTGCCGGGTGCTGGGCTTCAGCAAGCAAGCATTCTTCCAGTGGCGTGCGAACCCCGTCTCGCAACGCGACGGGGACAACGCTCACCTCACAAACGCGGCCGTCGATCTTCACCGCGACGACCCGGCGTTCGGGTATCGGTTCATCGCCGACGAGATCGAAGCGGAGGCCGGGCTGGCAGCGTCCGAGCGGCGCGTGTGGCGGCTGTGCTCGGAACAGAAGCTCTGGTCGGTGATTTCGAAGAAGCGCGGCCTGAACCGAAAAGCGGGACCACCGGTGCATGACGATTTTGTGCTCCGCGACTTCACCGCGACAAGGCCGGACCAACTCTGGCTCACCGACATCACCGAACATTGGACCGACGAGGGCAAGCTGTATCTCTGGGCGATCAAAGACGTCCACTCGAACCGAATTGTGGGCTACTCGCTCGATTCGCGAATGACGGCTGAGCTGGCAGTCGCCGCGCTTCGCAACGCCGTCGCGCTGCGAGAGCCCACCGGAACGACCCTGCACTCGGACCGCGGATCGCAGTTCCGGTCGCGGAAGTTCGTCGAGCTGCTCCGCCAGAGCGGGATCACCGGATCGATGGGCCGCGTCGGTGCATGCGCGGACAACGCAGCGATGGAGTCGTTCTTCGCGCTGCTGCAGAAGAACGTCCTCAACAAGAAGAGGTGGCACTCGAGACAAGAACTCCGCCTCGAGATCGTGACCTGGATCGAGCGAACCTACCACCGCCGCAGGCGACAACGACGACTCGGAAGGCTCACGCCCATTGAGTTCGAGATAATCAACACACCGGCCGCTCACGCGGCGTGAAAAACCCCAAACAAGACGAGTCAACCAAACCGTCAGCAGTCCGGGCGTTGCGCCCGGCTCCGTGTCGGCATCGCGTCGGAACGACACCTGGCGCGGTACACGAAAACCAGACAGGCAACCCAGGGAACAGATGTCCAGACCACTCGCGGGACCGCAGGGCCTGCTGCGCACGCTCAACGGCCGCGCGATCCTGGAGGCGCTCGCTCGCAGCGGGCCGCAGACCCGCTCGGAGCTGATGTCCGCCACTGGTCTGTCACGCACCGCGGTCACGCAGGTGCTGCGGATGCTCGAGAACGCCGGAGCCGTCGCGTCGGCAGGCCTCGACCGGGACACGAGAGGCCCCGCCGCCGGACGGGTCGCCCTGCATCCGCGCCTCGGATTCGCCGTCGCCGTGCACGTCGATCACCATGCCGCCCACGTCGTGCTCGTCGACGCCGGCGGAACCGTGCGGGCGGAGGAGCACGCCCCGTTCACCGAGGCCGAAGATCGCGTGACCCACATCGTCTCCCTCGTCGAGCGGTGTCGCCGCACGGTGAAAGCGGCGAAGGGCGCCGTTCACCTGGCGGTCGTCGGAGTGCCCGGCATCGTCACGGCCGACGGCGGCATCCGCGACGACCTCGGCCCCGACGGCGGCGCATTCCGTGCGGCGCTGTCGACCGCCCTCGACTGTCCTGTGCGCATCGAGAACGATGTGAATCTCGCAGCCCTCGCCGAGCTCACCGCTGGAGAAGGAGCGGTCCTGGCCAGCTTCGCGCTGCTGCTCCTCGACGACGGGCTCGGGGCCGGCATCGTGATCGACGGCGCGCTGCACCGCGGCTTCTCCGGCGTCGCCGGCGAAGTCATGTACCTGCCGCAGACGCCCATCCCGATCGGTGCGCCCCTCGTGGGCGACGCGGTCGTGGGCGACCTGGCCCTCGGCGCCGGCCGCGATCCCGGGGCATCTTTCGCCGATCATCTGGAGGCGGCCGTCCGCGGAGACGCTGCGGCGTTACGGATCGTGTCCGAGATCGCTCGACGCATCGTTCTCGTGGCCGGCAGCGTGGGGCTGGTGCTCGATCCGGAAGCATTCATCCTCAGCGGCGAAGCAGCTCATCCGGCACTCGTCGCCGCGATCGTGCGGATCGCCGGCGAGTACGAGGCGCAGCTTCCCCTGCGGTTCCTCGTCTCCTCCTTCGGTCCGGAGGCTCCGCTGGTCGGCGCCGTCAACGAAGCGGCCGTTGCGCTCCGAGGCGAACTCTTCACCCGCATCCTCACGCCCGCCTCCCAGGCTGGCCGTTGAACACCACCCGTCCGAGCACCGCCGCTCGAATCACCCGACAGGATCCTCGATGACCGCACCTTCCGACCTCGCCGATCGACTCGGTCTCGCGCCCGGTGCGCGGGCGATCATCCTCAATGCGGATGATTTCGGCATGTGCCATGCGGCCAACACCGCCATCATCGACCTGCTCACAGCCGGACGCATCGACTCGACGACCGTGATGGTCCCGTGCTCGTGGTCACCGGCAGCGCTCGCCTTCGCGGCCTCCCGCACTGACCTCGACGTCGGCGTGCACCTCGTTCTCACCAGCGAATGGGCCCGCTACCGGTGGCGCCCGCTGACCGGTACCGCCACGAGCCTCGTCGACGCCGCGGGCTTCTTCCCGACCGACGTGCTGTCCGTCGAGCAGAACGCCACCGATGACGATGTCGCCGCCGAACTCGCCGCCCAGTTGCAGACCGCGCTCGACGCCGGTGTCGACGTGACGCACCTCGACAATCACATGGGCTCGGTCTACGGGCTCGTGACCGGCCGAGGCTTTCTCCGCCCGGTGTTCGAGCTCGCCGCACGACACGGTCTCCCGTTCCGGCTGCCGCGCAGCATGGACGGGGTCGGCGAGGATTCCGCGCTGCAGGCCCAGCTCGACGCTGCCGCGGCAGCCGCCGATGCAGCCGGCGTCGAGATCATCGACCGGCTGTGGTCGCACCCGTTCAAGCTCCTGCGCGAGGGTACACGGGATGAGGAGACGTACGAGCAGATGCGCGACGGCTTCATCGCGCTGCTGCGAGCGGTGCCGGCCGGAGTCACCGAGATCTACCTGCATCCGATGGTCGACGACGACGAGCTCCGCGCGGCTGTCGACTTCAGTGCGGCGAAGCGCGGCTACGAGCTGCGACTGCTGGGCGATCCGGCCGTGCTGCAGGCGATCGAGGACGAGGCGCTCGTGCGCATCGGCTGGCGCGACCTGCGCGACCTGCAAAGGGGAGACGCCCGGTGACGTCGCTGAGCGAGCGGGTGCGCGACCGACGTCTGGACGCGGCGCCGACCAGAGCGCAGACGATCGCGTTCGGAGCCTCCGGCTTCCCGACGCAGCTCATGGCGCAGACCTTCTCGGCCTTCGTCGTCTACTTCTACGTCTCTCACCTCGCCGTCCCCGCCGGGTGGGTGGCGGTCGCGATGATCGCCCACGGCATCCTGAACGCGGTGCTGAACCCCGTCGTGGGCACGGTGTCCGACCGGCTGCGCACACCGTGGGGCCGGCGCATCCCCTGGATCGGCGTGGGTATCGTGCCGCTCGTCGTCGCGTTCGCGCTGGTGTGGATGCCACCAGAGCTCCCCGTGAGCGGCCTCATCATCTGGTTCCTCGTCGTCGTCGCCGTGTACGACGTGGCCTTCGTGGTCGTGGTGCTGAACATCTCCGCCCTGTTCCCCGAGATCTTCCGCACCACCGAGGAGCGCGCCCGCGGCAACGTGCCACGACAAATCTTCGCGATCCTCGGCATGGTCCTCGGAACAGCCGGTGCGCCGGCGCTGTACAGCGCGCTCGGCTGGCCGGGCATGGCCCTGGTGCTCGGCGCCGTCTGCCTGGTGCTGCTCGTGTGGTCGTTCTTCGGGGGGATGATCGAGCGGCGGGTTCCGGAGGCGGCATCGGAGGCCATGCGCTGGGGCGACCAGCTGACGTACACCTTCCGCAACCGCGCGTTCGTCCCCTACGTGCTCGGGTCGCTGTTCGTACAGACCTCGATCGCCGTGATCCTGGCGGCGGTCCCCTTCTACGTCAGGTACTCCCTGCGCGCACCGGAGGGAGAGGGCAGCCTGCTGCTCGGGGTGATCTTCGTCACCGCGATCCCCTCGATCGTGTTGTGGAGCGCGGTCGTCCGCCGCACCTCCCCCCGCACCGCGCTGCTGTGGAGCGTCGCGGTCTTCGGCGCGGCCATGCTCGGCTACCTCGTGGCGGCAGACGTGCCCGGTGCGGTTCTGGTCGGTGTGGCGGTCGGCGTGGGCATCGGCGGCCTGCTGCAGCTGCTCGAGGTCGTGCTCGCGCAGATCATCGACGAGGATGCCGCGCGCACAGGTCATCGTCGGGAAGGCGCCTACTTCGGAGTGAACGGCTTCGTGGTGCGCGGCTCGGTCGTGCTGCAGGCGATCGTCGCCGCGGTGGTGCTGACGGCATCCGGCTTCGACGCCGCTCTCGGCGACGCACAGCCCGAGAGCGTCGACGGCGGTATCCGGCTGATGCTCGCGGTGATCCCGCTCGGGTTCACCGCGCTCGCCTGGTTCTGCTTCTGGCTCTATCCGATCAGGTCCCGCGACCTCTGACCGCTACGGACGAGCAGCCTGGCGCGCCTCCCACCCCGTGCGCACCATCTCGTCGACCGAGTACCGCATGGTCCAGTCGAGGTCGCGCGCTGCGAGCTCGCCCGTCGCCACGATGCGGTCGGGGTCGCCCGGCCGCCGCGGTCCGATCTCGGGGGTGAAGTCGATGCCGGTGACGCGGGCGACGGCGTCCATGATCTGCTTCACGCTGAGTCCGTCGCCGGAGCCGAGGTTGTAGGCGGCTTCGATCGGACGTCCGTCGGAGAGGCGCTGGGCTGCGGCGACGTGGGCTGCCGCGATATCGCCGACGTGCACGTAGTCGCGCACGTTCGTCCCGTCTTCGGTGGCGTAGTCGTCGCCGAAGATTTTGGGGGTCGTGCCCGCGAGCAGCGCCTCGAACACGATCGGGAAGAGGTTGTGCGGGCTGACGTCGTAGACCGTCGGGTCGGCGGAGCCCACCACATTGAAGTACCGCAGCGACGTGTGACGCAGCGGCCGCTCGGAGTCGGCCGTGGCGATGCCCTGGTCGCGCAGCAGCCACTCGCCGATCAGCTTCGATTCGCCGTAGGGGCTCGCAGGCTTCTTGGGCGTGTCCTCGACGACGAGCGCGGCGTCGGGGGTCCCGAACACCGCGGCGGACGACGAGAAGACGATGTTCGAGACGCCAGCGGCCTCCATGGCCTCCAGGACCACGCGCGTGCCCTCGACGTTCTGCGCATAGGTGTGCAGAGGGCGCTGCACCGAGACGCCGGCGTACTTGAATCCGGCGACGTGGATCACCCCCGCGGCGTCGTGATCGCGCAGCGTCTTCTCGACGAGTTCGCGGTCCAGGATGCTGCCCTGCACGAACGCCACCCCCTCGGGCACGAACGATGCGACGCCGCTGGACAGGTCATCCAGCACGACCGGGGTGAGCCCGGCATCGGCGAGGGCGCGCACCACGTGGGCGCCGATGTATCCGGCGCCGCCGGTGACGATCCAGGACATTGCGTTTCCTCTCCCGCCACGACGTCGTCGTGGCTCGATGGGTCATTCTGTCAGGCGTCGCGGCGGGGCCCGGCAGACGGGGTCACCGTGAACAGCAGGGGGGCCGCGAACCGGGAGGCCGCGAAGGCCGCGTTCACGGCATCCGCGACCGCCTCGACGGCATCCTGCTCGATCAGTGCGATCGCGGCTCCGCCGAATCCGCCGCCCGTCATCCGTGCGCCCAGGGCGCCGGCCGCCAGCGCGGTGTCGACCGCGGTGTCGAGTTCGGGGGTCGAGATCTCGAAGTCGTCGCGCATCGATGCGTGCGAGGCGAGCAGGAGATCGCCGATCGCGCGCACACCCTGTTCGCGCAGCACTCGCACCGTGTCGAGCACGCGCTGGTTCTCGGTGACGATGTGGCGTACGCGCCGGAAGGTGACGTCGTCCATCAGCTCCTGGGCGCGCGGCAGGTCGTCGATCGACACGTCGCGCAGCGCGGAAACCCCCATGATCGACGCACCGAGCTCGCACGAGGCCCGGCGTTCGCGGTAGCCGCCCGTGGAGTGCGCGTGCTTGACCCGTGTGTCGATCACGAGGATGGCGAGTCCGGCTTCGGCGACGGCGAGAGGTACGAGCTGGGTCTCCAGCGACCGGCAGTCGAGGAAGATCGCAGTGTCGGGGCGGCCGAGCATCGACGCCATCTGATCCATGATCCCGGTGGGAGCGCCGACGGCCTCGTTCTCGGCACGTCGTCCGATGCGGGCGAGGGTCGTGCCGTCGAGCCCGGTGCCCCACAGCTCGTTCAGAGCGGAAGCCGTGGCCCCTTCGATCGCGGCGGACGACGAGAGCCCCGCTCCCACCGGCACATCGGAGGCGATCGCGATGTCGAGTCCGCTGAACGGGCCGGCCTCCACCGCGGCCTGACGCAGCGCCCAGGCGACCCCGAGCGGATAGGCGGCCCATTCCGGGACTGCCGGATGCGAGCCGGGTGCGGTGGGGAACAGGCGGTCGAGTTCGTCGAGGGCGACCTCGACCGGCTCGTCCGCGAAGGTGGAGCCGACCAGGACGCGACCGCGGTCGTCGTCGCGCCGGCCGACCGCGGCGACCGTGCGTTGCGGGATGGCGAACGGCAGGACGAACCCGTCGTTGTAGTCGGTGTGCTCGCCGATGAGGTTCACGCGTCCCGGTGCCGACCAGAGCCCATCGGGTTCGCGGCCGGTGAGCCGGGTGAAGAGGGTGCGGGCGTCGTGGGCGGCGGTCATACGGATGCTCCGGGGTCGGTCTGGTCGTGCGAGGCGCGTTCGATCGCCTCGCGAAGTCGCGCGGCTCCGACCTCGGGCGGCACCTCGGCTGCCCATGCCCACATCGCGGCCTCGGAGCCGGCGAGGAACTTCAGCTTGTCGGCGGCGCGGCGGGGGCTCGTCAGCTGCAGGTGCAGGCGCACGGTGTCGCGACCGACGTGCACGGGTGCCTGGTGCCAGGCCGCGATGTAGGGGGTCGGGGAGTCGTAGAGCGCGTCGACACCGCGCAGCAGCCGCAGGTACAGCGGGGCGAGCTCGTCGCGCTCCGCCTGGGTGGTCTCGGCGAGGTCGGGCACGTGGCGGTGCGGCATCAGGTGCACCTCGAGCGGCCAGCGCGCGGCGAACGGCACGAAGGCGGTCCAGTGCTCGCCGCGGAACACCACGCGCTCGGACGCCTGCTCGGACTCGAGGATGTGCTGGAACAGGTCGGGGGCCGTGCGATCGATCGACTCCAGCACGCGGGTCGTGCGCGGAGTGACGTACGGGTACGCGTAGATCTGACCGTGCGGGTGGGGCAGGGTGACGCCGATCGCCTCACCACGGTTCTCGAACGGGAAGATCTGCTCGATGCCGGGCAGCGTCGACAGCGCCGCCGTGCGGTCGGCCCAGGCCTCGATGACGGTGCGGGCGCGGGTGACGGACTGCGTGCCGAAGGACCCCGCGTGCTCGGGGCTGAAGCAGACGACCTCGCAGCGTCCGACCGAGGTGCGTGTGCGGCCGAGGCCGAGGGCTGCGAGATCGTCGAGTCCGCGGGGCGCGTTGGATGCCACGGGTGCGGTGCCCACTGCTTCCGCGAGGGCGGGCCCGAACGCGGGCGAGCGGTTCTCGAACACCGCGACGTCGTAGCGCGAGGGCACTTCCGACGGATTGCCCGGAGTCTGCGGCGCGAGCGGGTCGGCGTCGGCGCCGGGCATCATCACGCGGTTCTGCCGGTTCGCGGCGACGGTGATCCAGTCGCCGGTGAGCACGTCGAGGCGCATCGTCGCGGTGTCAGGGCGGGGGTCGAGAACGCGCGCGTCGATGGCTCGATCGGGTCCGAGCGCGGTGCCGGGGTCGTCGTAGTAGATGAGGTCGCGGCCGTCGGCGAGGGTGGTGGCGCGTCGGACGACGCCGGCGCCGAGGGTGTCGGTGCGCAACTCAGGAAGTTCGGGCGTGTTCACGTAAACATGGTACGCACAGAGCCGTGATAACGTCAACATGCCGGAGTCGCGCACCAGCGGTCTGCCGGAGTGTCGAGACGGAGGATGCGGGTGGGCGAGAGCGGACGCGACCGTGTCGAGGAATCTGTCTCCCGCCGGAGGCGTCCGGCGTCCGGTCGCGTGTCGATGGCCATGGTCGCCGCCCGCGCGGGCGTCTCGGGGCAGACCGTCTCGCGCGTCGTCAACGGCAGCTCGCGGGTCGACCCCGACACCCGCGCTCGCGTGGAGCAGGCGATGACCGCACTCGGCTATCGTCCGCACCGCGCAGCGCGAGCCCTGCGCACCGGTCGCTCGCAGACGATCGGACTCGTGGTCACCACCCTGGCGACCGTCGGCAACTCGCGGATGCTGCAGGCGACGGCCGAAGCGGCGGCCGAACGCGGCTACGCGCTCACCCTCGTGACCGCCGCTCACGGGGTCGCCGAGGCCTTCGATCGACTCGCGGAGCAGGAGGTCGACGGCGCGATCGTGCTGAACGAGGCATCGGCCCTGGTCTCCGCCGCTCAGCGCCCCACGGGACTGCGGCTCGTGGTCGTCGACGCACCGACCGGCGCCGGGTTCACCTCGGTGCACAGCGACCACGCGGGCGGGGCCGCCGCCGCCACGCGTCGACTCCTCGGCCTCGGGCACACCACCGTGCACCTCCTCGCCGGTCCTGCCGACTCCTTCGCCGCCGTCGAGCGCGAACGAGGGTGGCGCGAGACCCTCGCCGCTGCCGGCATCCGTCCGCCCGCCGTCGTCCGCGGCGACTGGAGCGCCGACTCCGGGTACGCGGCTGGTCGAGAACTGGCCTCGGCCACTGCCGTCTTCTGCGCCAACGACCAGATGGCGCTCGGTCTTCTGCGGGCCGTCTCCGAGTCGGGTCGCCGGGTCCCGGATGATGTCAGCGTGATCGGCTTCGACGATGTGCCGGAGGCGGCGAACTACCGGCCACCGCTGACCACGATCCGTCAGGACTTCACCGCGCTCGCACAGCGCGCGGTCTCTGCGCTGGTCGATGCGATCGAGGGTATGCCGGAGGCAGAGGGCGCCGCCGTCATCCCGACCGATCTCCTCGAGCGTGCCAGCACCGCGGAGAGCGTGCGGTGACCAGGGTCCTGCTGGCCCCCGACAGCTTCAAGGGCACCATCACGGCAGTCGATGCCGCGGCCGCCCTCGCCGACGGCTGGGCATCGGTCGATCCGACCGCCGAGTTCGTGCATCGGCCGATGGCGGACGGCGGAGAGGGCAGCATGGCCGCGTTCGAAGCGGCCGTGCCCGGCGCCGTGCGGATGCCGCTCACGGTCGATGGTCCGGCGGGGCAGAGGGTCGACACCTGCTGGCTGCTGCTGCCCCCGACGGAGAGCGCCCCGGCGGGCACGGCCGTGGTCGATCTGGGTTCGACCTCCGGCATCGAGCTGCTGCACGAGTTGCGCCCGTGGGACGCCGACACCACCGGTCTCGGACAAGCCGTGGCCGCCGCCCTCGACCACGGTGTCTCGCGACTCGTCGTCGGCATCGGCTCCAGTGCGTCCACCGATGGGGGCACGGGGATGCTCACCGCGCTCGGCGCCCGCTTCCTCGACGCCGCGGGTGCACCTGTCGCACGGGGCGCGCGCGGTCTCGACGACATCGCCTCCGTCGATCTGAGCGCCTTGCGCGCGGCCCCCGAGGTGCGCGTCCTCACCGACGTCACCAATCCGCTCACCGGTCCGCGCGGTGCTGCCGCGGTGTTCGGCCCCCAGAAGGGGCTGCGCGCGGCCGAGGACATCGCTCTCGTCGACGACGGCCTGCGTCGCCTCGCCGACCTGTTGCACATCGACCCTGCCGGTCAGGGCCACGGAGCGGCAGGAGGCACGGGAGCCGCGTTCGCGGCGTGGGGTGGCGTGCTCGCTCCCGGCGCCGCAGAGGTGGCCGCGCTCATCGACCTCGCCGGCGCGATCGCCGACGCCGATGTCGTCATCACGGGGGAGGGGTCGTACGACGGGCAGTCGGGCGACGGCAAGGCACCCTCGTTCCTCGCCGGGCTCGCCGCAGCGGCGGGTGCCCGTGCGATGCTCGCCGCCGGGCGCATCACCGACGACGCCGACACCGCACCGTTCGCCGCGTGCGCTTCCCTCACCGCGCTCGCCGGCTCATCGGAGGCGGCGCTCGCCGAACCGGGGCGCTGGCTGCGCGAAGCGGGAGCCGCCTTGGCGCGCACCGTGGTCTGATCCCGCTCCTGCCGGAGACCCCGGCCACGCGCGGCCGGAGTCGTCGCTCGCTGCGCGGGAGGGGTCAGCCGCCCAGCGCGGCCGACACCACGGCACGGGCCTCGGCCTGCACCTCGGCGAGGTGCTCAGGGCCGCGCAGGCTCTCGGCGTAGAGCTTGTACACGTCTTCGGTACCGGACGGGCGGGCGGCGAACCAGGCGTGCTCCGTCTGCACCTTGAGCCCGCCGATCGCCGCGCCGTTGCCGGGCGCATGCGAGAGCTTCGCGGTGATGTCCTCACCGGCGAGCGTGGTCGCCGTCACGGCTTCGGGGGCGAGCTTGCCGAGGGTGGCCTTCTGCTCCGGCGTGGCCGGTGCGTCGACGCGCTGATAGGCCGAGGCTCCGAAAGCGGTCTCCAGCTCGCGATACCGCTCCGACGGGGTCTTGCCGGTGACGGCGATGATCTCGGCGGCCAGCAGGCACAGCAGGATGCCGTCCTTGTCGGTCGACCAGACCGAGCCGTCCTTGCGGAGGAACGAGGCGCCGGCCGACTCCTCGCCGCCGAACGCGACCGACCCGTCGAGGAGTCCGGGGACGAACCACTTGAATCCGACCGGCACCTCCAGCAGGCGCCGGCCGAGCGATTCGGCCACGCGGTCGATGATCATCGACGACACCAGCGTCTTGCCGATCGCGGCGTCGCGCGGCCAGCCCTCGCGGTGCGAGAAGAGGTAGTCGATGGCGACGGC
The DNA here is from genome assembly GCF_008868125.1 of Microbacterium maritypicum. Lineage (NCBI taxonomy): Bacteria > Bacillati > Actinomycetota > Actinomycetes > Micrococcales > Microbacteriaceae > Microbacterium > Microbacterium maritypicum. Next base: position 403,620 of record NZ_WAAQ01000001.1, read on the forward strand.
GAGATAGTGGTTCGGGTTCATCAGCCCGGCGTCCGGGGTCACGATGCCGTGCCGGTCGGCGTCGGCGTCGTTGCCGGTGAGGACGTCGTAGGAGCCCTTCTTCGCCACCAGCGAGGCCATCGCGGAAGGCGACGACGGATCCATCCGGATCTTCTCGTCCCAGTCCAGAGTCATGAAGCGCCAGGTCGGGTCGACCTCGGGGTTCACGACCGTGAGGTCGAGGTCGTGCATCTCCGCGATCAGCGCCCAGTACTCGACGGAGGCTCCACCGAGCGGGTCGGCGCCGATGCTGACACCGGCCGAGCGGATGGCGTCGATGTCGATGATCGACGGCAGGTCGCGCACGTACGCGTCGCGGAAGTCGTAGCCGGTGAGGGAATCCCAGTCGATGTCGGCGAAGCGCTCCAGCTTCACACCCTCGAGGCCGGCGGCGATGAGGGCATTCGCGCGGTCGGCGATCCAGCCCGTGGCGTCGGTGTCGGCGGGTCCGCCGTGCGGCGGGTTGTACTTGAAGCCGCCGTCGCGCGGGGGGTTGTGCGAGGGGGTGACGACGATCCCGTCTGCGCGACTCGGGTCGTCGCCCGCCTTGCCGCGGTTGTACGTGAGGATCGCGTGGCTGAGCGCCGGCGTGGGCACCCACGAGTCGCGGGAGTCGACGCGCACGTCGATGCCGTTCGCGAGCAGCACCTCGATCGCACTGCGCTCGGCGGGAAGCGACAGCGCGTGGGTGTCGCGGCCGAGGAAGAGCGGACCGGTGATGCCCTGCGCATCGCGGTAGTCCACGATCGCCTGCGTCGTGGCGAGGATGTGGTTCTCGTTGAAGCTGTTCGACAGCGAGGATCCGCGATGGCCGCTGGTGCCGAAGACGACCCGTTCGGCCGCGACCTCGGGGTTCGGTGTGCGGTCGTAGTAGGCGGCGATCAGTTCATCGACGTCGATCAGGTCACTTTCCTCCGCGGGGAGGCCGGCACGGCTGGTCATCCCCTCAGTCTGCCCCCTGATCGGCCCGATCGCATCCGAGAAGTCACCAGGAAGAGCGGTCGGCCCGCCGAGGGCTAAGGTGAAACCCGTGACTGAACGCCGCACCTACAGCTATCTCGGCCCTGCCGGAACCTTCACGGAGGCGGCGCTCGATCAGGTGGCCGAGGCCCGCGGCCAGGACTGGCGCCCCGTGCACAACGTGGGTGAGGCTCTCGCCGACGTGCTCGAGGGCCGCAGCGACGCCGCGATGATCGCGATCGAGAACTCGATCGAGGGCGGCGTCTCCACCACGCAGGATGCTCTCGCGACGCTCCCAGGGCTCCGCATCATCGGCGAGTACCTGGTGCGGGTGAACTTCGTGCTGGTGGCCCCTCGGGGGACGACCCTCGATCAGGTCGAGGTGATCGCGGCGCATCCGGTGGCCTACGCCCAGTGCCATGGCTGGCTCGGCGCGAACCTGCCGTCGCACTCGCACGTGCCCGCATCGAGCAACGTCGCCTCCGCGATCGGCGTCCTCGACGGCACGCTGGCAGCGCAAGCCGCGATCGCCGCCCCCGGCATCGTGAATCACTACGACGTAGACGTCCTGGCAGAGGGCATCGGCGACAACGCGCAGGCCGTGACCCGCTTCGTCCTGGTCACCCGCACGACCCGCTCGCCCGAGCCGACCGGCGCCGACAAGACCTCCCTGATCGTCGAGCTCCCGCACGACCACCCGGGTTCGCTCCTCGAGATGCTCGAGCAGTTCTCCACCCGCGGCATCAACCTGTCGCTCATCGAGTCGCGGCCCATCGGTGACGAACTCGGCCGCTATCGGTTCGTGATCGACGCCGACGGCCACATCGAGCACGAGCGCATGGCCGACGCGCTGCTCGGCATCCGCCGCTTCAGCCCGCGTGTCGTCTTCCTCGGCTCGTATCCGCGCGCGGACCGGCAGATCGTGCAGTACCCGGACCGCTACTCCGACGACGTGTTCGTCGAGGCGCGCGATTGGTTGCGCGGCATCCTCTCCGGCGAGCCGGAGGCCTGACGCCGCCCGCCCCCGCCGCCCGGTGCGGCCGGGGCGTCGCGTGTCTCAGTGCTCCTGGAAACGCGGCCAGTCGCTGCCAGGGGCCATATGGGAGTGCAGGGCACCCTTCGCCGAGGCGAGGCTCGGGTACGTGCCCGTGGCCGCGTCGGATCCGACCATCGTGACCGTGTAGCCGTCTTCGTCGTGGCGGATGCTGCCGACGACGCCGTTGCGGCCGTAGGCGACCCAGAGGGCGAGAGTCTTGGTCGTGCTCATCGTCGAACTCCTTCTGCTGCTGCCGAGAGTGCGTTCGCCGAAGGCGCCGCGCCCCTGTCGACGGCACTGTTCGTGACGCTACGCCTGTGCCGCGGGGAATGCCAGGGGTTGACAGGCGCTCGACATCAGCGGTGCAGGGCGGCGGCGATGAGCTCCAGCGTCTGCGCGCGGCCGGTCGGGACATCGTTCGGCTCGGCGTCGTAGGCACCCGCGACAGGAGAGAGCATGACCTCGTCGACGCCGTAGCGGTCGGCGAAGGCGCGCACCTCGGCCGCGACGCTCTCGCCCGTGCCGACGAACCACCGCGAGCGGGCGGCCTGCACGACCTCGTCGGTCGCGGCGTCAGTCACGGCGGCCGCCGCCTGCTCGACGGTCTCGAGGGCGGCGAGGGGCTGGTTCAGGCGCAGGCGCGCCATCATCCGCAGCTGGGGGAGTGCGCGGGCCTCCGCCTCCTCCTGCGTGGGGGCGGCGACGGCGTTCACGGTCAGGAACGTGCGCGGCTCCGGGTGCTCCTCGCTCGGGCGGTAGCCGGTGCGGTAGAGATCCAGCGCGCGCTCGAGACCCTGCCCCGAGAAGTGGTTCGCGAAGACGTAGGGCAGTCCGTGCGAGGCAGCGAGCTGCGCGGAGTAGTCGCTCGACCCGAGCAGCCACACCTCGGGGGTGCCGGTCGCGGCCGGTGTCGCACGCACCGTGTACTCGCCGCCGGAGGTGAAGCGCACGGTGGCGCCGTCGCCCGAGAGCAGTGCGGCGATGTCCTGCACATGACGCGGGAACTGCTCCACGTCGCTGGTGGTTCCGGAGCCGCGCAGCAGCTGCGTGATCACCGGATCGCTGCCCGGTGCACGGCCGAGGCCCAGATCGATGCGTCCTGGCGCGATCGCCTCGAGGGCGGCGAACTGCTCGGCCACGATGAGCGGTGCGTGGTTGGGCAGCATCACGCCGCCAGAGCCCAGGCGCAGACGCGAGGTGCGGGTGGCCGCAGCGGCGATCAGCACGGGAGGAGTGGTGGATGCCACCGAGGGCATGTTGTGGTGCTCGGCGAACCAGTAGCGGCGATAGCCGAGGCGCTCGGCGGTCTCCGTGAGGGCGAGCGAGGCGGCGATGGCCTCGGCGCTGGTCTGGCCGGTGCGGACCGGAACGAGGTCGAGGACGGAGAGAGCTGTATCGGACATCATGGACCACAACGCGGGCCTGTGCGGCTCCATTCCCCCGCTACCGTGGGGGCATGGAAGCAGGCATCTTCTACGTCCTCGTCGGGTCGGTCGCCGTCGCCGCGTTCGCGCGCTGGCGCGGATGGCCGGCACCGCTGCTCGTGACGGTCGTGGCGCTCGCCGCATCCTTCCTGCCGTTCGTGCCGGAACTCGACATCGACGGGCACCTCCTCCTCAGCCTGGTGCTGCCGCCGCTGCTGTACTCGGCGGCGCTGGACGTGTCGTTCGTCGGATTCAAACGGAGCCTGCCGCAGATCCGCCGCCTCGGCATCTGGCTGGTGCTGCTCACGGCACTCGCCGTCGGTTTCGTCGCGTGGTGGATCCTGCCCTCCCTCACCCTTCCCGGCGCGCTGCTCCTCGGTGCGATCGTGGCCCCGCCGGACGCGGTGTCCGCCGCGGCGATCGGCCGCCGACTCGGGCTACCCCGCCGCATCATGACGGTGCTCTCAGGAGAGAGCCTGATCAACGATGCGACCTCGCTCACGCTGTATCGGGTCTTCGCCGCGATCCTCGCGGGCGCCACCGTCTCCGTGCTGGGCGGCATCGGGCAGTTCCTCCTCGCGGTCGGCGTCGGCGTGGCCGTCGGCCTCGTGTTCGGCATCGTCCTGCACCAGCTGCGCATGCGCATCAGCGATCCGGTCGTGATCGGCACGTTCGGGCTCCTCGCGCCGTTCGGGGCCTACGCGATCGCCGAGCATCTGCTCGGATCGGGAGTGCTCGCCGTCGTGGCGATGGGGCTCTACGTCGGCTACAACTCGCCGCGCACCGACTACACGACGCGTCAGCAGGAGAAGCCGCTGTGGCTCTCGGCCGATCTGCTGCTGGAGAGCTTCGTGTTCGCGTACATCGGCCTCCAGTTCCCGCGCGTGCTCAGCGACCTCGGGAGTGAATCGGTCGGGCAGATCCTGCTGCTCTCCGGGGCGGTTCTGCTCGTCGTCGTCATCGTGCGGCCCCTCTTCATCTACCCGACGAGTGCGTGGTCGAACTTCCAGGATCGCAAACGTCTCGAACGCTGGGATCGCGGTGTCGAATCCGGGGAGTTCGACAAGCGGCACCGCAGGTCCAGGCGCTGGGCGAAGTACACCGCCGACGAACTGCGCAGTCACATCGTGCGCGAGCAGATGGCAGGGCTCCAGCTCACCTGGAAGGACAGCGCCGTCATCTCCTGGGCGGGAATGCGCGGAGTGGTGACGCTGGCGATCGCGGTGGCGGCCGCCGACCTCGCGACCCTCGACACCGAGGCCTCGCACGCGATCGTCGTGGTGGCGTTCATCGTCACGGTGGGCACGCTGCTGATCCAGGGGCTGACGCTGCCGATGCTGATCCGCAGTCTCGGCATCGCCAGCGACGTGGATGAGGAGGAGGATGAGGCAGCCCTCGCCGAGGTCCGCGCGAAGAGCCGCGAGGCCGGGAAGAAGTACCTCGCCGAGAAGCGTATCGAGTGGGAGGGCAAGTACGGCGAGGTCGATCTCAGCGTCTTCGACGCCTTCACCAAGCGCATGACCCGGGTCGAGAGGGACACCGATGAGGCGCAGAAGGTGGAGGACGCCGCGAGCCGGCCTTCGTATGAAGACCTCGTTGCGCTGTCGAAGGGCTGGCTGCAGGTGCGTCGTGAGATCCTCCTCGCCGAGCGGGATGCGGGCAACCTCGACGAAGAGGTCATGCGCGAGCTGATCGCCGCGATGGATGCCGAGGAGCTCGCGCTCGACACCCGTGGAGCCACCCGCCAGCAGAGTCGGGCCTGAATCCCCGCACCCTTGAATCCTTGAACGGCAGAGCGCCTCGCCCCATGAAGGGACGAGGCGCTCTGGCGTCGCGGGGTGAGGTCAGCGGGCGCTGACCGGCTCCTTGTCGGTGGACGCATCCGCCTCGGGGGCGTCGTCGTCACCGGAGTCGTCGGCGAAGGGCAGCCCCTCGCGCGGCGCGTTGTAGAGGTCTTCGTTCAGGATGCCCTCGCGCTTGGCGACGATCGTCGGGATCAGCGCCTGGCCCGCCACGTTGACCGCGGTGCGGCCCATGTCGAGGATCGGGTCGATCGCGAGCAGCAGTCCCACGCCCTCGAGCGGCAGGCCCAGGGTCGACAGCGTCAGCGTGAGCATCACCACGGCACCGGTGGTGCCGGCGGTGGCAGCGGAGCCGACGACCGAGACGATCACGATCAGCAGGTACTGCACGAAGTTCAGCTCGATGCCGAAGAACTGCGCGACGAAGATCGCGGCGATGGCCGGGTAGATCGCGGCGCAGCCGTCCATCTTGGTGGTGGCGCCCAGAGGCACGGCGAACGACGCGTAGGAGCGGGGCACGCCGAGGTTGCGCTCGGTGACGCGCTCGGTGAGGGGCAGCGTTCCGATCGAGGAGCGGCTGACGAAGGCCAGCTGCACCGCGGGCCACACGCCCGAGAAGTACTGCTTGATCGACAGGCCGTGGGTGCGCACCAGGATCGGGTAGACCACGAACAGCACGAGCGCGAGCCCGATGTAGACCGCCGCGGCGAACCAGCCGAGGGAGGCCAGCTTCTCCCAGCCGTACTTGATCACGGCCGAGCCGATGAGGCCGAACGTGCCGAGCGGGGCGATGCGGATGATCCACCACAGCACGCGCTGGATGACCTTGAGCAGCGACTCGGTGAAGACGAGGAACGGCTCGGCCTTCTTGCCGGCCTTGAGCGCGGCGATGCCGACGACGGCGGCGACCACGATCACCTGCAGGATGTTGAAGCCGACGCTCGACGAGAAGGTCCCCTCGGCAGCACCGGGCGAGGTGTTGACGGTGAGGCCGAGGAAGTTCTGCGGGATGAGGCCCAGCAGGAAGTTCCACCAGGTGCCCACGGTGTACGGGTCACCGGGCTCGAGGCCTTCGCCGGCGCGGTTGCCGGGCTGGATCACGAGGCCGAGGACGATGCCGATGATGACGGCGATGAACGCGGTGATCGCGAACCACAGGATCGTCTGGCCGGCGAGGCGCGCGGCGTTCTGCACACGGCGCAGGTTCGAGATGCTGGCGACGATGGCCGTGAAGATCAGCGGCACGACGGCGGCGCGCAGCAGCGTCACGTACGAGTTGCCGATGGTGTCGAGCGTGGCCGACAGCCCTGTCGGGTTCTCGGCGGTGGCGCCGAGCTGGCGGCCGATCAGACCGGCGGCGATGCCGAGGACGAGGGCTGCGAGGATCTGGAAGCCGAACGAGGTCAGCAGCTTCCGGACCGGCCCGCGGGTGTCAGGCGCCTTCTGGGCGCGTGCGGTGGTGCTCATGAGGTGGGGACTCCAGAATCGCGGCGCGCCGAGTACGCGCCATGTGGCCCAACGCTATGGCTGCCTGAGAATTCCCTGGGTGGATATGACGAAGGATGACGCGCGAGCCGGGATCCGTTCGGTGGGGCCGGCGGGGGTTCCCCGTCAGCGCGGCGCGAGCACCAGCAGGTCGCCGACCTCGCACTCGAGCGCCTCGCAGATCGCCCGCAAGGTCGAGTAGCGGATGGCGCGGGCCCGGTCGTTCTTCAGCACCGACAGATTCACGATGCTCACCCCCACCGCGGCGCTCAGCTCCGTGAGCGTCATGCCCCGCTCGGCGAGCAGCTCGTCGAGTCGGCAGTGGATGCCGGTGAACTCGTCGTCGCTCTCGGCCGGGGTCATACCAGTCCTTCCGTTTCCTTCTCGAGCGCGAGCTTCTCGTTCTGCAGCCGGATGCCGCGGCGGAACGCCACCGCGATCAGGCCCACCGTCACCCCGGTGGCGAAGATCGGCGCGACGCTCCAGAACTCGATCGGATGCACCGGTTCCCCGTCGCCGATGCCGAGAGCGGAGGTGACGCCGTTGCGGCCCATCGTCTCGAGCATCACGATCAGGATCGGAGCGCCGACGAGCGTCCAGCCGATCACATCGAAGGCTCGCGCGTTCGGACGGACGAAGAAGCGTCCGCGCAGGAAGTTCCAGGCGACCAGCGTCACCGCCGCGATGACCGCGACGGCCGCGAGAGCCCACAGCGCGATGGCGGCGATGATGGCCGTGACCGAGGCCGCGTTCACCCCGTCGGCGATGACCATCGCCTCGTCCGCGAACCCCTCGATCGAGATGGCGCCGGAGTCGGTCGTGGCGGAGATCGGCTGCTGGTCGATGGGGACCGTCCAGGCGATCCCCGTTTCGCGGAAGGTGCCGGCGACGCGCAGGATCGTGGCGAATGCGACGGTGACGAGCGCCGCAGCCGCGTAGAGGATCACGGTTATGGCGTCCGCGGTCTCGGAGCGGGTGGCCGGGGAAGTCGTCTTCGTCATGGTCATCAGACCAATCCTTCCGTCTCGCGCTGCAGTCGATCGCCGATCACGAACGTGGTGCCGATGACCGAGATGATGAACGCGGCCAGGATGAAGGTGAACGGCTCGATGCTGATCACCGCATTGTCGACAGCGTTCTCGGTGACCGCGGAGACGGCGGCGTTGGCCAGCATGTTGTCGAAGAACCGCACGGCCGCGAAGCCGAGCAGGCCGACGATGCCGGCGACCATCACGAGTCGCGTGTTGCGTCGGCTGAACACCGTGCCGCTCAGGATGCTGCGCGCCAGCAGCATCAGGCATCCGATCACGACGATGATCGCGACGATCTGGGCGAGCTGTCCGATGACGCCCGCGCCGATCGCGATCCCCGGCAGGGTCGGGGCGGTGAGGATCGCCCTGTCCAGTTCGAGGGTGATGTTCGCACCACCTGCGCCGAGCGGAGCCTCGATCGGCTGATCCATGAACTCGACCATCACCGGGATCATCGTGCCGCTGAGCAGGGTGACGATGCGGATGATCGAGAAGACCGTGATGTACGCCGCGATCGCCACGCCGGCGATGCAGAAGGCGATGAGTGCAGCGGCGTCGCCGCGGGACAGCGTGCCCTGTTTCGTCGAGGTCATGATCGCTCCTTATCGATGATCGTTGTTAGCGATAAACGATAAGATAACGACAATCGATAAGCTCGTCAATCCCCGTCGCTTTCGACACCTCGTCACACCGCCTGCCATAGCCCCGGTATGCCCACGGCGAACACGGGCATACGTGCCCGATGTGGTGGTTACTCTCGATGTACAAGCGCTTCACGCGTCTTCGCCCCGTGCGAATAAGGAGTCACAGCATGTTCGAGAGATTCACGGACCGAGCCCGTCGAGTGGTCGTCCTCGCCCAAGAAGAGGCGAAGATGCTCAACCACAACTACATCGGAACCGAGCACATCCTGCTCGGTCTCATCCACGAGGGCGAAGGTGTCGCCGCCAAGGCGCTCGAAAGCCTCGGCATCTCCCTCGACGCCGTGCGCGAGCAGGTGCAGGACATCATCGGCCAGGGTCAGCAGCAGCCGACCGGGCACATCCCGTTCACCCCGCGCGCCAAGAAGGTGCTCGAGCTCAGCCTCCGCGAGGCCCTGCAGCTCGGCCACAACTACATCGGAACCGAGCACATCCTGCTCGGCCTCATCCGTGAGGGCGAGGGCGTCGCCGCCCAGGTGCTCGTCAAGCTCGGCGCCGACCTCAACAAGGTCCGCCAGCAGGTCATCCAGCTGCTCTCCGGCGCTCCCGGACGCGAGCCGGCCTCCGTCGGCGCGCAGACGAACGACTCGCAGGCCAGCGCCCAGGGCGGCTCCGCCGTGCTCGACCAGTTCGGTCGCAACCTCACGCAGGCCGCGCGCGACAACAAGCTCGACCCGGTCATCGGGCGCGAGAAGGAGGCGGAGCGGGTCATGCAGATCCTCTCCCGCCGCTCCAAGAACAACCCCGTCCTGATCGGCGAGCCCGGCGTCGGCAAGACCGCCGTCGTCGAGGGCCTGGCCCAGGCGATCGTCAAGGGCGATGTGCCCGAGACGCTGAAGGACAAGCAGCTCTACTCGCTCGACCTCGGCTCGCTCATCGCCGGGTCCCGCTACCGCGGTGACTTCGAGGAGCGCCTGAAGAAGGTCACCAAGGAGATCCGCACGCGCGGCGACATCATCGTCTTCATCGACGAGATCCACACCTTGGTGGGTGCGGGTGCCGCTGAGGGCGCGATCGACGCGGCCAGCATCCTGAAGCCGCTCCTCGCCCGTGGCGAGCTGCAGACGATCGGTGCCACCACGCTCGACGAGTACCGCAAGCACTTCGAGAAGGATGCAGCGCTCGAGCGCCGCTTCCAGCCGGTGCAGGTCAACGAGCCGACGCTGCCCCACGCGATCAACATCCTCAAGGGACTCCGCGACCGCTACGAGGCGCACCACAAGGTGCAGATCACCGACGGCGCTATCGTGGCCGCGGCGAACCTCGCCGACCGCTACGTCTCCGACCGGTTCCTCCCGGACAAGGCCATCGACCTGATCGACGAGGCCGGCGCACGTCTGCGTCTGTCGATCCTGTCGAGCCCGCCCGAGCTGCGCGAGTTCGACGAGAAGATCGCCGCCGTGCGTGAGCAGAAGGAGGTCGCCTCCGAGGAGCAGGACTTCGAGAAGGCCGCATCCCTGCGCGATGAGGAGAAGAGCCTCCTCGCCGAGCGTCTGCGTCTCGAGAAGCAGTGGCGTGCAGGCGACGTCGCGACCTCCGCGGTCGTCGACGAGGGGCTGATCGCCGAGGTGCTCGCACAGGCCACCGGCATCCCCGTCTTCAAGCTCACGGAGGAGGAGTCCAGCCGACTCGTCTTCATGGAGAAGGCCCTGCACCAGCGCGTCATCGGTCAGGAAGAGGCGATCGCCGCCCTCTCCAAGACGATCCGTCGTCAGCGTGCCGGTCTCAAGGACCCGAAGCGCCCCTCCGGCTCGTTCATCTTCGCCGGCCCCACGGGTGTCGGAAAGACCGAGCTCGCCAAGGCTCTCGCCGAGTTCCTGTTCGACGACGAGGCTGCGCTGATCTCGCTCGACATGAGCGAGTTCGGTGAGAAGCACACCGTCTCGCGTCTGTTCGGTGCCCCTCCCGGATTCGTCGGATTCGAAGAGGGCGGCCAGCTCACCGAGAAGGTGCGGCGCAAGCCGTTCAGCGTGGTGCTCTTCGACGAGATCGAGAAGGCCCACCCTGACATCTTCAACTCGCTGCTGCAGATCCTCGAAGAGGGTCGTCTCACCGACGGTCAGGGTCGGATCGTGGACTTCAAGAACACGGTCATCATCATGACCACCAACCTCGGTGCGCGCGACATCGCCGGCGGTCCTGTGGGCTTCCAGATCGAGGGCAACGACTCGACCAGCTACGACCGGATGAAGGGCAAGGTGAACGAAGAGCTCAAGCGGCACTTCAAGCCCGAGTTCCTGAACCGTGTCGACGACATCATCGTGTTCCCGCAGCTCTCCAAGAGCGAGCTGGTGCAGATCGTCGATCTGTTCACCAAGCGCCTCGGCGAGCGTCTGCTGGACCGCGACATGACGATCGAGCTGTCGCAGGCCGCCAAGGAGCGCCTCATCGAGATCGGATTCGACCCGGCGCTCGGCGCCCGACCGCTGCGTCGCGCGATGCAGCACGAGGTCGAGGACCGTCTGTCGGAGAAGATCCTGCACGGCGAGCTCAACTCCGGCGACCACGTGAAGGTCGATGCGAAGGACGGGCAGTTCCTGTTCGAGCACGGCCCGCGCGACGGCGGCCCCGTCGCGGTCGGCGTCAACACCGGCGGCGGCGCGATCTCCGGCACCCCCGACCTGGCGGTCGCCAGCGGGGAGTGACCTCGGTTGAATCATGAGAAGGGGCGGATGCTGCGGCATCCGCCCCTTTCCTGTGTCCGGCACAGGCGCCACCGGGTCACGGGTTCTAGGCTTGTGATGTGAGCGAGTACATCGTCCGGCCGGCGCGCAGCGCCGACATCGTCGGCATCCGTGACCTGCTGCAGCCGCTCGTGGAGCAGCGCATCCTGCTCGGCAAAGACCTGGCGGTGCTGTACGGCGCCGTGCAGGAGTTCGTCGTCGCGGAGGCCGACGGGGTGCTGATCGGATGCGGCGCCCTGCACGTGTTCTGGGAAGACCTCGGCGAGGTGCGCACCCTCCTGGTGCGCGACGACTGGCTGCACCACGGCGTCGGACGTGCGATCGTCGACCGCCTGGAGGAGAACGCCGCGACGCTCGGGCTGACCCGCCTGTTCTGTCTCACCTTCGAGGTCGACTTCTTCGGGCGCCGGGGCTACACGCCGATCGGCGAGCAGGTGGTCGACTCCGACGTGTACTCGCAGCTGCTGCGCAGCGGTGACGCGGGTGTCGAGGAGTTCCTCGACCTCGCCCACGTCAAGCCGAACACGCTCGGCAACACCCGCATGCTGAAGGTGCTCTGACTCCGCCTCCGCCCGTGCCGTGGGGCCTCCCAGGCTGAGAGCGGAGGATCGCTTAGCCTGGAGTCATGCCCCGTCGCTCCGCCGCCGTCTACCGTCGTCGGCGACTGGTCGTGATCGGAGGGCTCGTCCTGGCCGTCGCGGCCATCGGCATCGGCGCCTGGCTCCTGATCGCGCGCCCGTGGGCCGCCGCCGACACGGCATCGCCCGCGCCGGCGACGCCGTCGATGTCGCCCTCGCCGTCTGCCGATCCGTCCGCCGGGGGAGAGTCGCCCGCTCCAGAACCCTCAGCTGCGCAGACCCCGGCGATCGTGGCCTGCGAGGCGGCCGACATCGAGGTCACGGCAGTCACCGACTCCGACACGTACGCGGCCGGGGTGCTGCCGAAGCTCTCGATCTCGCTGACGAACAAGGGCGCCAAAGACTGCACGATCGATGTGGGGTCGACGACCCAGGTCTTCACGATCTCCAGCGGCGCCGATGTCTGGTGGCGTTCGACCGACTGCCAGGAGAACCCGAGCAGCATGATCGCCACGCTCACGGCGGGCACCACGGTCACGAGCAAAGACCCCGTCACCTGGGATCGCACTCGGTCGAGCGTCGAGACGTGCGCGCAGGAGAATCGACAGCGGGCACCGGGCGGAGGAGCTTCGTACCACGTGGAGGTTTCGATCGGCGGGTTCACGAGCCCTTCGAGCGCGCAGATCCTGCTCTACTGAGGCCCGCTGAGTTTCGAAGCGAACTCAGAAGACGCTCTTCGAAAATCGTCGCAAGTCGGGGCTGTTGCTACGAAATCGGGCGATGTTTGCCGCCGTCGGTACGCGGTGCTGACAACAGTGACTCTTTGGGATACCATAGAAGCGACTCTCCGCATCTGCGGCACCAAGCCATCCCCAGTGGCGTCGAACTACAGCGTCCCCAGCGCTTCGACACCGCCGCTCGAGAGTCCGAGGGCCCTCTCGAGTACCCCAGTCCCCAATGTGGGACTCGAGAGGGCCCCAATCGTCTCCACGGCCGAATCGGCGCTTCGCGCTTCGTGCCGTGAATAAGCTGGACACATGGCAGCGAAGAAGGCGAAGGCCGCGAAGAACAAGCCCGCACCCGAGGACTTCCGTTCGGATGCCCTGGCGCAGGCCCTGGAGAAGCAGGACGTCGCTGCGGTCGCTCTCGCCCTCCGCCACGGCACCACGGTCGTGCCGCTGATCAAGCCCGGCGCACGCGACAACCCGCTCGACAGCGGCGAGGTGTGGACCTACCGCGACCCGAAGACCGGCGACCTCGCGCTGCTGCTGTTCAGCGACGCGAAGAACAAGCCGGCCAACCTGCCCCCTGGCGTCGGCATCTACGGTGCCGACTGGCTGCGCAAGTTCCTCGCCGCACACCCGATCACGACGGTGTTCCTCGACATCGCCGGCCCTCACCCCATGCAGGCGGACCCTGCCGAGCTGCTCAAGGCGCTCGACGCCTGAGAGCCCCGACGGTTCCCGTCAGAACGGCGGGATGTCGCGATCGGAGCGGCGTGACGTGTTGCGTGCTCGCACATCGCCGAGCGCGGCGCGGAGTGTCTTCGAACGGTCGTCGACCACCTGCTCGTATCCCAGGCGTGCGGCCTCGGACCGTCGCTGCGCCGCCTGGGTGACCGGACGGATCTCGCCGGCGAGGCTCAGCTCGCCCACGGCGGCGACCGTGCGCGGGACCGAGATCTGCTGGATGGACCCTGCCACGGCGATCGCGATCGCGAGGTCGGCCGCCGGCTCGGTGAAGCGCACGCCACCGACCGTCGACACGTAGACGTCGAGACTGCCGGTGGGCACACCTGCGCGACGCTCGAGGATCGCCAGCACCATCGCCACCCGCGAGGAGTCGAGGCCGTGCACGATGCGGCGGGGGTTGGGGGCGTTGCTGGGCACCGTGAGCGCCTGCACCTCGACCGGAAGAGCACGCCGGCCTTCGAGCGAGATCGCGACGCAGGTGCCCGGCTCGGTGGCTCCCTGCGAGAGGAAGAGCCCCGAAGGGTCGGGCACCTCGGCGATGCCATCTCCGGTCATCTCGAAGCAGCCGACCTCGTCGGTCGGCCCGAAGCGGTTCTTGAGGGCGCGGATGAAGCGCAGGGACGTCTGCCTGTCGCCTTCGAAGTGGCACACGACGTCGACGAGGTGCTCGAGCACCCTGGGGCCTGCGACCTGTCCGTCTTTCGTGACGTGGCCGACGATGATGATCGGCAGGTCGCGGTCTTTCGCGATGCGGATCAGCGTCGCCGCGACCTCGCGCACCTGGCTCGGCTGCCCGGCAGCACCGTCGATCAACGACGATGAGACCGTCTGCACCGAGTCGACGATCACGAGCTGCGGCTTCACCTCGTCGATGTGACCGAGGATCGTCGCCAGGTCGGTCTCACTCGCCAGATAGAGCTCGTCGTGCAGCGCGCCCGTGCGCTCGGCACGCAGTCGCACCTGGCCGGGAGACTCCTCGGCGCTCGCGTAGAGCACACGGCGTCCGCCGCGAGCGGCCTGCGCTGCGACCTCGAGGAGGAGAGTCGACTTGCCGACGCCGGGTTCGCCGCTGAGCAGGATCGCCGCGCCCGGCACGATGCCCCCGCCGAGCACACGGTCGAACTCGCCGACGCCACTCGAGCGCCGAGGAGCATCCTGCGTCGTGATCTGGGTGATGGGCCGTGCGGCACGATCGGCCGTCGGTGCGACCGGGCCGACCCGTCGGAGGATGCCGGTCTGCGCCGCCTGTTCCTGGACGGTTCCCCACTGCTGGCACTCGCCGCAGCGCCCGACCCACTTCGCGGTCGTCCACCCGCATTCCGTGCACACGTACGCGGGTGGAGCGGGTTTCCGGGTGGCCATGCCCCCAGGCTATCGCCGGGATCAGACATCCCTATCGGCCAGGTGTTTATTCACGGCCCATCCTCTCTGCAAACTCGCAGTCTCGCGGGATACTGGGTTCATGGCCAACGGCGGGCCCGTTTGCGGGCCGATCTCGAGCTACTCCCGGGTGCAGATCCTGCACTTGCTCTTCGAAGCGGGAAGTTCGCAGACCCGAGGCGAGCTCTCGATCACCGAGCTGTGCGAGGCCACGGGGCTGCACCCCAACACGGTCCGCGAGCACCTGGGGCGCTTGATCGAGGGCGGCTACGTGATCCCGACGATCGAGCATCGCACCACGCGGGGCCGGCCGCGCACGCTGTACAGCGCCGCGACCGGAGCACCGGGCGCCTCCAGCCCCGTCGCCCGCGACAAGGCCAAGGCCGCTGCGCGCCGCGGAGACCTGATGCGGAGCATGCTTCCCGACGTGGCATCCGGTCTCGGCCGAGACGCCACGTACCAGCTCGACGCGCTCGTGGAGCACCTGGAGGAGAGCGGCTTCGAGCCCGTGCTCGACGACCAGCAGCTCACGGTCGACCTCAGCCCCTGCCCGCACGCCGCCGGACGCTCGGAAGATCGTCCGATGCTGTGCCGTGTGCACCTCGAACTCATGCAAGGCGTCCTCAACGAGGCAGGCGGACCACTCGAAGCCGAGTGCGTTCGCGATGCCGTCCTCGCCTCGGACTGCACCGTGCAGCTGCGCGACACCACCGCGTCGCTGATCGAGGGAACGGAGCCGCCGCGTCACCGCACGACGCCGCAGCACCACAGAACAGGAGTCGCGCATGGAATGGCTTGATCCGCTCGCTCTCGCCCGATGGCAATTCGGGCTGACGACCGTCTACCACTACCTCTTCGTGCCGTTGACGATCGGCATGGCGCTGGTCGCCGCGATCTTCCAGACCGCGTGGGTGCGCACCGCCAAGGTGCAGTACCTGCATCTGACCCGCTTCTTCGGCAAGATCTTCCTCATCAACTTCGCCATGGGCGTCGTCACCGGCATCGTGCAGGAGTTCCAGTTCGGCATGAACTGGTCGGACTACTCCCGCTTCGTCGGCGACGTGTTCGGCGCACCGCTCGCCTTCGAGGGCCTGCTGGCCTTCTTCTTCGAGGCGACCTTCATCGGGCTGTGGATCTTCGGCTGGGACAAGCTCCCGCAGAAGCTGCACCTCGCCACGATCTGGTGCGTCTCGATCGGCAGCATCCTGTCGGCGTACTTCATCATCGCCGCCAACGCGTTCATGCAGAACCCCGTGGGCTACACGTTCAACGAGGCGACTAACCGTGCGGAGCTGACCGACTTCTGGGCACTGCTGACCAACCCGGTCGCGCTCGCCGCGTTCCCGCACACGATCTTCGGCGCGTTCATGTTCGCGGCCGGTGTCGTGATCTCGGTCTCGGCCTGGCACCTCTCGCGCGGCCAGCACTTCGACACCATGCGCATCTCGCTCAAGTTCGGGCTGTGGGCCATGATCGTCTCGACCGCCGGCGTGGTGCTCACGGGCGACCAGCTCGGACTCGCGATGTACGCCGCGCAGCCGATGAAGATGGCCGCCGCCGAGGCGACGTTCAACACGGTGTGCGGGCCGGATGCCTCGTTCAGCATCTTCACGCTCGGCACACCGGACGGCAGCTCGGAGCTGTTCTCCATCCGCGTGCCGTATCTGCTCTCGCTGCTGTCGACCCACACGCTCGACGCGTGCGTGCACGGCATCAACGACCTGAACGCCGAGTACGCCCAGACGTACGCCTCCACCGGTCTGACCGACTTCGCCCCGATCCTGTGGATCACGTACTGGGCGTTCCGCTGGATGATCGGCCTCGGCATCGCCGCAGCGCTCGTGGCCGTCGCCGGTCTCTGGGTCACCCGCAAGGGCGCCAAGAAGCCTGTCGCCCCGTGGATGTGGAAGGTCGCGATCTGGTCGTTCCCGCTCGCGCTGGCCGCCAACATCATGGGCTGGGTCTTCACCGAGATGGGAAGGCAACCCTGGATCGTGTTCGGGCTGATGACCACGCAGGACGGTGTCTCGCCGGGCGTCAGCGGGCTCGAGGTGCTGATATCGCTCATCTCGTTCACCGCGATCTACGCGGCGCTCGCCGTCGTCGAGATCCGTCTCATCATCCGGGCCGCGCAGAAGGGGCCCGACACCGAAGAGAAGCCGCATGACGAGACGGCCCAGCTGCCGTCGGTCGTCTACTGAGAGGGAGGAGCATCATGGATCTCGCAACGCTCTGGTTCTTCATCGTCGCCTTCTTCTTCGTGGGCTACTTCGTCCTCGACGGGTTCGACTTCGGCGTCGGCATGTCACTGCCGTTCCTCGGCAAGGACGACGTCTCGCGCCGTCAGGTCATCAACACGATCGGTCCGGTCTGGGATCTCAACGAGACCTGGGTCATCGTCGCCGGCGCCGTGCTGTTCGCGTCGTTCCCCGAGTGGTACGCCACGCTGTTCAGCGGGTTCTACCTGCCGCTGCTGCTGATCCTGCTCGCACTGATCCTGCGCGGGGTGTCGTTCGAATACCGGCACCAGCGCGACAGCGTGAAGTGGAAGGCCGGCTTCGACCGGATGATCGTGATCGGCTCGGTCGTTCCCGCGCTGCTGTGGGGCGTGGCGTTCGGCAACATCGTGCAGGGTGTGGCGATCGATGAGAACCACATCTACGTGGGCGGCTTCTTCGCACTGCTGAACCCGTACGCGCTGCTGGTCGGCGTCACCACGCTGCTGCTGTTCTTCCTGCACGGCGTGCTGTTCGTGGCGCTCAAGACCGACGGGCAGGTTCACGAGGACGCACGGAACCTGGCGAAGAAGGCCGCGATTCCCACGATCCTCGTCGCTGCCGCAACCGTGATCTGGACGGTGTTCATCGCGATGGGCCGTGAGGCTCCGCTGCTCTGGCTGGTCATCGGCACCGGGGCACTCGCGGCGGTCAGCCTGATCGCGGCGGTCGGATTCTCGCTCGTCCGACGCGACGGGTGGGCGTTCTTCTCCGGCATCCTCACGGTGCTGTTCGCCGTGGTCATGCTGTTCTCCGCCCTGTTCCCGTACGTGATGCCCTCGACGATCGACCCGGCGTACAGCCTCACGATCGCGAATGCGTCGAGCACGCCGTATACGCTGCAGATCATGAGTTGGACGGCCCTGATCGCGATGCCGCTCGTGCTCGCGTACCAGGCCTGGACGTACTGGGTCTTCCGCAAGCGGGTCACCCGGAAGTCGATCGAGGGGGCTCCGGCGCACGCGTGAAACCCGTCGATCCGAGACTGCTGCGCTACGCGGGTGCCGCGAGGGTCTTCCTCGCGGCATCCGCGTTGATCGGCGTCATCCAGACGGCGGTCACGATCGCGTTCGCGTGGCTGCTGACCGACGCGATCACCGGTGCGATCGCGGGGCGCGACATCACCTCGTCGCTGCTCTGGCTGCTGCTGGCGGCGCTCCTGCGCGGACTGCTGATCGCCGCGTCCGACGCGGCAGGCACACGCGCCGCCGCGAAGACCGGGATGCAGCTGCGTTCGGCGCTCGTCGCGGCGGTCGGGAAGCTGGGCCCGGGGTGGCTGGCACAGCGGAATCAGACCGAGCTCGCGGTCACCGCAGGTCACGGGCTCGAGGCGCTCGACGCCTACTTCGCCCGGTACCTCCCGCAACTGGTGCTGACCGTGATCGCGACGCCGGTTCTGGTCGCGGTGATGTGGTGGCAGGACTGGCCGAGCGGTCTCACCGCGGTGATCACCTTGCCGCTGATCCCGATCTTCCTGATCCTGATCGGGATGGCGACGCGCACGGTGCAGACGCGCCAGTGGCAGACGCTCCAGCGCCTGGCCGCGCGCTTCGCCGACACGGTGCAGGGACTGTCGACGCTGCGACTGTTCGGACGCGATCGCCGCGCGGCCGATCGCATCGAGGTCACGGCCGACGAGTACCGCCGCGAGACCATGAAGGTGCTGCGGTTCTCGTTCCTGTCGGGCTTCGCGATGGAGCTGCTGGCCTCGATCGCCGTGGCGCTGATCGCGGTGTCGGTGGGGTTCAGACTTCTCTCCGGTGACCTGACGCTCGAGGTGGGGCTGTTCGTGCTGCTGCTCGCGCCTGAGGCGTTTTTGCCGATCCGACAGGTGGGCGTGCAGTTCCACGCGGCGTCCGAAGGAGTCGCCGCGACCGAGGACGTCTTCGACGTGCTCGACGCCGCGGGGGAGCGCACGGGGGAGCGCTCGGAGGAGAGCGCACGGATGCAGGAGCGTTCGACGGATGCAGGAGGAATCGCCGTCGGAACCTCCGACATCCGGGAATCGGTCCTGCATGTGGACCGCACGGATGAGGGAAGCCTCGTGGTCGCGGGGCTGCGCGTGCGCGATCTGCCGCCCGTGTCGTTCACGGCCGCGCCGGGGACCATCACCGTCATCGAAGGGCCGAGCGGGTCGGGGAAGTCGTCGCTGCTCGCGGCTCTCCGCGGCGCGGTCGAGTTCGAGGGGACGGCCGCCTTCGCGGGGAAGGACGTGCGGGGGCTCGCGCCGTCGGCATGGCTCGCGTGGGCGGGGCAGGCTCCCGGTCTGACCCGGGGGACCGTGGCGGCGAACGTCGCGCTCGGCGATCCGGTCCCCGACGCCGACCGGACCCGCGCCGCCCTCGACGACGCCTGCGCCGAGACCGTCGACGCCGATCTCGAGCTCGGTGTGCAGGGAGCGGGGCTCTCGGGCGGGCAGGCCCAGCGCGTGGCCGTGGCCAGGGCGCTGTACCGCCAGGCATCCGCCACCGATCGTGTGCTCGCGCTCGATGAGCCCTCGAGCGCGCTCGACCCCGAGACCGAGGACCGGCTGTGGCGCTCGCTGCGACGGAGGGCCGATGCCGGAGCCATGATCCTCCTCGTCTCGCACCGTCGCACCGCACGGGAGATCGCGGATCAGATCGTGGAGCTGGGGGTGAGCGCATGACCGCACGCCGCGCCGCAGCCGACGCCGTACACCCGCGCACCCACCGGGTCCGCGACATCCTCCGCCTCGCGCAGCCCCCTGTCGGGCGCTTCGTGCCCGGTCTCATCTGGGGTCTGCTCTCGGCCGCTGCCGCCGTGAGTCTGCTCGCGGTCAGCGGCTGGCTGATCGTGAGCGCCTCGATCGTCGACTCGCTCGTGCCGCTGTCGGTCGCCGTCGTGGGGGTGCGCTTCTTCGCGGTCTCGCGCGCAGTCACCCGCTACCTCGAGCGACTGAGCGGACACGATGCCGCGCTGCGTCAGCTCGCCTCGACCCGCGCCGACATGGTGCGCCGGTTGATCCCGCTGTCTCCGGCCGGCCTCGGCTCGACGGATCGTGGTCGGGTGCTCACGGCGCTCGTCGACGACGTCGAGAATCTGCAGAACCTTCCGCTGCGCGTGGTGCAGCCGCTCGGGGTCGCGGCCCTCGTCGCCGTCGGGGCCGTCGGTTTCGTGGCGTTCGTCTCGCCCCCGGCCGCGCTCACCCTTGCGGTGTGCCTGCTCATAGCTGCAGCCGCCGCGATCGGTCTCGGCTGGGTCTTCGGCTCCCGCGCCGAGGTGCTGGTCTCGGCGCGTCGCGCCGACCTCTCCGCCGCTCTCGTCGACTACTTCGGCAGCCTCGACGTGCTCATCGCGTACGGAGCAGAGGAGCAGGCTCGCGCGCGGATCAGCACAGCGGATGCCGCACTGAGAAAGGTCGTCGACCGCGCCTCGTTCGCGCAGGCGATCGCCGCCGGTGTGGTCTCCGCGGTCGCCGGGGCCGCCTCGGTCTGGGCGCTCGCAGCCGCGGCTCCCGGACTCGTCGACGGGTCGATCGACGGCCCGTGGCTGGCGGTGGCCGTGCTCGTGCCGATGGTGGTCTTCGAGATCTTCGGTGCGGTGCCGATCGCTGCCGCATCGTGGCGGAGCGTGCGCTCCAGCGCCGAGCGCATCGTCGACGTGCTGCCGGAGCGGATGCCGGACGAGCTGCGCTCCGACGCCGGCGACGACATCGAGATCGACGGCACCCCGGCCGTGCGTCTGCGCGGCGTCCGGGCGAACTGGCCCGGCGGTGCCCCGGCCCTGAAGGAGATCGATCTCGACCTCCGTCCCGGGGAGCGGGTGCTGGTCACCGGCCCCAGCGGAGCGGGCAAGAGCTCACTGGCCGCGGCCCTCGTCGGCTTCCTGCGCGTGGAGGGCGAGTATCTGATCGATGGGCGCGATGCCGCGGAGCTCTCGGGGCCGGCGCTGCGTCGGGTGATCGGGCTGTGCGAGCAGAGTCCGCAGCTGTTCGACGAGGACATCCGCCAGAACCTGCTCTTCGCCCGGGACAGCGCCACGGACGAGGAGCTGCTGGATGTGCTCGACCGGGTCGGTCTCGGCACCTGGGTGCGTGAGCGCGGAGGTCTGGACGAACGGGTCGGCGACCGCGGCGCGCTGGTGTCCGGCGGCCAGGCGCAGCGGATCTCCCTCGCCAGGGCGCTGCTGCGTGGGTTCCCCGTGCTGGTGCTCGATGAGCCTACGGCCGGGGTGGATCCGGAGGCGTCGGATGCGCTGCTGCGCGACCTGCTGCAGGCCGCCGGCGATCAGACGGTGCTGCTGATCTCGCACGTCGCGCCCCCGGCGGGAACCGTCGAACGCACGGTGCGGATCGAGGGCGGCCGCACGGTCTGAGGGGTGTACGCTTCTGCGACGCCTCAAGCGTTCATGTCGACGGGCGGTTCCATCACGATGCCCTGCGCTTCGAACGCGCGACGGCGCTCCTCGATGCGCCGGTGCAGCTCGACCTGGGCGGCGTCGACGAACTGCGCGTCGAGGTCAACCGTGGGCGGGTGCGGGTCGCCGTGGTTCGCGGCGATGTACGCGTCGAGCTCCGGGCCGCTGGTCCAGGACGTGATGAGCGCGTAGCGCGGCGCCGTGCCGCGGTGCCAGACCGCGTGCCAGAAGCGCTGGGTGTCGACGATGATGCGGGAGCCGGCGCGCAGGGGCAGGCGGATCTCGGTCGCCGGGTCGAAGCGGTCGGCGCGCAGGATCAGCATCGACTCGGTGTCGTCGGAGAGGTTGAAGAACCCGCGGACCACCCAGCCGGTGCCCTCTTCATTGAGGCGGTTGTTGTCGTCCTGGTGCAGGTTGTAGATCGCGTCGGCGTACTCGTTCGGCTGCAGCTCGATCACGCGGCAGCGACCGATGCCGGCACCAGGCTCCTGGGCGCGGCGCTGGAGGGTGGGGGCGATCGCGACCTGCGAGTCGACCCACACGCCATCCTTGTCGGCGCGCGGCGGCGTGTGATTCCAGAAGCCGTTGCAGTCCACGTCGCCCGCATAGCTGGTGAGCGGTGCGAAGCGCGTGACGCCGGAAGAGCGCCAGCCGACGTATTCGAGGGCGAGCCACTCGGCGGGATCGGCGGGACCGGTGTGGTCGTCGAGCACGACGTAGCCGGTCTCGGCCAGCGCGTCGGACGTGATGAAGCCCATGAAGATTGCCCTTCCCGTCATCGCTGCCCCCACAGGCGGCGGGTTATTAGGCCATCCTAACTCGAATGCCCCCGGTGTGAGCGGAGCCGTCGCCGGGGAAAAGTCCGTCGGGGTGCGTCGATATTCTGAGGACATGACTCAGCCCCAGGGCGTCCTTCTCGTGGGCAGCGTGAACTACGACGACGCCGAGACCACGATCCGTACCGCCGCGGACCTGCTCGGCACGCGACTGCGCCGCATCCCCGACGGCGAGGTCGGCAAGCGGTTCCACTGGATCATGTTCCAGCCAGACGTGATCGGCCGGGCCGAGGGCATCGAGCGCATCGGCGACGAACCCATCCCGTTCCCCGCCGGTATCGACGCCCGCGGTATACGCATCGGCGAAGGGGTGGATGTCGCGAGCATCGAGCTGCCTCCGCTCGGCTATGCCGCTGCCGCGATCGAGTCCTACGCGGTGTTCACGCGGCTCCGGGCCGAGGGCGCGGTGCCCGCCGGTGTGCGGTTCCAGGTGTCCTTGCCGACGCCGCTCGCCGTGATCTCCTCGTTCTTCCACGGCGATGACCGCGCGGCGATCGAGCCCGTCTACACCTCCGCGATCGTGCGCGAGCTCGACCGGATCCTGGCCGCCATCCCGCACGAAGACCTCGCGGTGCAGTGGGATGTCGCGAGCGAGATGGGCATCATCGAACGCGCGGCCGGCTACGGCTCCGTCATGGAGGCGTGGTGGCCCGGCGACCCGTTCGACGGTCTCGTCTCGCGCCTGGCCGTGCTGGTCGACGCGGTGCCTGCCGACGTCGAGGTGGGTGTGCACCTCTGCTACGGCGACGCGGGGGAGAAGCACTTCTTCGAGCCGCGGGATGCCGGGAATCTCGTCCGCTACGCGAACGCCGTGGTGGCCGCATCCGATCGTCCGCTCACCTGGCTGCACCTGCCGGTGCCGATCGACCATGACGACGAGGCGTACTTCGCCCCGCTCGCAGACCTCGCGCCGGTCGGCGAGCTCTACCTGGGCCTCGTGCACCGGGAGGACGGTGCGGAAGGTGCCGCCCGTCGCATCGCCGCCGCCGCCCCCTTCGCCCCCGAGTTCGGGGTCGCGACCGAGTGCGGCATCGGCCGCGCGCCCGCAGGATCGACCGAGGGCATCCTGCGCACGCACGCCGAGGTCGCCGCCGCCTGGTGACCTGCGGGTCTCGATTCGCGTGCAGGCCCCGCGTCGCGTAAGCTATTCCGCGGTGACGTGTCCGAGCGGCCGAAGGTGCAACTCTCGAAAAGTTGTGTAGGGTAACCCCCTACCGTGGGTTCAAATCCCACCGTCACCGCCATGGAAACCCCCTCCTCGTGAGGGGGTTTTTCCGTATCTGAGCGCCAGAGGGGGTGCAGGTTTCTGGCCCCTCGTTGTCGAGCGAGGTGGCGAGCACTTGCCGATCAACGCGATGATGCCGTTGTCGTCGCTCCGAAACGACAACGGCATCATCGCAGTGGTCATTCTTCACGTAGGGTGCGCCTACAGTCGAACGTTTACGACTGCTGTGCAAGCCCGCACGCCCGGAACGAGGCAGTAGAGCTTATAGAAGTCCTCGCTTGTATACGCAAGGGTGCCCTCCGAGTAGAGCGGCGACCACCAGAACTGGTGTACCGGCATCCGGTCGTGGGTGCCGTATAGATCCCATGACCGCGGGGTCAACGTCAACTTCATCTGGCCATCGATCGCCGCGGCAAACGGTTCCAGCGGGTTGGTCGCATGCGCGGTGAAGTTGATGGTCGTCGTTGACCCCGAGATCGTCCCCGTTACTGCGAGTTCGTTCAATGAGGCGGTTGTCGTGCCAACGAGCGAGCACTCCGTCGTCTGGCGGAAAAAGTTCGGCCCACAGTGCCAGCGCTTCGTTTCTCCCATGAACTTGGTGGGGAAGATCTGGGTGTCGCCGACATACGCGCGGATGTCGAACTTCGTATGAACATTGTTGACGTCCCACCACGCCCGGTTGGAGCCGTTGTAGACGATAACGGGCTTGAACGGGTCCAAGCTGTGGCCGGGCCCGACGACAACGGCCTCAGGAATGTACGCCTGGTAGGAAAAGACGAACTGAGAGCCGGTCGCTGCGGCTGCCACCGCGTCCGGGACAGCGGCCCCCATCGTCTCTGCGGCCCCTGACGTGCGTAGCGCAGAGCTTTCAGCGGCGGCCACTTCGGGGTGGAGCTCCTCGTAGGCGAGCCGTTGGCGAGCTGCGTCCGAAAGAGTCTGCCCCGGTCGGGGCAGGAACGGCTGCGTGCTCGCGTCGCCTTGGCGCGGTTGCTGCAGATCCTCCGTCCCTCGTACTCCGATTCGAGCCTGCGCCCACGGATCCTGCGTCAGGGGCAGGCTGACGGCGGCGACCGGGAGGCTGGTTCCAGCTATGGGCGTGCCCGACGTGGCTCCACACCCGGATCCCGTGAGTAGGGTCAAGTTGACGACTTCGTACGTCCACTGGACCTCTGGGTCCAATCCGGTCTCCGTGTAGCTCGTGGTGCAAGTGATCGCGACCGTCTGAGGTGGGATCGGCTCGTCACCCAGCATGGCGTAAGGGTCGAACATGGTCCGGACGATCTTCCTCGGCACGCCGGCCTCACCGAGAATGCGGAGGTTGGCTGTGCCGTTCTGAATCGTTCCGGTAATCACAGTTCCGCGATCTGCGGGCGCGTTGTACGTGTTGCTTCGGTAGTACATCCGATCGATTTCGGTGTTCGACGGGCCGAATGCCGCCAGCGTCATGTAGTCAGGTGTTCCGGGCAGAGTGATGGTGGTGCTGGTGGTGGTGGCGATGACGGAGTTGTCCCAATCGAGGACGCTGTACTTCGTCGCACCGGCCCGGGCGGTGAACGTGATCGTGTACGTGCCGGTGCCGAGAGTCGTGTTGGTGACGGTCCATGCCGGGGCGGACACTCTCGCGGTCGCAGATGGCCCTGCGGCGGCGGTGAGCTGCGCGTTGGTCGTAGCGGTGCCGACCAAAGTCAGACTCTTCAACTCCGACTTGAGCAGCTGCAGATGATAGTCGGCGGGGCTGTTCGTCGTGATGCTCGAAGCTGCACCGGCCGGAAGTGTCACTGACCCATCCGCCCGCCCAACGAGCGTGGCGAGTGCAAACGACGCAAGATCGCCGCCGGGCGCGATCGACACGCTGTTGGCGGCCCGGCCCTTTCCGTCGACGTGCAACTGCACGATGTTGTCGTAGGACGAATTCGTGGAGGTGGCGCTGTCCACGAGGAGCTCGCCGTAGTGGTCCGTGTCGTCGGTGTCGAGTTGATCGGAGACTCCGGGATCTCCGGCCAGCGTCACCTTCGGATCAGCGATCGGTGACAGGAAGTCTCTGATGGAGTTCGCCGGTTCCGCGCCAGTCATGACCAACAGGGCGCTGCTCGTCGCCGAACTATAGGAGAGAGCTGCTTCCATTGCGGGAATGTTCGAGCTCTTCGCGATGACGAAAGCGGTCGTGTCGGCGGGAGCGAGTAGCTTTGACCGCTCGAACGGGCTGTTGTTCAGGACCGCCAATTTTGCGGTCACGCGTGAATCGATTGCGTCCCGGTAGCTCTGAGGAAAATCGGTCGCGGACCCGATGAACGTCAGGCCAGTGATGTTCTTCTGCGCGACAACTGTGTTTACGGCCGCCGCGTCGGTGGCCGATGACGAGACGATCACTGCCGCACCCGAGACGTTGGCGAGTGCGGCCGCTTGCGCAATTGCTATTGGATCGCTGGCTGGGCTCACTATTCCCGTCGTGGCGTTGCCAGGATGCGTGATTGCTCGCACGTTGTCCGAAGTGATCGCGACCGTGGATCCTGTGACGAGTCGCGTGATGGGAGCGGCCTGTGCTGGCTCGGCTGATATGGTGTCTACCCCTGTGATCAATCCCGCCAGAAGAAGCACGGTGAGAATGGACGCCGAAGCTTTGCGCATAATGGACCTTTCGGACGAGAAGGCATAAGCCCTAGTCAGAGTGCTGGGATCTCGCAGCTCGTTTGGCTGCAATGCCGCGACCGCCACTTCGCTGAAGCTAGCAGAGAGCTGAAGCTCGTGTCTGTCCGCCAAACGGGGGACACCTCAGCGGTGATGATGCGTGTCCGAATGCGCTCCTGGCGTGTGTTTCTCCACCACGTGTGTATGTTGACCCTGTGAGGATTACTCGGTGGAGCGTGAGCGTTGCTGCAGCCGTCGTGTTGGCGTTGTGCCTCGCTGGTTGCCAGGCGGGCGGGGTCGAGGTTCCACCTGGCGCGGAGCAGCTTTCACCCTGCGAGATCTCAGAGATCCCCATTGACGAACTCGACGAGATGGGCACCCCCGAGTGTGACCTGGCCGGGTCATCACTGGTTCTTTCTGATGGCACACCCACGATCATGATCCCGGCAGTCGGTGCCGCATTCAGTCAAGGCGACGGCAACGGGCGTGAGTTCCGAATTGTCAACTGGGGAGTCCCCGGCGTCCACGTCGCTGCGATTGAAGGTGACCGACTGGTTGGTCTCTGGGCCAGTGGTCCCGAGGCTGAGGATCTCGCGTGGCAGCAATTGGCCGTCGAGAGAGTCGAGACGACTGAGTGGTGCGCTCAGAATTGCTAGGTTCCGGTGATAATTCGACAAGTACGTCCCAGCGAGTGATCTCGGCTCGGTGAGCGTGCTTCATCACGAACCCGCCGGTCGTGGCTACGCTGACTTCGATGAACGGTTCTGTGGAGTTCGACGGGATGATGACGCACCTCCCGGCAATATGCGGTGCCGTGAGCGGTGAGCAGGCGACGACGCGTGAGCAGCTCGTAGCCGAGCTCGCCGCCATCGGGCTGCACGAGGTGCGCTACGACGATGATGAAGACGAAGACGAGGAGGTCAGTCCGTACCTGTGGATTCACGCCCACATGACCGGAGTCGATGATGACGCGGCGGCGGAACGGCGGCTGCGGACAGCGATCTCCCGCCAAGCCGGCAAGACCATCGGATCCGACAAGCACTGGGACTTCGGCCCGTTCACGATGACCGCGCGGGTCATCGGCGGGGAGCTGGAGCTGCAGTTCACGTCGACGTACTCGCTGCGGGCGGTGCGTGCTGCAGCGAAGGACTTTCTGGACGGCGCAGACGGGAAGACCTGGCTGCTGACGCACGGGCTCATAGACGAGGGAGCCGTGCAGAACGACAAGGGATTCTGGCCGAAACCGGCAGGAGTCTCGCAGAATCCGACCGGTCGGATGTTCCCGGACGGTCGTGTGCGCGCCAGTTTGACCTTCCCCGCCAGTCGCCGGCCGCCGGGGCTGATCGCGAAGAGTGACGATGACGCGTACGTGGCGACCTTGACGTACTTGACCGAGGTGCTCGGTGAACGTGACGACCCGAGTCCGAGTCACACGCCGGTGTGGAGCCGGGGGCAGCGAAAGTTCACGTTCTACCGGATGAGTTCCTCATCCCGGTCCGTCACGTTCGAGGAGATCGCCGGGGCGCCCGAGACGGAGGACCCGGCCGGTGAATGATCTGAAGTCGGGCCTGTTCTCCTAGAGAGCTATTGATCGGCCGGAGGAGCTGCCCTTCTTCCGCATTGCACACGGGGGTACATACTCCGGTGTTCCGATCCAGATCGCCTCGGCCGGCGGAGGCCGAGTGCTCCTGGGCTCCAGCGACCGCGCCGCCGGTGAAGCGGGGTTCACGCGAGATGGCCGCAATGAGTGGCGCAAGACGGTCGACCGCTCCGACGCGAACCTGCGGATCGAGACGACGCGGACGCCGGTCCGCGCCCCTTGGCTCACATAGAGGGAGAAGCCTTCACCGCAGGGATTCCCGATCTCCGGCATCCTTGCCCGCGTGCGGCTCGGCGGGACGCTCGGCCTCGACGACCTCAGCCGAGCAGTTCCACCCCGAAGCCGGAGACGACGGTGCGCAGTTCGGCGAGGTAGCGCTGCGCCTGCTCGGTGAGGGGGATCGCCGAGTGGCCGATCCAGCCGATCTCGATCTGTTCGTCGATGTCGAGGGGGATGGCGACGATCTCGGGATCGAGGTCATCGCTGATGATGCCTGTCGAGATGGTGTATCCGTCGAGCCCGATCATCAGGTTGAAGATGGTGGCGCGGTCGGAGACGCGGATGTCCCGCGGGCTCGACAGGGTGGAGAGGATCTCCTCGGCGAAGTAGAAGGAGTTGTTGGCGCCCTGGTCGAAGGTGAGCCTGGGCACGTCGGCGAGATCGGCGAGGGTCACGCGCTCTCGAGCGGCGAGGGGGTTCTTGCGGGAGATGAAGATGTGCGGTTCCGCGACGAAGAGCGGATGGAACGCGAGACCGGAGTCGCGGAGCAGCTTGTCGATGACGTTGCGGTTGAAGTCGTTCCGGTAGAGGATCCCCAGCTCGCTGCGGAGGGTCCGGACGTCTTCGATGATGTCCCACGTGCGCGTCTCCCGCAGCGAGAACTCGTACTCCGCCGCCGAGGTCGCCTTCACCATCCGCACCAGCGCGTCGACCGCGAACGAGTAGTGCTGGGTCGACACTCCGAGCAGTCGTCGCGAAGGCGGTCGGCCGAGGTAGCGCTGTTCGAGGAGTGCCACCTGCTCAACGACCTGCCTGGCGTATCCGAGGAACTCCACGCCGTCGGTGGTGAGCGTCACGCCGCGGGCGGAGCGGAGCAGGAGCGTGCGCCCCACTCTGCTCTCGAGGTCCTTCATCGCGGCGGACATGGTGGGCTGGGCGACGTAGAGCAGGTCGGCGGCGGCGCTGATCGAGCCCTCCGCAGCGACCTCGATGTAGTACGTGAGGTGCTGCAGGGTGATGCCGCTCGAGCGCTTGGCCATAGCCCCAGACTATGTCACGGCATAGTCGCGGCGCATTACCCGATGGGGTCCCTCCGGCAGCACGATGGAGGGATCCCGTTTCGTGAGGCCGAGCCCGGCCGATCACCCTCCGATTGGCCCTCATGGCATCCGAATTCACCTTCCGCATCACGACCACCCGCTTCGACGAGGATTACTCGCCGTCGGACAACTCCCGGATCACCACGAACTTCGCCAACCTGGCGCGGGGGGAGCATCGTCAGCAGAATCTCCGCAACGCCCTGACGATGATCGACCGCCGATTCAACGATCTGGCGCACTGGGACAACCCGGACCGGGACCGCTACACCGTCGAACTCGAGATCGTCTCGGTGGCGGTGCAGTTCGCCGCGGAGGGTGAGGACCAGGAGTTCCCGCTGCTCGAGGTCCTGGACATCCATGTCCTCGACCGTCTCACCGGGTCGCGCAGCCACGGCATCGTGGGGAACAACTTCTCGTCCTACATCCGCGACTTCGACTTCAGCGTGCGACTGCCGGCGGCCAGCGAGGCCGCAGGAGGGTTCAGCGTTCCCGCCGACTTCGGCGAGCTGCACGGCAAGCTGTTCCAGCACTTCCTCGACTCGGAGGCCTATCAGGAGCGCTTCACCGTGTCGCCCGTGATCTGCATCAGCGTCTCGACGAGCAAGACCTACCGTCGCACCGAGAACCACCACCCGATCCTCGGCGTCGAGTACGAGCAGAAGGATCCCTCGCTGACCGACGAGTACTTCGGCAAGATGGGCCTCTCCGTCCGGTACTTCATGCCGCGCGGCAGCGTCGCGCCGTTGGCGTTCTACTTCCGCGGCGATCTGCTCGGCGACTACACGAACCTCCAGCTCATCGGCACGATCAGCACGATGGAGACGTTCCAGAAGATCTACCGGCCCGAGATCTACAACGCGAACTCGGAAGCCGCGAGCATCTACCGGCCGACCCTGGAGCAGCAGGATTACTCGGTGACCAAGATCGCCTACGACCGCGACGAGCGCAGTCGGCTCGCGACCGAGCAGGGGCAGTATGCCGACGCGCATCTCATGAAGCCGCACGGTGCCTTGCTCGAGCAGTGGGCCGCCGACTACTCCGACGCGTGCCTGGTCCCCGTCGGATGACCAACGGAGAATCACCGATCATGCACACACTCCTTCCCACCTCGATCGTCGGCAGTCTTCCGAAGCCGTCGTGGCTGGCCGAGCCGGAAACGCTCTGGTCTCCGTGGAAACTGCAGGGCGACGCCCTGGTTGAGGGCACGCAGGATGCGCTCCGCATCGCCGTTCAGGAGCAGCGCCAGGCCGGCATCGACATCATCAGCGACGGGGAGCAGACGCGCCAGCACTTCGTCACGACGTTCATCGAGCATCTCTCCGGCGTCGACTTCGACCAGCGGGAGACCGTGCGGATCCGCGACCGGTACGACGCCAGCGTGCCGACGGTCGTCGGCGCCGTGAGCCGAGAGAAGCCCGTGTTCGTCGAAGACGCGAAGTTCCTCCGCCAGCAGACTGATCAGCCCATCAAGTGGGCACTGCCCGGCCCGATGACGATGATCGACACCCTCTACGATCGCCACTACAAGAGCCGCGAGAAGCTGGCCTGGGAGTTCGCGACGATCCTCAATCAAGAGGCGAAGGAGCTCGAGGCGGCCGGGGTGGACATCATCCAGTTCGACGAGCCGGCGTTCAACGTCTTCTTCGACGACGTGCAGGACTGGGGCGTGGCAATGCTCGAGCGGGCGGCCGAGGGATTGCGCGCGGAGACCGTGGTGCACATCTGCTACGGCTACGGGATCAAGGCGAACACGGACTGGAAGGCGACTCTCGGCTCGGAATGGCGGCAGTACGAGAAGTCCTTCCCGCTGCTGCAGCAGTCCAGCATCGACATCGTCTCGCTGGAGAGCCACCACTCGCACGTTCCGCTGGACCTGATCGAGCTCATCCGGGGCAAGAAGGTCATGCTCGGAGCCATCGATGTGGCAAGCCACACGATCGAGACCCCGGAGGAGGTCGCCGACACCCTCAGGAACGCGCTCCGCTTCGTCGACGCCGACAAGCTCATCCCGAGCACGAACTGCGGCTTGGCGCCGTTGTCACGTGACCTCGCACGCGGCAAGCTGCGAGCGCTCAGCGCGGGCGCTGCTGTGCTTCGCGAGGAGCTCACCGCCGCCGGGGCCTGATCTACCGGGTCGGATCTCGACGGGTGCACGTCGATCCCCGATCGAGACCCGGCGCCGACACGAGATGCGGCACGCGGGAGCGCGTATTCTCAGACCATGGGAACTCTCGAGTACAACAGCTCTCGTCCTCCGATCGAGGTCGACGATGCGACGTTGGCGCACCTGAAGATCGTGATCGGCACGAAGCTCCGCCGTCACGAGAGCTTCATGATGACCTGGCTGCCCGAGGAGAAGAACCCCGCCGGCCGACTCACCATCTGGATGCATCCGGCGATTCCGCTGATCCTCGCGTTCGACGGCTCGAGGATGCCGGAGATCGACACGAAGCGGATCGAGCGCATGATGGAGAACCTCAACGCCCGCGGAGAACTCGTCCTCGACCAGCTCGGATAGGCGACATCAGCGAGGTGTCAGGGGTCTTCCGCGCGTCGGGGATCCGTCGTTCCCTCAGCCGATCCGCGCTCGCGCTCGTCGTCGGTCTCTTCGTCGGTGCCGCGAGCATCGCCGGCATCGCCGACGCCCCCGCGCTCGCCGCGGAACCCGCCCCCACGGTCACGGACATCTCGGTGGCTCCGTATGAGGCGTCGAATCCGCTGGTCCCCTCGGCTGCCCTGCCCTTTCTCGCCGTCACCCTCACTGTGGAGCGGGAACTCCCGAACGCCGGCGACACCTTCGAAGTGCGCGCGCCCGCCGGCGCCAGGGTCGTCTTGAGCGAAGACGCATCGATCGTGGATTCCTCGGGAGCGGCCCTCGTCGACGTCGTCGTGACCGCCCACGGCGCCGACGGCGACACGATGACCGGAACGTTCACCGAGGCCGCCGCGAACAGCAGGAAGATGAGCGGCACGTTCACGTTCTTCCTCCAGGTCGTCGGCAGCGGGATCCTCGCCGCCGAGGGAGGGATCTACCACGCCGAGTTCGCCGCTGACGGTGCGCGTCACACCGTCGACGTCGCCTACGGGGTGTCCATCGACCTGTTCCAGCACGTCGGTGGGCATTGGGTCCACGGTGCGACGCCTTCCTCGGCCGGGAGGTTCGTCGTCCAGACGAAGGCGGAAGGCGATTCCGCGCTCGCCGCACGGGGCGGACAGTGGGTGACCGCGAGCGCCGACCCGAGCGCTCCGTTCACTGGATCGACACCTGACTGCGACGCCGTGCAGCTGCGCGAGTTCGCCGCAGACCCCGGGCCCGTGAACATCCCCGTCAGCGGCGGCATCGTTCTCGTCGCCGGCTCCGACTACATCCTCGACTGCGACGATTCCCTCGATGGTGTCCCGGTCGTGAGCGCCACGATCCCGAACCCGATCGACGGTGCCTTCTATCTGCTCTCGTCCCCGCGCGAGGTCACGGGTGCCGTCACCTACCTCCCCGCCGACAACCCCGCGGTGCCGGAGGCCGGTCGGTTCGTGGGGCTGTTCAACACCATCGGCAGCGTCTCGGATGCACTCCACGATCCTTCGGGATCGACCCAGACGTCGACCCTGCTGATGTACACGGGGCCAAGCGCAGGCATCGGCGTCACCGAGGCGGCGTCGCCGCGACTCGACCTCGACACGACCGCATCGCCGGCTGAGGGCACGTCGCTGCGTCCGGGCGACCGGGTCGGCTACGAGTTCACGCTCACGAACAGCGGGAACGTACCGCTGACGGATGCGACCCTCACCGCCGATCTGGCATCGCTGCTGCGGGCGGCTCGCATCGATCGTCCGATCAGCGCGACCACCGGCGTCGCCGTTCTCGAGGGAGACGTGCTGCGCTGGACGGGAGCGATCGCGCCCGGAGACAGCGTGACCGTGTCGTTTTCCGCCCTGGTGATCACGGGCGGCGCAGCGATCGTCGTCGACGTGGAGGCCGCGAGCCCTGATGCTCGTGGCGGCGCCGTGCCGGTGGAGCGTCAGACGCTCACGCGCGAGGTCGTCGCTCTCCCGCCTCCGGCCGTCGCACAGGGCAACCAGGCACTTCCCGCAGAGCTCGCCCGCTCCGGCGGGGGCGGCCCCGGGGTCGTCGCGTTCGGAATCGCGCTCGCGTCGGCCGGTGCGATGCTCCTCGTCCGGAGGCGTGCGCGCCACCCGCTCGCCTGAGATCGGCGGGGACCGCCCTCCCTATAGTGGGGGCATGCACCGGCGCTCCGCTCTGATCCTCAGCCTTTCCGCCCTCCTCGTCTTGACGGGGTGCGCCACCGGCGCCGGTGACGATGCCGCAGCCCCGACCAGCGAACCCACCGCATCTCCGAGTGTCGAGACCTCAGGAGTCGATGCCGCCGCGGAGCAGCAGGCGCAGGCGTGGCTGGACGCGGCCGTGGTGCCACCGGGAGCCGTGCGCGTGGCGGACAGCCCCGCCTCGTTCAACTCGTATCAGGGGTGGCCGTGCCGGCCGGTCGCCGAGCTCGAGTGCTACTGGACCCTCGCCGACTCCACAGTCGCGGGGGCTGCCAACTGGCTGCGGGAGAACCCCACGGCAGACCTCGTCAGCACGGCGGGGGGCTCACCGTGGGAGGAGGACCCGAACCTCGACGGCGTGCTCGTGGGCTACATCCCGGCCGATGAGTCGCAGCAGGGCATCGTCTACACCGTCTCGAAGGCGGAGTCGGGCGTCGCGATCCGCGCAGAGGTCGCCGCCCTCAGCGCCTCCGCGACATGTCCGTCCCTCGCCCCCGGGGAGATGTGGGGAAAGCCCGGACAGGGCTGACCCGCCACTGCGTCTCCCGTCCGCGGACGGCTACGGCAGGTCGGCGACGTCGAGGCCTTCGTCGTCGTCGTCTTCCTCGTCGTCGTCGGAGTCATCGGTCGAGGGCATGTCGGGATCGATCCCCTCGGCCTCGACCTCGGTGGTGTCGCCGTCGTGGTTCTGCGGGTCTGACATCAGATTCTCCGATCGATGGATGTGGTGATCGATCAGTCTCGCCTCTGCGAGACGCACCCGCCTGCCCGTTGACAGGCCGGCGCGTCCACCCGGAGAATTCCGTCTGCGCGTGAACCTCCGTCAGGCGGTGGCGAGGGGTGGCAGGTGCGGGATCGGGATCGGACGACCCGCGCGGCGGGGCGCGTGGAAGCGCTGCACGTCTTCCAGCACATCGGCTGCGGACATGTAGGAGCTCGCGAGCGGGAGGTCGCGCAACCAGACGACCTCGACCTCGACGGCATCGACTTGATAGACGCAGGCGACCGTGCGCCGTGAGTCATCCTGGGCATAGCGGTGATCGAGGATCAGCCACTCGGTATCGGTGATCTTCCTCAGCTCGAATCGGGGATCGGGCATCGTGAACATCTCAACACTCCAATCGGTTGGCCGGTATCGGCGGCCGAGGAGCGCACCACCCCCGGGCGGTGCCGGTCGGGCATCCGCGCGGTCAACGGGCGCTCTTCAGCCCGCCAGAATTCAGCAGAATTGTACGTCGGAGCCGATATATTGCTCAACTCGTCCCGTGGTAGCGCAGCGATCGGGAACGCTATGCGGGAGGGATGCAGACCGACGTCGACGTCAAGTGGATCAGCCCATCGAGGCTCGAGGTGTCCTTGATGCCCACGCGTGCCACCGGAAGGCTCTCGCTGTAGCGGATGTCCTCCTGCATCGCCCGGTCCTTCGCATAGCCAGCCTGGTCCCACACCGCCAGAATCCGTTCCAGAGATCGGCTGTTGTCGTCGGTGCGGAACGCGATCTGCACTTCGCGCTGCGTGCCGGGGCCTTCCGGGCAGGGTGTCGACGACAACGGCAGCGAGGAAGAGTCCAGCGGCGCACCCGAGGCATCGACGACCGCTCCCGCAGCGGCGTCGAACGATGCGCCGATCATCTCCCTCATCGCGCCGTCGACGTTCTCCATCGTCAACTTCTCCGTTTCGGGGGAGGGGATCGGCGGGTACGGAGCCTGATCGGCGCTCCTCGCTGTGTGCAGCCCGCACTGCGGCGTGCGGTCGTCGAGAACCGGCAGCGAGAGCGACGTGCCGGAACCGGCCGTGACCCCCGCGCTCGCGACAGGGCGGTTGACGGCGTAGGAGACGGTCAGCATGCCGCGCTCTTCCGTCACGGCGTAGCCGCCCATCGAGAACGGCTGGTGCCCGTTGTCACCGGATGACCACCCGACCTGAGTGACGATGAACGCCCCGTCCTGCCGGTACACCGTGCCGCTCGATCCCATGAGGAACGAGCGCTCGACGACCACGTACCCGGTGTCGCAGCCCCTGTGCAGTACGGGCGTCACGTTCGCGTCGACCGTGAAGACCGCAGCGAGGGCAGCGAGGGCCCCGGCGCACGTGGCCAGCACGACGCCGATGACCTTCAGCGGCAGCATCCTCGGCGGCGCTTCGATGCTCCACAGGCCGACGCCGAGGGAGCCGAAAGCCAGGAGTACAGACAGAGTGAGAAGACTGAGCTCGTCGAGCGGTCCGATCAGGACGGATGCCGCCCCCGAGGAGGCAGAAGACACCGACACGACCCAGAACACGACGGCCGTGGCGCACGCGAAGACACCGCCGGCGATCCACGTGATGGTCCGCCGAGGGGGAGGCGGGGGTGGAGTCACGGGGGAAGCCTATGCGGCAACGGGCGTCGAGCACCGGAATCCCCAGCCGACTCTCGGCTCTCCGACTCTCGGCGGGGCGCCGCGGAACCGCTCCGGGTGGGGTCAGCGGCGCACGCGGGCGCGGGTCTTCGCGACGCTCGCGAGAGTGGCGCGCACCGGGGTGCCCAGGTACAGGCCGAGTGACGCGCCGGATGCCAGGCCGATGCCGATGACCGCGGCATCGATGAGCGACCCGCCGGCGAGCAGCATGCCGGTGGAGGTGCCGGCGGCGTGGACCATCTCGAGCAGTCCCTGGAACACGGCGACACCGGGAACGAGGGGCACGATCGCCGCGGTGGTCACCGCGACCGAGGGCACGTGGAGGTTGCGGGCGATCAGCATCCCGAGGAAGCTCGCGAGCAGGGCGCCGATCGCGCTCGCCGCAGCCGGGTGCAGGTTCAGCGCGACCGAGGCGGAGTAGCCCGCGAGAGTGACGGCGCTGAGCAGCGCACTGACCAGGATGATGCGGAGGCCAGCGCCGTTGAACACGGCCACGGCCACCGCGATGATGATCGCCCCTGCGAACTGGTTCACGAGCGGGCCGAACGGCGCAGGGTCGTCGGGCAGGCCCATGGTGAACCCCAGGACGCCGCCGAGCTCCAGGCCGACGAGGATGCCGATCACCACGCCGAGCGTCTGCATCGTCAGATCGAGGATGCGTCCGCCCGCGGTCAACGCGAAGCCGTCGATCGCATCCTGTGCCGCACCGACCACGGTGAGGCCGGCGAGCATCAGCACGATTCCCGAGGCGACGATGATCGAAGGGCGGATGCCGACGAACGGCTCTATCCCCGCGGTGCCGAGGGCGGAGACCACGACGGCCACGACGGTCGTCACGAACCCTCCGGCGATCTGGCTGAAGAACAGGGGCACGCGCAGTCGGGCGAGACCGGCCTGCGTGAGTGCGGCGCACAGGGCCGCGACGAAGGTGAGGCCGACGATGATCGGCGAGGCGCCCAGCATGATGCTCACGCCCACGGCGAGAAGTGCCCTGGCGACGATGACGACGGGCTGCTGGTAGCGGAACGGCATCCGTCGAATGGCACGGAACGTCGTGCGTGCGGATTCGAGGTCGAGTCCACCGTCGATGTCGGCGACCAGGGCCTGCACGCGCTGCAGCTTCGCGTGGTCGGGGGCGGTGACGCGCACGACGCGCACGAGCGTCTCGGGCCAGACCTCGCCGCTCAGATGGAACGACACCGTGATCGAGTTGTACGTGACGTCGACCTGCACGCCCCGCATCCCGTAGGCGTCGCACACCCGGGTGATGGCGAGCGTGACCTCGTGCGCCGAGGCCCCGACCGCGAACATCGATTCTCCGATGCGCGTGGCGAGATCGAGCACCCGGGGAACCGTGCGCTCGTCGATGACCGGCATGGCCTCGGTGTGCGCGACCGCCGAGGGATCGGTGTGCAGCAGGCGGCGCACGGAGGAGAGCAGC
This sequence comes from Microbacterium maritypicum, assembly GCF_008868125.1. Taxonomy (NCBI): domain Bacteria; kingdom Bacillati; phylum Actinomycetota; class Actinomycetes; order Micrococcales; family Microbacteriaceae; genus Microbacterium; species Microbacterium maritypicum. The sequence goes on from NZ_WAAQ01000001.1 coordinate 440,597, forward strand.
GGCCGGCGGGATCTCGCGGACATATCGTCCATTCTCCCGTCCATACCGTCGATCGGGGGGAAGACTGTCCGGTCCTCCGCGACCCGAACGCGGAGGACCGGCGAAATCGAGTGAGAAGCTGCGCATGCGCACCGACCCCCGGGCCGCATCCCAGACCCGAGAGAGAATCCGAATGCGCGCCGGTTCGACCGACTCAGAGCGCTGAAGCGACTCTTCGTGTCCTCCACGATACGCACGCACGAGGCGAGCGCTCCTATCGTCCGCCGTCCCTTGACGCACGGGCGGCGACGCTGCTATCGCGCGGACGCGAGGGGACTGGCGTCGTCGGCGCGGTGCGCGCCATCCCCTCGGGCGTCCCGCTCATCGACGTCGATCACGGGTCTCGCGCTTCGCTCGCCCGCGGGCTCAGTCCTGGGCGAAGATTTCGGGGTGCGCGCTGATGAGCTCGGCCTGCTCCCTCCACGAGAGCCCCACGATGCTGAGCACGACGCGCACGACGGTCGAGTCGGCGTCGGCAGTGGTGAGCCGCAGCTCGCGCAGCGTGGCTCGCGCCGTCTCCTCGATGAGGAAGGCGAGCAGCTCGGCGGGCATATCGCCGCGGAACGCCCCGGAGTCGACACCGGCCCGGGTCAGATCGCGGATGCGGTGACGCAGCGGCGCGAGGGCGAGCACGGTGTCGGTCAGATGTGCGTCGTCGAGGGCGATGTTGGCCGATGCGCGCACAGCGGAGGCCTCCCGCCACAGACGCGTCGCCATCCGTGCCAGGGTCACCCGGGGGTCGGACTCGTCGGTGGTCTCGGCGATCGCGTTGAAGCGCTGAGCACCCGCGGCGATCACCTCCCGCAGCAGGGTGTCGCGGTCGGCGAAGTGGCCGTAGACGGCTCGGCGGGTGAGACCTGCGGCCTGGGCGATCGCGTCGAGCGACGCCGTGGGGTTGCTCGCGAGCACCGACTGCGCCGCGCGCAGCAGGGCCTCGCGGTTGGCCAGGGCGTCGCGTCGACGCGGCGGATTCGGTGCGGTCACTTCGGGTCCTTTCGCGGAGTCGCGGGGATCAGGACATCAGCTTGGTCGAGGCGAGGGCTTCGACCAGCTTGCGGTTGTACGTCATCAGGGGGCGCCGCAGCACGAGCCCGAGGAGCAGTGCCGGGATGATGAACAGCGCGAGGGCACCCAGCGCCCACCAGAAGTCGGCCTGATAGACGCCGGCGATCGCCGACCTCACCATGTTCACCGCGTAGGTCGCGGGAAGGAACGGGCTGATGCTCTGGAACCAGTCGGGCAGCAGCTGCAGCGGGTACGCGCCGCCCGAGCCCGAGATCTGGATCACCAGGAGCAGTACCGAGAGCGCCTTGCCCGCATTGCCGAAAGCGACCACCGCGGTGTACACGATGAGTGTGAACACGGTCGAGATCGCCCACCCCGCCAGGATCAGCAGAAGCGGATGCGCGGGTTCGACCTGGACGAAGAGGATCAGCCCGAGGGTCAGCAACGTGCTCTGTGCGAGACCGACCAGACCGAAGATGCCGTAGCGGCCGAGGTACTTCTGCGTCGGCGTGAGTTCAGGGCGATCGGGAAGCGTCTCGGCGTTCACATCCACGCGGATCGTCACGGTCATCAGAAGCGCGCCCACCCAGAGGGCGAGGATCATGTACAGCGGCGCCATGGCCGCACCGAATCCCGCCACGGGGAAGACCGCGGTGCGGTCGAGGCGCACCGGCTCGGCGAGAGACGTGGCGAGCACACCGGGGTCGGCGCCGGTCAGTTCGCTGAGGTCGCCGGTGTCGGCGGCCTTCGCGATCGACTGCTGGACGGCGTCGAACCTGTCGGCCATCGTGTTCAGCGATGCCGACAGCTGCGTCGTGGCCTCCTGAGCGCGCGACAGCGTGGACAGCACGGAATCGGAGGCACCGGACAGGCCCGAGGTGATGCCGGACAGGTCGGAGCGGATCGCCGAGACATCGGACCCGATCTGGGAGAGAGTCGTCGACAGTGAACTCAGCTGCGCCTTCAGGCCGTTGTCGTAGGTGCTCCGTGCGTCGGCGAGCGCCTTCTTGGCCTCGGCGATGGCGGCGGAGATCTCCTGGTGGGAGCTCTGCGCCGCGTCGTTGCCGGCGGCGATGTCGGTCGCCGCCGTCTGGAGGCGATCCTGCAGAGCCTGCTGCCGCGCGATCGCCTCGTCGAGTCGGCTGATCAGGGCGTCGAAGTCGGATTGCGCGGATTCCGGCAGGTTCGGTCCGACCTCGGTCTCCAGCGTGTTCTTGAGCGCCGCGTACTGATCGGCCTGCTGCTGCACACGCTCGGCGATTGTGGTGATCGCCTGCACCTGGGCGCCGCTGAGAGTGTCGCCCGCGGCGTACAGCTCATCGATGCGCTGTCCCACGGCGTCGTAGCTGTTCGAGGTCGCCGCGAGGGCATCGGCGAGCGACTGTGCCGCCGTCTGCAGAGTGGACTTCAGCGTGTTCGCCGCGTCCACCCCGCTGCCGAGCGCGCCCGAGGTGTCCGTGAACGCGTCGCCGGCCGTGTCGACCAGGGCCGAGGCGCTGTCGAGCAGCGGCCGGCTCCCCTCTAGCAGAGCCGTGAAGGTGTCGGCCGTGTGCGCACCGGAGCGCAGCTGATCGCCCACACTCCCCAGGCGCGCCTCGACCCGGGTGAGTGCTGCCTGCGTGTCCTCATCCGTGAGGTAGTCCGACAACGACGAGACGAGGCCGAGCGCGACGTCGCCGAGCGTCTGGGCGAACGTGTCGCTGATCTCGGACGACACCCCTTCCGCGCCCTGTCCGGTGATCTTCGGCGCCAGCGCGTTCTTCTTCTCGTTCGTGTAGAGCGCGATGTGCGTGCGGTCGCCCCCATCGGCGTAGAAGGTCAGCATGTCCGCGCTGAAGGTTTCGGGCAGCACGATCGCGGCGTAGTACTCGCCCGACTTCGTCCCGTCGATCGCGTCGTGCTCATCGGTGATGACCCAGTCGAGCTGGTCGTTCCCGCGGAGCTGAGAGAGAACCTGCTCCCCGACGTTCACGCGGATCGGGACGAGGTCGCTCTCGTAGCCGGCATCGGTGCTCGCGACCGCGATCTTCAGGTCCTTCGTGTTCGCGAACGGATCCCAACTGGCGATCACGTTGAACCAGGTGAACAGGGAGGGGATGACGACGAGACCGAAAAGGACGATGCATGCCATCACGTTCTGGGTGGCGTGACGAACGTCGCGCAGTGTCAGGTGCAGGATGTCCTTCACGCGCGGTCCTCTCCTTCTGCTCGCTGGTGCTCGGCCGGTTCGTCCTCTTCCGGTTCGTCCTCTTCCGGTTCCGCCGTTCGTGTCGGTCCCTCGTCCTCCGGGGCGTCCACCGCCGCGGTCGTCTCGGGCTGCACGGGCTCGGCATCCGGTTCGGCGCCGGGGTCCGGTTCCGGGGCGGCGTCGGGCTGTGGTTCGGAAGCGAACCACTCCGTGAGCAGGGCGTCGGCTTCGATACCGGCGGCCGGTTCGTCCCGTTCGGACGTCGCATCCGTCACCGGGGCCTCGGCCGCGGTCGCGGCGATCGGGGCGGATGAGGTCGAAGGCAGCGGTTCGGCTGTCGTGACGGGCAGGACCGCTGCATGGCCGGCGGGGCCCGCGAGGGCGAGCTGACGCAGCTCCGCCTCGTCGAGAGCGGCGACCTCCTCGCCGTTCTGGAAACTGTGCTTGATGTACTCGATGGTCACGAGGAATCCGATGACCAGCAGGATCCAGAGGGTCCACAGTCCCAGCAGCAGTGCCTTCGACTCGGGAAGCGCCCAGGTGAGGACACCGAGCACGACGAGGCCCGCGGCTCCCGTGAGCACCGTCGCCTTCAACAGCGTCGGGTAGCGGCGGGTGAACGGCTCTGCCCGTCGAGCGAGGTCTTCGCGGTACTCGGCGCGGTTCGACAGCGCCCTGATGACGTCGGTGAGCCGGTATCCGCTGCCGACGACCTGCACCTTCTCGCCGATCAGGAGGTCGGTCGAGAGCACCTGGCGGTTGAAGAGCAGGGTGAAGTTGGCGAGACGGCGCCGCAGGACGAGCCCGACGAGGAACGCGAGAGCGACGAACACGGCGAGAGCGCCGAGGAAGCGCCAGTAGTGGCCGCCGTAGAAGCCCCCGATCGTCTCCCGCATCGCGTCGATGCCGTAGGAGAACGGCAGGAGCGGGTAGATCGCACGGAAGAACCCGGGCATCAGCTCGATCGGGTACAGGCCGGACGCGCCGGGGATCTGCATGATCACCAGCAGGATGCACAGGCCCCGGCCGACGTGGCCGAATGCGACGCAGAGCGCGTAGATGATGCTCACGTAGGCGAGGGCGATGAGCACACCGGTGCCGACGAAGGCCGCGGCGCTGACGGTCTGCACACCGATGATGAGGTTGCCGATGCACACGATCAGCGCCTGGCCGATGGCGAGCGTCGCGAAGAGGAAGAAGCGGCCGAAGTAGGCCTGGCGCACGGTGACGTCTTCGACGCCCTCGGTGTCGACCTCGACGCGGAAGATCACCATGAGCACGAAGGCGCCGATCCACAGCGACAGGTTCGTGAAGAGCGCGGCCATCGCCGACCCGTAGGTGTCGACGGGGAACACCAGATGCTCGTCGACCTCGACGGGGGAGGAGATGAACTGGGCGATCTGCTCGGGATCCAGATCGGTCAGGGTGCCGAGCAGACCCCACTCGGATGCGGCGTTGAGGGCGACGACGTCGGTGCGCGACGTCTGCAGTCCCTGCTCGATGCCCGCGAGGTCGTTGTCGAAGCTCTGCAGCGCCGCCGACGTGGCCACGAGCTGCGAGTCCAGCCCGGCGAGCAGCTGATCGGCCTGTGCGAGCACGCCCTTCTGCGCGTCCAGCGCCGCCGAGAACGATCCGACGCTCGCCGACAGCTGCGACATGGCGCTGTTGAGCGAGGGCACGGTGCGGGTGAGGATGTCGCGCATCGCCGCCGAGGCATCCCGGGTGTCCTGCATCGCCTGGTCCACGGCATCGGCCGCCGCCTGAACGGAAGCCACGGTGTCGGAGGCACCGGCCTTCAGGGTCTTCAGATCCGCGAGCAGCTGCTGGTCGGTGGCATTGCGCTGTTGGAGCGAGGCGATGACCTCGGTCAGGCGCTGCTTCGTGTCGTCGCTGAGGTCGGTGTTGTCGAGAAGCGTCTGCAGTCGGGCGGCCGCCGCCTCGTTCGCCTTCAGCACGTTCGAGACGTCGTCGATCCCGGCGTCGATGCGCACGCCCGCCTGTTCGAGGCTCTGGGTGAGACGGGTGATCGAGACGTTCGCCTTCGAGGAGGCGTCGGCGAGCAGGGTGGTGCCCTTCAGGAACGCCGTGGTGGCGCTGTCGGTGAAGGCGATCACCTCCTTCTGCGTCTCGGCGATGATCGACTGCGTCTGGACGAGCGACTTCTGCACGTCGCCGAGCGTCTTGTCGACATCGCCGAGCGTGCTCCGCGCTGACGAGAGGGTGCCGCGGGAGGATGTGAGCCCCTCCTGCGTCTCTGCGAGGTTCTCGCGCGCTGACGAGAGGGTCTGGGTCGCCTGGTCGAAGGCGTTGAGGGTGTTGTCCCTGGCGTTCAGCAGCCGCAGCTCCGTGGAGTCGCCGACGTCTTTGAGGGCGTTCGTCGCTGCGAGCGCCACCTGCTCCTTGAAGGCGGTCGTGACCTGCTTGTCGAGTTCAGAGGCGCCGACGTCGGTGATCTTCGGCGCGATCGCGCCGGCCTTCTCGTTGACGTAGTACTGCAGTGCTGGCTGGGTGAAGTCGCCGCTGGTGATGCTGAGCAGATCTTCACTGAACTGTGCGGGAATGACGATGACGGCGTAGACGTCTCCCTTCTTCACCGCCTCCTGGGCCTCGTCTTCGCCCATGAACTGCCAGCCGAGCTGGTCGTTGTCCTGGAGCTGCTCGGTCACCTGCTCGCCGATGTCGATGTGTCCGGTGAGGTCGGAGGTGGCGCCCTCGTCGAGATCGACCACCGCCACGCGGATGTTCGCGGTGTTGGCGTAAGGGTCCCAGAACGCGTTGATGTTGAACCACGCGTACAGGGCCGGGGTGATGAGCACCCCGATGATGATGATCCAGGCTTTGGGTACGAGGGAGAGTCTCTTGACGTCGCGCTTGTAGATCCGCCAGCTCTGTTTCACGGGACGAGTTTACACGTTACGTGCACACGAACGTGCAAGTTAGCTGAGGGGGTGTGCGCAGACATGGGTCAGCCCAGAGTCGTGACGGTCATCTCGTTCGTGGCGGTGTCGCACATGGTCAGCCGCCACGCGGGCGAGCCGTCTTCCATGACCCGTGCCATCTCGACGATGAGCGGACTCGGGTATTCCTCGCCCGAGAGCTGGGCCGCGCTGTAGGCGCTGCTGCCGTTCATCTGCTGCTCCGCCTCGGTGAGCTCGGTCTCGCCCGTCGTGATGACTTCGAGCGTGCGGACGTCGACTAGTGACTCCCTGCCGAAGGCCGGATCGTCGACCCGTTCGCCGAACATGTCGACCCGGGTGTCGGCGCTGCGCAGCCGCCACACGAAGTCGGAGTCGACCCACTCGAGGCGAAGGCCCACGATGGTGCCGCCGATCGCCTCCGATTCTCCGGGCAGGGACTCGAGGAAGTCGGAGGGCCAGGAGACTTCGGACGGCAGGCAGGTGCCGGGGAAGCCATCGCCGACAGCCGCCGGCGGGCTGGGCATCGCCGCGGAGCAACCGGCGCAGGCCAGCACTCCTGCGACCAGGAGCGCGCTTGCGCGCAGACGTACGGTGCTGGGCATCGGTGCCTCCATGATCGTCGCCGACATTCTGGGATCCTAGCCCGGAGCACCCCGCCGCCTCCGGGCGGCTCGTCGTAGAGTCACCTCATGAACGACATCGCACTGATCACCGGAACGTCATCGGGAATGGGACTCCACGCCGCCGTCGAGCTGGCACGACGCGGGCTGCACGTGGTCGCGACCATGCGCGACACGGCGAAAGCAGGCGCCTTGCGGGCTGCGGCCGGAGAAGCGGGGGTCGAGGTCGATGTGCGCGCTCTCGACGTGGTGGATCATGCCGCCGCGGCACGGCTGGTGGCGCAGATCGAGGCGGAGCTCGGGGGCATCCACGTACTCGTGAACAACGCCGGGCAAGGCAGCGTGGCGACGGCCGAGCAGTTGACGATGGAGGAGGTCCAGGCGCAACTCGACATCAACTACCTGGCGCCGGTCAACCTCACCAAACTCGTGCTGCCGGGCATGCGCGAGCGCGGCAGCGGGCGCATCCTCACCGTGACGAGCGTCGGCGGAGCCGTCGGCCAGCCGTTCGCCGACGCCTACTGCGGAGCGAAGTTCGCGGTGGAGGGTTTCATGCAGTCGCTGGCGGTGGTCGCGGAACGATTCGGCGTCGGGGTCAGTGTGATCGAGCCCGCCGCGGTCGCCAGCGCCTTCGTCGACAACGCCGTCCGGCCGGAGAGCGGTGGCCCCTACGGCTCCCTCCTGGACGCCTACATCTCCCGCACCGCAGGCGCGTTCGCGAATGCGCAGTCCGCCGAATCCGCGGGGGCGGCGATCGCAGACGCGGTCCTGTCCGACGAGTACCGGTTCCGCTGGCAGAGCTCCGAGGGTGCCACCAGGTTCGTCGGGGTCTCCCTCGCGGACACCGACGGCAGCGGGGTGCTTGGCTTCACGCGATCCTGGATCGCCGCCGGCTGATCGGCATCGACTGAAGTGCCCGACTCCAAGGGCGTGGTCCCGATCAGCGGACCTGGGGAGTTCGGCTCGGCGTCAGCCGAGCTCCCCCGAACCGTATGGGCGCACGGGTTGCTGCTTCTGGAATTCGTACTCGCCGCCCTGCCGCCCACCGAACGGGCGTCCGTGGTCGGCGAACTCCTCACGGTAGTAAGCCAGACGCCATGATCCGATCTCGATCCGTGAACCTGTGCGCAGGATCCTCGCGTCGTCGGAACTGTGCGGCAGGTTCGGCCGACCTCCACCGGTCGCGCCATACGAGTAGAGGACGTACTCGTCATCCTCGTTGCGACGCACCTCAGCGTGGATGGCCTTCAAGCCTTCGAGGCGGAGGTCGGCACTGGAATCGGAGCCGATCGTCGTCCGGTCGGGAAGCAGATCGAACTCTCGTGGTCTGCTGCGGTCCCAGTCGCCGTCACCGACGGCGAAGATCAATCGCGGCCTACCTGAACCCGGGAGATAGTGGGTCGTGGTCACTCGCCGCGGTACTCGCCGGTTCAGAGTGGGCACGAGAGGGAACAGTGTGGGTGGGGGAAGCGGGAGCTGGAAGCCATCACCGCGTTCCCGTTGCTTCGCCTCGGACAGCAACGTGGTGAGATGCCCGAGCCGGATGTGCGTGGAGCCCGAGATCGCCCGACCGACCGGACCGGACTTCACGTCGCCGAACTGAACCAAAGTCCCCTTCGGGCCCTCCACACGCACGCGGATACCTCGTCGGGCGAGCCCGTCGGCGAGTGGACCGAGCTGAGTGAGTTCGTGGCGTCCCATCCCTCCGAAGCCGGAGGAGGACTCGAAGGTGATGACGATCTCGCGGCCCGCAGCGTGCACCTCGAACCTCGTCGGAGGGCCGCCGTCCGCGGCGGCTTGCTCCACCTGCAGGTCGATATCGAGATGGATCATCGGCGTCGGTCTTCTCAGTCGGACCGAGATTCGCCCGAGGCGCTGTCGCTGGTGGTGACCCGAAGGGTGCCGTTGAACTTCCAGGTCGCCCGGGGCGCGTCAGGTCCGATGTCTCTGGGCACTTCCACCGTCATGTCCTCGAACGTGTAGTTGACAGCTGCCCCACGACCGGTGAGATAGGACCACATCTCCCGTCCGAGATCCGTCCAGTCGGTGATCGACGCACCGCTGGGACCTGAGGCTGAAGAGAACAGCCCCGAGTCTTCCGATTGGTCACTCATGGGAGCTCCTTCGCTGACGCCATGTCCTGTTGTTCAGATTATGCGCCCGAGAAGCGGGAATTACAATGCAGTCACACCCGTCTCCCGGGCTTCGAGCTATGCAGACGATCCCCGTGCGGAGCGCCCCACTGAGGCCCTCTCCTCAAGCGAGAGAGCAGCACACGATTACGTCGACGTGTTCTCACCGGAACAGCTCGTGGTGATCCACGACGTCATCACCCCCTCCACGTCTGATCGCGTGTGGAGGAGACCTCAGGGCGTGGTGTGGGCCGCGGCGACCTGGCGTCCGATCTCGGCGGACAGGATCACGCCGGGGTGGGCGATCGCCAGGTGGAGGCCGGGCATGGTCGGCACCGGGCCCACGAGCGGCTGTCCGTTCGCCGGCATCGGTCGGTCGGCGATCACGGCATGTTCGAGGCGGACGTCGTCGGCGTCGACGAAGGACCGGCGGATCGCGGCGAGAGTGGCCACGGCGAGCTCTCTCGGGTCACCGGAGAAACCTGCGGGAACGTCTTCCGCGGCGAGGAGCGTGGCGTCGTCCAGCTGGCGGACCTCGAACTCCGGGGCGGAGAGGATGCCCCGCACGAGCGGGCGGGGTGTGGAGAAGCGCAGCAGGCAACAGGGAGACCCCGCGACGTCGATATCGACTCCGACCGACGCGGCGAGGCCGGTCGACGCGGTGCCGGCCGCGAGGACGACGCTCTTCGCGGCGAGCACACCTCGGTCGGTCGCAACCCCACGAACGCGGCCGTCATCGTGAACGATCCGCAGGACGGTGGTGCCGGTGCGCACCTCCGCCCCGTGCTCCTGTGCGCTCTGCAGAAGGGCGCGCGTGAAGGCGACCGGATCGACCCCCACATCGTCGGGGGCGTATGCCACCACGTCTGGCACGTCGCGCAGGCTCGGCTCCCGCATCCGCGCCTCGTGCGCCGTTATCAGCTTCATCCGGTGCCCTGCAGCCTGGTGGTCGGAGACGAAGGAGCGAGTCCGCTCCTCGGACTCCTCCCACGTGAGAGCACCGAACGGACGAAGCCCGATGGGCGCGGTGATCTCGGTGAGGACGCGATCGAACTCCGGCCGCGCACGCTCGCGGAGCGAACCCGCATACGCGTCGGCGGGGCTCTTGGCGATGCCGACCCAGGCGAATGAAGCGGCTGTCACTCCCGTGCCCGGAGTTCCGCTGTCGAGCACGACCACCTCGCGTCCGGCGCGAGCCAGATGGTGAGCGATGGAGGCGCCGATCACACCGGCGCCGATCACGACGATGGGGGCGTTCGCGGGTGCTCGGAGGTCAGACATCGCCTCCAGCTTAAGGAGCGAGGGGATGCTCGTCCGTGCTCAGCACCGCCATGAGGATGGAGTCGACCCATTCGCCGTCCCAGAACATCGTGTCCCGTTGGCGGCCCTCGTACCGGAAACCCGCCTTCTCGTACCTATACCCCGTCGAAGACCGGGCTGAGGAAGCGGCGCTCGTAGCGGCGGATGCACCCGGTCCTGCGGGCGAAGTCGAATGCCTCGACGCACTCCGGGTCGGTCTTCGACGCGGTCCGATAGACCTCGTACTCCGCCAGGGAGGGGAAGGTGAACAGCGCGAAGGCCTCATCGCTGTCGCCTTCGCTCGGCAGGAAGTAGCCGTGGTGGGTGCCGCCATGCTTCTCCACGAGGCGTATCCAGGTGCGTCCGTACGCGGTGAAGTCGTCGAGCTTGTCCGGATCGATCTCGTAGCGCAGATGAACGGTGATCATGAGGATGATCCTTCCAGATCGGCCAGGGTGCCGGGGAACCCCGACACTACGCTGAGCACGTGACGAACTCGCGCGACATGGTTCACATCCCGGGTGGCACGTTTCTGATGGGTTCCGATGACTTCTACCCGGACGAGCGACCGGCCCATCAGCGCGAGGTCGCCCCGTTCTTCATCGATCGCTATGAGGTGACGAACGCGCAGTATGCCCAATTCGTCGAGGCGACCGGATACGTGACGGTCGCCGAGCGCGAGCTCGATCCCGCGGCCTTCCCCGGAGCCGACCCCGCGGACCTGGTGCCCGGTGCGATGGTGTTCACGCCGACGTCCGGCCCGACGGATCTGCGCGAATGGCGCAACTGGTGGCGCTGGCAGCCGGGGGCGTCCTGGCGCCGGCCGTTCGGACCCGACTCCTCGATCGACGATCTGCTGCAGCATCCGGTCGTGCACATCGCGTTCGAGGATGCGGTCGCCTACGCCGACTGGGTGGGGATGCGGCTGCCGACCGAGGCCGAGCACGAATACGCGGCACGCGGGGGAGTGGACGGCGCCCCCTTCGCCTGGGGTGACGAGGCGTACCCGGGCGGCATCGCCCAGGCGAACTCCTGGCTCGGACGCTTCCCCTACGACAACCAGGGCGTGGGCGGCACGGCCCCGGTCGGCTCGTACCCTCCGAACGGCTATGGCCTCTACGACATGATCGCGAACGTCTGGGAGTGGACGACCGATTTCTACACGCCGCGGCACCTCCGCCTCTCCGACGCCCCGGTCGACCCGGGCAAGCGCACGAACCTGCTCGCCGCCGCGAGCGCGCAGGAGGGGTTCCCCGACATTCCGCGTCGGGTGCTCAAGGGCGGATCGCACCTCTGCTCGCCCGACTACTGCCTGCGCTTCCGTCCGGCCGCGCGCTCGCCGCAGGCGGAGGACACCGGCATGTCGCACATCGGATTCCGCCTCACCCGTTCCGAGTGAGGCGCCTCTGGGCGCACCCGTGAGGGAGTGCTTGGCTTCGACGGAGGGCGATCGCCCCCGTTTCGCGGGTCTAGCAAGGAGTCGTCATGGCGGACAAGCCCAACATCCTCATCATCTGGGGCGATGACATCGGCATCAGCAACCTGAGCACGTACTCCGACGGCCTCATGGGCTACCGCACGCCGAACATCGATCGGATCGCCGACGAGGGCGTGAAGTTCACCGACTACTACGGCGAGCAGAGCTGCACCGCGGGGCGCGCGGCCTTCATCACCGGGCAGAACCCTTACCGCACCGGACTCACGAAGGTGGGGATGCCCGGCGCGAGACTGGGTCTTCAGCCGGAGGATCCCACGATCGCCGACGCCCTCAAGCACCACGGCTACGCGACCGGGCAGTTCGGCAAGAACCACCTCGGCGACCGCGACGAGCACCTGCCGACCGCACATGGCTTCGACGAGTTCTTCGGCAACCTCTATCACCTCAACGCCGAGGAGGAGCCCGAGCACCCCGACTACCCGACCGATGAGGAATTCCCCGGCTTCAGTGAGAAGTTCCGTCCCCGCGGCGTGCTCCACTCCTGGGCGAACGCCGACGGCACCCAGCGCATCGAAGACACCGGGCCGTTGACGAAGAAGCGGATGGAGACGGTCGACGAGGAGTTCCGCGATGCGGCCGCGGGCTTCATCCGCACCCAGGCGCAGGACGACATTCCCTTCTTCGTCTGGTTCAACTCGACGCACATGCACTTCCGCACCCACACCAAGGAAGAGAGCAAGGGGCGCGCCGGACGCTGGCAGTCGGATTACCACGACACGATGCTCGACCACGATGACATCGTGGGAAGCCTGCTCGACCTGATCGACGAGCTCGGGCTGGCCGAGAACACGATCGTCATGTACTCCACCGACAACGGCCCGCACATGAACAGCTGGCCGGACGCCGGGATGACGCCGTTCCGCAACGAGAAGAACTCCAATTGGGAGGGCGCCTACCGCGTGCCCGCGATGGTCCGCTGGCCGGGGCGCATTCCGGCGGGGACGACGCTCAACGGGATCGTCAGCCACAACGACTGGTTCATCACGCTGCTGGCCGCGGCCGGAGACGCGGACATCGCCGAGCGCCTGAAGGAAGGCACGGAGCTGCACGGCACGGATTTCAGAGTGCACCTCGACGGGAACAACCAGCTGGACTACATCACGGGTGCCGTCGAACACAGTCCGCGTCGCCACTTCTTCTACGTGTCGGACGACGGCGACCTCACGGCGCTGCGGTTCGAGAACTGGAAGGTGGTGTTCCTCGAGCAGCGCGCCGCCGGCACCCTGCTCGTCTGGCAGGAGCCCTATGTCGAGCTGCGCTTCCCGAAGCTGTTCAACCTCCGCACAGACCCCTACGAGCGGGCCGACATCACGTCGAACACCTACTGGGACTGGGTGCTCGACCACATCTTCCTGTTCGTGCCGGCGCAGGCGTATGTCGCGCGGATGCTGCAGAGTCTCGTGGAGTTCCCCGCGCGGCAGGAGTCGGCGTCGTTCACGATCAACCAGGTGATGGCGAAGCTGGATGCGACGGCCGGCAGCTCCTGACCCACGAGCCGCGCCGATCGTCATGTTCCCGCCCGAGGTCGCGCGTTTCGGCGCGCCGTTCATCCCCGGTGATATCGGCCGCAGGAGGCCGTCAGGTGGAGCCGCTACCCTCAGGCCATGCGCCGAATCGTGGTCCTTCCTCTCGTCCTCGCCGCCGGACTCACCGCCGGACTCCTCTCCGGCTGCTCGCAGGTCACGCAGATGGCGGGCGACGCGATCGGGGTCGACGTCCAGGCGACGTGCACGACGATCGACGACGCCTACGGGCAGTACCAGGCGCTGCTCGACCAGGGCGAGATCTCGGCCGAGCAGGCCGACGCGGCGCGCGACGAGCTCGTCGCATCGCTCGAGGGGCTCGCGGCGAACGTCGACGGACAGCTGGGCGACCTCATCCGCTCCGGCGCCACCCAGATCGGCGGCATGACAGACCTGCAGGCCCCGGAGACGGTCGAGGCGATCGAGCAGCTCAAGGACTCGGCCTCGGCCTTCTGCGGCTGACCCGGCGGCCTGTGAGACGATGCCGGAGATGAGCACTGCGGCTGATGAAGAGCTTCGCGCCCTCCGGGCCCGCGCCTATGGTCCGACGGCGGACATCGAGAGCGATCCTGCCGCCCTGCATCGCCTCCAGCAGCTGGAGGCGATGACGAAGCCGAGGGCATCCGCCGGTGACGCCGACGCCTTCGCGTCGGAGATCGAGCCCGTGCGGCAGCCCGAGCCGATTCGACCACCCGAGCCCCTTCGAAGGCAGGCGCGGCCGGAGCAGAGCGCGCAGGAAGCGGAGAAGGACGAACTCGACGTGTTCGCCGATGCCGCCGTCGATGCGACGGATCCGCTCGCGCCGAAACAGGAACCAGCCGAGAAGCTGGCGGCCTGGTTCACGGTGCGCACGACCAGGATCCTGTGGGTGGTCGCGATCGTGGCGGCGGCCGTGATGTCGGCGGCCGTCACCTTCGCACTCGTGAAGGTCACCCCCGTCGCCTCGTCTTCGGGGGCTCCGCAGATCACCACACTCGACGCGACATCGACCAGGGAGATCCCGGCCGGGTGGATGGGGGTGGGACCGAGCTCCGCCGTGTTCGACTTCTACGGGCTGGTTCTCGTGGAGAGCGCGGGCGGGTACTTCAACGGTTCCGTCGGAGAGGACTGCCTCACCGTCGCCCGCTGGGATCAGGTGCCCGACAAGGATGACTTCGACTCCTCCTCGGGATGGAGCTACGACGGGCCCACGTACACCGGGTGCGCCGTCGGCACGTTCCCCGCGACCGTCGAGGTGCCTTTCGACAGCAATGTCCCCAAGGAGCTGAGCGAGCGCTTCCCCTCAGCGACCGCGCTGCAGTTCGTGTACGACGGTGAACGGGTCGGGGTCTTCCTCGACAGCGAGTAGGCAGCGGACGAGCTCTCCGACGGGACCGCTCGGCGAGCGAAGCCCCCACCGTGGGAGCGGTCCAGCGCGATGTTACGATGGCCGCAGCAGCTGCGGGGGGAGTGACGACCCCCGGCCCTCAGGGGCAGGTGGCGGCTCGCGCGTCCGGCGTATCGACGAGAGGCCGATGAGCGATCGGCGAAGGTGTGGTGGCACCGCGATCTAGCCCCCGCCCGCACCTCCAGGGCTTTCGCCACCTGGAGGAATCATGTCGCCGACCGACCCCGCTCGCACTCTCGCCACTCAGCTTCCCGACACGCCCCCTGGCGTACGGATCACCCTCATGGGACACGTGCACCGGCGCAGGGAACTCGCCACCGTATCGTTCCTGATCCTGCGCGACCGCACAGGACTCGCGCAGATCGTGTTCCGACCCGAGCAGCTCCCGACGGCCGGTCTGCCCGGAGAGGAGACGGTCGTGCGCATCGAAGGCACCGCGACCGCGAACGCGCACGCCCCCGGTGGCATCGAGGTGACAGCACCCGAGATCACCCTGCTCTCGGAGCCCGCCCGCACCCCGGTGGTCGAGCTGTGGCGGCCCACTCTCGACGCCGCGCTTCCCACGGTGCTCGACCATGCGGCGGTGACCTGGCGGCATCCCGCTCAGCGTGCGAAGTGGGAGCTGGCTGCGGCGAGCCTGCGCGGATTCCGTCGCACGCTCGACGCCGAGGGATTCACCGAGATCCAGACGCCGAAGCTCGTCGACTCTGTGACGGAGTCGGGAGCGAACGTGTTCCCGGTCGACTACTTCGGCACGACCGCTTACCTCGCGCAGAGTCCGCAGTTCTTCAAGCAGCAGCTCGTCGGCGTCTTCGAGCGCGTCTACGAGACGGGCCCCGTGTTCCGCGCGGAACCGCACGACACGGTGCGTCATCTCGCCGAGTACGTCTCCCTCGACGCCGAGCTCGGCTTCATCCGCGACCACCGCGATGTGCTCGCGCTGCTGCACCGGGTGCTGCTCGGCATGATCGAGAGCATCCGCACCGAGAGCGGGGACGCGGTCGCGCGCCTCGGCCTCGCGCTTCCCGCGATCCCCGACGAGATCCCGGTGATCCACTTCCAGGACGCGCTGCGGCGGGTCGGAGCCCCGGATGACGAGCCCGACCTGGCACCGGCGCACGAGCGCGCCCTCGGCGAGTGGGCCCAGCAGCGGTACGGCAGCGACGTGATCGCGGTCGAGGGGTACCCGATGCGCAAGCGGCCCTTCTGCACGCACCCGCAGCCGGACGACCCGCGGTGGAGCAACAGCTTCGACCTGATCTTCCGCGGCCTCGAGCTCGTGACCGGTGGGCAGCGACGGCATCGGTACTCCGACTACGTCGCCGCCATCGAGGCGCGGGGCGAGTCGCCCGACGCGTACGCTTCCTACCTCTCGGCCTTCGCGCACGGCATGCCGCCGCACGGAGGGTTCGCGATCGGTCTGGAGCGCTGGGTGTCGCGACTCATCGGGGCGTCGAACATCCGGGAGGTGACGCTCTTCCCGCGCGACCTGCACCGGCTCACCCCGTGAGCCCGCGGTCGCGGTGCGCGATAGCATCTGTGGCATGAACTTCAACCGCTCCGCATGGTGGTGGCTGCGATAGCAGCCGGTTGAAGCATGTTCACGGGCTGCACGGCAGTTCGTGACAGCACCCGAGAACTCCGTGCGGCTCCCGATTCAGGGAGAGACAGATGGATTCGTTCACCGCGACCGCGCAGCGATCGACGGAGGTCGCCGACGCCGTGGCCCGGCACCCGGAGAGGTTCCGTGTGCTCACGGGCGAGCGCCCGACCGGGGCGCTTCACCTCGGGCACTATTTCGGGACCATCCGGGAGCGGGTGCGGCTGCAGGAGGCGGGGGTCGAGACGTTCCTCGTGCTCGCCGACTACCAGGTCATCACCGACCGGGATACGACGGCGCACGTGCGCGACAACGTGCACGGGGCCGTTCTCGACTACCTTGCAGCCGGGATCGACCCGGAGCGGACGACGGTCTTCACGCACTCGTCGGTCCCTGCGCTGAACCAGTTGCTGCTGCCGTTCCTCAGTCTCGTCACCGAGGCCGAGCTGCACCGCAACCCCACGGTCAAGTCGGAGCTCGAGGCCTCGGGGCGTGCGCTGAGCGGGCTGCTGCTGACCTATCCGGTGCATCAGGCCGCCGACATCCTGTTCTGCAAGGGCAACCTGGTGCCGGTGGGAAAGGACAATCTGCCGCACGTGGAGATGACGCGGGTGATCGCCCGACGGTTCAACGAGCGCTACGGCCCGATCTTCCCGGTTCCCGATGCGCTGATCACCGCGACCCCGGAGGTGCCGGGGCTCGACGGCCGGAAGATGTCGAAGAGCTACGGCAACGCGATCGCCCTGTCGATGACGGCGGACGAGACCGTCGCCGCGATCCGCCGTGCCCGAACGGATCAGGATCGGCGGATCACGTTCGATCCGGAGCATCGGCCGGGCGTCTCGGCGCTGCTGTCGACGACCGCGCTGTGCCTCGACGTCGCGCCGGAGGAGCTGGCGGATCGCATCGGCGACGGTGGCAGCAGCGAGTTGAAGACGCTCGCCGCCACCGCCGTGAACGAGTTCCTCGCGCCCCTGAGAGAACGGCGCCGAGGATTCGCTGCGGATCCCGACCTCGTGCGCTCCGTCCTCCGGCGCGGGAACGAGCGCGCCCGTGACATCGCCGACGCGACCCTCGACGAGGTGCGCGAGGCGATGGGGACCGTGTACTAGGCGGCCTGCGCGCCGGCGGCCGCCCGCGCGCTCGACATCCCAAGCACAGGCACCTTGTCGTCGCCGCTTCGGTCGATTGGTCTGATCTGCAACTTGGGCGTCTTCACATGTCTTTGGTATGCCATGCTTTGTTCAAGCGCTAGGACCGCCCGCGCCCGTGAGCTTTCAGTCCTCCGTCGCCACGATATCTCGACGGTGTTCCTTACTGTCGGACGCCTTGCATTCAAGGGGCCGGCTGTTTCTTATGACTGTGCCAGGTCTCGCCAGTATGTGAGAGGAAGCTAGTGAAGAAGCACCGTTGGGCAATTCCTGTCGTTCTCGGAGTAGCGGGACTTATCGCGTCGGCGGTAGCAGGACCCGCTTCCGCATCGCCCCTTTCTGGCGACTGCGCTGCGGGCAGCTCGATGTATGTTGTGGCGCATCAGGACGACACGCTCTTCTTCACCAATCCGCAGCTCGCTCATGATGTGGGGTCGAAGATGTGCGTGACGACCGTTTTCGTCACCGCAGGTGACGCGGGCAAGGGAAATGCATATGCGACGTCCCGAGAAAAAGGCGCCGAGGCGGGATACTCGGTGCTGAGCGGTGTTAGCAATAGCTGGACATATACGAATACAACGATCGGTGGCTCCACCCTTCGAAGAGCTACTCTCGATGAGAACCCGCGTGTCACGCTGACCTATCTCCGGTTACCCGACGGCGGCTTCCCCGACGGCCTTGGGTATCCCGTCACGGGAGATCAGAGCATCCGGAAGCTGTGGACGGGTGCCCAATCGACGATCACCGCGGTCGACGGCTCGGCGACGTACACGCGCGACACGCTCATTGCCAGCCTGTTGGCGCTGATGAATGAGGCGAAGCCCTCCGTGATCGCTACCCAAAATACGCAGGGTTCCTACGGTGGCCCCGATCACCCTGATCACCTCACGACCGCGTTCTTCACTCGACAAGCCCAGCTCGCGTACGCAGCACCTCACGTACTGCGCTCGTATCAGGGGTACGACGTCGTCGGCAAGCCTGCCAACGTGGGAGGCGGCGATCTTCTGGGCAAAGAGGCCGCGTACTACGCATACACGCCATACGACTCGAACACGTGCGGAACTCCGGCCGCGTGTGCCGCCGATGGCTCCGATCAGTGGCTGAGGCGGCAGTACACAACGAACAACTCAATCAGCGGCAATCTCGCGGAACTTGCCACGGTGACATCATCGTCGCAGAACACGGCAAGTGGCCAGAGCGCCGCAAACGTAGCCGACGGCGTCATCGGGGGATATCCGGCCGACCAATACGCCGAATGGGCTACCATCGGCGGAGCAGCTGGCAGCTGGGTGCAGATGTCGCTGCCGTCGGCATCAACGGTCAGCCGCGTGACTCTCTACGACAGACCGAATCCCAACGACAACGTTCTCTCGGGCACGCTTGCGTTCTCCGACGGATCGGTCGTCGCGGTGGGTGCGCTCCCCAACGATGGCTCGGCGTTCGGGGTGTCGTTTCCCGCACGGTCGACGACAAGCGTTCGGTTCACGATCAACTCGGTATCATCGACAACGCTGAATGTCGGGCTGTCCGAGTTCCAGCTATGGCAGGCGATGTCGCCCTCGCCGACGACTCTGGCAGGTAATGCGGCCACGGCGAGCGGCGCTGACTGGACCGGTCAGGACCTGAGCGTCGGGAGATACGTGGCGGTCGACAGCGGCACCGCTGGACACATCGAAGCCCAAATAGCGAACGCTGGCACGGGGCGCCTCAAGGCCGCGGTGTATTCGGATATCGCCGGATCTCCGGGGACCCTCCTGGCGCAGACATCAGAGCTCTCCGACTATGCCGCCGGCATCAACACATTGTCGTTGACCTCGGGCGTGGATCTGACTGTCGGGACCGCCTACTGGATCGCTATCTGGTCAGACTCGCCATCGCTGCGGGTGCTCGCGGATCCAGGAGGCAATGGGCGATATGTCGCAGTACCCTACGGGGCATGGCCGACTACGATGCCTGGAACTTCGACGAACGGCCATCTTTACAACCTCGGGCTCAAACCCTGATCGCGGGGGTGGGGTTCTCGAAGGGCACGGGAGCCTCGCCCAGTGGGTGCTCCCAGCCACGACCATCACCTTCGATGCCGCACAGAATCTCGCCCCGTGTCCGCGACCGGCACTCGATAATCCGGCTGGAATAGTCGTGGCTACATTGGCTCGACCCTATGGTCGTCTGATGCCAGAATCGTGTTCGACCAGGCTGTGCGCGCTGGTGCTCTCCGGCTAGAGCAGCCTGCGTAGGCGCTCTTCGGTTAGAGCAGACGTGAGCCTGTGCCTCGACATCGGCGACCATCCTCGCTCAATCGCCCGGCGAGGTCGTCCACGGTGGAGACTGTGTCTGAGTGCCGAGCCGTGCAGGGGAGGAGAACGATGACGACCGAGTTCCCGCGTTCCGTCTCCGTCGTCATCCCGGTGCGCGACGACGCCCGCCTGCTTGAGGTGTGTCTGAGCGCCCTCGCCCGGCAGACCCGGAAGGCCGACGAGATCGTGATCGTCGACAACGGCAGCAGCGATGACACGGCCGCCGTCGCCGAGCGGTTCGGCGCACGGGTCGTGAGCGAGCCGATCCGGGGGATTCCTCGCGCATCGGCGGCCGGCTACGACGCGGCGACGGGCGACATCATCGCCCGGCTCGACGCCGATTCCCGCCCGGGGCCGGATTGGATCGCGCGGATCGAGCGGACGTTCCGCACCCGCGGCGACGTCGACTTCGTCACGGGGGAGCCGCGCTTCTACGGTGCGACGCCCCTGGTGCACTGGATGGGGGCGCACCTCTACATCGGCGGCATGTACGCCGCGATGGGTCCGCTTCTCGGGCATGCGCCCCTCTACGGATCGAACATGGCGATGCGCGCCGCCGCCTGGCGGATGCTGAGCGGGGAGGTGCACCGCGAGGAGCAGAACATCCACGACGACTTCGACCTGTCGTTCCACGTGCGGCCGGGGATGACGGTGCTGCGCGATCGAAGCCTCGTGGTCGAGGTCTCGGCGCGGCCGTTCCAGGACTGGGCGTCGCTCCGACGGCGGTTGAGCTATGTGGTGCCCACCGTGCGGCTGCACCTGTCGGAAGAGCCTCTGCACCGGCGGCGCCAGGCTCGCCGCGAGGCCGAGCGCTCTTCGGTCGGCCGGTGACGCCGTCGGTGGCTCAGTCGCGAGCCCGCGCGTAGAGATCGAGCAGGTCGGCGGCGAGCTGATGCGGGGTGGTCTCGCTCGGGCTGTGGCCGGTCGCATACGAGCGGAACTCGGCGTCGATGTCGCGGGCGTACTGCTCGTGGGCGGCGAGGGGCCACAGGTCATGCGACCCGGCGACGACGAGCTTGGGCACGGGCAGATCCCGCACGCGGCTGCGCACATCGGGCGCGATCATCATGAGGCCGACGATCTCGTCGACGCTGCGCCTGCTCGTGAGCGCGAACCGTGAGCGCACGAACTCCAACCGTCGGGGTGGGACCCGGTTTTTGTTCGTCACGATCCCCCAGATCATGAGGCCGGCTCCGCGCCGTGGGCTCGCGATCGGGGCGAGGGGACCCAGCCACTTCATGCTCGCGAACACGTTGCCGGACCCCGGAGGTGTGGTGAGCAGCGCGAGGGAGAGCACGAGGTCCCGGCGGTGGACGGCGACCAGCTGAGCAACCGTGCCGGCGAACGAATACCCCAGCAGATGTGCGGGTGTGCCCGCTTCGAGGAATGCGACCAGGTCGCCGATGAACAGCCCGTAGGTGTAGGCGGAGTTCGCACCGGCGGCGTGCGACTCGTACTGCCCAGCGAGGTCGAACGACTGCACGAAGTAGCCGGCCTCCGCCAGCAGCGGCAGGATCAGAGCGAAGTCCTCCTTGGACCCCGTCGCCCCCGGCACCAGTACCACCCGCGGATGTCCCGGGTCGCCGATCGAGATCACGGACAGCTCACCGCTCGGGGCGGAGAACCGCGACCGCACCGACCCGGGGGGAGGCGTCGTCCAGTCGATGTCGCCGATGGCCGCGTCGAGGGAGGCCGGGGTGCGGGATGCCCGCTCGCTCCTCGAATCTGTCGACACGCTCACAAGCTACCCCTCGGCTCCCTCGTGCAGAAGCACATCGGGAGTGTCTCGCCTTTAGTTGCACTTTGGCAACTAAAGGCGTATGGTTGACCTCGATCAACTTTCTACGCAGGAGCGCCACCCCGTGACAGACACCCCATCCGCACCCCCTGAGACGACCCGTTCGGCCCGCGAGGTCTTCACCGCGATCTCCGGTCTCGTCGTCGGTATGTTCGTCGCCGTGCTCTCGGGCACGGTCGTGTCGACCTCGATGCCGGTCATCATCGCCGACCTCGGCGGCACGCAGTCCCAGTACACCTGGGTCATCACCGCGAGCCTTCTGGCCACCGCCGTCTCCACCCCGATCTGGGGCAAGCTCGCCGACCTGGTCGACCGCAAGGTCCTGGTCCAGATCTCCCTCATCCTCTTCACGGTCGGCACCGTGATCGCCGGCTTCTCGACCGATACGAACATGCTCATCGCTGTGCGCGTCGTCCAGGGCATCGGCGTCGGCGGCCTGATGTCGCTCGTCATGATCGCCGTGGCCCTCATCATCTCCCCGCGTGAGCGCGGCAAGTACATGGGCGTCGTCGGCGGCATCATGGCCCTGGGCACCATCGGCGGCCCTCTGCTCGGAGGACTCCTCACCGACGTATGGGGCTGGCGCTCCAACTTCTTCGTCGGCGTGCCCTTCGCGATCCTCGCCCTCGTGCTGCTGCAGTTCACGCTGCACCTGCCCAAGCCCCAGCGAGACACCAAGGTCTCGATCGACTACTTCGGCATCGTGCTCCTCGCCGTCGGCGTCTCGACCCTGCTCATCTGGGTCTCCATGGGCGGCAACCAGTTCGACTGGGACTCCTCGACGAGCATCATGCTTGTGGTCACCGCCGGCGTCGCGATCGCCGCGTTCATCACGGTGGAGTTCTTCGTCAAGGAACCGATCGTGCCGATGTCGCTGTTCCGCAACCGCACCTTCACCCTGTCGGTCATCGCTTCGATCGCCATCGGCGTCTCGATGTTCGCCACGTCGGTGTTCCTCGCGCAGTACTTCCAGCTCGCCCGTGGCGCCACGCCCACCGAGTCGGGCCTCATGACCATCCCGATGATCATCGGCCAGATGGGGGCGTCGATCATCATCGGCCAGCTCGTGAGTCGCTTCGGCAAGTGGAAGGGCTGGATGGTCACGGGCTCGATCCTCACGACGATCGGCGTCAGCCTGATGGCAACCCTGCGCTACGACACCCCGTTCCCGCTCGTGGCCGTGTACATGTTCGTGCTCGGCGCCGGCCTCGGCATGGTCATGCAGAACCTCACGCTCATCGTGCAGAACGACACCGCGCCGCAGCAGCTGGGTGCCGCCTCGTCGAACGTCAACTTCTTCCGCACGATCGCCGGCACCATCGGCGTCACCGTGATGGGTTCGCTGCTGTCGACCAGTGTCGCGAACTACATCACCGACGCCCTCGACGGCTTCGTGCCCTCCACGCCGGCCGAGATCGACGCGCTCGAGCACCTCGCCTCCGGCGACGTCCCGAAGGTCGGTCAGCTGCCCGATACGATCCGCGCGATCGTCGAGAGCGCCTACGGTCACGGCATCGCGGACTCCTTCATCATCGCGATTCCGCTCGCCGTGATCGCCATCATCGCGATCGCGTTCATCAAGAACAAGCCGCTGTCGACGAAGAACGCCGCCGAGCAGATGCTCGAGCAGGCCGAGGAGTCGGTGATCGAGGTCTCCGAGGCCGAGGTCGGAGCCTCGCTCTCCACCGGATCCATCCGGATTCAGGGCGCGAGCAGCGGGCCCACGACCGGTTCGGTCCGCGTTCTCGAGCGCGAAGACCGTGAACGCGAAGACCGGGACGGGGAGCGCTGAGGTCGTGGCCTCGGCAGCGGTCGCGCCGTCGGATGTCGACAGTGCTCTCGGCGACCTCCAGGCGCACCTGAACCTCATCTTCGCGAGGACCCGGTCGCTGTGGAGGGAATCCGCGGCCCGGGTCCATCCGGAGCTTCAGGTGGGCGGCTACAAGCTGCTCACGTTCATCGATCGGGCGGGCACCGCGAACGCGCATGAGCTCGCCGAGCGGTTCGAGATGGACAAGTCGGTGATCAGTCGTCAGGTGCGGATGCTCGAGGAGCTGGGGCTTCTCGAGTCCCGACCCGATGAGCGCGACGGGCGGCTCCGGGTGCTGAGCGCGACGGCCTCGGCCTGCAGCGCACTCGCCGAGGTGCGCCGCGACTACGGCTCCCGTCTCCAGGCCGTGATCGACGAGCTGACGCCCGAGGAGATCAGGGCGGCCTCCAAGGCCTTCCGGCTGCTCGCCGAGGTGTGACTCGAAGCCCCGCTGTCCCGATCGACAGCGGGGCTTCGCCGTACACTGGCGATCATGAGCGCCTCCTCCGACGCCCCCTCCGAGACCCCCGCATCCGCGTCAGCGCCGGGCCGCCTGGGAGACGACGACCTCGATCAGGCTGTCACCAGAGTGGAGCAGGAACTCGGACGGCTCTTCGCGCGGATCCGCATCGGCTGGCGGGAAGCCGCCGCCACCGTGCATCCCGACCTGCAGCCGCTCGGCTACCAGGTGCTGACCTCCATCGCGACGGGCAAGGCGACCTCGGCCGGCGCGATCATCGAACGGCTGCAGACCGACAAGTCGGCGGTGAGCCGCCAGGTGCGACAGCTCGAACAGCTGGGACTCGTCGAGAGCGTGCCCGACCCCGAGGACCGCAGGGCCCGCGTGCTCGTGGCCACAGAACTCGCCCAGGAGCGGGTGGCTCTCGCCCGCTCGCGCTATGAGGGTCGCATCGGTGAGAGGCTGCGCAACTGGACCGCCGCCGACCTCGACCACTTCGCCGACCTGCTCGCCGGCCTCGGCGGCTGACGGGAACCGACCGGGCGGAAGCAGCCGCGGGAATACGGCGCACCGCTCGCGCCTTACCTCCCTCTGTGAGTCTCTACGAACCGGCCGTCTTCGGCGCCCTGCAGCTGTCCAACCGCGTCGTGATGGCGCCTCTCACCCGCACCCGTGCCGACGACGACGGTGTTCCGACCACCACCATGGCGGAGTACTACCGCCAGCGTGCCGGGCAGGGACTCATCATCTCCGAGGGCACGTGGCCGGCGGTCGAGGGCAAGTCGTATCCCGGACAGCCGGGCATCGTGACACCCGCGCAGATCGAGGGGTGGAAGCCGATCACCGCGGCGGTCCACGATGCGGGCGGAACGATCGTCATGCAGCTCATGCACGGCGGCCGTGTGGGCCACCCCGCGATCTCGGGGGAGCCGCGGGTCGTCGCACCCAGCGCGCTCGCCGCGCCCGGACAGACGCGCACGCCCGAGGGCAAGGCAGACCTCCCCGTCGCACACGCGCTCACCCTCGACGAGATCCCCGAGGTGATCGAGCAGTTCGCCCAGGCGGCGCGCAACGCGATCGCGGCCGGGTTCGACGGCGTCGAGGTGCACGGTGCGAACGGCTATCTCGTGCACGAGTTCCTGTCTCCGGTGTCGAACATCCGTGATGACCGCTACGGCGGGTCGCCCGAGAACCGCGCCCGCTTCGCGATCGAGGTCACCGCGGCCGTCGCCGCGGCCGTCGGCGCCGACCGCACCGGCATCCGTCTCTCGCCGCAGCACAACATCCAGGGCGTGCTGGAGGAGGACGACGCGGATGTCCTCGCCACCTACACCGCCGTCGCCGAAGGGCTCGCGTCGCTCGGTCTCGCCTTCATCGACGTGCTCAACGCGCACCCTGCCGGTGAGCTCGTGCAGCACATCCGCCGTACAGGCGGCGCGCCTCTGATCGTCAACACCGGTTTCGCGACCGAAACCACCAAGGATGAGGCCGAGGCCCTCGTCGCCGACGGATGGGCGGATGCCGTCGCCGTCGGCCGACCCGTGATCGCCAACCCCGACCTGGTCGAGCGTTGGATCCAGGGGGCGGAGCTCAACGAGCCGCGGCCAGAGCTGTTCTACGGCCGGACGGCGGAGGGATACAGCGACTACCCGTCGCTGGAGTCGGTGCGCGCCGGAGTCTGAGGTCGCGCAGGACAGCGTGGCCGTTCTGTTCACGACCGCGTCCGTGAACCGGTCGTAGCGTGGGGGCATGACATTGAAACTCGGCTTCATCGGCATCGTGACCCACGACATGGCGGCCTCCCTCGCCTTCTACCGCGCCCTGGGCGTCGACATCGCGCAGGGCCAGGACGACGCTGCGCACGTAGACGCGAAGCTCGATGACGGCGTGACCCTCGCCTGGGACACGATCGAGACGATCCGTGGTTTCGACCCCGGCTTCGTGCCGGCGACCGGTGGGCATCGCATCGCCCTCGCCTTCGACAAGGGGACGGCGGCGGAGGTCGATGCCGCGTTCGCCGCTCTCGTGAGCGCCGGATACACGGCGCACGTCGAGCCCTGGGACGCGCACTGGGGTCAGCGCTACGCGACGCTTCTCGATCCCGACGGGAACTCGGTCGACCTCTATGCGGAGCTCGCCACGAACTGACCGGGACTGACACCGACCAGCCGTCGGAACTCGCGCGAGAGATGCGGCTGGTCGGCGAAACCGGCCTCGGCGGCGGCTGCGACGAGGGGTGCTCCTCGTCGCAGCAGCGCCTGTGCGCGGCGGGAGCGCTCGAGGCGCACGAGCGTGGCGTATCCGTAGCCGAAGGTCGAGAGCATCCGCCTCCGGAAGGAGCGCTCCGAGGTCCCGTATCCCGCGGCGGCACGGCCGGCCGGCTCGGCAGCCGCTGCCGAGCGGTGCACGGCGGCGGACCAGCGGCTCGATTCCGAGGCCTGCACTGCGAGTGAGGACAGCGCGCCCGTGGAGTGCGCGCCGTCGGCGAACGGCGCCATCGCCGCACGCAGGCGCTCGGCACGCCCGTGGGAGGTGAGGTCTTCGAGAGGGACGAGCTGGTCGGCGATCTCCTCGAGGTCGAGGCCGAGCAGGTGGCCGGCGCGCCCAGGGGGCAACCGGAACCCGAACGAGTCGCCAGCCCCATCGCCACCCGCCGTGATCCACCGCGTGGAGGGACCGGCCACCGAGACGCGACCGTCACGCAGTATCAGGTCCACGCAGCCGTCTGCAGGGATGGGGCCCCCACCCGCGCTGCCACGGGAGCGCCACAGCGCTGATCCGTGGGGAAGGCGTGTCTCGGAGTACATCACGTCATTGTCTCAGGCGTGGTCTCAGGGGTGGGTGACCGGCATCAGAGCACGATGTCGCCCGCCGAGTCGAGGGCCCGCCATGCGGTCTCGCGGGCGCCCGGCCGCATGAGCACGTCGGCCGTGATCATCGCGGCGAGGTCGATGCCGGTCAGCGCCGCGATGTCGGCGATCGGCACCTGGAACGTGCGGAAGCCGCCGAGCGGCGCGACGTCGAGCGTCCCCTCCCGTGTGTCGACCAGGGCGGACTGATCGAGCACGAAGCCGGCTGCGGCAAGGCCGTCGTGGCCGTGCCAGGCCGCGATCTTCCAGAACCGGAGCGGCACGCGGATGCCGCGGTAGCTCGGATCGTTCTCGGCGAGGACCGGGGCGGTGAACACCGACACGCGCTGCTCGGTGGTCTCGGCGTAGGCGAGCACGTGGTCTTCTAGGCCGAGCCAGAGCTGCTTCGACTGGTTGAAGCCGGCGGCCTGCGGTGCGGCGTTGGGATAGAAGAACGTCGCCTCGCTCGCCGCGCGCGCGGTCGCGACCGCTCCCCACCCCGGGTCGCGTCGACGCACGAGGTGCCCGCGATCGAGGTCGTTGCGGGCGTACACCTCGGGCCCCGCCTGCTCATCGGGCGGAAGGCGCTCGTCGAGTCGCCAGTCGCCGGTGCGCGGCAGGTTCTGCAGCGTGGAGCCGTCGATGTTCACGGCCGTCACCGCGGCGAGCCGCCGCTCGGGGTCGAGCAGCACCGTGAACCGGGGATACGGGAGTGTGCGCACGGTCTGGGCGGGGAGAGGGAGGGGGAGTCGCGTGCCGAGGAAGTCCACGTCGTAGCCGTCGGTCATGATCCCATCGTGCACGGTGCCTCCGACGCCTGCACCTGTCAGCGCGGATCGACGATGACGTCGAGGGCCACGCCAGCGCACGCCACGCGCGGCAGGTCGGCGAGTCCGCTGCCGCGGACCGAGTCGCCGGTTGCCCAGCGCGGATCGGTCGAGACCACGACGCGGCCGACGCCGTTGGTCAGGGTGACCTCGCACCCCAGGGCGGCGAAGCGGTGCGTCAGATCCTGTTCGACGCACGACACGAGCAGGTCGAGGCCGGCGACGCCGATGCGACGGCCGTCGACCTCGGCGGGGACGGCGATCGTGATCGTGTACTCGTCGCTGCAGAGGTAGTCGACGTAGGGTCCGGCGACGTGCGGTTCGCCGGTGGCCATCGGCACGCGGAACCACTCCAGGGCGCTGTAGTCGATGTTCTCCTTGTTCAGCGACTGCGAGGCGAGCACGAGCTGCCGGCGGTCCTCACCCTGCCACCACGCGAGATGGCTGTGGGCATCGGAGAGGAGGTCGATCGCGGCGATGAAGCCCGCGCCGTAGACCGGGACGCCGGGGAGGTCGAGTGTCCTCAACGCATGCGGTTCCACGAGCGCGTCGATCCTCGAGCGCGTGAGCGGCCCGGCTGCCCTGGCGTCGAAGACCTCCGCGGCGAACGGGTCCACCCAGTCGAGCAGGGTGCGCACGGGCGCCGTGAAGTAGTCCTCCACGATCGCGGCTGCTGCCTGGATGGCGGTGTCGGTTGCTGTGTTCATCGCGTCCTCCTGTGCACGTCGATGCTGGTCCTCTGATCTACCCGGTCGCTGCCTGGAGCCGGATCAGCGCGTCGATGGTCTCGGCGGCCATGAGCTCGGTCCTCGCCCCGGCGGCATCGGGATCCCCGGCCTCCACGGCGTCGATGACGGCGGCCAGGTGGGCTCCCTGGCGCCGAAGGTTCTCTGTCTCGTGCGCGACGAGACGCAGGAAGGGCGAGAGCTCTGCCTGCAGCTTCATCTGCTCGCGGGTGAGGCGCGCCGACTGGCTCAACGCGACGATCTCGATCTGCACGTCGTCGAGCAGACGGCGCTGCGCTTCCGGGTCGAGCTCCTCGATCCGCTCCAGCCGGCGACGCACCCGCTGCGTCTCGCTGGGGTCGGCGCGTCGCGCCGCGAGGCGCACGCAGGCTCCGGTGATGGCGGCGTAGTGGGCGCCGAGGTCGCGCAGGGCCAGGCGCGATGTGCGGCGCACGGCCTCTCTGGCGAAGGTGAGGGGATCGGCGTGCGCGGCGACGAAGCTGCCCCCGTTGCGCCCACGGCGGGTGACGACCAGGCCGCGTCCGCGGAGAGCCAGGAGTGCTTCGCGCACGGTCACCGGAGCGACGCCGAGACTCTTGCTGAGATCGGCTTCCGACGGGAGGCGCTCGCCGGCGCGGAGGTGTCCGCGGGTGATGGCGTCGACGAGGCGGCGCTCGACGAGCTCCGCCCGTCCCTCATCGCCGATGGGCTGGAACAGCGCGCCCTGAAGACGGTGCGGCTGCTCGTGCTCGGGTTCGTGCTCGAGTTCCAGGGAGCGCTCAGCGGAGGCGTGCGTCGGGTGCGTCGTCGAGCTCGATGCCATCCTGCGATTCTCCCTTCCGTGATCACGATACCCAAGAAGTTCCTGTTGACATATTACCTCTGGGTTTATATGTTTTGGTGAATCTTCCCCGTTCGACGACGATCCGAGGAGCGCAAGATGATCGCCACGGCCCCCGCAGCACCCGCAGCCCCCGAGGCCACCCGCCCGGACGGGACGGTGACACTGAGCAGCGTCACGAAATCCTTCGGCGAGTTCACCGCCGTCCGCGACCTCGACCTCGAGGTCGCCTCGGGGGAGTTCCTGTCGATGCTCGGGCCCTCGGGCTCGGGCAAGACGACGGTGCTGCGCATGATCGCCGGCTTCGAGGACGTCACCGGTGGCAGCATCCGCCTCTCCGGCGTGGACGTGACACGCACGCCGCCGCACGCACGTCCGGTGAACACGGTGTTCCAGGACTACGCACTCTTCCCGCACCTGACCATCGCCGACAACGTCGGCTACGGTCTCCGCGTCCGCGGTGAGGGGAAAGCCGCCCGCGCCGCCCGGGTGCAGACCTCGCTGGAGCAGGTGCGACTCGACCACGTGGCCGATCGCCTGCCGCACCAGCTCTCCGGCGGCCAGCGTCAACGCATAGCCCTGGCCCGCGCGCTCATCCTGCGTCCGCAGGTGCTGCTGCTCGACGAGCCGCTCGGCGCGCTCGACAAGCAGCTCCGCGAGCAGATGCAGATCGAGCTCAAGCAGATCCAGCGCGAGGTCGGCATCACCTTCATCTTCGTCACCCACGACCAGGAGGAGGCGCTCACACTGAGCGACCGGGTCGCGGTGTTCAACGGCGGTCGGATCGAGCAGATCGGCACCGCGCGCGACGTCTACGAGCGCCCGCAGACCGAGTTCGTCGCGCGCTTCCTCGGGCTCTCGAACCTCATCGGCGGAGACCTCGCCGAGCGCCTCACCGGCGACCGCCGAACCATGAGCGTGCGTCCGGAGCGGATGCGGCTGATCGATCGTGAGGGCACGCTCGCCGCGGGCGAGGTCGCTCTCGACGGGACGATCAGCGAAATCGTCTACACCGGCCCGGCCACCCGCTACCTGGTCGCGACCGATGCCGGGATCGACCTGATCGCCGAACGCCCCAACACCCGACACGGTGCCGATGACGATCTCGCTCGAGGACACCACGTCCGTGCCGCTTGGTCTCCCGGCCACGCGGCACGGCTTCCCTGAAACACCGCAACATCCCCACCCCCAGCACTGATCACAAAGGAGCGATCCATGCGTAAGAAGATCCTGGCCACCACGGCGATGGCGGCCGTCGCCGTCCTCGCCCTCTCCGGCTGCGCCACCGGAGGCGAGACGGCATCCGAGGGCTCCGGCGAACTCCAGATCGACGTTCCCGACATCGCCATGCAGGAGGAACTCGGCGACTACGAGGGCGAGGTGAACATCGTCGCCTGGAGCGGATTCGTCGAGCCGGCGTGGAGCGACGCGTTCACCGCCGAGACCGGATGCGTGGTGAACCGCCGCGTCGCCGGAACCAGCGATGAGATGGTGCAGCTCATGCGCACCGGCGACTACGACCTGGTCTCCGCCTCGGGCGACGCGAGTCTGCGCCTGATCGCGGGCGGCGACGTGCAGCCGCTCAACCTCGAGCTCATCCCGAACTTCGGCGACGACATCGTCGAGGGCATGAAGGGCCAGATCTACGACACCATCAACGGCAAGTCGTACGGCATCCCGATCGGCCGCGGCGCGAACATCCTGCAGTACAACAGCGACGTCGTCACCGAGGAGCCCACCAGTTGGGATGTCGCATGGGAGAAGGACAGCCCCTACGCGGGTAAGGTCATCGCCTACGATGCCCCGATCTACATCGCCGACGCCGCGGTGTACCTCATGGCGCACGAGCCCGACCTCGGCATCACGAACCCGTACGCGCTCGACGAGAAGCAGCTGAAGGCCGCCGTCGAGCTGCTCAAGCAGCAGAACGAGATCGTGTCGGAGTACTGGTCCGACCCCGCCGCGCAGATCACGTCGTTCGCGGGCGGCACCACGGTGCTCGGCACCTCATGGGAGGTGCTGCGCAAGCTCACGGAGGACGACAGGTTCAAGAGCGTGCTGCCCGAGGAGGGCTCGACCGGCTGGTCGGACGCCTGGATGCTGGCCGCCGAGTCGAAGAGCCCGAACTGCGCGTACGCATGGATGGACTACTCGTCCTCGCCGGAGGTGAACGGCGCGATCGCGATGAACTTCGGCATGGCCCCGGCCAACGCCGCGTTCTGCGACACCAGCGAGGAGGCGAAGGCGCACTGCGACTACTTCAACGCCACGGATGAGGAGTACTTCAAGAAGGTCTGGTTCTGGACGACGCCGATCGAGCAGTGCATCGACGGCCGCACCGACGTCACCTGCACCAACTTCCAGCAGTGGACGGACGCCTGGCTCTCGGTCAAGGGCTGAGCCGCATCGAGGGGGTGGGTCCTGCCGACCCGCCCCCTCACCCTCCCGCATCTTCCGCAACCACGAACGGGATCGACATGAAGCGCCGCCTCCGGATCGCCGGGCTCCTGGCCCTTCCGATGACCTGGCTCATCGGGATCTACATCTTCTCGCTGGTCATGCTCCTCGTGACCGCCTTCTGGATCACCGACCCCTTCACCTCCAAGGTGAAGCCGGGGTTCACGCTGCGCAACTTCGAGCAGCTCTTCGTCAACCCCGCCTATCTGTCGACGTCGATGCGCACGCTGGGCATCGCCCTCGCCGTGACGGTGCTCGCCATCCTCATCTCGGTGCCCCTCGGCATCTTCATGGCCAAGGTCGCGTCGCCGTGGCTGCGGGCGCTGTTGGCCGTGTCGATCACCCTGCCGCTGTGGGCCGGGTACCTGGTGAAGGTCCTCGCGATGCGGATCACGTTCACCGAGCAGGGGTTCGCGAACTGGCTGCTGGCGCCGTTCGGTCTCTCCGGACCGGGTTTCAGCGTGCTCACTGTCGTGCTCACCCTGACCTACCTGTGGCTGCCGTACATGGCCGTGCCGGTGTACACCGCGATCCGCCAGGTGCCGCCGAACCTCTTCGACGCTTCCGCCGACCTCGGTGCCGGGTCATGGCGAACGATCGCATCGGTGGTGCTGCCGATCATCAAGCCGGCCCTCATCGCCGGCTCCGTCTTCACGTTCTCCCTGAGCCTCGGGGACTATCTGGTCGCCCGGTTCGTCGGCGGAGACACCCAGATGATCGGCAGCGTGATCGCATCGAACATCAACCTGAACCCCCCGCTGGCGGCCGCGTACTCGCTGGTACCCATCGCGTTCGTCGTCATCTACCTGGTGAGCGTGCAGCGCACCGGCGCACTGGAAAGGATGTGAGTCGCGCATGCTGAGACTGTCCCGCACCTCCAAGATCGTCCTCGGGGTCATCGTCGCGATCGTCCTCGCGTTCATGTACATCCCGCTCGCGCTGGTCGTGCTCAACTCCTTCAACTCCGCGCGTATCGTCAGCTGGCCGGTGAGCGGGTTCTCCCTCGAATGGTGGGGCAAGGCGTTCACGAGCGAGCCTGTGCGCGCCGCGCTCCTGAACTCGGTACTCGTCGCATCCGGGGCGACCGTGATCGCCGTCATCCTCGGCACCCTCGTGGCGTTCGCGCTGCAGCGGTACTCGTTCTTCGGACAGCGCGCCGTGAACCTCCTGGTGGTGCTGCCGATCGCTCTCCCCGGCATCGTCACCGGCGTCGCCCTGAACAACACCTACAACCAGCTGCTGGAGCCGATCGGCATCCAGGTCGGCTTCTACGGCATGATCATCGCGCACGGCACCTTCTGCATCGTCATGGTCTTCAACAACGTGCTCGCGCGGCTTCGGCGGATGAACCCGAGCATCGAGGAGGCCTCGCAGGACCTCGGTGCGAGTCCGTGGCAGACCTTCCGGCTCGTCACGCTCCCGCAGTTCCGCAGTGCGCTGATCGCGGGGGCCATCCTCGCCTTCGCGCTCAGCTTCGACGAGGTCTACGTCACGATCTTCACCGCCCCGCCGGGCGTCGACACCCTGCCTCTGTGGATCATGAACCAGATGGCCAGGCCCAACGAGGCGAACGTGGTCAACGTGGTCGCGACGGTCGTCATCGTCGCCTCCTTCCTCCCGGTGTGGATCTCGCAACGGCTGGGGAAGGAGGTCGACGAGCGCGACTGACGCAGGGACACCGCTCAGTCGTCGGTGCGGAAGCCTGTCGCCTTGTGGGTGCCGTCGCAGAACGGCTTGAGGGCGGAGAGTCCGCATCGGCACAGGGCCACCGTGCGGCGGTGGGGTGCGATCGGCTCGCCCTCGGTCGTCTGCAGCTCCACGTCGCCGCGCACGAGCAACGGGCCGTCGGGGTACGGCGTGATCGTCGGGCGGTCGTGGCCGGCGCTCATGACGGCATCCGCGTGCGAAGCGAGGAAGTGCCCGTGGACCAGGCGTCCAGGATGTGCGCGCCTCCCCATCCGTCGACGGTCAGGCACGCGGCGGCACCGAACATGATGTCGGGCAGCAGCTCGGGGTGATCCTCGGCGAGGCTGCCGGCGAGGTCTCGCGCGGCGATCTGCTCGTGCACCGCGTCGGCTTCGACGTGCTCGTCGAAGTAGTCCGAGACGTCGGAGCCGAAGCCCAGACGACGCAGGCCGTCGGCATACAGACGGCACGGGATCGACGAGGTCATCTCGTAGGCGGCGAGGTGGCCGACGATCGAACCCACCAGGCGGCGGTTGAGGCCGAACATCGACATCATGTTGAGGGAGGCGAGAGTGACGGCGGGCAGGTCGTCGACATACGCACCGTAGGTGTCATCGAGACCTGCCGCCCGCATGGCGCGCGCGAAGAGCGCAGCGTGCACACGGTGCGGACGGCCACCGCCGTATTCGTCGGACTGGATCTCGACGAGCGCGGCCTTGGCGCGTCCGTCCAGTCGGGGGATAGCCCAGGAGTGCGGGTCCGCCTCGCGCAGCGTGTATGCCGAGCGCTGGATGAGCATCTCCTGCGCCTGCGTCGCGGTGGCCTTCTTGACGAAGTACCGGGAAAGGCTCGGCCCCGTGTCGGCCTCCGCGAGAGCGAAGAGCGACCGACCGACGGCATCGACGGTCGGCTCCGGCAGGCTCGGCATCGGCACGCCGGCACGCAGTTCGCGCTCGAACGCCGCCTCGAGGATGCGCCGGGTGGTCACAAGCGCGGGGTCCCATTCCAGATCGGGGTCGAGCTGCGGGAGTGACCCGTACGCGGAGGCGTAGAGCACGAACAGTGCCAGCTGGATGTCGTCGTCGCGGGCGATGTCGGCGCTCGCCGCGACGGCCTCCTCGGCGAGTGCCGCGTGGCCGGATCCCTCGCCGGAACCGGTGAGGTGCGCGATCACGGCGCGGCTCAGCGCCCCTCTGTCGGAGAACGCGAGAGGCGGGGTGGATGCCGGGGTGGATGCCGGGGCGGATGAGGTCATGTGTCGGGGTTCCCAATCGATGCGCACATCCGTATCCTGCGGGCGAGGAGCAGATCCGGCCAGGGACTTGACGGGCCGCGCCGCGCGGGGCATGCGCGCGGGTACCCGTCTCGGCGTCGGAGTCGGCGGCGGGCGCGGGGATAGGCTGACGTCGATGACGCAGCCGTCCTCCTGGTCCCACTACGCCGCACCGCGACATGCGATGCGGCGACTGCTGATCTCGTGCCACGGTGCGGGGGAGCAGTCGGGCCCGCAGCCGCCGTTTCGTCGACGGTCGCTTCCGACCCGCGGCCTGGTCTACATCTCCGAGGGGCACGGGGAATACGAGGAGTACGAACCGCACGGCCGGAAGGTGCCGGTCCTGGGGCCGGCGGTGATCTGGCTGACCCCCGGAACGCTCCACGGGTACGGCTCCGACGCCCGGGGATGGTCCGAGCACTGGGTGCTGTTCGAGGGCGAGTCGTTCGCGGCGTTCGAGGCGAGCGGACTGGGAGGACACCATCGCCCGGTGCAGGCGCTCGCGCGTCCGGTGGACGACGCGGACGAGATCTTCGATCAGCTGCGAGAGGCCGTGGGTGCGGTGGGTCCGCGAGCGGAGATCGCCGCCTCCGTCGCGACCCAGCGGCTTTTGCTCGCCATCCTCGAGGCCGCCGATCCGGTGGAGGGGACGACGGACGGCGCGAGCGTCATCGACCTCGTCAGCCGCGACGCCACCCGCACCCTGTCGGTCGCCGCGCGCGCCGCCGCGGTCGGGCTCTCCACCCGCGAGCTGGGGGTGCTCGTGCGGGCCGCGACCGGGCTCACCGTGAACGACTTCGTCATCGAGGTGCGCATCGCGCGGGCGCAGTCGCTCCTGGCGGAGACGGCTCTCGATGTCGGTCAGATCGCCGCGCAGGTCGGCTACGACGACGCTGCCTACTTCTCCCGCATCTTCCACCGCCGCACAGGAGCTGCGCCCTCGGCGTTCCGGCGACAGCAAGCCCGAGAACATATTGACGAGAATCGTCCAAGTCGTGCCGAGAGCGTCCCGGAAAATCCAATTATCTGACGAGAAAGTCCATGGACGGAAGTCCAGGTCTCCCTGATCCTGGAATCATGTTCACCTCCAACGGATACACGCTCGACGACTCGCCGTCTCGGCTCGGGTGGATCGAGCCCGTGCCGGACGCCATCCGCACCGACAAGCAGGCGCTGTGGAGCCGCCTGCGCAGGGACGGCTACCTGTTCCTGCCGCAGCAGCTCGATCCGCAGCTCGTCACCGCGTTCCGCGAGCACTACTTCACCGCGATGGCGGACACCGGGATCGTGGAGCCGGGCTCCGATCCCGCCGTCGGCGTCGGAGCGCAGGGAGCGATCGACAGGGCGAAGATCCGCGCGGTCCTGTTCGACGACATCGTTCCCGGTGAGCGGTACGCGGCGCTGACCGCACACCCCGACATCCGCGGATGGTTCGAGTGGTTCCTCGGCGACGACGTGCATCTGCACCGGCGCAAGATCATCCGCCACGTCCGTCCCGGCGAGTCGGGGATCGGCACGGCCACGCAGGCCCACTACGACCTCGTCTATCTGCGCGAGGGCAGCGAGCGCGTGCTCTCGATGTGGATCCCCCTGGGAGACTGCCCCGCCGAGCAGGGCGGCCTCACCTACCTCGAAGGCAGTCATCACTGGGCGCTCGCCGAAGAACGCGCGCGCGGCGACAGGCGCCCGGCCGCATCGATCACGGCCGACCTCCCCGCGCTCGCCGACGCGCGCGACGCCCGCTGGCTGATGGCGGACTATCGCGCGGGCGACGTGATGGTGCACTCCTCCTACATCGTGCACGCCAGCACCGACAACGTCGATCCGCAGGGGCGCATCCGCCTCTCCACCGACATCCGCTATCAGCGGGCGTCCGAGCCGATCGACTGGCGCTGGCAGGAGCACTGGCACGAGGATGACGGTCTGTGAGGAGAAGTGCCGCTCAGTCGCAGGTCTCGAACGCGTAGGCGTCGTCGTCGGGAGTGACGAGGTCACGGTCGCGGAGCACCATGGAATCCGGAGAGCTGTCGTCGGCGCACATCTCGGCGAAGGGGCGCGGAAGCTCGTCGGTGTACTCGATGTCGATCACATGGTCGGCGTAGACCGCGGTGTAGGCGCCGCACTCTTCATAGGCCGCGCACTCCTCGGTGACCGCGAAGTCGAAACCGGCCCGCTCGTGGAGCAGCGCCGCATCCTCTGCGGCGTTCTTCTGGCCGGCGGCGAGCCCCACGGCGTGCGCGGCATCGACGAGCAGCGCGGCCAGGGCCAGGTTGTCATCGAGCGAGAGGGAACCACCCGACCGCGAGTACGAGTCGAGATTGTCGAACTCGACCGCGTCGAAGCCGGCATCCGCGCAGCCCTCGATCCAGGGGATCACCGTGTCGGCGATCTTCTCCCGGTGCGCCGCACTCGAGGTGTCGATGAGTGCCTCATCGGGCCAATCCGGATCGAAGACGACCTCGCCGTCGCGCTGCAGCAGCAGCTCGCGGGGCCAGGCATCGAGTTCACCGGGCTGCGTCTGGAAGCCGTTGACGTAGCAGATCGAGTACACGCCGGGTGCGGGCTCCGCGCCCCGGTCGCGCCCCACGATGCCGACCTCTGGCGAAGGGTCGTAGGCGCCACCGAGCTGGTAGTCGGGCACGGCGCCCGAGGGCGGGAGGGCGATGGCGGGCGACGGAAGGATCGTCGATGCTGCGGAACACGCCGTGAGGACGAGCGCCACGACGCCGATCAGGACCGCGCGCCCCCACGCGCGAGTCTTCGATTCGACACGGTCAATGCGGGGCAGGATCGGTCGCCGCCGCGTCGACCGGCGCCGGCGCGGCCGGATTGCGACGGATGCCGATCCACGAGACCACGCCGCCGATCACGAGCAGCATCGCCGTGAACCACGCGGCGTTGTGGAAGCCGTCGAGGTCGAGCGTGCCGCCGACGATGGTCGACAGCATGGCCACGACGAGCAGACCGGCGACGCGGGAGACGGCGTTGTTCACGGCCGAGGCGATGCCCGAGTGGTTCTCATCGATCGCCCCCAGGATCGCGGCCGTCAGCGGGGCGACCGTGAGGGAGAGTCCGAGACCCATCACGATCATGGCCGGCAGCACCTGCCACCAGTAGTCGAAGTCGGTGGAGACGAGAAGCAGCATCAGGGCGCCGACGGCCATGAGCAGCGGCCCGACCGTCATGAAGATACGCGGTCCCCATCGGCCCGCCCACTGACCCGCGCGCGAGCTGACGAGGATCATCAGGATCGTCATGGGGAGGCTCGCCAGGCCCGCGGCGGTCGCGCTGAGCCCCGCGCCCTGCTGCAGGTAGACGCCGACCACGAAGCCGTTGAGCGACAGCGCGGCGTACACGAAGAACGTGGCGAGGTTGCCCCAGCCGAAGTCGCGCACGCGGAACAGCCACAGCGGCATGAGGGGCGACGCTGAGCGCTGCTGGCGCCACAGGAACAGCGCGAACAGGGCGGCGCCGGCCACCGCGGGGATCCAGATCGCGGGCGACTGCCATCCCAGGTTCGGCTGCTCGATGAGCGCGAAGACCACGGCGCCGAGACCGATCGCGCACAGCGCCCCGCTCCACCAGTCGACGGTGATGCCGCGGGGATGCTCGGGCAGACGCAGGCGGGAGAGCAGCAGGAGCGTGATCCCGATCGGGATGACGTTGATGAGGAACACGAATCGCCAGGAGAGGTAGTCGACGAAGAGCCCGCCCAGCAGCGGACCGACCAGTTGCGCACCGGTGGTGAAGGCGGTCCAGACTCCGATGGCCCGCGACTGCACGTCGGCGCGCATCGTGGCGGTGATCAGGGCGAGCGAGCTGGGCACCAGCAGCGCCCCCGCGGCTCCCTGGGCGGCGCGGGCGATGATCAGTGTGAGCGGATCGAACGCTGCGGCGACCGCGATGGAGGCGACGCCGAAGGCGATCAGTCCGATCCGCATCACGAGCACACGGCCGTAGGCGTCCGACACCGAACCGGCGAGCAGGATCAGAGCGCTCAGAGTGATGAGATACGCGTCGACGACCCACTGCTGGGTGGTGATGCCGCCGCCGAGCTCACGACTGATCGCGGGTAGCGCGACGTTCACGACCGTGCCGTCGAGGAAGGTCACGAATGACGCGAGCACCGCGATGGAGATGACGAGCCGCTGGAGCGGAGCGAAGGATGCCACAGGCCGACACTACCCCCGGCAGCCGACGTCGGGGCGGTTTGGCCAGGTCGGTCAGGGGTTCGGCGCGGTCACGCGCGGAGCTGCCGGCGGGGAGGCGGGGAACGGGGCCGGTGTCCCCGCGCGCAGGAGCTCGGCGAGTGCGGGCGCTCCACCGTCGTGGACGGCGCGGCGTTGCCGGTCGGCGCCGGTGCCGAGTGTGCGCAGGCGCTCGAAACCCTCCCACACTCGATCCTCGTCGCCGAGTTCGCGGAGGGCGGGGGCGATCGATGCCCGCATCCGGTCGGCCACGGTCCAGGCATCCTCGATCTCGCCCGTCGTCGGATCGATCAGGCGCGCACCCATGCCTCTGCGGGCCGCCGTCCACAGCGAGGCGTCGATGCCGTCCACTCCGATGTCGGCGAGGGGCTGATCGTCGGTGAGCACGATCGCTCGGGAGAGGAGAGCAGCGAACACCGCGTCCTCGGCCGTCAGCTGCGCATCGAAGACCCGCACCTCGACGGTGGGGTAGCGCTCCGAGATCCGTGCCGACCACGACAGCGATGCCGCATCGGCGAGGGCTCCGACGTCGACGAGGCGCTGTACACCTGCCCGGTACTCGTCGTAGTCGCGGAACCGCGGCGGCGCCCAAGACGAGGGCAGGCGACGGATCAGGATGCTGCGCCAGCTGGCGAAGGAGGAATCCCGTCCGTTCACGAAGGGGCTGTTGCCGGTGAGCGCCAGCAGCACGGGGAGCCAGCCGCGCACGCGATCGAGCGCGCGGACCCTGTCCTCGTCATCGGTGACCTCGACGTGCACGTGCAGCCCGTTGACCTCGTGATCGCGTGTGAGGTGTCCGAGCTGCTCGGCCACCTCGTCGTAGTGGGGCGAGGGCGACACGGTGGAGGAGCGGGTCGTCGCGAACGGCGTGCCGGTACCGGCGGCGATCGCGTGCTGCTCCCGGGCATGCCAGCCGATGAGCCCGCGCAGGTGCCTCAGCTGCGCCTCGGCATCCATCGCACTCGCGACCGGCTCGGTCAGGCACTCGATCTGCGAGGTCAGATACTCCGTGGTGACCTCTCCGCCCGTGCGGAGGCGCGTGATGCGCTCGCGAGTGCCGGAGGCGAGGGCCACGGGCACCAGCGAATGCTCATCGAGGAAGAGGAACTCCTCCTCGATGCCGAAGCGCGGCATCGGCGGCCTCAGTGATTCCTGAGCGCGGAGATCAACTCGGACTTCCGCTTGCCGCTGTAGCCGGTCAGCCCCAGCTCCTTCGCGCGCGCACGCAGCTGGGGAACGGTCCAGTCCTCATAGTCGCCGTGCTCGCCGCCGCGACGCCCCACGGCGCTGCGCCCCTCCTTCGCCGCGGCATTCGAGATGCGCGCAGCCTTCTCTTTGGAGGCCCCGTCTTTCCTGAGCTCTTCGTACAGCTCGGGATCCTTCAGCGCGTTGTCGCGTCTTCCTGGCATGTTCCCATCTCCTTCGCGCACTCGGAGGGCGGAAGTCAACCCCCTCGGACAGAACTCCCACCGCGGCTAACGTGGGGGCACCACAGTCGGGCGTTCGCGCCTGCCGAAAGAAGGGAAAGACCGATGAACATCCTCCTGATCATCGTCATCGTCATCGCAGTGATTCTTGCGATCACCGGAGGACTGGTGCAGTCGCTCCAGTTCCTCCTGTGGGTCGGGCTCGTCCTCCTCGCGATCGCCGTGATCGCCTGGTTGATCCGAGCGATCAGCGGCAGCCGCAAGGTCTGACGACACCACACGTCTGACCCATCGAGGTGAGGCCCGCCCTTCGGCGGACCTCACCTCTTCGGTGTGTGGGGCGTCTTACTTCTCGAACGCGTCCCGGACGCTGTCGCCGGCCTTGCCCGCGGCGTCCTTCACGTTCTCGCCGGCCTGCTTGGCGGAGGCCTTGACCTGATCCGCCTTGCCCTCGGCTTCGAGCTTCTCGTTGTCGGTGAGCTTTCCGACGCCTTCCTTGACCTTTCCGGCGGCCTTCTCGGCGGCGTTCTTGATGTCGTCTGCGGCACTCATGTGCGGCTCCTCTCGTAGGCGGATCGATTGCCTCCGACACTCTCACTCCTTCGGAGAAGCGGCCACGGGATTGACAATCCGCCCGGGCCGTGACAACGTTCGGTCGCCATCGACTCACGCCTCGCGAAGGACTAGCCTGGCGCCAGGCGGGTGGTCCTGCCCGCGGACCTCGACCAAGGAAGCGGTGTGCGATGGACTCGATGATGATGGGCGCCATGTCGAAGAGCATGGAGTCGATGCCCGACATGCAGATGATGGACATGTCCGTCATGCAGGCGTGCATGGATGCGTGCGCCGCATGCGAACAGGCCTGCACGGTGTGCTCGACGCAGATGATGGACTGCTCTCCCGCCTGCATGAACTGCGCCGACATGGCAGGCACCATGATGCGGTCGATGATGCGGATGCAGGGGATGACCCCGGCGTCGATGATGGCGATGCTCAACGCCTGCATCGCGATGTGCAAGACGTGCATGGACGCGTGTGCGCGGCATGCCGACGAGAGCGACGTGTGTCGGATGTGCGCTCAGGCGTGCCAGGCCTGCATGGACGCCTGCTCGGCCATGAAGGACATGCTGATGGCGAGCGCCTGAACCGGAGGCGGGCTCAGGAAGAACGATCAGACGGCGGCGACGTTGAACTGCGTGCCGCCGACGGCGAGCACTCCGTAGCGCGCGTGCAGCGCGACGGGGGTGCCGGGGGCGGCCTCGAGGGCGGCACCGGAACCGTTCCACAGCGCATGTGCTTCGCCCTCGAGCGTGCGCACCACGAGGTCACCGGAGCTGGCGTCGGCGGACTCGACGAGGGCGTCGATCCACCCGGCGGGCGTCGCCGAGGCGATGCGTGCCTGGATGAGGTGCAGAGCATGGCCGGGGGCGAAGGAGGAGCACCGGCCGCCGTGGCTGCACATGCACGCCGCACGCTCACGCACCGGGAGGGGCGAAAGGCGGTTCAGCGGCGTGGACACGGTGGTCTCCTTCTGGTCGGACGTTCCGGAAAGACTAAGACGCCCTTCGCGTGGTGCCCAGGCGGGCCGACATGGAGTGAAACAAACGGGTGTAGGCTCGCCGGGTGCTGTCGTCGATGAGCGCCCTCGGGGCGCAGAGCGGAGCTGCAGGCGCTTCCCGCGCCGCAGGCAGAGGCTGAGGACCCACCGGAGGCGGAACCCCCGTCCCCGGTGTCGCGACGTACCCGGCCACCGTGTCCGGGATCCTTCCTCTCATCGACCCGCCTTCGCGGCGACCACTCCGAAAGCACCACTCCCATGCGTCCCATCGACGAGCGCGCCATCCGCGCCTCCTTCCTCAACGCCTCCCGCAAAGAGGTCTCCGACCTGACCCTTCCGCCCGGATTCGCCGAGATCGACTTCGACCGGCTCGACTTCCTCGGGTGGGCCGACCCGAAGATGCCCCGCCGGGCCTACGTCGTCACCTGGATCGATGACGCCCCGGTCGGTGTCTTCCTGCAGCGCGCCGAGCAGCGCGTGATCGCCAGAGCGCAGTGCTCGTGGTGCGAAGACGTGACGCTCCGCAACGACGTGCAGCTGTATGTGGCGCGCAAGGCCGGACCGGCCGGGCGCAAGGGCGACAGCGTGGGTGTGCTCACCTGCGCCGAGTTCGGCTGCAACCACAACGTGCGGGTCCTGCCGCCGCTGGCCTACCAGGGGTTCGACCGCGAGTTCGCGCGCGACCTGCGAATCCTGCGACTGCAGGAGCACGTGGCGGGCTTCCTCGCCGAGGTCGCGGGGCGGGCGGGTTAGACGATCCGGGCGCGCACGTGCGCCCAGGCGGGTGCTGTCAGCGCCGCCGACCGGCGGGCGAACTCGTCGAAGCTGTCACGACCGGGCCAATCGGCCGGCAGCATCGACGGGGGAAGCCCCGGATCGGTGTACGGCAGCACCCGCCAGCGGTCGATCAGCTGCACGTACGCGGCGAACGGCTCCGCGGGCAGATCTGCGAGCGACGCCTGGAAGGCGAGGTGCTCGTCGCGCAGCGCATCCAGATCCCACCACTGCGCCGCAGCGTCGACGAGGCTGCCGGCGGGAACGGGGGCGGATGCCGGGAACAGCGTCGCCCACGGGCGCGCATCGAGTTCGTCGAGGATCTGC
Source organism: Microbacterium maritypicum (assembly GCF_008868125.1). Lineage (NCBI taxonomy): Bacteria > Bacillati > Actinomycetota > Actinomycetes > Micrococcales > Microbacteriaceae > Microbacterium > Microbacterium maritypicum. The sequence continues at coordinate 483,274 of NZ_WAAQ01000001.1, forward strand.
ACCACCTCGTCCTGAAGGTGGCCGGGGCAGATCCACAGGGCGGGCGACACGACTCCCGCACCGATCCACTGCAGTCGTCGACGCAGCTGATGGCGCACGCTCCTCGCGCTCTCGGGGATCGAGAACGAGACCAGGCACCACGTGTCGGCGTCCGTCATCTCGCGCATCTCGAAGATGCGCCGATCGCCGCGTTCGAGCATCGGGATCGCTGCCGGGTTCAGCCGGTAGCCGATCTGCTTCTCACGGGCGGCGAGCAGCAGGCCCTTCTGCTTGAGGCGTGCGACACCGGTGCGCGCCGGGGCCGGTTCGATGCCGAGGTCGCCGGCGAGGGCGACCAGGTCGGCGGCGGAGATCCACCCGCCGAGCGGGCGCAGGAAGACGCCGATGAACGTCCGCAGCAACGATGCGGTGCTGCCGGGGCGCGCATCGATGTCGTCGAGGACGGGCGCGGCGGCACGGTCAGAAGTCACCGGACTCCAAGGCGTCGCGCACCGCGAGCACGCCGGTGATGGTCTCGACGTGCGAGGTGCTCAGCGGAGAGAGTCCGAGGCGGATGCCGTCGGGGAATCGGAAGTCCGGGATGATGCCGTCGGCCCACAGGCGACGTGTGACGTCGCGGAAGTCCGGATGCCCGATCGTCACGTGTCCGCCTCGCAGCTCGGCATCGCGAGGGCTGAGCAGTCGCACACCGAGAGGGGCGAGCACCTCGTCGTAGGCACGCACGGCGAGATCGGTCAACGACTGCGACTTGGCCCGCACGCCCTCGATCGTCGAGTGCTCGATGAGGTCGAGCATCCCCTGCATCGCGAGCATCGATGTCACCGGGGGAGTGCCGCTGAGCAGCTGGCGGATGTCGCCGGACGGTACGTACTCCGGCCCCATCGCGAAGATGTCGGCCGCGCTCCACCAGCCCTGGATCGGCTGGCGCAGCACACCCTGCAGTCCGTGTCGGAGGTAGGCGAAGGCGGGGGAGCCCGGCCCGCCGTTCAAGTACTTGTAGGTGCAGCCGACAGCCATGTCGACACCCCACTCGTCGAGCTGCATCGGCACGACGCCGGCCGAGTGGCACAGGTCCCACATCATCAGGGCGCCGGCCTCGCGTACCGTCGCGGTGATACCCGGCATGTCGGCCAGGGCTCCCGAGCGATAGTCGACATGGCTCAGCGACACCAGGGCGGTGCGTGTGGAGACGACGGCCTCGACATCGGCGATGGTCACCCCGTGCACCGGGTCGGGTTCGATCCACCGCAGCGTCATCCCCGTCTCGGCGGCCACGCCCTCGGCGAGGAACCGGTCGGTGGGGAAGTTGCCCGCCTCGATCACGAGCTCGGTGCGGTCCGGGTCGGCCGACGTGGCGGCGCGCATGAGCTTGTAGATCAGCACGCTGGTCGAATCGGCCACGACGGTCTGGCCGGGGGCGGCGCCGAGAGCGACCCGTCCGATGCGGTCGCCCAGCTCCATCGGCAGCGCCATCCACTGCTCGTCCCACGAGCGGATCAGCCGCGTGCCCCAGTCGTCCCGCACGAAGGCGGCGATCTTCTCGGGGACATCGCGCAGGGGACGCCCGAGCGAGTTGCCGTCGAGGTACGCGGTGACGCCAGGAGCCTCGGCGAAGGCATCGAGGTGGGCGCGCAGCGGGTCGGCCGCATCGAGAGCGCGGGCGAGTTCGAGGAGTGAGGAGTCGGGCGTCATGGTCATGTCACACCTTCAGGTCTGCGGGGGTGAGGGGGCGGGCGTCGAGAGGATCGGCGCTCGACGGGGTTCCGCCGTGGATGAGGAGGAGAGCGGAGTGGGGTTCGCGCGGGTCCACGGGGGCGAGAGCATGCAGCAGGGCGGCATCGTCGAGTCCTGCCTCGCGGAGAGCGGCGACCTCGTGCGGGTTCAGATCGACCGGCATCGGTCCGTTGCCCAGGTCGGTCCCGTAGAGCACGCTGCCGCCTGCGGTGCGGAAGCGGCGCACGTTGTCGATCGCGATCGCACGCTCGGGGTCGTCATGGATGGCGAGCGTCGAGATCCAGGAGGCGGAGGCGGCCTGGCGCGCGATCTCGTCATCGTCGAGTCGCTCCGTGAACGGGGCGTGGGCGAGCCGGGCGGCTCCGAGACCGACCACACGCCGCGCTTCGCCTGCCCCTTCGGCGTGGGCGACGACGGGGAGATGGCGAGCGGAAGCGAGCCGCACGATCGTGCGGAACAGATCGTCGGTGAGGACGGGTCCTGCGGCACTGTTGCTGGTGACCTTGATGCAGGTCGCGCCGGCGTCGGCCATCTCCGCGACGGCGTCGGCTGCGGCCGCGGCGTCGGCGATCTCGCGCACCGAGCCCTCCGGCGCCCAACCGCGGTCGGAGGGGTACCCGCCGGGGGTGGTCAGGAAGGCTCCGGCGAAGTGGACGGACACCGGTTCCGGCACGGCGATCAGACGCAGTGCCTCGGGGTTTCCGCCCAGGTCGACCACGCGGCCGAGGCGTGAATCTGCCAGCACGCCATGCTCGATGAGCTGGAGGTGCACGTGGTGGTCGGTGAATCCGCCCACGATCACACCATCGAGCCGGGGAGCTCCCGACGCGGGCACCGCATCGCGCAGCCGCAGGTGCCCGTCGACGAACTCGACGACGCCCTCGCGCCACTCGACTCCGTCGAAGAACGTCGCGGCGTGCATCAGCTGCCGATCTCGGTGCGCACGGTGTAGAGCTCGGGGAAGAAGGTCAGATCCAGCGCGCGCTGCAGGAAGCCGACGCCGCTGGAGCCGCCGGTGCCGACCTTCATGCCGATCGTGCGCGCGACGGTCTTGAGGTGTCGGAAGCGCCAGAACTGGAAGTTGTCCTCGAGGTCGACCAGGTCTTCGCACGCCTCGTACAGGTCCCAGTACCGGCTCGGGTCCTGGTAGATCTCGCGGATCGCGGGCACCAGCTCCGGGGTCTCCCGGTAGGGCTCGCGCACATCGCGCTGGAGGATCGAGCTCGGGATCGGCAGCCCGCGGCGGGCGGCGAAGCGGAGGAACTCGTCGTAGAGCGTCGGCTTCTCCCACTCGGCGGTGAGCAGAGCGAGGTTGGCGGGGTGGTCGGCGAAGACGCTCAGCATCTTCTCGTTCTTGTTGCCGAGGGCGAACTCCACCGCCCGGTACTGCACGGACTGGAAGCCCGACGAGTTGCCCAGTGCCCCGCGGAACTGCGCGTACTCGGTGGGGGTGAGGGTCGCGAGCACGGACCACTGCTGCGTCATCACGTCTTGGATGCGCTTGACCCTGGCGATGCGCTTCAGCGCCTCGCGGAGGTCGTCGCGGGCGAGCAGCTCACGCGCCGAGGACAGTTCATGCAGCAGCTGCTTGAGCCACAGCTCGGTGGTCTGGTGCTGGATGATGAACAGCATCTCGTCGTGGTGCTGCGGTTCGCTCACCGGATGCTGCGCGGTGAGCAGCTGGTCCAGCGCCAGGTAGGAGCCGTACGTCATCCGGCCGGAGAGGTCGGTGACGATGCCGGATTCCAGGGCGCGTTCGTTCTCGGTGTGCATGCGCCGAATATATCACTTTCGTGGCGAGCGTCACAGGAGTGATATGTTCTGCGTCGACGTCCCTCAGAGCGCGGGGGTGCGCGGCGGCGGCGTGCGACGCGTGCCAGGGCCGCATGTCGCTTCGAACGCCGCCGCGAGGCGCAGCAGACGCGTGTCGTCATATGCCCTACCTGCGAAGGTGAGGCCGATCGGCATGCCGATGTCGCTCATCACCCCCATCGGGACGGTGACGGTCGGGATGCCGAGGTGGCGCACGGCGAGGTTGCCGTTCGCGATCCAGACGCCGTTGCGCCAGCCGCGGTCGGCGGATTCGGGGTTCACGTCCATGTCAGCCGGACCCACATCCGCGACCGCCGGGAAGACCACGGCATCGAGCCGCAGCACATCCATCCACACCTCCAGGTCGCGACGACGGGTCTCCTCCAGGCCGCGCAGGCCGTCTTCGAGTTCGGGCATGTCCGTGAACGAGGCATCGGGGTGGCGGCGCACCCAGCCCGGATACTCGGCGATGTCGTCGTCGAAGCCCGTGTAGCGGTCGGGGAGTGCGCCCTGGGGGTGGGGGAAGATCGTGGCGCCGTCGACGTCGACGAGCGAGTGCAGAGCGGGGTCGGCGTTCGCCTGCAGGAAGTCCTCCCACGCCCACGCCGAGAGATCGACGATCTCGCGGCGCAGGTACTCCGGCGACACCAGGCCGCGGGTCGCGATGGTGTGCGCCCCCGGACGGTCGCCCTCGTAGTTGGACACCACGGGGAAATCGACCTCGATCACGGTCGCTCCGGCGGCGGTGAGGTCGCGGCGGGCGGCCTCCCAGCGCTCGATGATGCTCGCCCGTGTCTCGATGCGCCGGCCGGTGGGCCCGCCGATGCCGGGGTTCTCGGCAGTGCCGGCATCCGGGTCCGCATTGATGTACATCCGGGGGATCCCGATACGCGCGCCGACGAGGGCGAGGGGGCCGCCTGTCGCGAGTGCCGGATACGATTCCGGTCGCACCGTCGATGCCGCAGGCAACGCCACCCACGGCTGCGCGCGCCAGAAGTCGCCACGGGTCTCGGCGTCGTCGGCGACGATGACCTCGAGCACTTCGAGCAGGTCGGCCATCGAGCGGGTGTGCGGCACCACGACATCCATGGTCGGCACGAGAGGCCAGTTGCCGCGGGTCGAGATCACCCCGCGCGAGGGGGTGTAGGCGCACAGCGCGTTGTTGGTCGCCGGACCACGGCCGCTCGACCAGGTCTCCTCGCCGAGGCCGAAGGCGGCGAAGCTCGCCGCCGTCGCCGTGCCGGAGCCGTTCGACGAACCGGAGGCGAAGGGCGCCGTGAGGAAGGCCGCGTTGTAGGGACTCTCGGCGCGACCGTAGACGCCGCGCTGCATGCCGCCGTTCGCCATCGGGGGCATGTTCGTCAGTCCGAGGCAGATGGCGCCGCCCGCGCGCAGCCGCTCGATCGTGAAGGCATCGCGCTGGGCCACGAGCTCTGCGAAGGCGGGACTCCCCGCGGCGGCGGTGAGGCCGCGCACGAGGTAGCTGTCCTTCGCGGTGTACGGGATGCCGTCGAGGGGCCCGAGCGTCTCCCCGCGGGCGTGACGAGCGTCGGAAGCGGCGGCCTCACTCCGCGCGCGGGGATTGGCGACGACGACCGCGTTCAGGGCGGTCTCGGTGCCGGGGGCGTCGAAGGCGGAGATGCGCGCGAGGTATGCGTCGACCAGTTCGACGGCGGTCGTGTCTCCGGCGTCGAGGGCGCGCCGCAGATCGGCGATGGACGCCTCGACCACGTCGAACATCAGCGGCTTCCGCCGAGGGCGGGCTGCTGCTGGGTGATGCAGTGGATGCCGCCGCCGCGGGCGAACAGCGGGCGCGCATCGACCGTGACCACACGGCGTCCGGGGTAGGCATCGGCGAGGATCTCGCGCGCTGCGGCATCGGCCTTCTCGTCGCCGAAGCCGCAGGCCACGACGCCGTCGTTCGTGACGAGGTGGTTGACGTAGCTCCAGTCGACAGGGCCCTCATCGTCGGAGAGCGTCGAAGGAGCGGGCAACCCGATCACCTCGAAGCGGCGGCCGGCGGCGTCCGTCTGCTCCGCGAGCAGGCTGCGCAGCTCGCGCGTGACCGCGTGATCGGGGTGGTCGGGGTTCTGCTGGTCGTGCAGCAGCAGCCGCCCGGGCGACACGATGGTGGCGACGATGTCGACGTGACCGTTCGTCCCGAAGTCGTCGTAGTCGCGAGTGAGCCCACGGGGGAGCCAGATCGCCGTGGTCGCGCCGATCGTGCGGGTCATCTCGGCCTCGATCCGCTGCTTGTCGGCGTAGGGGTTGCGCCGGGGGTCCAACTGCACGGTCTCGGTGAGGAGCACGGTGCCCTCGCCGTCGACGTGGATGCCGCCGCCCTCGTTCACGAGCGTCGAACTCACGAGCTCGGCGCCGACGGCGTCCGCCACGATGCGTGCGTGCTGTGCGGCCTTGCGCCACTCGGCCCATTCCGGGGCGCCCCAGCCGTTGAAGATCCAGTCGACCGCGCCGAGCACGCCAGGACGCTCGTCGTCGACCACGAAGGTCGGCCCCGAATCGCGCATCCAGAACTCGTCCACGGGCGCGATCTCGATCTCGATGCTGCTGCTGAGCATGCGCCGGGCCCTGGCGGCCTCGCTCGGATCGACCAGCATCGACACGGGCTCGAACTCGGCGACGGCGTGGGCGACGGCGGTCCAGGTGGCGTAGCCCTCCTCGCGGGCGGCGTCGGTGTCACCGAGGGTCTCGCCCTCCGCGGGGAACGCCATCCAGGTGCGCTCGTGACGTGCGGTCTCGGTGGGCATGCGCCAGCTCATCGTGATCTCCTCGCTGCTGCCGGTTCGTCTATTGAACATGCGATCAACAGGTGTTACGGTAACCCCTGATGAAGACCACGTCAACAGGTACGTCCACTCGGCGGATGTCGCCGGAGGAGCGCGATCAGTCGATCCTCGACGGTGCGATCGGCCTTGCCCGCGAGAGCGGACTCGAGAGCCTCACCGTCCGCGCGGTCGCGGCTCGCGTCGGGGTCACCCCCGCACTCGTGGCGCACTACCGGCCGGGGATGGACACCTTCGTCGCCGACGTCTTCGGGCTGATCGTGGCGGCCGAGCGCGAAGAGGTGATCGCCGCGTTCGACGACACCGACGACCTGCGCGAGAGCCTGCTGCGACTCATCGAGACGCTCCTCGATGCCGACCGCGACGACGTCACCCTCATCTGGGTGCAGGCCTGGGCGCTCGGAGCCCGGAACGATGCGCTCGCCGCGCGCGTGCGGCAGGAGATGGACGGGTGGCAGAGTGCGCTCGAGCAGATCTTCGCCCGTGCCGCTGCGGCCGGAGCCATCGCCGCCGGTCGTGCCGACACCGCAGCCTGGCTGCTGCTCGCGATGGTCGACGGCATGAACGCGCACTCACTGGTGAAGTGGGCGCCCCGCGACCGTGCCGACCTCGCCAGGCGGGCGCTCGCTGCGGTGCTCGACAGCGCGACGCCCGAGGCCGAGGTCACCGGCTCGCGCGCCACCGTCTCGCATTCCCCCGACCCCCGACCCACGGACCCCCGATCCGATGACAAGTAAAGGAACGCCCATGGATGCTGTGCGCATGCACGCGGCCTCGCCCGAATCGACCGCGATCGTCGACGCCGTGCTCGACTATTCGCGCCGCCGCATGCTCGCCTCCGACGTGCCGCTGGACAAGCCCCAGTCCGAGGCGGAGCTGAACCGTCTGGTCGGGCCCACGATCACCGATGCGGGACTCGGCGCGGCGCGCGCCCTCAGCGTGTTCGAGCACGTCCTCGCTCCGGCCTGCCTGACCACGAGCCACCCGCTGTACCTGTCGTTCATCCCGACCGCGCCGACCATGGCCGCGATCGCGTTCGACCTGGTCGTTTCCGCGTCGGGGCTGTACGGCGGAAGCTGGCTCGAGGGCGCGGGGGCCGTGCACGCCGAGAACGAGGTGCTGTCGTGGCTCGCGAGCGAGTTCGGGCTGCCCGAGACCGCGGGCGGGGTGTTCGTGCAGGGTGGCACGATCGGGAACCTGTCGGCGCTGGTCGCGGCACGCGAGGCCGCGAAGGCCCGGCTGATCGCAGAAGGCAAAGAGCTGCCCACCCGGTGGAGGATCGTGTGCAGCGTCGAGGCGCACTCCTCCAACAAGTCGGCCGCGAAGATCATGGACGTCGACGTGCTGCTGGTCCCGGCAGGCGACGACGGCGTGCTCCGCGCCGATGGCGTGCGCGAGGCCCTCGTCGAGCACGGCGACGAGATCTGCGCGGTGGTCGCCACCGGCGGGTCGACCAACTTCGGCATCGTCGACGACATCAAGGGAATCGCCGCGCTCAAGGACGAGTTCGACTTCTGGCTGCACATCGACGGCGCCTACGGCCTCACCGCCATGCTGGCACCGGAGGCGCGACACATCTTCGAGGGCGTCGAGCGCGCCGACTCGGTCATCGTCGATCCGCACAAGTGGCTCTTCGCGCCGTTCGACTGCTGCGCTCTGATCTACCGCGATCCCGACAGCGGACGACGGGCGCACACGCAGCACGCCGAGTACCTCGACATCCTGACCGAGGTCGACGAGTTCAGCCCCTCGGACTACTCGATCCAGCTCACGCGCCGCCCGCGAGGCCTGCCGATGTGGTTCTCGGTCGCGACGTACGGCGTCACCGCCTACCGTGATGCCGTGAGTGCGGGACTCGCGCTGACCCGACGCATCGCCGACGAGATCGCCCGTCGCCCCGAGCTGCGACTGGTGCGCGATCCGCAGCTGTCGATCGTCGTGTTCGAGCGGGAAGGGTGGGAGCGCGCCGATTACGACCGGTGGTCGGCGGCGCTGCTCGATTCGCAGCGCGCGTTCGTGGTGCCGAGCTCGCACGCCGGGCGCCCGAACACGCGATTCGCGATCCTGAACCCGCTCACCACGTTCGAAGACCTCGTCGGCATCCTCGACACGATGAAGTAACCCCGCCGCCGCTGGTGCGCGCGCCGGTGGGGTCATGCCCGTGCCCGTTGCGGCTCAGCCGGCCATCCCGGCGGTGAGTCGACGCAGGCCGTACTCGAAAGCGCGGTCGACGTCGCCGCCGAGGCGGAACGCTCCGGACAGCTCCATCTGCAGGAACCCGGTCGCCCAGGCGGTGAACAGGCGGGCAGCGTCCAGCGCGTCCTCTTCGCCGACCAGGGCGGATGCTGCGCGGATCAGCGGAGCGGCCGAGCGCTCGAGGGCATCGTGCGGCGCGGCGATCGTGAACATGAGGCGGAAGCCCTCGGGGTGCTCCTGTGCGAAGCCGCGATAGGCGTGCGCGAGCGCACCGATGTCGTCGCCCGCAGCTTCGAGCCGCGCGGTGAGAGCGTCGATCGACGCGGTGGCGACGGCGGCGTGCAGGGCGTCCCGATCCCGCACCCGCTTGTAGAGCGAGGGGGCGCGGACGCCCACCCGATCCGCGACCGCCTGCATCGTGAGGCCCGAGGGGCCGGCGACCTCGAGGATCTCCCGCCCCGCCGCGACGATCTCCTCGGTGGACGTGCGTTCGGGTGTCGGCATCGGATCCTCCTGGATGGCTATTGACAATAGCCATCATAGCTACGTAACGTAGCCATCGCAATCATCCCGAGAGGATCCGTCATGAAGCTCGCACCCCGCCTGCACCGCCTGGGCAACGACATCGTCGCCTCGTACCTCATCGACCTGCCGGAGGGGATCACCCTGATCGATGCGGGCCTTCCCGGGCATTGGCGCGACCTCCAGCGCGAGCTCGAACTGATCGGTCGTCCGCTGTCCGATATCCGCGGCCTCGTCCTGACCCACGGCGACGGCGATCACATCGGCTTCGCCGAGCGGCTGCGCACCGAGGCGGAGGTGCCGGTGTACATCCACACGGCCGACGCGCATCGAGTCCGCACCGGAGAGAAGCCCAAGACCGCGATGGGACCGGCGAGGATCGGGCCCACGCTCGGCTTCTTCGCCTACGGCCTGCGCAAGAGCGCCCTGCGCACACCGCACGTGTCCGTCGTCACGGAAGTCGCCGACGGCGACGTGCTCGATCTGCCCGGTGCTCCGGTCGTCATCGGAATGCCCGGCCACTCGCCGGGGAGCATCGCGGTGCACGTGCCGGCCGTCGACGCGGTGTTCGTCGGCGATGCGCTGACCACCCGGCACGTGCTGACAGGGCGGACCGGGGCTCAGCCCGCGCCGTTCACCGACGAGCCGGAGCGGGCGCTCGCCTCCCTCGACAAACTGGCGGGAGTCTCAGCATCGTGGGTGCTTCCCGGCCACGGAGCGCCCTGGCACGGCTCCCCGGCCGACATCGCCGCCGCGGTGCGGGCCTCGGCCTGACGCTCGCGGTCAGGGGGTGCCGAGCACGGTATCGGTGTCGCTGACGATGATCTGCGGGGGATACAGCCCCATCACCTGCAGGGCGGCCGCATGGTTCTCGGCGCTCGATCCGGCGCACGCGTCGGCCGCGATCGTGACGTGAGCGCCGGCGTCGGCGGCGGCCAGTGCCGTCGAGATCACACAGCAGTCGGTCGAGACCCCGGCGAGCACGAGATGCCCTCCGCGTCCGACGATCGCCTCGAGCTCGGGCCCCCACTTGCCGAACGTCGGCAGGTCGATGCTCGGATGCGGGGAGAGGCCGGCGGCTTCGGGCACCAGGGCGAACAGCGGGTCGCTCGGCGGCTGGTCGGCGAACGGCCATGCCGCGAAGTAGTCACCCCACGAGGTGGACCGATCGGGCGTCGGCATCCAGCGGGTGACGAGCACACGGTCGCCGAACGCGTCCGCGAGGGCGCGGATGCGTGGCATCGCCTCGCCGAAGAACGGTGAACCCCACGCGGAGTCTGGCGCGGCGAAGATCGCCTGCGGATCGATCACCACGAGCCAGGTGTCCCCGGTCGCCGGAGCGCTCACACCGCCTCCTGGCGCCGGATCTTCGCCGCCCTGGCGAAGTAGGTCACGAGGAACGACAGCACCAGGGCGAAGAACACCCCGAGGTTCGCATACGCCCACTCGCCGTCCCTGCCGCCGATGAGGAACAGCAGGTAGCCCTGCCAGTTGTTCCACGCGGCATCCTCGGCGAAGTTGTTCACGACCAGGCCCCAGCCGATCACGCTCGTCACAACCAGGGTGCCGATCGAGGTCCAGTCCCACGCGCCGTAGCGACCGTTCTGATCGAACAGGGCCTCTTCGTCGTAGTCCTTCTTCCGGCGCAGGATGTCGGCGATCAGGATTCCGGCCCACGAGGCGAGCGGCACACCGAGCGTGATCAGGAAGCTCTGGAACGGACCGAGGAAATCGGTGGCGAAGAACACCACGAAGACGGTGCCGATCGTGAGGATCACGCCGTCGATCGCCGCGGCCGACGGACGGGGGATGCGGATGCCGAGGCTGAGCAGCGTCAACCCGGAGGAGTAGATGCCCAGCACCGCTCCCGAGACGAGCGCGAGCACGGCGGTGAGCAGGAAGGGCACGAGCACCCACGTCGGCAGGATGGAGGCGAGCGCGCCGATCGGATCCGCAGCGATCGCGTTCATGAGATCTTCGTCGGATCCGCCCAGCAGCAGACCGAACACCACGAGGATCACCGGTGCCACCGATCCTCCGATCGTGTTCCAGGCGACGATCGCTCCGTCGGATGCCGTGCGCTTCTGGTAGCGCGACCAGTCGGCGGCGATGTTGATCCAGCCGAGGCCGAATCCGGTCATCACCATCACGAGCGCCCCGATCACCTGGCCGATGCCGCCGTCGGGTCGGGCCAGCACGGCGGCGAGGTCGATCGCCGGTGCGGCGAGGATGATGTAGAGCACGGTCACGACGCCGGTGATCCACGTGAGCACCGACTGCAGCTTCATGATCGTGTGATAGCCGAGCACGGATGCCGTGACGATCAGTGCGGCGACGATCGCGGTCGCGACGACCTTGAGCCACACGCTGTCGCCGTCGCCTCCGAGCTGCGTGATGACGGTCGCGGTGGCGAGCACGGCCAGGATCGCGAGGAACGTCTCCCACCCGATCGAGGTCAGCCACGAGACGATGCCCGGCACCTTCTGGCCCTGCACGCCGAAGGCCGCGCGGGATAGCACCATGGTGGGCGCCGAGCCGCGCTTGCCGGCGATGGCGATGAGCCCGCAGAGCAGGAACGACACCACGATGCCGATGACCGAGACGATGGTCGCCTGCCAGAACGAGATGCCGAAGCCGAGCACGAACGACCCGTACGACATGCCGAACACCGACACGTTCGCGGCGAACCACGGCCAGAAGAGGTCGCGAGGCTTCGCGGTGCGCTCGGACTCGGGGATGATCTCGATGCCCGCACGCTCGATGAGGGCCGGCTTGATGTCCGTCATCCTCACATCCTGGCACTGCCGGGGAGCGGCCGGGTGGCTTTCGTGAGGGGGTGGATCCGCCGCCGGCGTCAGCCGGCGAAGAACGACTGCGCCGTGCGGGCCAGATCGTGAAGGTCGCTGACCCCGGCGAGCTCTCGTGCGGAGTGCATCGACAGGATCGGGATGCCCACGTCCACCGTGCGGATGCCGAGGCGGGTCGCCGTGATCGGGCCGATCGTCGAGCCGCACGGCACGCTGTTGTTCGACACGAACTCCTGCGTCGCGACGCCGGCGCGCTCGCACCAGGTCCGCCACGACGCCGTGCCGATCGCATCCGTCGCGTAGCGCTGGTTGGCGTTGATCTTCAGGATGGGGCCGGAGCCGAGCACCGGCTGCACCACGGGATCGTGCTTGGCGGCGTAGTTGGGGTGCACCGAGTGGCCGACGTCGCTCGACAGGCACCACGACGAGGCATAGGCCTGGCGCCGTGCGGATCCGTCGGCGCCGAGTCCCGCGTACAGGCGCTCGAGCACGTCTTCGAGGAAGGGGCCGGCGGCGCCCGAGCGCGATTCCGAGCCGAGCTCCTCGTGGTCGAAGGCGGCGAGCACGGCGATCGGCGCTCCGGGTGCCGGTTCCTGCGCCTCGAGGGCGACCACACCGGCATGCACCGAGGCGAGATCGTCGAGGCGGCCCGAGGCGAAGAACGCGCTGTCCTTGCCGAAGACCGCTCCGCGTGCGGAGTCGGCGGCGACCACGTCGTAGCCGCGGATCTCGGACGCGGAGACGTCCGCAGACGCGGCGAGTTCCGCGAGGATGTCGGCGTCTGTCGCCTCTCCCAGTCCCCACACCGGCTGCGTCTCGGTCTGCTTGTCCAGGGCCAGGCCGTTGTTCACGCCGCGGTCGAGGTGGATCGCCAGCTGCGGCAGTCGCAGCAGCGGACCGGTGTCCGCAAGCACGACACGGCCGTCCGCCAGGGCCAGTCGCCCGGCGAGGCGCAACTCGCGGTCGAGCCACGAGTTCAGCAGCGGGCCGCCATACACCTCGACGGCGGCCTGCAGCCAGCCGCGCGAACCGGTGGTCGGCTGCGGCTTGAGCTTGAAACCGGGGGAATCGGTGTGCGCACCGAAGATCTGCACGGGTGTGGTCGCCACGGCATCCGCGGGCACGACCCAGGCGATCGCCGCACCGTCGCGCACGACCACGTACCGACCGCCGGCCGGTGTCGGCCAGGCATCCTCTTCGCGCAGCCGCGTGAACCCTGCAGCTGCCAGCCGTCGAGCGACCTCCTCCGCCGCGTGGTAGCTCGAGGGCGACGCGGCGACGAAGTCGGCGAGATCCTCGGCGTGGGCGAGGGCTGCGGGGGTGACGGGCATGTCGTGACCTTCCTGAAGAGCGCGGTCCTTCGAGCGTAGTCGCGGTCTCCGTTCGGCAACGGCGCTATCGTTTTCGCGCCCGCCCGGGTTAGCCTTCCACTGGGGGAGACGCCGGTTCGGGGTCTCCGGTATTCGGGGAGAAGCTTTCACATGCGTGCGAACACACGTCTGTCCATCCGTCGTGCCGTCGCGGGGGCCACATCAGCACTGCTGCTGGCAGCAGGCCTCACCATCGTGACCGATGCGATCGCACCGACACCGGCCTCGGCCGCGCAGGACCCAACGAGCTGTCAGGGAACGGTGGCGCTGGTCAACGGCGGTTTCGAGGCGCCGGTGCTCCCGAACGCCTCGGTGTCGCTGACGTCGGCCCCACTGGTTCCCGGGTGGTCGACCACCGACAGCCTGAACCAGATCGAGCTCTGGAGCAGCGGTTTCAACGGCGTCACCGCGGCCGCGGGTCGGCAGTTCGCCGAGCTCAACGCCAACTCTCCGAGCAGGCTCTTCCAGGATGTCGCGACGACCCCGGGGCAGACGCTCTCCTGGTCGCTGAAGCACCGAGGCCGCAGCGGCACCGATGTGATGCGCGTCGTGATCGGGTCGCCCACCGGCACTCTCGTGCAGAACGGCCCCAACCTCTCCGACGGGAGCACGGCCTGGGGCTCCCACACCGGCACCTACACCGTTCCCGCAGGGCAGACGGTGACGCGCTTCGGCTTCCAGGCGGTCAGCTCGGCGGGGGGCGTCGCCTCCGTCGGCAACTTCCTCGACGACATCACCTTCGGAACCGGGCCGTGCCTGATCACGACCAAGTCGGTGACCAACCTCACGCGCGGGGGCACCACCGCCGAAGTGGGAGACACGCTGCGTTACACGGTCACGACGAACAACGGCGGCGGAAACCCGGCCCTGCAGTCGGTGTCGTCCGACGTGCTCGCCTCCGGGATCGACTTCGTGCCCGGCTCCCTCAAGATCATCAGCGGCGCGGGCACGGGCTCGCTCACCGATGCCACGGGCGACGACCGGGGCTCGTACACCTCGGGCAACCGCACGGTGCAGGTGCGTCTCGGCACCGGCGGCACCGCCACCGCCGGTGGATCCATCGGCGTGGGCGCGAGCACCAGCTACACCTTCGACGCCAAGGTCAACCTCTCGGCTGCGGCGAGCACCATCGTCAACGAGGCGCGGGTCGCCTTCCGCGACGACGTCGTGGGCCAGGACCGCACCTCTGTCAGCCCGGAGACCCAGACGCCCGTGGGCGCGGCGGCGGATCTCGCCATCACCAAGTCGCTCGACACCGATCCGCTCGTCGCCGGACAGCCGGTCACGTTCTCGATCGGTGTGACGAACAACGGTCCGCAGACGGCGACCGGGGTGACCGTGACGGACCCGATCCCCTCCGGTGTCACGAGCGTCTCCGCCACCTCTCCCGGCGCGACCTGCACGGTCGCGGCGACGGTCAGCTGCGCCGTCCCCGACATGGCCGTCGGGCAGAGCGTGCAGATCCAGGTGACGGGCACGCTCTCGCCGTCGAGCGATCCCGGAGCCTCGCTGTCGAACACGGCCACCGTCTCCGGCACCCGCACCGACCCGAACCTCGGCAACAACACCGCGAGCGTCATCGGCACGCTGACGACGGCGACCGACGTGTCGATCATCAAGGCGTTCTCCCCGTCGGACCCGGTTGCCGGCCAGAACGTGACCTACACCCTGTCCGTGTCCAACGCCGGGCCGTCCGAGGCGCGCAACGTCGTGATCTCCGACCCGCTCGACCCCGAGTCGACCTTCATCAGCGCCACTCCCGAACAGGGAGCGTGCACGGTGGACGCCTCGGTCGTCACGTGCCAGATCGGAACGCTCGCGCCGGGTGCGACGGCCGTCGAGACCGTGGTGGTGGTGCAGGTCGCCTCCGGTGCCACAGCCGTCCTCCAGAACACGGCGACGGTGACGACGAGCACGACCGACACGAACCCCGCGAACAACGTGTCGTCGACCAGCTTCGAGCCCGACATCATCGCGGACATGTCCGTCGTCAAGACGGCCTCCGCGGCGCAGGTCTCGGCGGGCGATGCGATCGACTTCACCCTCGCGGTGCGCAACCTCGGTTCCTCGGACGCCGTCAACGTCGTGCTCGCCGACACCATGCCGGACGGCTTCTCCGTGACCGGAGTGGATGCTCCTCCCGGCGCGACGTGCACGTCCACCGCGAGCTCGATCACGTGCAACTGGGCCTCGTTCCTCGTCGGAGGGCCGTCGAACGTCGTCGTGCACGCCGTCGTCGCCGCGGACGCCCCCATCGGCACCGTGACGAACACCGCGGCGGTCGCAGCCCCCGCCGACGACCGGGACACCACGAACAACGCCAGCTCCGTCGACGTCGAGGTCGTCCAGAGCGCCGACCTGAGCATCGTCAAGACGGCTCCGGCGACCGGCGAGCCCGGCAGCGCCTTCACCTACACGCTCACGGTCGCGAACGGCGGTCCATCCGTCGCCCGTGGCGCCTCGCTCACCGATACGCTGCCCGCCGGTTTCCTGGATGCCACCGTCAACGGCTCCGGGTGCTCGATCGTCGGCGGAACCGTCGGGTGCGAACTCGGCGACATCGCCCCTGGTGGGTCGGTGGTCGTCCAGGTCACCGGCACCTGGAGCACGACGGCCACCGGGATCGTCTCGAACACGGCGACGACCACATCGGCGACGCCCGACCCGAACACCGGCGACAACACCTCGACCGTCGACGTCACGCTCGCGCCGAACACCGATGTGCGCGTCGTCAAGACGACCTCGACCCCGTCCGTCCCGCTCGGCGGAACGGCCACGTTCGATGTGACCGTGACCAACGAGGGCCCGTCTGCCGCCTCCGGCGTCGTGCTGAACGAGCTCATGCCCGCGGGCTTCATGCTCACCGGGGCCACGCCGTCGGTCGGCGCCTGGTCGATGGAGGATGCGCGCTGGACGGTGGGGACGCTGCTTCCCGGAGAGTCGGCGTCGATCACCGTGACCGCGACCGTCCACGTGGAGGGGCAGCTGGTCAATACGGCCGTCGCGTCCTCGCAGACGCCGGATCCCGACACGTCGAACAACACCGGCACGGCGACCGTGACCGTCACGCCGTCCGCCGACCTCGCGATCGTGAAGACGATCTCGGCGAACCCTGCTCCGCTCAACGGCGCCGTGACCTACACGATCGTCGTGACCAACAACGGACCGAGCGTCGCCTCCGCCGTCACGGTCGCCGACGCGCTCCCCGCCGGGTTGCTGAACCCGTCGACCGCCACCTCCGGATGCACCGTCACGGGATCGCAGCTCGAGTGCACGCGGCCGACGCTCGCCGTCGATGCCACCTTCACGGTGACCGTGACCGGCACGGTCGACCCGTCGACCTCGGGCACGACGCTGTCGAACACCGCGACGGTCACCTCGAGCACGCCCGATCCCGACCCGAGCGACAACACCTCGACCGTGACCGTCCCCGTCTCCGGTGCGCCGCAGGTCGAGCTCGTGAAGAGCGCGGGCATCCCGACCGACACCAACGGGGATGCGCGCATCGGTGCCGGCGACACGGTCGCCTACACCTTCACGATCCGCAACACCGGTGATGTCACGCTCACCAGTGCGGCCATCACCGATCCGCTCCTCGGCGGCGCTGTGGCCTGCGCGGCGTTCTCCGCTCCGCTGCTGCCCGGCGGCTCGGTCACGTGTGCGCCGGTGTCGTACACGCTCACACAGGCGGACGCGGATGCCGGAACGGTGCGCAACACCGCGTCGGTGACCGCGCAGTCCGCCCAGGGGCCCGCGACCGACGATGCCGAGGCGAATGTCACCATCGCGGCGACCAACAGCATCAGCCTCGCCAAGGTCCCCTCGACCGTGGTCGACGTGGACGGCGACACGGCCGTCGGCGCGGGTGACACCGTGGACTACACGTTCACCGTGACGAACAACGGAACCACGACGTTGCGCGATGCCGCGATCACCGACGCGATGCTCGGCGGAACCGTCACGTGCCCCGAGCTGAGCGCAGTCGCACTCGCACCGGGGCAGTCGGTGTCGTGCACGCCGATCACCTACACGCTCACCCAGGAGGACGTCGACGGCGGCCTGGTGCACAACGAGGCCTCCGTCACCGCGAACGCCCCGATCGGCACGGTGACCGACACCGCGCAGGCCGACGTCGACATCACCGGCACGGCCACGATCGAGCTGCTCAAGAACGTCGGGCGCTTGCTCGACGTCAACGGCGACGGCTTCATCGGCGCGGGTGACACCGTCGATTACACCTTCTCGGTGCGCAACCGCGGCACCACGACCCTCAGCGATGTGGTGATCTCGGACCCGTTGCTGGGCGCCGGCACACTGTGCACGATCGGTACCCTCGCCGTGGGCGCAGCGGCCGACTGCGGTCCGCTCACGTACACGCTGACGCAGGCCGACGTGGAGGCCGAGATCGTGCGCAACACGGCGACGACGACGGGGACGAGCCCGCTCGGACCGGTCGCCGATGACGCCTCGGCGGATGTCGTGATCACGGGCACGAGCGCCATCGAGCTCACCAAGACGGCCGGAGCGATCGTGCTCGGAGCGGACGGCAGGGCGGGCGCCGGAGACACGGTCGGCTACACGTTCAGGATCCGCAACGCGGGCACCACGGTGCTCCGTGACATCGTGCTCGACGATGCGCTCCTCGGCGGTGCGGTCGACTGCGCCGCGCTCGACGGCCTCGCGTTGAACCCGGGCGACGAGGTCACCTGCGGACCGGTCGACTACACGCTCATGCAGCAGAACGTCGACGACGGGACCGTGCACAACGTGGCCACCGTGGAGGGGCAGTCGCGCAACGGCAGTGCCGATGACGAGGATGAGGTCGACGTGCGCGTCGCCGGCACCGACGACATCTCCCTGCTGAAGTCTGCCGCTGCCGTGGTCGACGCCAACGGCAACGGACGCACGGATGCCGGTGACACGATCGCCTACACGTTCACCGTGACGAACGCGGGAACCACGACCCTCACGGGCATCGCCGTCAGCGACCCGCGTCTCGCCGGGGTCATCACCTGCGATGCGACCGAGATCGCCCCGGGGGAATCGACCGTCTGCTCGGCAGGATCGCCCGCGGTGCTCACGCAGGCGGAGATCGATGCCGGGGAGATCGAGAACACGGCGACGGCGACGGGCACCGGCACCTCGGAGATCCCGCCGGTGGCCACCGACACCGTGGTGACGCCGCTCGTGGCGCAGCCGGCCATCGCCCTGACCAAGACCGGCGGCGACTACGTCGACGTCGATCGCAACGGGAAGATGAACGCCGGGGACACGATCGCGTTCCGGTTCTCCGTGACCAACACGGGAGCGGTGACCCTGACCGACGTGAAGATCGACGATCCGAAGCTGGGCGGCGCCCTCGATTGCGTGATCCCGGATCTCGCGCCCGGTGCGACCGCGAACTGCGGCCCGGTCACCTACCGCCTCACCACGGCCGACGTCGCGGCGAGCACGGTCGTGAACGTCGCCACAGCGAGCGCGACCGGCGGGGCGGTGACGGTCACTGCAGCCGCGACCGCCATGGTCGACCTGAACGGGCTGGCGGCCACGGGTGGCGTGATCACCGGGATCGGGTGGGCGCTCGCACTGCTGGCGGTCGGAGCCCTGGTGCTGCTGATCGCCCGTGTGCGTCGTCGCGAGATCGAGGTCTGATCCCGCACCATCCGCACGAAGCGCCCCGCCCGATGATCGAGCGGGGCGCTTCGTCGTTTCCCTGGCGTTCATCCTGGCGCGATAGGGTCGTCCCGATAGCGCCTAGGGTTCCGGGGGTCGCACCCGTCTGGTCCGAGCGGCGCCACGGCACTCCTCCGCAGGAGAGCCGTCATCTGACAGGACAAAAGCCCGGAGGACCCTGTTCGTCGCGCCGTGCGCCGGACGGAAGGGTCTCGTCATGTCCTCACTCGCATTCGTCCTGGTGTTCGGTGCGGCCATCGCCCACGCGGCATGGAACATCATCGCCCACGGCATCAGCAGGGCCGGCGCTCCGTTCCTGTGGTGGGGTGCTGTCGCCAGCACGGTCGTCTGGATCGGCGCCGTGCCGTTCACCGGCGGTCTCGGCGCCGACGATCTGTGGTCGTTCGCCCTCGGTGTCGTCGTCTCATCGGTGCTGCACGTCGGGTACATGGCCGTGCTGCAGCGCGGCTACCGCGAGGGCAACCTCTCCACGGTCTATGCCACCGCGCGGGGCACCGGACCGTTCCTCTCGGTGATCGTGGCGGTGCTGCTGCTCGGCGAGCGTCCGTCGTTGGTCGCTCTCGTCGGCGTCGCCGCCGTGATCGTGGGCGTCGTCGCCATCGGCCTCGTCGACAGGGGGAGAGGAGCGGGCGCACGCCGACTCGATCCCGGCATCGTGTTCGGTCTGCTCACCGGGGTCGCGATCGCGGTCTACACGATCTGGGATGCGCACGCCGTGCGCACCTGGAACCTCTCGCCGGTCGCCTTCATGGTCGGCACCACGCTGCTGCAGATCCCGTTCTACTCGATCGCGGTGCGCAGGCGCTGGAGTGCGATCCGCGCGCTCGGGCGCACGCAGTGGCGCCGCATCCTCGCCTTCGGCATCCTGTCGCCGCTGTCGTACATCCTGGTGCTGACGGCGATCCAGATCGCCCCGGTCGCGCTGGTGGCGCCGCTGCGCGAGGTCAGCGTCGTACTGGTGGGCCTGTTCGGGGTGTTCGTGCTGCGGGAATCGCGCCCGGCCTGGCGGATCGCGGCATCGCTCGTCGTGGTCGCCGGGATCGTGCTGCTCGCGTGGTGATCAGCGGAAGCTGACGAGACCGGCGTGCGCGGCGGTCACGAGGATCTGCACGCGGTCGCGCAGGTGCCACTTGGACATCATGCGTCCGAGGTGGGCTTTCACCGTGCCCTCGGAGACGATGAGCGCCTTGGCGATCTCGGCGTTCGACATGCCCTGTGCCAGGCAGTGCAGCACCTCGACCTCGCGCTCGGTGAGCGGCTCGAGTGCGGCGGCATCCGCCGCCACGGGGGTCGAGTCGCGCACGTGCTTGATGAGCATCGAGGCGATGCGAGGGGAGAGCGAGCTGGCACCGCTGTGTACCTCGCGGACGCCGGTGACGATGTCGTCGGCGCTGGAGTCCTTGAGCAGGTAGCCGGAGGCGCCGGCGCTCAGCATCGGAAGCACCGTGTCGCTGCCATCGAGCGTCGTGACGGCGAGCACACGAACGTGAGGCCAGCGTTCGGCGATCACACCGGTGGCTTCGATGCCGTCCATCTCGGGCATCTGCACGTCCATCATCACCACGTCGGGCTGCTCGCGTTCGACGGTGGCGATCGCCTCCACGCCGTCTTCCGCCTGTGCGACCACAGTGATCTCCGGGTCGCGCGACACGAAGTGCGACAACGCCGAACGGACCAGTGGATCATCGTCGACGATCACGACACGGATTTCCTGCATAGGGGGAAGCCTAACGGCGAGAGCGCCCGGACGACGTCATGTAGACCTTTGGCCAAAAACCTCTGGACGTGAGACAGATGTGCGCCACGCAGATCGCCGAGAAGATGAATACAGACATCGACAAACGACTACATAATGGAGGTGAATGTAATGACTTTCTGGCAGCAGGTTGGCAAGTTCTTCGGTCTTCACCGCTAGAGTACCTGGCGAAAAGGAGATAGTGAACCATGGCCTTCGACCAATCCACTCGAGGATCGGCGGATACGCTCCGCTTGACCCGCGGTGAGAAGCTCAGCGCGATCGAGCGCATCGTCGTCTTGGTCATCGTCACAATCACCGTCGCCACGGACCTCATAGGCTTCTTCACCACACCGGGTGTCAACCCGGTCGCACTGTTGGTGAGCGTTGCATCCACTGCAGCGTTCGTCCTCTACCTCTGGAAGCCGCTCATCGCGACATGTGCCCTCGGGGTCGTGTTCGCATCGTCTTTCCTCACCGGATCAGAGCTCCAGGTCCTGACAGCCGCCGCAGTCGCGGCCGGCTTCGTCATGAGACTGGGGTGGACATCGCTGATCCTCTCTTACACCGGCGTTTTCCTGGTCGCGGCGGCCATCGTGGCCAACGGCGACGCCGATTCCGGCGTCAACGTCGCGCTGTATCTCATCTTCGCCACCGTGGCAGGAGCCGTCGGGTTCGCCCTTCGGCTCGCCTTCGCCCGGGGGAGTCGTCTCGAGCGCGAGCTCGAGGAGAGAGCCGAGCAGGAACGTCAGGCCGTACTCGCCGAGCGGCGATGGATCGCCGGTGAGCTGCACGACAGCATCGCGCACCACCTCACGGTGGTGGCGCTGCACGTGCAGATGCTCGAAGACCCCGAGACCAGCAACGACTCGCAAGAAGCGATCCGCGTCGCCGCGCGCAAGGCGATGACAGATCTCCGCTTCGTGATCGAACTCGCGGACGACGGTCCGCAGTCCTCCAGTGTGCAGACCGGCGACCTCGCGGCAGCGATCGACGAGGCGCAGGGCGAGTTCGAATCGGCCGGTCACTCCGTGGCCCGCGAGGGAGACCCTCGCGACGAGCGCATCCCGCGTGCGGTCGAGATCGTCCTCGCGCGCATCGTGCGCGAGTCGGCCACCAACATCCTGAAATACGCAGGCCCCGGCGAGGTGCAGATCGACCTCGCCGTGGACGACGAGGTCGCGCACCTCACGCTGCGCAGCCCCCTCCCGACGACCCCACGCCGCGAGCTCTCCTCCAGTCGCACCGGCCTCGGCCGGATGGCGGAGCGGGTGATGGGAGCGAGCGGCGAGTTCAGCGCCGGCGAAGTCGACGGATTCTGGGTCGTGTCGGCCCGACTTCCCGTCGTCTGATGCTCTAGAGTGTGTGAGCACCCTTTCCGCGATCCGCGAGAACCTAGACGAAAGTCTAGAGAAGTCTCGACGTTCGACCCTGTGGAACGCGTTGCGATCAGCCGTAATCTGAAAGCTCCCCAGATAAAGCGTCCCCAGCGCTGCGATCGCGGGCGCGGTCTTTCTGGCTTCTGAAACACTTTGCGCGCTCGCGATCGCCTTCTGCGTTAAGGGCCGATTCTCCGGCCTCCCGCCACGGGGTTCCGCATGCCCGGCTAGCCGCCCACCGCTCGCATGTAGTGGCCGTCCGTGGAGATCCCCGAGGCTGCGACCGTGAAGCGCACCACCTCGCTGAGGTACCGATCCTCCGAAGCCTCGAAGATCCGTCCCTCCGCGTCGCGCGATGTGCGGGTGAGACGCAGGATGGGCGTGCCCCGGGGCACCCGCAGCAGCGCGGCATCCTGATCGTCGGCGGCCACGGCATCGATCACGTGCTGCAGGGTGACGATCGGATGCCCGACCGATGACAGGTACTCCGTGATGGAGACCTCGTCGAGGTTCACCTCGAACAGCCGGCGTCCGGCGACCTCCGTGTAATTGAGGCGCTCCAACATGGTGGGCCTGCCGTCGAGCAGGCGCAGCCGCACCACGCTCACGATCGTGTCGCTCGCGTCGACGCCCAGCGCCGCTCCCAGCTCGCCGGCACGGCGCAGGCTCAACTCCTGCGTCTGGGCGCCGGGGGTGACGCCCAGCTCGCGCGCCCACCGCGTGAACGGCACCGACACGTCGACGGCCTGGTTGGCTTTGCGGGCGACGACGCGAGCGGGTCTGCCGCGGCTCGTCTCGATCAGGCCCTCGCCGCGCAGCGCGGCCAGGGCGTTGCGGATCGGCCCGCGCGAGGTATGCCACCTCTCGGCGAGGTCGGCCTCGGTCGGGACGTCGTCGCCGGGACGCAGCGCGCCCGCAGCGATCTGCGCGCGAAGGTCATCGGCGATCTGGGTGTACACAGCTTCAGCCACATAGGTACATTACTTCGTCAGTTCGAGCGGCGCGACCGCGTTCCGGGAGTGTTCATCCAGAAGAATGCTCGGTAAACGAGCCCTGAACTCTTCCGAGTTAGGTACATATCTCGCCTCGGCACCTGAGAGAGTCTTCCGTGGATCACCCCTCACACCCTGAAAGGTCCTCATGAAGCTTCGCGCTCTCCCCGCCCTCGCCGGCGTCGCGCTCCTCGCCCTCGGCCTCGCCGCGTGCTCCGGCTCGGCAGATGCCGCCGGCACTCCCGGCGCCGACGAGTCGTCCTCCGCCAGCGGATTCGCCGTCGATGAGAACACGCTCGTCTTCGGCGTCGTGCCCGACTCGGTCGACACCGAGACCAACTACCAGCCGCTCATGGACTACATCGCCGAGATCACCGGCAAGACGGTCGAGTACCACGAGTCCACCGACTACGCCGCCCTGATCGAGGCCGCCGTCGCCGGCAAGGTCGATGTCGCGTCGTTCTCCGGCTTCACCTACGTCACCGCCACCAACAACGGCGCCAAGCTCACCCCCATCTCCTCGATCGTGACCGAAGAGGGCCAGGAGCCCGGTTACTACTCGCAGGCGATCGTGCCCGCGGGCAGCGACATCACGAGCATCGAGGACTTCAAGGGCAAGAAGGTCTGCTTCGTCGACCCGTCCTCGACCTCCGGCTACCTGTTCCCGTCGTACAACCTGCTCAAGGCCGGCATCGACCCCAAGACCGACATCACCCCGGTCTTCGCCGGCAAGCACGATGTCAGCGTCACCAAGGTCGGCGAGGGCGTCGAGTGCGAGGCGGGCTTCGCCGAGGACTCCGAGGTCGAGAAGTCGGACAAGGTCAAGGTCATCGACGAGACGATGGTCCCCGGTGCGCCGCTGGTCTACTCGTCCACTCTTCCCGACGACGTCTCGAAGAAGCTCATCGACGGTCTCTCCGAGATCACGATCGACGACATCATCGCCGCCGGGGTCGACGGCGCGGACACCGATGCCTTCCGCAGCGTCTTCTACGCCACGAAGCCGGTCGACGACGCGTACTACGACCTGATCCGCGACATCTGCAAGGAGACCGAAGCGGAGCAGTGCCAGGGCTGAGCCCGGCCTGACCCCTTCGCCATACCCGGCGCCCTCCGTCTCGTCCGCCTCTCGTGCGGGCGAGACGGAGGGCACCACCGCACGACTCACGACACCACAGGAGCTACGACATGACCGCCTCGGCATCCGACGCCCTCATCCGCCTCGACGGCGTGACGAAGACCTTCGGGACGACCACTGCACTCAAGGGGGCCTCTCTGGAGGTGTCCCGCGGCGAGATCGTCGTGCTCCTCGGCCTCTCCGGCTCGGGGAAGTCGACCCTGCTGCGCCACCTCGACGGCCTGGAGATCCCCACCTCCGGCTCGGTGGAGGTGCTGGGCTCCCAGGTCCCGACGCTGAAGGGGCGGGCGCTGCGCGACCTCCGCAGCCGCGTGGGCTTCATCTTCCAGCAGTTCGAGCTCGTGCCCTCCCTGACCGTGCTCGAGAACGTGCTCACCGGTTCGCTGTCGGGTGTGCGCGGGCCGCGCCTCGGCCTCTGGGGCTACTCGCGAGCAGCGAAGCTCACCGCACTCGAGCACCTCGACCGCGTCGGTCTGCTCGACCGCGCCTACCAGCGCAGCGACACCCTCTCGGGCGGGCAGCAGCAGCGCGTGGCCATCGCCCGCGCTCTCATGCAGAAGCCCGCGATCCTGCTCGCCGACGAGCCGGTCGCCTCGCTCGACCCCGAGTCGAGCGAACAGGTCATGGCCCTGATCCGCGAGGTCGCCGCCGATGAGGGGCTCACCGTGGTGTGCAGCCTGCACCAGGTCGACCTCGCCATCTCGTGGGCTGACCGCATCGTGGGGCTCCGCCACGGTGAAGTGGTGCTGGACACCCCGACCGGAGACCTCACCAAGGCCGAGGTCATGGAGATCTACGGTCGCGTGGCCACCACGACGGCCGAGATCCGCGCCGTGCAGGAGGAACTGGTCGAGGCAGCGGCGCAGGTGGCCGCATCATGACGGCGCTCGACGCGTCGACCGACTCCGCGACCCGCGGTGGCGGATCGTCCCACCAGGGGAGCGGGCCGACGGTCGCCGAACGCGCCCCCCGGCGCCCGATCTCGCCCGAGCGGATCGCCGCCTCCCTCACGCTCACAGCCCTCGTGGTGCTCGGGATCCTCGCCGTCCGCGACGTCGACATCTCGATCCCGGCGATGGTGCAGAGCTGGGGCAATGCCGAGAACTTCATGGCCCGCGTCGGCGGACTCAGCTTCCCGGCTCCCGGCGACCTCGCCTGGCTGATCGCGCTCACGGTGGGTCTCGTGCTCGTCGGCACACTGCTCGCGGCCGTGCTGTCGGTGCCGATCGCCTACCTCGCCGCCTCCAACACGACCCCGGGCAACGGATGGCGAGCCGCCGCGAGGTTCATCGGCGTGCTCACCCGGGCTCTGCCCGACGTGGTCCTCGCGATGGCGTTCGTGCTGATGTTCTCCCTCGGTACCCTTCCCGGCATCCTGGCCATCGGCATCCACTCCATCGGCATGATCTCGAAGATGTTCGCCGACGCGATCGAGCAGATCGACGAAGGACCGCGCCTCGCGATCCGTGCCGCCGGCGGTTCGAAGATGCAGGAGTTCACCTCCGGCATCCTGCCGCAGGTGCTGCCCAGCTGGGTGGCCACCGTGCTGCACCGCAACGACATCAACCTGCGGGGCAGTGTCGTGCTCGGCTACGTCGGCGTCGCCGGGCTCGGCCTCGAGATGTCGTACGCGTTCAAGTCGCTGAACTACGGCAAGGGCCTCGGCATCGCCCTGGTGATCTTCATCCTGTGCGTCGCGATGGAGATCGTCTCCAGCATGGTCCGCGGGGCGATGCTCGGGGAGCAGGCGCACACCCGGTCGTGGATCGACAGGATCCTGCATCCGCGCCTCGGCAGCCGGTCTGCGTCCGCAGCCGTCGGCCGCCCCGCCTGGGCCGCGAGCCCGCAGACGGCGGTGCGCCGGCCCTGGACCGCACAGCGCGTGCGCCACACCATCGCCGGTGTCGTCGCCGTGCTCGTGGTGATCGGCAGCGTGGTCGTCAGCCAGATCAACTGGATGGACCTCATCACCTTCTGGGCCAAGCTGCCCGAGGTCGCCGGGAAGTTCTGGCCCCCGTCGTTCGGCAACTATGACGCCAGCGCCATGTTCCAGGCGATGCGTGAGACCGTCGCGATCGCTCTCGCCGCCACCGTGCTCACCCTGCTCCCCTCGCTCCTGCTCGGCTCGCTCGCGGCGCGCAACGTCGCCCCGAGCTCTGGCGCCCGAGGGACGGCGCGACTCCTGCTCGTCGGCATCCGCGGGATCCCGGAGCTGATCCTCGCGATCGTGCTCGTGGTCATCACCGGTCTCGGGGCCCAGGCGGGTGTCATCGCCCTCGCGATCGGCGGTATCGGACTGCTGGGCAAGCTCATCGCCGACTCGTTCGAAGAGGTCGATCGCGGACCGGAGCGGGCGCTGCGCGCGGTGGGGGCGACACGTCTGCAGACCTACACCTCGGCCACCGTGCCGCAGGGGATGCAGGCGCTCATCGGTCACAGCTTCTACATGCTCGACACGAACATCCGCGCGGCGACGATCCTCGGCATCGTCGGCGGCGGCGGGGTCGGCTACTACCTCCTCAACGCCAGCCAGGGCTCCCGCTACGAGACCGTGACGGCGATCGTGCTGATGATCCTCGCCACCGTGCTCGTGGTCGAAGGACTCGCGATGTGGATGCGGAAGGTGTTCCGATGAACCGCCCTCTCGACACGGCGGATGTGGTCGTCGTCGGCTCCGGCATCGTCGGGCTCGGAGCGGCGTACGCGGCGGTCCGGCGCGGCCTGCGCGTGATCGTCGTCGATCGCACCGATGCCCCGGTCGGGGCGACGATCCGCAACTTCGGACACCTCTGCATCGGCGCGCAGGGCGGGCAGGCGCGGCACTACGCCGACGTGTCCCGCGAGCTGTGGCTGCGTCTCTCCCGGGACGCGGGCTTCTGGCTGCGCGAGTCGGGCACGCTGGTCGCCGCCCGGCACGATGACGAGCTCGCCGTGCTCGACGCCGCATCCCGCGAGGGCGGGATCCGGCTGCTGGAGGCGGACGAGCTGCGGCGCCTCGCTCCGCTGCGCGCCGAGGGCCTCGTCGGTGGAGCGCACATCGAGAGCGATCTGCAGACCGACCCCCGCACGGCCGCCGACGCGATCGTGCGCCACCTGGCGGGACTCGGCGTCGACTTCCGGTTCCGCACCGCGGTGACCGCAGTAGGGGAGGGGCACGTGGAGACGACGCGCGGTCAGATCACCTGCGGCAGCGTCGTCGTCGCCGTGAACCACGACATCGATCAGCTGCTCCCCGACGTCGCGGAGCGGCACGGGGTCGTGCGCTGCGCCCTCGACATGATGCGGGCTGCCGTGTCGTTCCGGCATCCGCTCGCAGCTCCCCTGCTCACCGGCTGGTCCCTCGTCCGGTACGGCCGTTTCGCCGACGGGCCGGAAGCCGGCGCCCTGCGCGAGCGCCTGCACGCCGAGCGCCCCGACCTCGCCGCGATCGACCTCAATCAGATGTACACGCAGCTTCCCGACGGGACGCTCATCATCGGCGACTCGCACTCCACCGCCACAGCCCCGGCGCCGTTCCAGCCCGAGGCCGCGTTCACCGCCTTCCTCGCGGAGGCCGAAGCGCTGTTCGACGCCCCGGCGCCGCGCGTGATCGAGCGCTGGCAGGGCGTGTACGCGAAGGGGCCGCAGGAGTTCCTGATCGATCGTGGCGACGACGGCGTGCTGGTGCTCGCCGCGACCACCGGCATCGGGATGACCACGGGCCTGGGACTTGCCGAAGAGAACCTCGCCGCCGCCTTCGGGTGGGCGGCAGCAATGGAAGGAACATCATGACCACTCCTCTCGAACTCGTCGTCCTCGACATGGCGGGAACCACAGTGCTCGACGACGGCGTCGTCGAGCAGGCGTTCCAGCGTGCCGCCGAGCGCACCGGCGTCGCGGACCGGATGCCGTGGGACGAGGCTCTGGACTACGTGCGCGTGACCATGGGGCAGTCGAAGATCGACGTCTTCACGCACCTCTCCGGCGGCGATGCCGAGGCGGCAGCACGGGCGACGGCCGCCTTCGAGGGCGCCTATGCCGAGATCGTGTCCGAGCAAGGCGTCTCCGAGATCCCCGGCGCCGCCGACGCGATCCAGGGGCTGAAGGACTCCGGGCTGAAGGTCGTGCTCACCACGGGTTTCGCTCCGGTGACCCGGGATGCCCTGCTCGACGGCCTCGGCTGGCGCCAGCTGATCGATCTCGCCCTGTCGCCGATCGATGCCGGTCGCGGGCGTCCCGCACCCGACCTCGTGCTGACGGCGCTGCTGCGCACGCAGACCTCGTCGGTGCACGCGGTCGCGGTCGCCGGCGACACCGTCAGCGACGTCGAGTCGGGACGTCGGGCCGGCGCCGGCTTCGTCGCGGGTGTGCTGACCGGCGCGCACGATCGCCCGGCTCTGAGCGCCGCGGGGGCGGATGCCGTGCTGAGCGACGTCACCGCTTTGCGCGGTGTGCTCGCCCAGCGCGACCTGCTCCCGCTCGTCGCGACCTCCTGAGAGGACTCGACATGGGAACGCTGCTGATCCGTCCTCCCGGCCATCGCCGGGACGTCGCGCTGCGCCCTGCCGCGACCGCGATGGTGTGGGTCGGCGAAGGCCATCCGCACGAGACGATCGCCGTGCCGGGCGTCGCGCTCGGTGACGGCGACGTGCTCGTGGCCGTCGAGATGTCGACGATCTGCGGCTCGGATGTGCACACCGTGCAGGGGCGCCGCTCGGCCCCGACTCCTCTGGTGCTCGGACACGAGAGCGTCGGACGGGTCATCGCGACCGGTGACGGCGGGGCGCACACGGTGGACGGCACTCCGCTGCGCATCGGCGACCGGGTGGTCTGGTCGGTGACGGTGTCGTGCGCGAGCTGCGACCGGTGCCTGCAGGGGATGCCGCAGAAGTGCCGCGACCTGGGGAAGTACGGGCACGACAGGGTCGGGGCGCACGGCGACCTCACCGGAGCCTTCGCGAGTCACGTGCAGCTGCGAGAGGGGACGGCCATCGTGCGGGTTCCCGAGGCGCTCCCCGCCTCCGTTCTCGCGCCCGCGTCCTGCGCCACGGCGACAGCCTGGGCTGCGGTGGCCAGGGCCGCGAAGGACCGCGATCTCGACGGAGCGCGTGTGCGGATCCACGGCGCGGGACTGGTCGGACTCTCCGCCGCGGCCATCGCCGCCGAGCAGGGTGCGACCGTGGAGGTGCTCGATCCCAACCCCGAGCGACGTGCCCTTGCCGCACGCTTCGGTGCGACCGGCCTCGACGGCGAGCCCGACGTCGTGATCGAAGCCTCGGGGCACGCGGTGGGCGAGGCTCTCTCGGGCGTCGCGGTCGGGGGAACCGTCGTGCTCGTCGGCAGTGTGTTCCCGGCCGATCCGGTGCCGTTCGACGCCGAGAGCATCGTGCGGCGCCTGGTCACCGTCGCCGGCATCCACAACTACACGGGGGCCGAACTCGCCGAAGCCGTGGCCTTCCTCGCCGGACGAGGGCGGGCGTACCCGTTCGCGGACGCGGTCGGCGCGGTGCGCGGACTCTTCGAGATCGACGCGGCGCTCGTGGAGGCGGCCTCCCCGGGGGCTCCGCTTCGGATCGGACTCGTTCCGGGGCAGTGACGCGCCCGGGACACAGGCCCTAGACGCCGTCGTCCTGCCCTCGTCGGGGGCCGAGTGGGCGCAGCCCTTCGGCGTGGAAGGCGAGCAGGCCGACGGCCGCATCGACGGTCGCGGCCAGGATCTCCTCGGGGTCGCCGACCAGGGCGAGCCTGCGGTGGCCCTGGTCCTCGGCGGTGGCCCAGCCCAGGAAGACGGTCCCTGCGGGATGCCCGCCCTGCGCGTCGGGGCCGCCGACGCCCGTGGTCGACACGGTGAGGTCGGCGTCGAACAGGCGACGTGCCCCCACGGCGAGCTGCTCGGCGCACGCCGCCGAGCACGGATCCGTCCCGGGCGTCAGCCCGAGAACGCGCTCCTTCACGGCGGTCATGTAGGCGACGATGCCGCCGGCGAACCACTCGGAGGCACCCTCGCCGGCGCCGATCGTGTGCGCGAGCATGCCCGAGGTGAGCGACTCCGCCACGGCGATGCGCAGCCCCCGGGCGGCGGCGAGTTCGCTCAACCGTGCGATGTGGCCGCGCGTATCGGGGCCGCTCATCGCCTCGGCGCCGGGGTCCTGCGAAGCATCGGGGGTGTCGTCGTGCAGGTTCACCGCGAGATGCTCTCCACGGTCTTGCCGGTCGTCGATGCGGACAGCGAGCGTGCGACGTCGGCCTGACTCACGATGCCGACCAGACGACGGTCGGTCATCACGGGCAGCCGTCGCACCTGGTTCTCCTGCATCCGGTCGAGGGCCACGCGGATGTCGTCATCCGCATCCACCGTGACCGGCTTGCCCTTAGCGAGCGCTGACGCCGGGGTGGTCTCCGGGTCCATGCCCAGGCCGATCGCACCCACCACGATGTCGCGGTCGGTGAGCATGCCCTTCAGCTTGCCGTCCTCGCCGCAGATCGGCAGGGCTCCGACATCCAGATCCGCCATGACCGAGGCGGCGATGCGCAAGGAATCGTTCACCCCGATGCAGCGCGGCCTCGGAGTCATGAGGTCGCGCGCGGTGGTCATCGCTCTTCGCCCTCGTCGTAGTCCGGACGCGGCGGCTGCAACGGCTGGTCGGAGTACTCCCCACCCGCACGGCCTCCGTACGGCCGTCCGTGATCGGCGAACTCCTCGCGTGCGAAGACCAGGGTCCACGGGCCCGCCGTGAAGTGCGCTCCGGTGCGCAGCGTCTCGGAGTTCTCGTCGGCGTGGGTCGCGTCAACGCCCAGGCTCGCGTTCGTCTCACCCTCGCCGTGCAGCGTCAGCACGTACTCGTCGCGGTCGTCGTGTGTGATCGTGGCATGCACGGGATCGGTGTCGGCCAGGCGCAGCTCGTTGTCCTCGGCGGAGCCGATCCGCACCACGTCGTCGCTCAGCGCGAACTCGGTTCGCTCGTCGTCCCTGGTGATGCGCAGTCGGGGGTTGCCCGCGCCCCAGGCGGCGTGCGTGGTCGTGGGCGTGTAGCCCTCGTCGGGACGGTCGTCGATGTGTCGGTCGTTCATGGCAGTGCCCTTCGAGTCGAGTGTCCCGAGGCTAGGCTCCGGGCGACGTCTCGCCGAGGGGGTTGACTTCGGGGCGTCGAGTGGGCATCGGGCGCGACCGCGGGGACAGGAGGTATCCGGCGGCGGAGTGCGCGAGAATGGAGCGAAGCCGTCGTCCCGGCCAGGCAACGACCAAGGAGCACCACCAATGGGAAAGTTCGTCTACGAAGGCGGCGTGAAGACCGAGATCGAGGACCGCGCCCTCACCCACCTGCAGCTCGTGATCACCGCGAAGCTGCGGCGCGGGGAGCCCTTCCCCTTCAGCTGGCGCGAAGACGCGAGCGTGGGTGGCGGGCGCACCACCGTGTGGATCCAGCCCGGCAGCTCTCTCGTGTTCAAGTACTTCGGCAGCCGTCAGCCCTCCATCAACCGGGCCTGGATCGAGGCGCTCGCGTTCACCGCGAACGCGCCCAGCGGTCTCTACCTCGTTCCCGAGCCCGCCGAGGCGGGCGAGGAGCCCGGCGCCGGCGAGGTCCCGGTCACCCCTCCTCTCTGACCTTCGGGCTCGCCTCGAGACCCACCTGCATCGTCGAAACCCACTCGTGGACGCGCGTCCACCGGTGGGTTTCGTCGTCGAGCATGGGTGTCGACGAGAGCTGGTCGGTCGGCCGGAGCTGTCAACCCCCTGACGGAGCACGAGACGATCGGAGAGGGTGGGACCCATGACCGACGACACCACCGACCCCCGCCACGCGCACCGCGAAGAGGGCTTTCCCGCACAGCACCAGAATCAGCCGGGCCTGACCGAACAGACCCGCCCGGAACCGGACCACGGCGAACGTACCTACGTCGGCCATGGTCGTCTGGAGGGACGCCGCGCACTCATCACGGGCGGAGACTCGGGCATCGGACGAGCCGTCGCGATCGCCTTCGCACGGGAGGGCGCCGACGTCGCCATCGCGCACATGCCCGAAGAGCAGGACGACGCGGAGGACACGCTCGCTCTGGTGCGCGAGACGGGGCGTGCAGGAGTGGGCTTCGCGGGTGACCTGCGCGACGAGACGTTCGCAACCGACATCGTCGCCCGGACGCGGCGCGAACTCGGCGGACTGGACGTGCTCGTGCTGAACGCCGGCTACCAGCACGACATCGACGGCTTCGAGACCCTGGAGACGGAGCGGATGCGCCGGGTGTTCGACACCAACCTGGCCGGCATGCTGTTCTCGGCACGGGCGGCCTATCCCGACCTCCCGCCGGGAGCGAGCATCATCGTGACGGCATCCGTCCAGGCCTACAACCCCTCACCGGGACTCATCGACTACGCCATGACGAAGGCCGCGCAGGTGGCGTTCGTGAAGGCCCTCGCGGAAGAGGCGGGCCCGCGGGGCATCCGCGTCAACGCCGTCGCACCCGGCCCGATCTGGACGCCGCTGATCCCGGCGACCGGATGGGATGCCGAACGGCTGGCGACCTTCGGCGCCGACACCCCGCTGGGGCGGGCGGGCCAACCCGCGGAGCTCGCCGGTACCTACGTGTACCTGGCGTCGGCGGAATCGTCGTACACCTCCGGATCTGTCATCGCGGTCACCGGCGGCAAGTCCCTCTGATCCGCGCCGAGGCGGCGGCCCGGATAGGGGCCGCCGCCTAAGCTTGTCTGGTGCAGAAGCCCGCCGCGTCCAGCCCCCTCGTGGGGGTCGCACTCGTCATCGGCTCCTGCCTCTCTCTTCCCTTCGGGGCCGCGGTCGCCGCTCAGCTGTTCCCGGTTCTGGGGCCCTGGGGTGTGACCTCGCTGCGCGTCGCGATCGCCGCGGTCCTGCTGGTCGTCATCGTGCGGCCGCGGCCGCGGAAGTGGACCCGCCCGCAGTGGTTGGCCGCCGTGCTCTTCGGCGTCTCCCTCGCCGCGATGAACGGCTTCTTCTACGCCGCGATCGATCGCATCCCCCTGGGGCCGGCCGTCGCGATCGAGTTCCTCGGGCCACTGGTGCTCGCCGCCGTGCTCACCCGGAAGCTCTCGGACTTCACCTGGGTCGGCGTGGCCCTGCTCGGCATGGTCGTGCTGGGCATCGACGGCCTGATCGGCGCCGAACCGCTCGACCCGCTCGGGGTGGTGTTCATCCTCATCGCCGCCGGCTTCTGGGCCATGTACATCCGGATGAGCGCCCGCGTCGGCGCGCTCATCCCCGGCAGCAGCGGCCTGGCCATGGGGCTCGTGGTCGCCGCGGTGCTGCTCATCCCGGTCGGCATCCCGGCCGCATCGACGGTGGCGATGGATCCGCAGCTCCTGCTGCTCGCGGCGATCACCGCGGTGCTGTCGTCGGTGATCCCCTACAGCTTCGAGCTCGCGGCGCTGCGCCGTCTGCCGCAACGGGTGTTCGGCGTGCTGCTGAGCCTCGAGCCCGCCTTCGCCACCCTCGCCGGATGGCTCATCCTCGGGCAGGATGCGACCCCGCTGCGACTGCTGGCCATCGCCCTCGTGATCGCCGCGAGCGTGGGGACCACGCTCGGTGTGCGGAGGGACCGCCGCGACGGAGGTCCCTCCGGCCCCTTCACCGCGCCGATACCGCTGCCCGACTGACCACCGGGGTCGGCAGCGGGAACCGCCGACGCAGGATGATGCGCTGCACGAGCGTCCAGACCACCGTGACGGTGAGGTACAGCGCGGCGGCGAGCGGCACGAACACGGCGAAGACCGCGGTCACGTAGTGCATCGCCGAGACGACGCGCAGCATGACGGGGGAGTTCAGCGGGGAATCGTCGGCGTCGACCGGTGTCGGGCGGAACATACGGCGGGTGACCTCTGCGGCCGCGATCATCACCGCCAGGAGCACCCCGAAGACGAGGAACGTGGCCGCAGTCGCCGTGCCGCCGAAGAGCGCCGCGATCAGACTCGTGCCCAGAGGTGCGCCGAACAGGTCGTGCGCGAGCAGCTCGTTCGCGTGTCCCGCGATCTCCGGGCGCAGGAACAGCGTGTACAGGATGCCGACGACGGGGGCCTGCGCCAGCACCGGGAGCATCCCCGCGAACGGCGAGGTGTTCTCGGCGCGGTACAGCGCCATCGTCTCCTTCTGCAGACGCTCGGGGTTCTTCTTGTGGCGGCGCTGGAGCTCGCGCAGCTTCGGCGCGAGGCGCGCCCTGGTCTGCTCGGCCTTGGCCTGGGAGATGCCGACGGGGATGAGCAGCGCCCGCACCAGCAGGGTGACGAGCATGACGGCGAGGGCGGCGGCCGAGGCTCCGGCGAGAGGGGTGAGCAGGTCGGAGAGTCCGGTCAGGGCGCCGTAGGCGGCGTCGAGGAGGGCGGCGAGAGGGGGAAAGGCGAAGATGTCCATGCAAGAGTCCGTTCGTGGCGTCGGGAAGGGTCGGCGAAGGCCGCGTGATCCCGTCGTGTGAACGGACTACGCGGCGCTCGCGACTCCCGGCGCCCGAGGCCGTGGGTGGCCTGCGGCATCAGGATCGCTCTGCGTGAGGAGGGTGCCGATGTCGATCGCCCGCAGCGGATGCGGGGCGTCTGCGGTGGCTTCGGGGCGCACGCTCAGCACGATCGCGAGCGTGAGGGCCGTGACCGCGAGCACCGCGATCGCGAGGCCGAGAGCTGCCGCATCGGGCATCGAGACGAGCCCGAGCGCGGTCGCGACGAAGCTCAGCATCTGCCCGAACCACTCGCTCATGTGCGCTCTCCCTCCTGCAGCGAGGGTATCACCGGGGTCTGCAGGTCGGACCCGTCACGGTCGACCCCGGGGGTGCGGCGCGGGCGTAACGTCGAAGCATGAGTGACCTTCGCGCCCTGCTCGGGATCGAGCATCCGATCATCCTCGGCCCGTTCGGCGGGCTCTCCTCGACCGCGCTCACCGCGGCGGTGAGCAACGCCGGCGGACTGGGCTCATTCGGCCTGTACGGCTACGAGGGCGACCGCATCCGCGCGACCGGAGCCGAGCTGCGTGCGGCGACCGATCGGCCGTTCGCGGTGAACATCTGGCTTCCCACGGGCGACGAGGTCGACCCCAACCCGCAGCACACGGTGTTCGCCCAGGCGCTGCAACCCTTCTACGAGGCCGTGGGTCTCGACGTGCCGAGCAGACCGGAGCGCTACACCCCCGCCCTGGAGGAGCAGCTCGACGCGATCTGGGAGATCGAGCCCACGGTGCTGAGCGTGGTGTTCGGGGTGCCGTCCGCCGATGTGGTCCGAGAGGCGCACCATCGCGGTATCCGGATCGTCGGCACGGCGACCACCGTGGCCGAGGCGGTCGCGCTCGCCGCAGCGGGAGTGGATGCCGTGGTCGCGACCGGGGCGGAGGCCGGCGGGCATCGGGTGTCCTTCCTGCGCCCTGCCGAGGAGTCGCTCGTCGGGACCTTCGCCCTGATCCCGCAGGTCGTCGATGCGGTGGACGTGCCCGTGATCGCGGCCGGAGGCATCGCCGATCGACGCGGTGTGGCCGCGGCGTTCGCTCTCGGGGCCGCGGGCGTGCAGGTCGGGACGGCCTTCCTCGCCGCCTCGGAGTCGGCGACCAACCAGGCGCACCGCGACGCGATCCGCTCGACCGCTGCCGACGAGACCGTGCTCACGCGGGCGATGAGCGGGCGTCTGGCCCGTGGCGCGCGCAACCGCGTCGTGCGCGCCATCGAAGCCAGCGGCACGATCGCGCCGTTCCCGATGCAGAACTGGCTCACGGGTCGGTTCCGCGCTGCGGCGGGGGAGCAGAACCTGGGCGCGCTGCAGTCGCTGTGGATGGGGCAGGGCGCGCCACTTGTGCGCCATGAGGCCGCCGCGGACGTGTTCGCCGAACTGGTCGCGGGGGCTCCAGTCGCTCCCTGATGCTCATCGACGAACGAGACGGGGAAGAGCCTTCCTGGTGGCGAAGTATCATCGAGTGCTACATAGCCAGGTTTCTGGCTAACATGGACATATGAGCAGTCACAATGTTCTCGACGCGCGCAACAGTCTCTCGAGGCTGATCGCGGACTCTCAGGCGGGCGAAGACGTCGTCATCACCAAGCGGGGGAAGCCGGTAGCGAAGCTCGTCCCGATCGGGCCGGTCGATCTCGTCCGCAGCGGGCGGCTCCTCGTCGAGTGGCTCGAGCGCGACCCGTTGCCCGGGCGGCTGGCCCGTTCGGCCGCCGAGCTCGACGCGCAGATCGCGGAAAGCCGAGACGCCTGGGAATGATCTACCTCGATTCCTGCATCCTGATCTACGCCATCGAAGACGACGGGCCTCGGGGTGACGCCGTCCGAAACGCACTCCGAGAAGTGGACGTCGCGGTGGCCTCGAGCCCTCTGGCGCTTCAGGAGTGCGTGGTCGGCCCGCTGCGCGGGCGCAATCCCGAGCTGCGCGACCGCTACCTCGCGATGTTCGAACACCTCGAAGAAGTAACGCTGGACGCGACGGTCTTCATCCGTTCCGCGGAACTCCGGGCGGATTTCGAGTTGAAGACGCCAGATGCCGTGCATCTCGCTGCGGCTCAGATCGCGGGCTGCACCGAACTGTGGACGAACGACAGACGCCTCGCAGCTGCTTCCCACGGGCTCGCGGTCGACGTGATCGGTGCCCGATCCTGACGCGGCCCCGCTGAGGATTCTCTGTGTTCGCGAGGCGGTACGCTCGCTCCTCTAGAGGATGACCGTGGACTTGCCGTGCACGATCACGCGATCCTCGGCATGCCACTGCACGGCGCGCGCGAGCACCAGACGCTCGACGTCGGCGCCGCGGCTCTGCAGCTCGGCGGCCGACTCGGAGTGGGTCACGCGCGTGACGTCCTGCTCGATGATCGGCCCCTCGTCGAGGTCGGCCGTCGCGTAGTGCGCGGTCGCACCGATCAGCTTGACGCCGCGATCCTTGGCCCGCGCATACGGGTTCGCACCGATGAACGCGGGCAGGAACGAGTGGTGGATGTTGATCACCGGGGCCTCGAGCCGGGTGATGAAGTCGTCGGTGAGGATCTGCATGTAGCGCGCGAGCACGACGAGATCGACGTTGCCGCGCAGCAGCTCCAGCTGGCGCTCCTCCATGGCGGCCTTGTCGCCGGAGGGGATGTGCACGAACGGCACGCCGAACGACCGGACGGCCTCGGCCAGGTCGGGGTGGTTGGAGACGACCATCGTGATGTCGATGTCGAGCTGCCCGCGCTGAGTGCGCCACAGC
Source organism: Microbacterium maritypicum (assembly GCF_008868125.1). Classification (NCBI taxonomy): domain Bacteria; kingdom Bacillati; phylum Actinomycetota; class Actinomycetes; order Micrococcales; family Microbacteriaceae; genus Microbacterium; species Microbacterium maritypicum. Next base: position 520,620 of record NZ_WAAQ01000001.1, read on the forward strand.
AGCTCCATCAGGCAGTGGTCGTACTTCGAGACGAAGATCGCGACGCGCTTGCGCCGGGCCACGTCGTGCAGCGACCACTCCATGCCGAAGCGCTCGGCGACGCCGGCGATGTCGGCTTCGAGCGCGGGGCGCGCGGCCGAGAGCCCGTCGAGGTGGATGACGGTGCGCTGGAAGAAGCGTCCGCCCTCGGAGTCCGTCGAGTGCTGGTCGAGGGAGATGATGTTCGCCCCGTGCTGAGCGAGCACGCCGGCGACGGCGGCGACGATGCCGGGCTGATCGTCGCAGGCGATAAGCAGGCGGGCGGTATCGGGCTGAGACATGGGGACTCCTCGAGGGTGTGCATCGATTCTGCCGTGGATGCGCCGAGCGGGCGAATCGCGAGAGCACCGCGCGATGCCCTGCACCCGCGCGACGGCCGCCTCACCTACCCTGAGAGCATGGAAGCGAGCGACCTCGGCCTGGTGCTGGTGCCCCTGCTGGCTGTCGCCGCACCCCTGCTCGCCCGTGGCGTGCGGCCGGTGGTCCGGGTGCCGATCGTGGTGTTCGAGCTCGTTCTCGGCATCCTCATCGGTCCCGCGGTTCTCGGCTGGGTCGAGACGGGACCGCTGCTGGAGAAGCTCAGCGACTTCGGCCTGGCGCTGCTGTTCTTCGTCGCGGGCACCGAGATCGACTTCACGAAGGTCGCGGGCAAGCCGCTCGCCCGGGCATCGCTCGGGTGGCTGCTCAGCGTGATGCTGGGCATCGGCCTGGGTTTCTTCTTCGCGCCGGGTGAGGGGATGGTGGTGATCGGGATCGCCCTCAGCTCGACGGCGCTGGGAACGCTGATGCCGATCCTGCGCGACGCCCGAGAGCTCGACTCGCCCTTCGGTCGTGCGATCAGCGCGATCGGTGCGGTCGGCGAGTTCCTGCCGCTCATCGCGATCTCGATCTTCCTGAGCACGCGGACCACTCCGATCGCCACCGCTGTGCTCCTGACCTTCGTCGTGCTCGCCGGTCTCGCCGTGCTGTTGGCCACGCGCGTGTCGCACGGACGGCTGCACCGTATCGTCCGCGCCACCCTGCACACCTCCGATCAGTTCGGCGTGCGCTTCGTGATCCTCCTCATCGCCGCCCTCGTGGGGCTCAGCGTCATGCTTGACCTCGACATGCTGCTGGGAGCGTTCGTGGCCGGCGCGATCTGGCGCATCATCATGGCGCGCGCGCCGAAGAAGGATGCGGAAGAGGTCGAGAGCAAGATCGAGGCGATCGCCTTCGGATTCCTCGTGCCGATCTTCTTCCTCTACACGGGTGTCACGTTCGACCTGCAGGCGCTGCTCACATCGCCGTCGGCGCTGGCTCTGGTGCCGATCTTCCTGATCGCCCTGCTCGTGATCCGCGGATCGGCGGCGCAGCTGTCGGCCCCGCCCGGAGCGAGTGCTCGCGATCGCGTGGCCCTCGGGCTCCTCGCCGCGACCGGTCTGCCGATCATCGTCGCCGTGACGGCGATCGGTGTCGACCAGGACATGATCGACAGCGGCACGGCCGCGGCGCTGGTCGGCGCCGGCATGCTGTCGGTGCTGCTGTATCCGCTCATCGGCATGACTCTCCGCGGCGACCGCGCGGAGGTCGTCGGGCCGGAGCGGGCCGCCGAGTCCACGCAGGGAGAACTGTGACCACCGCATCCGCACTCTTGACCCAGGCCGTGAAGGATCTGCAGGACACCCCGAAGGAGGGACTCGGCGAGCAGCGCGATTCCCGGTGGCGCGGGCGTCGCATCGTGCGGGTCGGAGACGCCTGGCACCTGGGCGTGCTGCTGCTGACAGAGACGCACGCGCTGGCGACGGCGGAGGTGCTGCGCGCGGCCGACCCCGGGCGCCGCGGCTACACCGCGGAGTCGGCCAGGGAGCGTGCCGAGCGCCGAGCCGAGGCACTGCGCGGTGGCTTCGGCGAGGGTGAGGTCGTGCACGTGGGGTGGAGCGTCATCGACGTCGACGGGGTGGATGCCGGAGGCTCCTCCGGGCCGCTCGCCCTGATCGACGGGGTGCCGTCCGTGCGCTGGAGCACCGCGGGCGGTTTCATGCCGCTGGAGGCATATCTGCGCGAGCGTGTGGCGCTGCTGCGGGACGCGACCGCGAGCTGACGCGGGTTCCCCGACTCAGGCGAAGGTCTCGGCGAAGCGGCGCAGGAGCGCTGCGCCCTCGGTCACCGATGCCGCGAGCACCTGCTGCTGCACCGCGTCGAACTCGTCGGGGTCGAAGTAGCCGGTGGTGCGGTAGAACGTCATGCGGTCGGCGAAGTCGCGCGGAGTGGGCTCGGGGTGGAACTGCGCCGCGTACAGGTGCGTGCCCACGCGGTAGGCCTGCACCGGACAGGTCTCGTTCGTCGCCAGCAGCACGGCACCGGGAGGGGTGCTCGCTGCGCTTTCCTTGTGCGCCGTGAAGACCGTGAGAGCCGAGCCGCTGGGGCCGAACACGGGGTCGGCTGCACCGGCTGCGGTCGTGTCGATCACGGTGGCGCTCGCGGGTTCAGGGGTGTCGGTCACGACCTCGCCCCCGAGCATGCGGGTGACCACGCCGATGCTGAAGCAGGTGAAGAACACCGCGATCTCGGCCGCCATCGCCGCGTCCGCCAGCGTGCGGAGGTCGGCTTCGACCCGCAGCTGCTCCGCGGACTTCACCGTGTCGGAGACGTTGAACGGCGAGCCCCCGACCACGACGCCGCGGTACCCCCGGAGACGCTCGATGTGCAGCGGCGTCTGCAGCAGATCGAGCCGGTCGACCACGTCGACACCGAGGGCCCGGCGGAAAGAGGCATGCTCGGCATCCGCCGCCCCGATCTCGGGCCGCACGCAGACGTAGAGAAGCGAGGCCATCAGGAGATTCTAACGATCGCGCGAGGCCGGGCCGACGCGGTCACCGCGAGGAGTTGGTCGTGCGACCGCGGACGATGCCGACGAAGGTCTCGACGTCGGGCGTGGTGCGCTCGCGCGGCCAGACCAGAGCGACCGTCGATGTCGGTCCGTCCGTGAGGACGCGGTGGTCGGCGTCTTTGCGGTGGTGCAGGCGGGCGAGGGACATCGGGACGACCACGATGCCGACTCCGGATGCCGCCGTCGCGACAGCCTCGCCGGTCGGCAGTGCGGCGAAGGTCGCCGGGAGGGTCCCGGGGAGATCGAGCGGGCCGAGCACGTCGTCGGTCAGCCCGATCAGGACTTCGCCCTCGAGGTCGGAGCCCGTGAGCTCAGCGGCCGCCATCAGGTGCGAATCGACCGCGGCGACGACGACGGGGAGCTCGTCGTACAGGGGGATGATGTGCAGAGCATCGTCGGTGAGCGGCAGACGCACCAGCGCCGCGTCGACCCCGTCGAGCGCGGCCCGCTGTGTAGCGGCCTCGATCGGAACGAGCTCGAGCGGCACTCGTGGCATCCGCTGCTTCCACGCATCGATCCACTTGCCGGGTGTCGCCCCTGGCACCGCGCCCAGACGGAAGGTGCGCGGCGCTTCCGGCTCCGGCTGAGGAGCGTCGAAGACGACCTTGGCGGTCGGCTTCTTCGGCTTCTGTGGGGGGAATCGCTCGGCGGGGGCGGCCTTGTTCCGGCGCACAGGCGTGCCCCTGCTTGCGCCCTTCGCGGGCCGTCTTCCCTGATTCGCCATGGGGTCAAGGTTACTCGGCGAGCGGTTCCGGCACCTCGTGCAGCGGCGCCGGTGCCGTGGCAGCGAGCGTGCGCTGGGCGCGGCGGATCAGCCCGACGGCTCCGCCGACGAGCAGCAGCACACCGATCGTCAACACGACGATCATGTTGACGGTGGTCGGGGTCAGGGCCAACAGCCCGTCTGCGAGGGTCTCGCGTCGGTCGTCGTCGGCGAGCATCCAGAGGGCGCTCGCCGCGACGGAGGAGAACAGGAGGCCCCAGATGATGGCGGCCCAGCGGGTGCGGGGCGGGGTGGCCGGTTCGATGATCGTGGGCGTGCTCATCACTGGTCTTCCTTCACGGGCTCGTAGATGGTGACGTTGATGGCACCACTGGTCTGATCGATGGTGACGGGCTGGACGGTGGTCGCAGACACACGGTCCGAGGAGATGTCCTGGACGATGACGGACTCGCCGCCGCGGTCCTCGAAGGACCAGACGCCGCTGTCGATGATGGTCGCGGTCTCACCCTCCACCCGCGTCCAGTGCGCCGTCCCGGTGTCGAGCGTCGCGCGAAGCTCGAGCTCCACTCCCGCATCGACGTAGATCTCGGTGGTGCCGGAACCCTTCTCGATCACGATCGGCCGGGGCGCGCCGTCATGCTGGTTCAGCGAGAGATAGAGGTCTCCGAACGGCTGACGGATGTGCTCCGCCCGGTTGTTGGAGATCGACGCCCAGCCGAGCGTGAAGCCCTGAAGGGTCGAGAATGCACCGGCCACCAGTCCGCCCATCAGCGTGAGCACGGTGACGAAGGCCAGGAAGCCGCTGCGGCGACGGAACGCTCCGGCGACGATCATGCCGAGCGCGAGGATGAGTGCGGCGGCGAGTAGTCCCAGCGCTCCGCCGAGGGACTCACCGCCGGTGACGAGACCGACGGCGGCACCCGTGATGATGGCGAGACCGATCATGGTCGCGGCGAAAGCGAAGCCCGCCCGCGGGTTCGATGCCCGGCGGATGCGACGGCGCTCGGCCGCCTCTGCGGCGAACACCGCGGCCTCGGCCTGGCGCTCGCGGCGCAGCTGGTCACGGGCAGCCCGTTCGACATCCTGCTGCTGGCGCCGCCATGCCTGGTCCTGCTCCTTCCAGGCGGCGTGCTGAGCGCGCCAGGCCTCGAGGGCCGCAGGGTCTTGAGAACCGGGCGGCAGCGGAACCGGCGGTGCGGGCGGGGTGAGGGCGAGCGAGGCATCCGGTGCCGCAGGCTCCGCGACGGTGTCGGCCGCGGCGTCTGCCTCGATCGGGAGAGTGGCATCCGCCCCCTCGGCGGTACCCGAACCGGCGAGGGGGGCGGATGCGGCCGGGGCCGCCTGATCTGCGGAAGCCACCGGCAGATCCGGCGCGGAAGCACCCGGGGTGCGGCTGGCAGCACGCACGATCAGGAAGAGCAGGCTGGCGACGAGCACGAGCCCGAGGATCCAGCTGATGAGGGAGAGAGCCGACCAGCCGTCGTATCCGAGTCCGAACAGGCGGCCCGCGAGCGGAGCCGTGGGGAACAGGCCGATGACGGCCATCGCCAGGATGCCCCACTGCACGGGCTGGTAGTCGCGGCGCAGCAGGTCGCGCACGTGCACCCGTCCGTCGACGTCGGGCAGCAGCGCCCAGGCGGCGGCGTAGAGGAAGATCACCGGCAATCCGAACAGTGCGGCGACCACGAGCACCCCCCGCACGATCAGCGGGTCGATGCGCAGGCGCGCGGCGATGCCAGCGGCGACCCCGCCCAGCCAGCCCTCGGAGCGGGCGACGCCGAGACCGGCGACCCAGAGCAGGAAGCGATCGGCGCCGCGCGGGATATCTGTGCCCTCAGCGCCACCGGCCGGAGCGGCGGGTTCGGCAGGGGGCGGGGGCGCAGTCGGAATCGTCATGCTTCGATCCTGGCGGCCGCAGGGGGATGCCTGCCATGGGGGGAACCCCTGAGCGGCCCCTGATTCTGGGCAGGGGAGCACCCCGAGCGGGCGCGCGGGTGATTGGATTGCCCCATGTCCTCTTCGGCGCACGCTCCTGCGCGGCCCCCGCGCGTGGCCGCTCCACCGCGCCCGCCGCTGACCCGGGATCGTGAGTGCCTGGTGGCCGGCGTCAGCACGGGGCTCGCCCGCCATCTCGGTGTGCGGGTGTCGTTGGTGCGGGCGCTGTTCATCGCCCTCACGCTGTGCGGCGGCGCCGGCATCCTCCTCTATGCATGGTGCTGGATGTTCACGCCCTGGGCGGAGGGCGAGAGCGCGCCGACCAGACGGATGCCGGTGGCCTGGCTGCTGCTCGCCCCTGCCGCGGTCGGGATGCTCGTCGTCCTCGTCTGGCGAGGAGGCAGCGACTGGCTAAGCGGATCGATCCCGCCCGGCACCGCGGCCGTCGTCGTCGGCGGCACCGTGGCCTTCGCGACGGGTGCCGGTCTCTGGGCCACGCTCATAGATCGCACCGACACCGCGCGCGGGCCCCGGCACACCCTGAGCATCCGGATCCTCTCGATCCTGCTGCTCGCCCTGCTGGTCACGGTTCTGCTGTCCTGGCCGGTGGCGCGGTCGGGTGTGGCGCTGGTGCTCCTCCCACTGGTCGGGCTCGCCGCCGTGGTGTCGTCGACGCTGATCCCGCGGTGGCGGGAGCTGTCGGGTGAGCGGGTGCGCCGCATCCGCGAGGAGCAGCGCAGTCAGATGGCCGCCCACCTGCACGACTCGGTGCTGCAGACACTGGCGCTGATCCAGAACAGGGCGGGGGCCTCCAGCGAAGCCGCGCGGCTTGCCAGGGCGCAGGAGCGCGAGCTGCGTGCCTGGTTGTACGACGGCGATGCCCCCGCCGACAGTGATCTTCCGACCGATCTGCGCGACTATGCGGGAGCGCTCGAACTCGACTACCCCGTGCGCATCGACGTCGTCTCGGCCGGGCTGTCGACCGAGCGGGCGAGCGGGGAGCTCGCCGCGGCGGCGCGGGAGGCGATCCTGAACGCGGCCCGGCACGCGGGTGGCGAGATCTCCGTGTACATCGAGGGAAGCGCCTCGGGGGTGGACGTTTTCATCCGCGATCGGGGGGCGGGATTCCGACTCGACGACGTGCCCAGCGATCGCCTGGGGGTGCGGGAGTCGATCATCGGCCGCATGCGCCGTGCGGGCGGCACCGGAGAGGTCCGCAGCGATGGGAACGGCACCGAGGTGCGCCTTCGCATCACCACGAGCGTGCTCCAGGATCGACCGGCGCCGCGCCCGACCTCTTCCCGGGAGGAGAACCATGGCTGACAGCATCCGGGTCGTGATCGTCGACGACCACTCGATCTTCCGCTCCGGGCTGCGCGCCGACCTCGACGCGAGCGTCGACGTGGTCGGAGAGGCCGCCGACGTGCCGTCCGCGATCGCGGTGATCGGCGAGACGCAGCCCGATGTCGTGCTCCTCGACGTGCACCTGCCAGGGGGTAGCGGAGACGATGCGGCCGGAGGCGAGGCCGTGATCCGCGGCTCGTCTCCCACCGCCGCCCGGTTCCTCGCCCTGAGCGTGTCGGACGCGGCGGCCGATGTCGTGCGCGTGATCCGCGCCGGCGCCAGGGGCTACATCACCAAGGGGTCGTCGGGTGTGGAGGTCAGCAGCGCGGTGCGCGCAGTGGCCGACGGGGATGCGGTGTTCTCTCCGCGGCTCGCCGGCTTCGTGCTGGACGCGTTCGGTGCGGTGGCCGGTGAGACAGCGACGGCGACCGACGAACTCGACCGGCTCTCGGCGCGCGAGCAGGAGGTCATGCGCCTCATCGCCCGCGGCTACGCGTACAAGGAGGTCGCATCCGAGCTGTTCATCTCGATCAAGACGGTCGAGACGCACGTGTCATCCGTGCTGCGGAAGCTGCAGCTGTCGTCGCGTCACGAGCTCACGGCCTGGGCCTCGGAGCGGCGCCTGCTGTGACCCGGCTCTGCGCTCGGATTCCTCAGGCGGCGAGCCACAGACCCTTCTGATCCGTCGCGATGGTGAGCCCGGCGGCAACCGTCTCGTCGTCGCCGATCCTCGCGCCGCGCACGATGCGCGCCCCGGCGCCGATGTCGGTGCGCACGCCCACGTAGGCGTGATCGCCAATCGCCGCGCCGTGGCCGACGTGCGCGTGCGCGTCCACGAACGCGCCCTCGCCGATCACTGCGTCTTCGTCGATCCAGGCGCCGCGCGCGATTGTCGCGCCGGCGCCGACGCGCGCTCCCGGTTCGATATAGGCACCCGCCTCGATATGCGCCTTCGGGTGCACCTTCGCGCCATGCGCGACGAGACCCCGGCCGTTCGCGTGCTTGCGGTACCGCAGCGTCGCGCCCTGGTCGTTCTCGATGTCGACGTAGTTCTTGCCCACGATTCCTCCCGTGCTCCGGAGTTCTCCGGATATACCAACAACCACGGCGAGGTCGGATTCATTCCCGCGGATGGATGTTGTCAGCGTTGACAGGACGGGCACCAGAAGGTGACGCGCTCTCGGGTCGGATCTGCGCCCTGCTCACCGCGCCTGATGAGGGTGCCGCAGCGTCGGCACGGGCGTCCGGCGCGGCCGTACACCCAGGTGGTCTGGCCGCCGCGATTGACGCCGGTGAACGTACGGTCGGCGCGATCGCGGTTCGCCCGGATCGTGCGCACGCCGAGGTCGAGGAGGGCGGCGACATCGACCTCCGGCGTCGGCGTCGTCGGCAGGATTCCCCGCAGGAACAGGAGTTCTGCGGCGTACTCGTTTCCGAATCCCGCGACGTTGCGCTGATCGAGGAGGGCGACATGGATGCTGCGGGTGTCGGCCCCGAGGCGCCGGACCGCCTCTGCCGCATCCCAGTCGGCGGCGAGGGGATCCGGACCCAGGTGGCCGACGAGCTGGTCTTCGTCCCGGGTGGGGACGACCTCGATCTCGGCGATGTCCACGCCGACGGCTTCGCGGTGCGCCGTGCCGACGATCGCGCGCACCTTGAAGGCCGGGTGACGCCACTTCTCGCCGGGTCGGTAGACGAACCAGGCCCCGTCCATGCGCAGATGCGAATGCAGTGTGCTGTCGCCCACACGCAGCAGCAGGTGCTTGCCGCGCGCGAGTGCACCGTGCACCGGCTGCCCGGTCAGATCGAGGGTCGCGAACCGGGGGACCCGGAGGTCGAATCGGGTGACCTCCGCACCCGACAGGGCCTCGTCGAGGCGCCGTGCGGTGCGGAAGACGGTGTCGCCCTCGGGCATCAGGGCGCTCCGAGGGGCGCGTGGGGCGGGTGCGGTGCCTGCGGTGCTGCGGGTGGTGGCGGGGTCGCCGGCAGGCTCGGTGCGGTGGCGCCCGTGCGGGCGAGCATGTCCCGCGCGAGCATGGTGCTGCCGGCGACGGCGGCGGGCATGATCGCGACCGCGCCGCCGGGGATCAGGAAGCAGAGCTGGGTCGCGACGCCGAAACCGAGGACCCGCGCCCGGCTGCCCGAGAACAGGGCGGCGCGATCGGCCGGGCTGAGCTCGCGCGCGTCGAAGGCGCGCCCCGTGAGCTCGCGGGCGAGCAGCCGACCGGTGAGCACCACACCGGAGATGGCGCCGAGGAACCCGCCGACCGCCGGGATGAGGCCGATCAGGAGCACGAGGATCGCGATCAGGATGCCGAGCAGGATCAGCCGGAGCCCCTCGCCGAGCGTTGTCCAGAAGCTGCCGCCGTCCGCCGGAGGCGCCTCGCCCAGGTCGACCTCGACCGCGTGCCAGATGCGCTGGTAGAAGGGGTCGCCGATGGTCAGGGTCAGGGCGCTGAAGACGACGCTGGCGAGCGCGAGTGCGGCCGCCACGATCACGAGGCCCACGGCGGCGCGCAGCAGACCCCTCCACGGCTCGAACCATCCCTCGGCGAACGGGGTCAGCCAGACGGACAGCGATGGCATGCTGAGCACCAGTGGGATGAGGGCGGCCGCGAGCACGACCACGGCGATGATCGCGGGGATCAGCCCGAGCATCATGAGACCGGGCCTGGTGCGCCACAGCCCGAACCCGCGCAGCAGGGTGCGGATGCCGGTCGCGAACTCTCGGATCATGGCTTCCAGCGTAGGTGCATCGCTCAGACGGCCTTGCGGAGCGTGTACCCGCGCGGAGTCGCCACGAAGCCGGCCTCCTGCAGGGCGAGGGCGAGTTCCGTGCCGTAGACGCCCACGCCGTTGATCTTCTCGACGGTCAGGGTGTCGAGGCGGCGACTGCGCGCGGTGGTCGCGAGGTCGGCGGCTGCGGCGCGCAGCACCTCGGGGTCGTCGCTGAACGACAGCACCGTGCGGCCGCCGCGTTCGAGGGAGAGCACGAGGGTGCCGTCGACGAGCACGACCAGAGCGCCCGCCTTGCGCCCGGGGCGGTGCGACACCCCGTCGAGCTTGGGCCAGCCGAGCGCGGCACCGTAGGGGTTCGCGGGATCGGTCGCCGCGAGGGTCACGGCCTTGCGGGGAGGCGGGTCGGCGAGTCCGGCGTAGGTGCGCAGACGATCGACCGTTCCGGAGGCGGCGAACTGCGCGGCTCCCAGCTTCTCGATCACGTAGCCGCGGCGGCAGTGGCCGGCTTCCTCGAAACCGGCGAGCACCCGGTAGGCCTGGGCGAAGCCACCGGGAACGCCCTCGGCCTGCACGGCGCCGCGGGTGACGACGCCGTAGCGGTCGAGCAGGAGCCCGGCGGTGACGGTCGCCCGGCGGGCGGGATCGGTCTCGAGTGCAGGCAGCAGCGACCAGCGCCCGCCGATCGAGGGCGGCCGGGGAGCTGCGGCACCCGTGAAGGACACGCCACGGTAGGTGCGGGCACGGGGAGCGCGGCGTTTGACCTTGTGCGCCTGCGAGCCGCCCGCGAGAAGGGAGCGGATCGGGGCGAACGTGTCGTTGGTGACGTGGCCCGACCACGTCAGCGACCACAGCGCCTCGAGCACGGACTGCTCGTTCTCGGCCGCCGCCATCTCTTTCAACTGCCCGGCGAAGTAGGCACCGCCCACGTCGAGGGCGACGAGGATGCGCGACTCCAGGGAATCGGACGCGATCTCGGCGTCGCGCTCCGGCAGGGTGAAGGGCGCGAGGTCTGCCGGATGCAGCGACACCCAGCCGTCGCGCCCCGGCAGCGTGCCGTGGCCTGACCAGATGACCTCTCCGGCGGCCGTCAGCTCGTCGAGCATCGCGGGCGAGTAGTCGCGCACCCGGGAGGGGAGCACGAGCGACTCCCACGCGCTCGCGGGGATCGGCACGCCCGCGAACTGCTCGATCACGGTGAGCACGCCGTCGACGCCTTCGAGCGGTCGTCCGATGTGCTGCCAGTCCGGCAGGAATCGGGCATAGGCCTCGGGGGAGACGGGCTCGACCGATCCGCGGATCGCGGCGAGCGAGCGCATCCGAAGGCGGCGCAGCACCTCGGCGTCGCACCATTCGATGGCGTCTGCGCTGCCGGCCGCCTCGGGCAGGAAGTACCCGCTCGTGATCCGGCCTGCGGTCTCGAGGCGTTGCAGCGTGTGCCGGGCGACGGCGGCGCCGAGTCCGAACCGCGTGGCGACGGCATCCGTGGTGAACGGGCCGTGCGTGCGGGCATGCCGGGCGACGAGGTCGCCGAGGGGATCGGCGACGGGTTCGAGGAACGCCACAGGGATGCCGGTGGGCAGCGCCGCTCCCAGCGCATCGCGCAGACGCCCCGCATCCTCGATCGCGGCGACGCGGCTCGTGCCGGCGATCGTGACGGGGATCGCCCGGCGCGCGGTGATCAGCTCGTCGAGCAGCGCTCCGGCCGAGGCGTCGGCCATCGACTCGGGGTCGAGGCGCGCGGCCACCTCGTCGGCGTCGAGCGGCCCGAGCATCCGCAGCAGGTCGGCGACGCCCTCGAGCCCGCGTGCCCGGCGATCGGGGTCGAGACGCTGGGCCTCGCGCTCGAACTGGGCGATCACATCGGGGTCGAGCAGTTCGCGCAGCTCGACCGTGCCCAGCAGCTCGCCCAGCAGCGCGGGGTCGACCGAGAGCGCGGCCGCTCGGCGCTCGGCGAGAGGGGAGTCGCCCTCGTACATGAACGCGCCCACGTAGCCGAACAGCAGGTCGCGGGCATAGGGCGACGGCTGCCCGGGCTCGGTCTCGACCAGGCGGATGCGGCGATCCGCGATCGACGTCGCGAGTGTGCGCAGCGAGGGGAGGTCGTAGACGTCCTGCAGCACCTCGCGCAGCGTCTCCAGGATCACCGGGAACGTCGGATGACGTCTGGCCACCTCGAGCAGTTGCGCCGACCGCTGCCGCTGCTGCCACAGCGGCGTGCGCTTGTTCGGGTTCATGCGCGGCATGAGCAGCGCGCGCGCCGCGCACTCGCGGAACCGGGAGGCGAACAGGGCGGAACCGCCCACCTCCTCGGTGACCAGGTGTTCCAGCTCGTCGGGGTCGAACACGAACAGCTCGGCGCCGGGCGGCTCGGCCTCGGCGTCGGGGATGCGCACGATGATGCCGTCGTCGCTCGCGACCGCCGACCCCTCGACGCCGAGACGCTCGCGCACCCGCGCGTTGATCGCCAGCGCCCAGGGGGCATGCACCTTCATCCCGTACGGGGAATGCAGGATGACGCGCCAGTCGCCGACCTCGTCGCGTCCCCGCTCGACCGTCAGGGTGCGGTCGGTGGGCAGCGTGCCCGTCGCCTCGCGCTGCTCGGTCAGGTGGGCCATGAGGTTCGCCCGTGCCTGCTCGTCGAGCCCGGCATCGATGAGTCGCTGCGCCGCCTTCTCGGGGGTGGCCGCCGACACCTCGCGGGAGAACGCGCCCAGCGCCTCGCCGAGTTCGAACGGTCGGCCGATGCCGTCGCCGTGCCAGAACGGCACCTTGCCCGGCTGGCCGTAGGCGGGGATCACGTTGACGCGGTCGTGGGTGATCTCAGCGATCCGCCAGCTCGTCGTGCCGAGCGTGAACACATCTCCCACCCGAGACTCGTAGACCATCTCCTCGTCGAGCTCGCCCACGCGTGCTCCGGTCGTCTCGCCGGCGACGAAGACCCCGAACAGGCCGCGGTCGGGGATCGTGCCGCCACTGGTCACCGCGATGCGCTGCGCACCGGGGCGTCCGGTCAAGGTGCCGGCGTCGCGATCCCACACCAGTCGCGGCCGCAGCTCCGCGAACTCGTCGGAGGGGAAGCGCCCGGCGAGCAGATCGAGAGTCGCCTCGTAGGCCGAACGCGGAAGGGCCTGGAAGGGCGCCGACCGGCGGACCGTCTCGAACCACTCCTCCACGCCGATGGCGCCGAGCGCGCTCGCCGCGACCGTCTGCTGGGCCAGGATGTCGAGCGGGTTGCGTGGCACCTGGATGGCCTCGATCTTGCCCGCCAGCATCCGCTCGGTCACGATCGCGGTGTGCAGCACGTCGCCGCGATGCTTCGGGAAGAGCGCGGCGCGACTGATCTCGCCCACCTGGTGCCCGGCGCGGCCGACGCGCTGCAGGCCCGAAGCGGCGGACGGGGGCGCCTCGACCTGGATCACGAGATCGACCGCACCCATGTCGATGCCGAGTTCGAGACTGCTCGTCGCCACGACGCAGCGCAGCACCCCCGACTTCAGCTCCTCTTCGACCTGAGCCCTCTGCTCCTTCGAGACCGACCCGTGGTGCGCCTTCGCGAGCACGGGATCGGCGCCCGCGGTGGCTCCGGCCTGCGCCATCATGGCGGCGGGTATGGTCGCCGCCGGCAGCTCGATGCCGATGCGCTCGGAGTAGATCTCGTTCAGTCGGCCCGTCAGGCGCTCGGCGAGCCGGCGGGAGTTGGCGAACACGATCGTCGAGTTGTTCTGCAGGATGCGGTCGACGATCGCCTCCTCGACATGCGGCCAGACGGATCCGGTGACCTCGGAGTATTCGGCATCGGCCGCGTCCCCCGGCACACCGGGAGGGGGCGGCGGGTTGGTCATGTCGTCCATCGGCACGACCACGCCGAGCTCGAAGGTCTTGGATGCGGGAGGTGCGACGATCTCGACCGGAGCCGACCCGCCGAGGAACCGCGCGACCTCGTCGATCGGACGCACCGTGGCCGAGAGCCCGATGCGCTGCGCCGGCTTCTCGATGCCGTTCGCGCGGCGCAGGGCGTCGAGACGCTCGAGACTCACGGCGAGGTGTGCGCCGCGCTTGGTGGCGGCGACGGCGTGCACCTCGTCGATGATCACGGTGTGCACCCCGCGCAGGGTCTCGCCCGCCCGGCTCGTGAGCATGAGGTAGAGCGACTCGGGGGTCGTGATGAGGATGTCGGGCGGATCTGACACGAGCTTGCGCCGGTCGCTCGAGGTCGTGTCGCCCGATCGCACGCCGACCGTCACCGCAGGCGAGGGCACTCCGAGCCGTCTCGCCGACTGCCCGATGCCGATGAGCGGGGAGCGGAGGTTGCGCTCGACGTCGACGCCGAGCGCCTTCAGCGGGGAGATGTAGAGGATGCGCGTGCGCGGCTCGCCCTTCGCAGGCGCGGAGGTCTCCGCCATGCGCTCGCGGAACACGCTGTCGATCGCCCACAGGAAGGCCGAGAGCGTCTTGCCCGAGCCGGTCGGGGCCACCACGAGGGCGTGCTTGCCTGCGGAGATCGCGTCCCACGCGCCCGCCTGAGCGGGAGTGGGCGCGGGAAAGGCACCCCGGAACCAGTCCTGCGTCGCGGGGGTGAAGCGGTCGAGCACATCGCTCATCCCTCCATCTTCGTGCAGGCCGGGGACATCGGGGTCGTGACGATGTCGGCGGAGGGCGACCTCGACACCTTCATCGAGGTCGCCGAGGTCTGTCCGGCAGAGCAGGCCACCTGCGCCGGGGCGTCGTACCGCAGTACGACGCCCCGGCGCAGTGGGCACTTCGGGCCGACGCGACGGGGCGGCCTGCGCTCATACCGTCTCCCTATGCCCACCGGAAACACCGTCTCCCATCCCGCAGGAACCGCGTTGCGCGTCATCGCCTCGATCGTCGGAAGCGTGCTCGTCGCCGTCGCGCTGAGCATCATCGGGATCGCCAGGTTGAGCATCGATCGGGTCCTGTACGTGAGTGGTCTCGGCGCAGACGGCGAGCCGACCGCCGGATGGTTCGAACTCGCGCTGCTCCTGCTCGTCGTCGGGGGCTTCGCTGTGGCCTGGGCCGCGCGCGGGCTGCGCTCCACGGTGCCGTGGCTGAGCGTCTGGTCGCCGTCGTTCTCGGTGGCGATGGCGTCGTCGCTGTTCCTGGTGGCCTCGCAGGTCACGTGCACGACCGGATGCCCGCTGCCGGTCGGGCCCGCGTTCACGTGGCAGGACCTCGTGCACACGACCGTCGCCGTTCTCGCCTTCGCGCTCACCGCCTTCGCGATGCTCCAGGTCTCGTTCGTGGAGGGTCGACGGCGGCTGCGGGTGCTTTCGCTCGGCGCCGGTGTCTCCACCGCAGCGATCGCGGCGGCCGGCGGCATCCTCTCGCTCCTGCAGTTCCGCACCGACATCGGGAGCATCCTCGAACTCGTCGCGACCACCATCGGGATGGGGTGGCTCGCGATCCTCGGAATGGACACCGCGGTCGCGCAGCGGCGGGTGCGGCGCAAGACATGGAAGCCGGTGCTGCAGGCCGTCGAAGTCCACAGGAGCACCGCGCGCAGCACGGGAACGATCTCTCTCGTCGCCGTCTCCCGCTGAGGGAGCCGCGAGTGCGGTGCGTAGAGTCGTCACATGCGAGAGTCAGCACCGGCCGGCGATGGAGGGGTCCGTGCGGTGGACCTGCCACGGCCACCGGGAGTGGTGCGGCGGTTCTGGGGGAGTCACCCCTGGCTCTTCGACGGGCTGCTCGCCTTCTTCTATCTCCTTCTGAGCGGGTTCTGGGTGCTGGTCACCCCGTTGTCGTCGGGAAAGTGGTCGCCGCTCCCACCGATTCTCATCCCGCTGATCCTCGCGCTCGTCGGCGCCGCGGGCCTGCTCGTCCGGCGCCATCGTCCCTGGATCACCTTCGCGGTGTTCGTCATCGTCGCGGTGATCACGATCGTGATCGACACCCCCGCCGACCCGATCGGCATCGCCCTGGCGCTGTACGCCGTGTTCGTCTATCGCTCGAACCGCAGTGGTTGGATCGCCTTCGGGATCACGGTCCTCGGCGGCATCCTCGTGTTCCCGCTGCTGGACGGCCTGCGGCGGGGCGACCTCGGCGGCTCGTTCTCCGTGGCGGTGAGCCTGCTCTTCCTCGTCGTGATGCTGATCGCCGCGCTCCTCGGAGTGACCGTGGGTGACCGGCGCCGCTACATCGGGGCGATCCTCGACCGCGCCAATCAGCTCGCGCGCGAACGTGACCAGCAGGCGAGGATCGCGACACTGGCCGAGCGTGCGAGGATCACCCGCGAGATCCACGATGTCGTGGCGCACAGCGTGTCGGTCATGGTGTCTCTCGCGGACGGTGCGAGCGCGCTGGCCGAAAAGGACCCGCAGCGGTCGCGGAGTGCCGTTCAGGAGATCGGCGAGGTCGGTCGGCAGTCTCTCATCGAGATGCGGCAGCTGCTGGGAGCCCTCGGAGACGACACCGTCGACGCGGACGAGCAGAGTCCGCTGCGCCCCAATCCCGGACTGAGCGAGCTCACCGTTCTGGTCGAGACCTTCCGCACGGCCGGGCTGCCGGTCACGGTGCGCACGCAGGGAGCGGCGCCCTCATCACCGGCTCTGCAGAACACGATCCACCGCATCGTGCAGGAGGCGCTCACGAACGCGCTGCGCTACGCGAAGGATCCGCGCGAGGTGCTCGTGAACCTCGACTTTCGTGGAGAGGTCCTGATGGTCGAGGTCTCGGATGACGGACGGCAGGGCCCACCGGCGGCATCCGTCGGGTCGGGACGCGGCCTCCTCGGAATCCGGGAGCGTGCACGACTCGCAGGCGGAACCGTGCAGGCGGGCCCCGCACCCGGCGGCGGATGGCGCGTGCGGGTGGAGATCCCCGAGCAGGAGGAACAGCGATGACCGAGGAACGAATCCGACTCCTCATCGTCGACGATCACGAGCTGATCCGGCGCGGTATGCGAATGGTGCTCGACGCCGAGGACGACATGCAGGTGGTGGGCGAGGCGGTTTCCGGTGCGGAGGCCGTGCACATGGCCGCGGATCTGCGACCCGATGTGATCCTGATGGACATCCGGATGCCGGAGATGGACGGCATCGAGGCGACCCGCCGCATCGTCAGAGGCACGCCGTCGAGCCGCGTGCTGGTGCTCACGACCTTCGACCTCGACGAGTATGCGTTCGGGAGCCTCCGCGCAGGAGCGAGCGGATTCCTGCTGAAGAATACGCCTCCCGGGCAGCTGACCACCGCTATCCGAGCGATCGCCGCGGGTGACGCCCTGGTCTCGCCGCGTGTGACCCGATCGATGCTCGACCTGTTCGCCACACGCCTGCCCCGGGAGTCCGAGACGGTGGATCCGCGGTTGGGGGTGCTGACCGAGCGGGAGCGCGAGGTGTTCCTCGCGATCGCCAAGGGCTACAACAACACCGAGATCAGCAAGAGCCTGTTCGTGTCCGAGTCGACCGTGAAGACCCACGTCGGCCGCATCCTGTTGAAGCTCGATCTGCGCGACCGCGTGCAGGCCGTCATCCTCGCCTACGAGGCCGGGGTGGTCTGACAGCACGGGTCCCGGGAAGGCGGGTGGGGGAAATCCCTCTCCTCCACACCCGCCTCTCCCGCGCGTCACGCTTCCAGCGAGACTTCCTGAAGAGCGCCCTCGGCATCGATCTCGAGTGTCAGGTCGAGATCCAGCCGCCGCAGGAACGCATCGTCATGACTCACGATGAGCACCGCGCCCCGGTACGCGCGGAGGGCCTCGACGAGCTGGTCGACCGTGTCGAGGTCGAGGTTGTTGGTCGGCTCGTCGAGCACCACGAGGTGCGGTGCGGGGTCGGCGAGCAGCAGCTTCGCCAGCGCGACGCGGAAGCGCTCGCCGCCGGAGAGGGCGGCGACCGGACGCTCCGCGGTGGCCCCGCGGATGAGGAACCGGGCGAGCCGGTTGCGCAGCTCCTTCTCCGGCACGTGCGGCGCCGCGGCGGCGATGTTCTCGAACACCGACCGCCGCTCGTCGAGGCCGTCCACCCGTTGCGGCAGGTAGCCGATCAGATCGGTGTGGGCTTCGGCATGCAAAGGCGGCCGCGCACGACCCAGGGCTTCCGTCCCGGATCCGACGCGCTCCGCCCCCTCTGGCCCGTCGGGAGCCGTTCCTTCCGAGTCGTGAACACCGGCGGCGATCAACCGCTCCAACAGCGTGGTCTTCCCGGCACCGTTCCGGCCGATCAGCGCGACACGCTCCGGCCCCTGGATCACCCAGGCCCGTTCGTGATCGCCGATCGTCGCGATACGGCGGCCGCGCGACACCTGCGGGTCGGGCAGTTCGATCTTCATCGAAGCGTCGGAGCGCACACGTCGCCCGGCCTCGTCGAGCACCGATCGCGCGGCATCCTCCTTCGCCCCGACCTCGGTGCGGAGCTTGCCCGCTGAAACCTCGGCGGCCATCTTGCGGCCGTGCGCCACGATCTTCGGGACGCGCTTCTCGATCTCCGCCTTCTTCGCGGTGCGGGTGCGGTGGGCGAGCTTCACCTCGGCCTCGATCCGCTGGCGCTTCTCCTTGCGGAACGCCTGGGCGGCGGTGACCTCGGCCTGCCTCGCAGCATCCTGCTCGGCGTCCAGCCAGGCGCGCCACTGCGAATAGGGGCCACCGAACACGCTCAGCGTCTGGGCGTACAGCTCGGCGGTGTCATCCATCAGCTCGAGCAACGACAGGTCGTGACTGACGACGATGAGCGTGCCCTTCCAGGCCTGCACCATCGCCGCGAGCTTCGTCCTGGCGTCGCGGTCGAGGTTGTTGGTCGGCTCGTCGAGGAGCGTGATCGGTGCACGGCGCAGGCGGATGCCGGCGATCGCGACGAGCACCGCCTCGCCGCCGGACAGCTCGCCGACCCTGCGGTCGAGGAACTCCGGAGCGAGCCCGGCCTCCGCCAGCGACGCCTCGGCGCGCGCCTCGATGTCCCAGTCGTCGCCGACCGCATCGAAGTGGACGGGGTCGACGTCGCCCGCGCTGATCGCCCGCACGGCGTCGAGTGCCGCGGACACGCCGAGGAGCTCGGCGACGCGGCGGTCGACGTCGAGAGTCAACTGCTGCGGAAGGTACGCGACCTCGCCGGATGCCGTGATGGCGCCCGATGTGGCTTCGAGCGAGCCTGCCATCAGCCGCAGCAGCGTGGATTTGCCCGCGCCGTTGCGACCTACGAGGCCGGTGCGTCCCGAGCCGAATGCGCCCGAGACGCCGTCGAGCGCGATCGAGCCGTCGGGCCAGGTGAAGGTGAGTCGGTCGAGCACGACCGATGGGTGAAGAGCGGTGGGGGTTGACATGAGTGTCTCCTGTCGAGTGCATGGGTGCACTGACACCGAGCCCTACCGGCTCGTGACACGCGTCACAGGATGCGGAGGGGAGGGTCTGCCGTGGAGTCGGCGATCGTCGGGTCAGCGCGCGGGAAGAAGAGCGCGGAGGCGACGGATCAGATCAAAGGACTTCCAGACACGGCGGACAGGACTCCCCGACGATACCCGGGCGTGTCGCATTCCCGCAACCCCGGGCGTGTCGGTTCGTGGCTCGGTCGTCGACCACGACGATGTGGCTAGCTCGCGGCGACCCCGTCGAGCCACTTCGTGAGGAACCGGTGCACGTCGGTGAGCTCCTCCTCGGAGATGCTGTGGGTGAGCCCGGTGTACACCCGGCCCGACAGCTCTGAGTGCGTGGGCAGCCACTGCGCGGTGTGATCGATCAGCGCGGGTGGGATGACGTCGTCGTGCGTTCCTCGGCCCCAGAACACGGGTGGGCGCAGCTCTTCCAGGGCCTCGTCGTTCGGAAGCTCTCCCGGGGACGCATAGCCGCTCAGCGCCACCACCGCGCCGAACCGCTCGGGTGCCAGCCGCAGGGCCTGCAGCGACACCGCCGCGCCCTGCGAGAAGCCGAGCAGCGCGATCGAGGGGGCCTCGGTCGCCGCCGTGTCGAGCCAGTGCAGGAAGGACTCCGCCGCGAGGGTGACGGCCGCGGAGTTGCGCCCGTCGAGTCCCTCGATCGGATACCACGAGCGCCCTGGCATCGGCCACGGGGGTGCGAGGGGCGCGGCGACGGATGCGACGGCGATGCCCTCGGGGAGGTAGGGGACGAGTCCGAACAGGTCGTGCTCGTCGGCACCGTAGCCGTGGAGCAGGACCAGCAGCGGCATCCCGCCGCGGTCGGGGGATGACCATCTGGTCGCGGTGTCGTCGATCGTCAGGTTCTCGCTCACATCGTCATCCTGCCAGGGGCGACCGACGTGCACACGGTGTCGGTTCAGGAAGGCGGCTGGTAGAAAGGACACATGGCGGTCCGCACACCTGATCCCGAGCCGGAGCCCGACGACGAAGGTCTCGGCGCTTTCCGGGAGTCGAACCCGCCCTCCCCGGATGCGAACCCCGGCTGGCTGAGCGAATTCGAGCTCGCAGAGGCGCGACGCCGTCTGCCGATGCTCTACGTCGAGGCGATTCCCGTGCGCACCGACGGCTCCGGCCAGGTGACCGAGATAGGCATCCTCCTGCGCTCCACGCCGATGGGGGAGATGACGCGCACGATCGTGTCGGGGCGCGTCCGCTTCGGGGAGACGGTGCGCGACGCCCTGTTCCGGCATGTCGAGAACGACCTCGGTCCGATGGCCTTCCCGTTGATGCCGCCGCAGCCGCTGCCCTTCACCGTCGCGGAGTACTTCCCGATGCCCGGCGTGAGCGCCTTCCATGACGACCGGCAGCACGCCGTGTCCCTGGCCTTCGTCGTGCCGGTCACCGGTACGTGCGAGCCGCGCCAGGATGCCCTCGAGGTCACCTGGTTCTCGCCGGAGGCCGCCGCATCCGATGCAGTCGCCGCCGAAATGGAGAACGGTCGCGGCACGCTCATCCGCCAGGCTCTCGCGAGCCTCGGCCTCCTGCGCTGACTTCTCCGGAAGCTCAGGCCGTGGTGAGGCGGGCGAGTTCGGCGACGAACGCGTCGACGTCGGCTTCCTCGGTGTCGAAGCCGCACATCCAGCGCACCTCCTTGCGCGCCGCGTCCCAGTCGTAGAAGCGGAACGAGTCGCGGAGCCGGTCGGCGACGCCGTCGGGGAGCGTGGCGAACACGCCGTTGGACTGGGTCGGCTGGGTGAATTCCACACCCCGGATGGATCCGTCGGCGATCCCGGCCTCGATCTCGGAGCGCAGGCGCGCCGCCATGGCATTGGCATGCCGGGCGTTGCGCAGCCAGAGGTCGCCCTCCAGCAGCGCGATCAGCTGGGCGGAGACGAAACGCATCTTCGAGGAGAGCTGCATGTTGAACTTGCGCGAGTAGGTGAGACCGTCGGCGGCTTCGGGGTTCAGTACGACGATCGCCTCGCCGAGCATGGCGCCGTTCTTGGTTCCGCCGAAGGTGAGCACGTCGACGCCGGCGTCGCGGGTGAATGCACGCAGCGGCAGATCGAGGGCGGCGGCGGCGTTCGACAGACGGGCGCCGTCGAGGTGCAGCTTCATGCCGCGCTCGTGCACGTGGTCGGCGATCGTGCGGATCTCCTCCGCCGTGTACAGCGTGCCGAGCTCCGTGGTCTGGGTGATCGAGACGACCAGCGGCTGCGCGCGGTGCTCGTCGCCCCAGCCCCACGCCTCGCGGTCGATCAGCTCCGGGGTGAGCTTGCCGTCGTCGGTGGGGACCGTGAGCAGCTTGAAGCCGCCGATCTTCTCGGGGGCCGCGGCCTCGTCGACGTTGATGTGCGCGGTGGAGGCGGCGATCACCGCGCCCCAGCGCGGCAGCATCGACTGCAGGCCGGTCACGTTGGCGCCGGTGCCGTTGAACACCGGGAACGCCTGCACGCCGTCACCGAAGTGCTCCTGGAACACCTCCTGGAGGCGCGCGGTGTACGCGTCCTCCCCGTAGGCGCTCTGGTGGCCGCCGTTCGCCGCGGCGATCGCCGCGAGGACCTCGGGGTGGATGCCGGAGTAGTTGTCACTGGCGAAGCCCCGGATCGCGGGGTCATGCTGGATGCTCACCTCCCCAGCCTAATTGTCCCGGCGCTGCTCTCGGTCCGGTGACCGCGCCTCCGACTCGGTGGGGACTTCCCAATGTCGGTGGGCGGTTCTACCCTCGAAACCATGGAGCGCACCTCAGCGAAGAGGGCTTTCGCCAACGTCCTCGTCAACACGCTCATCGCGAACGTGACGACGAGCTTCCTATGGTTCGCGCTCACGTTCTGGGTCTACATCGAGACGCGGTCGGTGCTGGCCACGGGCATCATCGGCGGCGCCTACATGCTCTTCGTCGCGTTCTTCGCGATGGCGTTCGGCACGATCGTCGACCGCAACCGCAAACACACCGTCATGGTGATCTCGAGCGTGATCTCCGCCGGCGCGTTCCTCGTGGCCGGAGCGCTCTACCTGTGGCAGCCCGAGGCCGCACTTCTCGATCTGGGAGGGCCCTGGTTCTGGCTGTTCTCGGGTGTCATCCTGTTCGGCGGTGTGATCGAGCAGCTGCGCAACATCGCGCTGTCGACGACGGTCACCCTGCTCATTCCTGAAGAGAAGCGCGCGAACGCCAACGGCCTGGTCGGCACGGTGCAGGGCATCGCCTTCTTGGTGACGAGCGTCTTCTCGGGGCTCTCGATCGGCTTCCTCGGCATGGGGTGGACGCTCGCGATCGCCATCGCGGCCATGGCGATGACGTTCGTGCATCTGCTGTTCGTGCGCATCCCCGAGGGGACTCCCGAACCCGACCCGAATGCCTCCAGCGCACTCGACTTCCGCGGAAGCGTGCGCGCCATCCGTCTGGCTCCCGGGCTCTTCGCGCTGATCATCTTCTCCACGTTCAACAACCTCATCGGCGGCGTCTACATGGCGTTGATGGATCCCTACGGACTGACCCTCTTCGACGCGCAGACGTGGGGCTTCGCGCTGGCGTTCGCCTCGACGGGATTCCTGGTCGGCGGCGGGCTGGTCGCCAAGTTCGGTCTGGGGCCCAGACCCATGCGCACGATGCTGCTCGTGGTCATCGCGATGGGGCTGCTCGGGTCGGTGTTCATGCTGCGGGAGTGGTGGCCGCTGTACGTGGTCGGCATGTGGGTGTACATGGCTCTGGTGCCGCCCGTCGAGGCCGCCGAGCAGACCGTGATCCAGAAGGTCGTGCCCTTCGAGCGGCAGGGCCGCGTCTTCGGCGTGGCTGCCGCGATGGAGGCCGCCGCCGCGCCGATCACGGCGTTCATGATCGCCCCGATCGCCGAGTTCCTGATCATCCCGTACATGAACACCGCCGAGGGGCAGCAGCAGTGGGGGTGGCTGCTCGGTGAGGGCGAGGCCCGGGGCATCGCCCTCATCTGCCTGTTCGCCGGACTGATCATGGTCGTCGCCGCCACGCTGGCGTTCTTCACCCGGTCGTACCGCAGGCTCACCGACCTCTATGCCGAGGCTCCGGAGCAGGTGGTCGAGGCGCCAGGGAACGAGAGCGCGGGCGAGACCACGGCCGCGCTCGACCGCGAGAACGGTCATTCCGCGACCAGGTACGCCGACGCTCCGCCCGTCGTCCCGGGGATGCCGCCCGAAACCCGATGACGGAGCAGGCGCACGAGGCCGTGATCACACCGGCGGCTCAGCCCAGATCGAACACCCGGTCGTTGAGCTCGGCGGCGTCCTCGGCCCACAGGGCGACGATCCGTGCGGCCAGGGCCTCGGGATCGAGTGCCTTCGCGCGGAACACGACGGATGCTGCGCGCAGCCGTTCTCCGGACTCGCGTGCGGCCTTGGCGTAGCCCTGAGCGACGGCTCTGGTCCAGGCCTCACTCGCGGCCTTGACGGCGGCATAGTTCGCCCCACCGGCTAGGGGACGTGCGACAGACGTCGACGACACGATCGCGAAGCGTCCGGCATCGGAGGCGCGCAGCGCGTCGTCGAAGGCCCGGCTTGTGGCGCGAACGGCGTGCAGGGCCGGCAGCAGGGCGGCGAAGTCCCCATCGGATTGCCCGGCCAGGCCCCCGCCTCCGCGCCAGCCTCCGACCAGCGGCACCACCGCGTCCACGGGCCCGATCCGGGAAGCCAGGGCGGTCATGTCCTCGAAGGAGGTCGCATCCGCGATTTCGATCTGAGCACCGGCGTCGGCGAGCTCCTGCAGTCGTTCGACCGAGCGACCGGTGGCGATGACGCGGGCGTTCGCAGCGATCAGCGCACGCGCGGTGGCGAGACCGGCCGCGCTGGTGGCTCCGGCGAGGACCACGGTGCGCGTGGAAGCCGTCGAGTCGGTGTGTTCAGCCATGTCTTCCACTCTTCCGGGTCGGAGGGGCTTCTGCGGCCGGAACCCGCGGAGGTATCCGCAGAACAGGTTCCGGCCGCAGTGCGGTGCGCCCCAGCGTCACACTCGGAACGCGCGCGGTGCGCGCGTGATCGTCAGTCGTCGGTGCCGCGGATGCCCACGGTCGACTCGATGATCGGCTTCATCTTCTTGTCGAGGGTCTCGAAGAACATCGACAGCGGGAACTCGTCGTCCATCACGGCATCCGTGTAGCCCTTCGGTGCGCCGGCGAGGATCTCGTCCAACAGGCCGCGGGCCCACTGCGATGCGGGGTGCGGGGTGAGAGTGCCCCGGACGAGCTCGTACGCGGCGAGCCAGTGCGCGACCTTGGGACGGTCGATCGAGTGCCAGTACAGATCGTCGATCGCATCGCCCAGAGCGACCACGGCGTCGGGCACGTTGTCCCAGTCGAACGCGAGAGCGGTGTCGGTCCAGTGCAGCACACCGCGCTGGTGCAGCCACGCGAACAGCAGCTGTCCGCCGACCGCGTCGTAGTTGCGCGTGCGGGTGCCCGTGATCGAGAAGCGGAAGATCCGGTCGAAGATCACCGCGTACTGCACGAGGTGCGCGTAGTCGTGCATCTCCTGCTCGGTCTCGGTGAGCTCTTCACCGGCGGCGATGCGGGCAGCGAGAGCGCGCTCGATCTTCACCGATTCCCGGAACGCCGTCATGTCGCAGCGCATCTCCTCCAGCGAGTAGAGGAAGAACGGCATCCGCTGCTTGATCATGAACGGGTCGAAAGGCAGGTCGCCGCGCATGTGGGTGCGGTCGTGGATGATGTCCCACATCACGAAGGTCTTCTCGGCCACCTGCTGGTCGTCGAGCATCGCGCTCGCGCGCTCCGGCAGGTCGAGGTTGGTGATCGCGGCAGCGGCGCGCGTGACGCGGCGGTACCGGGCGGCCTCGCGGTCCTGGAAGATCGCGCCCCACGTGAATGTCGGGATCTCGCGCATCGCGACGGTCTCGGGGAACAGCACAGCCGAGTTCGTGTCGTAGCCGGGCGTGAAGTCGACCAGGCGCAGCGAGACGAACAGCTTGTTGCCGTAGTCGCCGGCCTCGAGCGCCGCGATGAACTCCGGCCAGATCGTCTCGACGATCAGCGCCTCGACCAGGCGGTCGCTCGATCCGTTCTGCGTGTACATCGGGAAGACCACGAGGTGGCGGATGCCGTCGACACGGTGCTGCTGCGGCTGGAAGGCCATCAGCGAGTCGAGGAAGTCGGGCACCCCGAAGTCCGAGGCGGCCCAACGGTCGAAGTCGACCACGGATGCGGCGAGGTACTCGGCGTCGTGCGGGAAGGCGGGGGCCAGAGCGCGGATCGCGGCAGTGAGCGCACCGACCAGCTCACGGGCCGCGGCGTGGTGCGCGACGTCCGGGATCGAGCCGTCCTTGATCTGCATCTCGCGGATCGCGATCGCGGCGTCCTTGAGCTGCGCCCAGGCGGCGGACTGCTCGGCGATCGATGCGTCCTCGACGACCTCGGGTTCGCCGACGATGGCCTGGACAGCGGAACTGTTGGCGGAAAGAAGGGACATCGGGACCTCCGATCGGAGTTTTTGACGGAAAGATTCCTGTGCAAACGGAATCCTGACGATAATCTTACAGCTATGGATGACTCTGTCGACCGCGCGATCCTGACCGCCATCTCCCGCGACGGCCGCGCCACGCTCTCCCAGCTCTCGGACGCCGTCGGCCTGTCGGTCTCTGCGGTGCAGTCGCGCCTGCGCCGACTGGAGACGAGGGGGGTCATCTCCGGATATCAGGCGATCCTCGACCCCGAGCAGGTGGGCACCCCGCTCTCGGCGTTCATCGAGATCACGCCGCTCGACCCCGCCCAGCCGGACAACGCCCCCGAGCTGCTCGAGCACCTCGACGCGATCGAGGCCTGCCACTCCATCGCCGGCGACGCCAGCTACATGCTGTTCGTGCGGGTGCCGTCCCCCCGTGCGCTCGAAGAGCTGGTGCGCGATGTGAGACTCGCGGCGAACGTCAGCACCCGCACGACCGTGGTGCTGCAGACCTATTACGAGCACCGACCGATCATCCCGGTGGGCTCGACCGAGTAGGCGCCGGGAGTCAGAGCACCGCGCCCACCATCGCCTCACCCAGCGGGGTGCGCAGATGGAGCATCCTGGTGCCGTCGCGTTCGCTGGCGATCAGTCCTGCACCGCGCAGCACGGCCAGGTGATGCGAGGCGGTCGATATCGCGAGGCCGGCATCACGGGCGACCTGCGACGTCGTGCGGGCGGTGCCGGCGCGCAGCAGCATGCCCGCTCGTGCCGGACCCAGCAGGGCGCTGAGAGCGGCGGTGATGTCGGCGGCGTCGCGGGCCCAGCCGGCGGTGACGCCACGGGCCGGATAGAACAGGGTGGGCTGCGCTGGTGGCTCGGTGAGCACCATGCAGCCCCACGCCGACATGACCGAGGGGACGAGCACCAGGCCACCTCCCCGGCAGTCGACCTGTTCGCTGTGGCGTCGCAGCGAGACGCGGACCGCACCCGACCCCCAGGTCACCTGTCGGTGCAGATCACCGGCCATGCCCGCGATGCCCGTGCTCGCGATCGTGCGCGTGCGGACGGCGATGTCAGCACGCAACAGTCGTTCGAGCTGCGGCCACACCGGAGAGAGCACCGCTTCCCACACGGCGGCCCAGGCATCGGCGATCATCCCGCGAGCCCGCTCGGGGTGATCCTGCATCTCGCGCAGAGCCTGTTGCCTGGTTCCGCTCGATCGCACCACCATCTTCCGGAAATCGACGCGCATGGGGTCGAGAGGGGCGGTTCGCAGCTCGTCGAGCTCTACCTCGGGCGTCAGGTCCCAACGGGGTGCGGTCGTCAGAAAGTCGGGCAGATAGCCGTCGTCGCCGATCACGGTCGTGAGCAGCGCGAAGTCCTCGCGCGGCAGGCGGTCGCGCACGGCTCGCAGCCAGCCCCACTGCAGCGGATGCGCGGCGGGGCGTCGCAACACCCGAACGGCGTGGGCCAGCTCGTGCCCGGGCGAGATGCCGAACCGCACCGCCTCGACGTCGCCCGGGCTCAGATGGAACTCGACGCGATGGTCAGGGTGCTCGACGCCCTCGATCGGGCCGGAGTTTCGATCCACATCGAAACTTTAGGGGCTGCTCGCGAGGCTGTCGAGACTGGAATCATGAACAGCACATCACCTCATTCGGGGATCGTCGCCGGGAGTGACATCCGCATCGGCTCGGGGCGCAGCCGCAGGTTCGTCGGGGCCGAGCACGGTGCCGAGGTGTCGTACTTCTTCGTCGAGAACCAGCCGGGGGAGGGGCCGGGGCTGCACTGGCATCCCTATCCTGAGACCTGGGTCGTGATCGAGGGTGTTGCCTCCATCACAGTGGGCGAGGAGACTTTCGTGGCCGGAGCGGGAGACACCGCCACCGGCCCCGCTTTCATCCCGCACCGCTTCACCAACGTGGGGGACGGGGTTCTCACGATCATCGGCGTCCACGCCTCCGCCACCATCATCCAGACGTTCCTCGACGAGGACTGACCATCAGGAGCACACATGTCCTTCCAGGCATACCTCGACAACATCGAGACCAAGACCGGTCTCACCCCGCGGCAGTTCATCGAACTCGCCACCGAGAAGGGGTTCGACCAGACGACCAAGGCGACGCCGATCGTCGCCTGGCTGAAAGCGGACTACCAGCTGGGTCAGGGGCACGCGATGGCACTCGTGCACGTGATCACCAAGGGGCCGCAGATCAGCGACAAGCACGTGGGCAAGGGTGGCGCTCATGGCGATGCGTCCGACACCCTGTGGCTCGACGGCAAGGACAGCAACCCGAACGCCTGATCCGTCGTCCCGCTGAGGTCGGGCATGGGCCCGGCCAGTAGGATTCCCTGCGTGGCAGCATCCTCCCAGCGCAAGAAGAAGACCCCGACCGCGAAGCGCACGCCGGTCCGCACGAGCGGCAACCCGGCGAGGCGTCCGGCCGTCGAAGCAGGCCCGGTGACGGCTGCCGACTGGATCGGGGCGGCTCGTCTGCGCACCCTCCCTCTCGCGATCGCACCGGTCGTGATCGGCACGGGAGCCGCGCGCAGCACCGGCCCCGAGTTCCACTGGGTCATCGCGCTCGCCTGCCTCGCCGTCGCGGTGCTGCTGCAGATCGGCGTGAACTTCACGAACGACTACAGCGACGGCGTCCGCGGCACCGACGCACATCGGGTCGGTCCCGCGCGTCTCACCGCCTCCGGGCGGGTGAAGCCTCGCACGGTCCTGATCATCGGACTGGTGTTCTTCGCGCTTGCCGGCCTCGTGGGTCTGGCGATCGTGGTGCGCACCGGTCAGTGGTGGATGCTCGCGGTGGGCGCGGCCTGCATCGTCGCCGCATGGTTCTACACCGGCGGCAAGCGCCCCTACGGCTACGCCGGACTCGGCGAGGTCTTCGTTTTCGTCTTCTTCGGGCTCGTCGCCACGCTCGGCACGACCTGGGTGCAGATCTTCTCCCTGCCGCAGCAGGCCTGGCTCGGTGCGATCGCCGCGGGGCTGTTCGCCTGTGCGGTGCTGCTCGCGAACAACCTGCGCGACATCGACCAGGACCGCGAGGTCGGCAAGCGCACCCTGACGGTGCTGATCGGGCGCAGGGCGACCCAGGTGCTGTTCACGCTCTTCGTGCTCGCGCCGTTCGGCATCGCGGCCTTCCTGGCCCTGCTGTTCCCGATCGCGTGGATCTCGCTGCTGGCTCTGCTGGCGGGGCTCCCGGCGATCGCGATCGTCTGGTCCTACCGTCAGCCGAAGGAACTGGTCACCGCACTCGCACTCACGTCGCTGACGTCGCTGCTGTACGCAGGCGCCCTGTTCTGGGCGTTCGTGGGCTGAGCCGACCTCAGGCCTTGGCGTCGCCGTCGACGGGGTCGGTCGAGCCTTCGATCGCCTCGTCCTCGGCGTCCGCGTCGGCCTGGCCGCCGGAGGAACGGCTCTCGCGGCGCTCCTGCAGCCGGGCGGAGGCATCCGTCAGCGGCGTGCGCAGGAACAGCATCGAGATGCTCATGCCGATCAGTGCGGCGAAGATCGCGGCCAGCCACCAGAACTCTCGGAAGATCGGGAAGATCCAGAGGATGGCGAGCGGGACGAGGAACGCCAGCAGCCGCAGCACGGTGTAGACGAGGAAAGGCGCGGGCTTCTTCACCTCTCCAGTCTACGTTCGCCGCGAAGAGGCTCCGTCGCCGGTGCCGGAGGCGATGCCGAGACGGTTGAGCGGGATACCGCGCACCACGCGCCGCCACGGGTGCTCTCCGAGCGACCACAGCAGCCCGGCCTCGAGGTCGAGGGCCAGGTCCTCGCATCCCACCGGGAGCCGGACGGGATCCGGGGTCAGCGCGTCGCGCCGACCGCTCCACAGTGTGCCGGGGTGCAGGCGGTCGGACTGTGAGACGAAGTGGTGGTCCCCCCGGCGGACCGCGCCCTGCATCCGTTTGATGCCGGGGGTGAAGCGGTCCACCTCGGTGAATGCGTCGTCGACGTGCTCGGCGATCGAGAACTCACCGATCCGTCCGCTCTCATCCGTGCGGTGCTCGCCGATGAGCACGCGGGGGAGGGGGTTGCCGCCGTCGTCGAACACGCGGCCGATGTACGAGCAGCGCAGCGGGATCGGATGCACCCGGGTGCGCACCGCGATGAGCGCGGTGCCGCGACCGCCGCGACGACGGGCCCCGGCGAGCCGGTGGGCCCGTGCTCCCTGCACCTCGCGGATGTCGGAGAGGTCGAACTCCCAGATGCCGCGGCCGGTCGCCGCCGCGAACAGCCGATCCCCGAACCAGGCGAGCCCGCCGGCGTGGATCCGCGCCGGCTGGAGTTCGCCATCGTCGTCGATGACCGCGAGCAGGACGTCGAG
This sequence comes from Microbacterium maritypicum, assembly GCF_008868125.1. Taxonomy (NCBI): domain Bacteria; kingdom Bacillati; phylum Actinomycetota; class Actinomycetes; order Micrococcales; family Microbacteriaceae; genus Microbacterium; species Microbacterium maritypicum. The sequence goes on from NZ_WAAQ01000001.1 coordinate 550,369, forward strand.
ATGACGGGAGCGCGCCAGGTCGATGAGGGTCACACGGGAGGCGAGATGCTCCCCCGAGAGCTCCTGTCGGAACCAGCTGACGGCCAGGGTGCGCCGCCCGCGCCATTCGCCGACGTCGATCCCCTGCGGGTACCAGCGTCTGGTCCAGGTCCTCGCGCTGAGCCATCGCAGATCGACGGTGTCGCGACGCCGCTGACGCACGGGGCGCCAGGTCGATCCGAAGGGCCAGAGCATGCTCCCCATCGTCGCCGATGCGGCGAGCGCGTGCGAACCGAACCGCCCACATCATTTCAGCGGGTATTATTTTACCGTGGCGCCGCGTTCGTCTTCTCGGAGTCGACGCGGCGACCACAACGGTCTCGGGGTCGCCTGATGGGGGTCAGGCGGCCGCGTGGCAGGCGGGATCGCATCTGCGCGATCCCGCATCCCGAACGTGTCACGTTCGGCAGTGCTGAGCACTGGAAGGTGTGGTCCCGTTCGGGTACGGGACCACACCGCAGTGCCGGCCCCGCGCATGTCTCGCGGACACTCGTCGTTCACCTGCGCGTCCCCATCCGGCAACGACCGCCTGGCACCATTCCCGGACACCGTCCGTCTCCGGGAGTCCTGTGCGCACACCCCTCGTCACCGTCATCCTGCCCGCGAAAGACGCCGGGGAGTACATCGGGACGACGCTCGAGACGCTCACCCGGCAGTTCGACGATGCCGCAGCCGTCAAGCTCGTCGCGATCGACGACGGATCCCGCGACGACACGGGTGCTCTCATGCAGCAGTATGCGCAGCGGTTTCCGCACGCCACGGTGCTGCGGAATCCGACGGCACGCGGGCTGGCGACGGCCCGCAACCAGGGGCTCGTGCACGTCGAGGGCGATGCCTTCTGCTTCCTCGACGGTGACGACTGGATGCAGCCGCGACGGCTCGAGGTGCTGGTGTCGCGGTTGCGCGAACTCGAGTGCGACTTCGTGCGCACCGATCACGTCACGGTCACCGGCGGCGAGCGGGCGCTCATCCGCGCACCGCACCCGTGGCGCGACCGGGTGACCTCGCCGCGAGACGCGATCCTGCCCGAGAACGAGTCGACCATGGTCGACTATCCCTATGCCTGGGCCGGGCTCTTCCACCGCAGGGTCATCGACAGCGGCTTGGCGGCATTCCCCGAGGGACTGTTCACGGCGGAGGACCGGCCCTGGATCTGGCGACTTCACCTGCAGGCCGAATCGTTCGCCGTGGTCGATGCGCCCGCCCTCCTCTACCGCCGTGGCGTCGCCACATCGCTCACACAGGTGCGTGACCGTCGGCAGCTCGACTTCGCCAGGGCGATGAACGAGGTCATCTCGGTGGTCGAGCAGGATGCGGAGGCCGAGCGCTTCCTGCCGAAGGTCGTCTGGACGGCGCTCGCCCTCAGCTCCCACCATCTCGTGCGGGCCCGCCGGATGAGCCCGCCGCTGCGCCGGGAGATGCGGGCCGCGATCCGCGACATGCTCGGTCGTCTGCCCGCTGACGACGTGTCCGCGGTGCTGGGACGCTTCGACGGGCCGCGCCGCCGCGTGCTCGCGCGCATCCTCCGGCAGACGGGCAGGGCGGCATGACGCAGATCTTCGCCCTGCACAGCGGCTACGGCCTCGCGACCGCCGCCGCCGCGATCGATTCCGGACTCCTCGATGCCGCGTCCTCCGTGTCCGCGGGCGAGCGCCTCCTGGTTCCCTTCACCTCCTCCCGTGTGCCCGAGACCGTCGTGGGGATCGCGGAGGACCCGGGGTTGCGCTCGCTGCGGGCGCGCTTCGACCGCATCGAGCCACTGGCGGACCTGCTCGGGCCGCTGCATCCGAGCTCCTGGGAACCGGTCGATGCCGACCTCCCCCTGCTGGAGCGGCTGTTCGCTCGCGCCTGGCACATCGACCCCCGTGACCTCGAGCTGTTCGTGCAGAGCCCGCAGGTCGCGCCGGCCCGCACCCTGATGGCGCTGTTCCCCCACGCGCGGATCACGATCGTCGGCGACGGCCTCATGACCTACTCGCCGATGCGCGTGCGGTTGCCGTACCCTGTCGCCGCGCGCATCGAGCGGGTCGTGCACGCCGACGTCGTGCCGGGAGTGCGACCCCTCCTCGGGTCTCCCCGTGCAGAGGTCGTGCCGGTGCCTCCGGCGTCGTTTGCCGCGGCCCTGCGGGAGACGGATGCCACCGCGTGCGATCCTGTCGACGACGGTGCCTCCACGGTGCTCGTGCTCGGCCAGTATCTGTCGGCCCTCGGGCTGATGACGGCGGCAGAGGAGATCGATCTGCAGAGGCTCCTGATCGACCGTGCCGCGCAGTGGGCACCGCAGCGCATCGTGTTCAAGCCGCATCCGGCCGCGCCGCCCCTGGTGACCGCAGCCGTCAGAGGGCGCGCGGCCGCGCACGGTATCGAATTCGTCGAGTACAGCGGGCCTCTCGCCGCCGAACTGCTCGCCGAGCGGCTGGACGCGGTGGCCGTCGTCGCGGGGTTCTCCACGGCGCTGCCGACCGTGCACACCCTCTTCGGACGGGCGATCGGCTCGGCGGGGAACGACACCGTCCTCGCCGCACTGACGCCGTTCGAGAACAGCAACCGGATTCCCGCGACCCTGGTCGACGCCCTCACGCGCGAGGGCTCTCCGTATGCCGATCCCGCGCGGCTGCAACTGCTGATCGACGCCGTCGGCTATGCCATGCAGCCGGAGATCGCCGGGCATCTGCGCGGTCGCGCCGAGGAACTGCTGCGCGGACTCGACCCGGATGAGCGCGATCGGTACTTCACGCCCCGACGGCTCGCCGAGCTGCGACTGCCCGGCGAGCCGATCGAGAACGCCGTGCGTCGTGCACTGCGTCCTGCTGGGGGAGTGGGCAGGATCGAGGAGTGGCGGCTCCACGCCCTCGGCGCGCGGCGACGCGCAGGGCGCGCCTGGCGGGCGATACGCGGACGATGACGACGACGATGACGACGACGAGGATGTGGACGATGGACGAGCAGAAGCCCCGCACGGTGGCGATCATTCCGGCGCGCGGAGGGTCGAAGCAGGTGCCGCGCAAGAACCTGCAGCGCGTCGGCGGGGTGCCGTTGGTCGAGCGCGCGGTTCGCGCCGCGGCCGCAGCTTCCGGCATCGACCTGGTCGTGGTCTCCACCGACGATGACGAGATCGCAGAGGTGGCGACGGCTGCGGGCGCCCGTGTCATCCGCCGCCCTGCCGAGCTCGCTGGAGACACGGCGACCTCGGAGAGCGCGCTCCTGCACGCGCTGGACGAGCTCGAGGCACGCGGAGACAGCGTCGGGATCGTGGCGTTCCTGCAGGCGACATCACCGTTCATCCCGAGCGACGCGCTCGCCGCGGCGGTGGAGGAGATCCGCGCAGACCGGGCCGACAGCGTGTTCGCCGCCCACGAGACGTACGGGTTCCTGTGGCGGGAGGATGACCGCGGTGACGCGGTGGCGATCAATCACGAGGCCGCGCACCGCCCGCGCCGACAGGACCGCGAGCCGCACCACCTCGAGACCGGCGCGTTCTACGTGTTCCGTGCGGCGGGCTTCCGCGAGAGCAGGCATCGCTTCTTCGGCAGGACCCGCATCGCCGCGGTGCCGGAATGGACAGCGATCGAGATCGATGATGCGGATCAGCTCCGCGCCGCCCGTGCACTCGCTTCGCTGCATGAGGTTCTCGGCCCCATCCCGGTCCGCGCCGTCGTGACCGACTTCGACGGCGTTCACACCGACGACACCGCGATCATCGACGCCGACGGTGGCGAGCGGGTGCGGGTGAGCCGTGAAGACGGCATGGGGGTGGCGCTGCTGCGCCGAGCGGGTGTGCCGCTGCTGATCCTGTCGACCGAGGTCAACCCGGTGGTCCGCGCCCGCGCCGACAAGCTCCGGGTGCCAGTGCTGCACGGCATCGACGACAAGGAGAAGGCGCTGCGCAACTGGGCGCGGGACAACGAGATGCCACTCGCCGACATCGCCTACCTCGGCAACGACGTCAACGACCTGCCGGCGATGCGGATCGTGGGGTGGCCGGTCGCGGTCGCGAACGCGCATCCGCTGGTGCTGGAGGAGGCCCGCGTCGTGCTGAGCCGTCGGGGTGGAGAAGGCGCCGTGCGGGAGCTGATCGAACGGGTGTTGTCGAGCTGACCGATCCCGGTAACCCGGTGGTCGCCCAGTGTTCATCCTCGGCCCGTACTCAGGAGGGAGGGGTTGCACCAACGCTCGAACACCGGAGGAATCATGACTGTCAGCATCGGCTCACGAGTGATCGGCGGCGGGCGTCCTGCCTACGTCATCGCGGAGATCGGCCTGAACCACAACGGTGACGTGGACATCGCCAAGAAGCTCATCGACGTCGCGGCTCGCGCCGGTGCCGACGCCGTGAAGTTCCAGAAGCGCACGCCGGAGATCTCCACTCCTGAGCACATGCGCGATGTCCCTCGCGAGACGCCGTGGGGCGTGATGAGCTACCTCGACTACCGCCGCCGGGTCGAGTTCGGCCGCGACGAGTACGTCGAGATCGGCGACCACGCCACGATGCTCGGCCTGGACTGGTTCGCCTCGCCGTGGGACGTGCCCAGCGTCGCCTTCCTCGAAGACCTGGGCGTCGTGGCGCACAAGGTCGCCTCGGCCAGCCTCACCGACACCGAGCTGCTGGTCGCCCTGCGCGAGACCGGAAAACCCGTCATCCTCTCCACGGGCATGTCGACCATCGAGCAGATCGACCGGGCGCTGGACACCCTCGGCACCGATCGCGTGGTCCTCATGCACGCCACCTCGACCTACCCGCTGGAGCCTGAGGAGGCGAACCTGCGGGTGATCGCCACACTGCGCGACCGTTACCCCGGTGTGCCCGTGGGCTACTCGGGGCACGAGCGCGGACTCCAGATCTCGCTCGCCGCCGTGGCCATCGGCGCCGTCGCCGTCGAACGCCACATCACGCTCGATCGCACCATGTGGGGCTCCGATCACGCGGCCTCGCTCGAGCCGACCGGCCTCGAGCACCTCGTGCGCGACATCCGCGTGATCGAGCGTGCGACCGGAGACGGGGTCAAGCGCGTGTTCGACAGCGAGCGCGCGCCGATGGCGAAGCTGCGCCGCATCTCGGTATGAGCGGTGCCACCGGCATCCGTGTCGTCGCGATCGCGGACGCCGACTCCTTCGTGAAGTGGGCCGCCGCCCTGCTCGGCTCCGTGCCGGGGCTGCGTCCGCACCTGCTGCTCGTGCGCACCCCGCTCACGGCCAGCGTCGAGCAGCAGCGCACCGCGCTCGCGGGTACGACGCTCGGGCCGCGGGACGTCACCCGCATCGGGTTCGCGCAGACGGCGGCCTGGCTGGCGGAACAGCGGCCCGACGTGGTGCTGCTCGCGGGGCGCGGACCGTTCGTGCGGCTGATGGGACGCGTGATCGACACGTTGGAGCATCGGCCGGTCACGGTCTCCGGGCTGCCCGGGATGGCGATCCCTGCCCAGCGCGGGGCACTCGACTATCGCCGCCACACCGACCTGCTGGTGGTGCACTCCCACCGTGAGGTGCGGGCCTTCGAGGACCTCGGCCGCAGGATCGGTGTGCAGACGCCGGTGGCGCTCGCAACCCTCCCGTTCGCCCGGCGGAGGGAGCGGATGCTGCGGCCCGAACGCATGAGGATCGACGCCGCGGCCGCGCGGCGCGGTGGTGTGGCGGTCGCCGAACGCCCTCCGCAGACCGCTCCGGTCAAGCCGCCGGCGACCGACATCGTCTTCGCCGCGCAGGCGCTCGTACCCGTCGCGAGGGAGGAGCGCGCCGAGATCGCGGCCATGCTCGTGCGGGCCGCCGAAGCGGAGCCAGGACGCCGCGTGGTGGTGAAGCTGCGGTCGCGGCCGGGGGAGTCGGAGACGCATCGGGAACGTGACCCGTACGCCGGGCTGCTGCCGTCGCGTGTTCCGAAGAACCTCGTCTACTCCTACGACTCGATGAGCACCGCGCTGGAGACGGCGGCGGGTCTGGTCACGGTGAGTTCCACGGCCGCGATCGAGGCCACGGCGCTCGGCGTGCCCGTGATCGCGCTCGACTCCTTCGGCGTGAGCAAGAGCCTGCTGAACACGGTGTTCGTGGGCAGTGGACTGCTCGGCGGCCGCAGCGAGGTCGTGGCCGGGCGCTTCCGGCATCCGCATCCCGACTGGCTTCGAGACAACTACTTCCACCCCGAGGGCGAGTCGACGTGGTGGGAGCGGGTCGAACGGCTCGTGGCGCTGCGGCGCTCCGGGGCTCTGCCGGCCCGTCGTGTGCCCGCGGCCCGCGGCGGCTCACTGCACGAGGCCTGGCATCGGGCGAGTGTGCTCGGTGCGGAAGACCCCACGGTGCAGGGGGCTCTGGCGCTCGCCGTGGGCTCTCCGGCGACCAGGGCACTCGCCGCGCTGCGTCGGCGCAGGCCGTCGTCGGACGGCGGCACCTGGGCCGACGCCTCGACCGACTACACGCTCGAGCCGAACCCGTTCGACGACTCCCTCCGGCGCTGAACCTTCGGCGCTGAACCTTCGGGGCGACGGTGCGCTCAGCCTCCGAGGTGCGCGCATCCTGCGCTCCGCGGATGTCCGGTGTCCGTCATCCACGGACTCATGGTGTTATCCCAGGCAATGATCCTGGCGGGAAAGATCACGGCCGGGTAACGTCGATCCCATCGCGGCGATCCGGGCGGTCCCGGGCCTCAGTTCATACCTGAAGGCGTTGCGGGTTCGACTCCCGCCGTCGCGTCCACTTCGACAGTCTCGGCCCCTGAGAAGTCAAGGTTTGCCGGGCTTCCTCGTCGCTACGGCGCCATCCGGTGACAACAGATTGGCGGCCTGCATAAGGATCTCCGCGCGACGTTGCTGGCATCTCGATAACTCGAATGTCCGCGGCCGCACCCCCGCGATCATCTACGACGTGCGCGCTCTCGACGGCGAGGGCGGGCATCTGAAGACCGCGAAGATGGCTCGCGGCCATGGAGGTGTGCTCAAGGTGCCTACATGAGTCATCGTCGACGTGCGCCAGGGGACGGAGCTGACCGTGCGTGAAGCCGGACCGGAATCGAGGGAACAGACGAACAAGAGGGACAGGCGATCCTCTGATGGCAGTGGGGCCAACCTGGCGGAACAGCAGAGAGTCGAATAGGGTTGGAACAAATGGATCGGGAATGCTCGATCGGCGTTCGGCCTCCGGGAATCTCGGAGGCCTTTCGCTTTTTACGGGTACACCTTGAGCCCGTATCCCTCTATATGCCCCTTGCTGGAGCGGACCAGCTTGGTGCTGATCAGATCCCATGCGCGATTCGGTTGCTCGGGGCGCATCACGTGAAGCCCGATCGGCCGCGCCGTCATGTCCGCGATCTGCAGACCGGAACAGCGCCAGCGGTATACAACGCTGGCATCCTCCGATGGCGAACGCCGGTTCACAACCCCAGTTGGTCCAGCCGCTCCTCGAAGCGCACCTGCACGTCTTCAGGCTCATCGCCGTCGGCATCGGCCCAGATCGCGTCCAGCTCCTTCTGCACGGAGTCGGGGAGCGCAGCGAACTTCTCGTCCCAGGCGGCGACCGGCGTCCAGTAGCCGACGACCTTGAAGCGGGTCGCGGGCAGACCGAGCTCCTTGCGCAGGTACTTGCGCACGTCGCGCAGTGCCACGGTCTCACCGGCTACCCACACATAACCCTCGTCGAGCGGGAGGCGGTCGTCGACGATGCCGCGCACGAGCGGACCGAGCGCGCTGGGGCCATGGCCGTTGCCGCCGACCACCCAGGTGACCTCGACATCCGCGCCCGTCGTGAGGGCGACGCGATCCGCCTCGCTCGGCACCTCGAGCACGACCCGGGTGCGCACGCCCTCCGGAGCCTCGGCGATGATGCGCGCCACGGCCGGAAGCCCGGTCAGATCGGCGACGAGCACCTGCCACGTGATGCCCTCCGGCGGTGAGTACAGGCCGGTCGGGGAGTTCAGCCCGAGCACGTGTCCCGGCTCCGCACGCGCGGCCCAGGGACCCGCGACACCCGCCTCATGGATCACGAAGTCGATGTCGAGCTCGCCGGCATCCGGGCGCACACCGCTGATCGTGTAGGTGCGCATCGGCGCCTCGGGGGCTCCCTCCGGCGTCTCCCACCAGTCACCCGCCGGCACGGGCAGCGACACATCCTTCGGGTCGTCACCGTGCGGGAAGAACACCCGCACGTACTCGTCGCCGATGCCGGTGCTGAGGAAGTCGGCGACCCCCTCGCCGCCGAGTGTGACGCGGACGAGGGTCGGGGTGAGGGTGGTCGTGCTGCTGACGATGCCGCGGTGGATGCTCACGGTGTCTCCGTCTCTGGGCCGGGGTTCTGACCCGTGGGGATGGGGGAAGGGGGGATAGGAGTGGTGCGGGTCTGGGCGAGCCAGGAGTCTCGGTACAGCCCGTCGGCGGCGAGCAGCTCCTCGTGCGTACCGCGCTGCGTCGTCCGACCGTCGGCGAACACGATGATCTGCTCGGCGGAGACGGCCTGTTGCAGCCGATGCGCGATGAGCAGCGCCGTGCGTCCTTCGCGCAGCGCGGCGATCGCGTCTTCCACGGCCTCCCGGTGGTGGAGTCCGACATCGGCGGTGGCTTCGTCGAGGATCACCACATCCGGGTCGGCGAGGAAGGCCCGGGCGACCGCGAGCTGCTGGATGCGCCCTTCGTCCAACGGCACGACGGCCTCCGACGCCGCGCCCTCGTTCTCGGACGTCAGCGCCTCGATCGCCCACTGTGCGCCGACCGCCCGCAGCGCCGCCACCATGTCGTCGTCGTCCGCCTCGGGAGCGACGAGCCGCAGGTTGTCGGCGATCGTGCCCCGGAAGTGGTGCAGCTCCTGCGACAGGTAGTAGGGCGCCTCCCTGTCGGATGCGAGGTGCACGCTGCCCGAGCTGGGCGGGTGATGTCCGGCGATCACGCGAGCGAGCGTGCTCTTGCCCGACCCCGAGGTGCCGACGAGTGCCGCCGTGGTGCCCGGATCGACCCGCAGGCTCACGTCGCTGATGCCGCGGCCGGTGGTCGGGTAGTGGAACGTGACGCCGCGCACCTCGATGCCCGCACAGGACTGTGGCGCGGTATCCGCTTGCCGATGCGACGTGACAGCCGGGGGCGCGAGGTCGATGACCCCGACGAGTCGCGCGAGCCCGATGGCTGCCCGCTGGATGTCGTCGAGCCCGAAGATCAGCTGCCCGACCGGTCCGAACAGTCGGTGGAACAGCAGGGCCGCCGTGGTGACAGCGCCCACCGTGATCGCTCCTGCGGACTGCAGGAGGAAGCCGGTGCCGAGGATCGCAGCCAGGCCAACGAGTTCGCCGCCGTTGATCCAGCGGAACAGCCGGTTCGTCACCCGCACGCCCTCGATCTGCATCCGGATCGACGCCTCTGCCCGCTCCCGCACGCGCTCGAGCGCGTGCTCCTGCTCATTGAAGGCGGTGAGGGTCTCGATGCCCTCGACCGCGTCGAGCACGGCCTGGCTGCGCGCGGCCTCGCGCACCCGCACCTCGCGGAACACCACGCGCGACCTGCGCAGGAACGCCCGGGTGCCGAGCACGTAGAACGGAGCGGAGACGAGTCCTGCGAGCGCGAGCCAGGGGTCGAGTGCGGTCAGCGCGACCACCGAGACCCCGATCGCGAACGCCGCCGAGAGCAGTGTGGGGGCGACGTTCCCGCCGGCTTCGGCCACCGCATCGACATCGCCGGTGACCCGGGAGAGCAGGTCGGCGCTCTCGCCGTCGTCGACCTCGCTCACCGGCAGCCGCATCGCCGAGGCGAACACGTCTTCGCGGAGGGTCGCGAGCATGTCCTGCACCAATCCGGTCAGCACCCGCACCGCCCACAGCATCACCACGGCGGCGCCGACCGCGCCGAGGCCAGCACCGGCGACCCAGGCGGCGATGGTCACGAAACCGGCATCGGAGGAGACGGCATCGACGATGCGTCCCAGGCACGTCGGCATCACGATGCCCAGGGCGGATGCCGCGAGGAAGAGCGCGGCGACGGCCGCCGTGCGACCGGGGTGCTGCCGCAGCAGTGCGCCGACGACGCCGCGCACCCGTGCGCTGGAGGCGATCGGCAGCAGGGCCGTGGTCGAGCTCGACTCATGCATGGTGCGCATCCGATCGTTCGGAGGGGAGATCGATGATCCGATCGCAGGCGGCGAGAAGCACCGGCGAAGTGGTGATCACCACCACCGTCTCGGTGTGCTCCGCGAGGGCGCGGGCGATGTGCGCCTCGGTGATGGCATCGACGGCCGAGGTCGGCTCGTCGAGCACCAGCACATCGGCATCCGCGTGCAGGGCGCGGGCGATGCCGATGCGCTGCCGCTGCCCGCCCGAGAGACGGCGTCCGGCTTCACCGACCTGTGATTCCCACCCGCCGATCTGCACCACGGTGTCGTGCAGCGCCGCCATCTCGATGAAGGGCGGGTGCGCGGGCTCCTCCACGCCGTGACCGCGCACCGCCTCGCGCAGGGACCCGCTCACGATCGTCTGTCCGTGGGGAGGGGCGATGACCCGACGCCGGTACTCCACCGGGTCGAGGTCGGTCAGGTCGCGGAGCTCTCCCTCGACCGCGAGCGCGACCCGGCCGCGATCGACCCGGGTGCGCAGGCCCAGGAGACGCGAGAGGGCACGTGCCGAGTCGCTGTCGGCGGGGCGGATGCCGAGCATCTCCCGTCCCCGCACCTCGACCGGATCCGCGGAAGATCCCGCGCGGAAGGTCAGCACGACATCACCGGCCGCATCCGCCGGGGTCGAAGACGCCGCAGGAGGGTCGAGCAGGTCTTCGGCGTCGATCACCTCGGCGAGCCTCTTGGCCGAGGCGAGCTTGTGGATCCAGTTCGAGGGGAACGAGCCGGCGTACGCCAGGTAGCCGCTGATGAACTGGGCGAGCCCGAGCACCGTGACCAGCTCGCCGATGCTGATGCGGCCCTCAGCGGCGAACCATGCCGACATCCCCGCGAGCGCGGTCGTGGCGACCGCAGCCAGCGTGCCGCTGACGGCTTCATACGAGGCGAGTGAACGACCGGCCGCCGTGGCCGCCCGACGAGAGGCATCACTCGCGGCGACGTACCTGCGCACAGCCTCTTCGCGGGCGCCGATGCCCACGAGCACCCGGAAGCCGCTCATGAAGTCGGCGGCGACCGCTCCTGCCTCGGTCGCCGCCTGCTGCTCGGCGAACCCCCGGCGTTCGAGGGGACGCGAGACGACCTGCATCACGAACATCATCGCGACGGTCGAGCCGAACACGACGATGGTCGCGACCGGTGAGATCACCAGCATCGCGAGTCCGGCTCCGATGATCGCGGCGATCGTGGCGCACTGCTGCGCCACCGACCAGGCGACACCCGCGACGCGGTAGGTGTCGGAGGTGACGAAGGTGAGCGCCTCCCCGGGGGTCAACGTGCGGCGGGAGAGCCGGGGTCGCAGCATGCGGGAGAGGGTGAGGTGTCGCAGCGCCTGCTCGCCGTAGCCGTAGATCGAGACCATGAGACGGGAAGCCGACTGGTAGCTCGCGGTCAGCACGAGGAACGTGGCCACCAGCACGCCGAGCCAGAGCGCGAGGGCGGCGGGGTCGGCGGGGAGCACGGCGCGGTCGATCGTCGCGCCGATGATGACGGGGATCGTCGCCTCGGCCAGTGCATGCACGATGAGCAGACCAGTCGCCCCGGCGAGCGCGATACCGCGTCCCTCGGACTTCAGCGCGATCCCGAAGAGCCTCCGCGGGGTGGGCGTCACGGCGTCCGCCGTCCGAGCGGCAGCACCAGTGGGGTTCCCGAGACGGGGTCGGTGATCACCCTGCAGGGCAGGTCGTACACGGCCTGCACGAGTTCGGCGGTGATGATCTCGCGCGGGTCGCCCTGCGCCACGATGGCTCCGTCGCGCATCGCCACCAGGTGTGTGGCGTAGCGGGCGGCGTGGTTCAGGTCGTGCAGCACGGCGACGAGTGTCGTGCCGTCGCGGTGGAGGTCGGCGAACAGCTCCATCAGGTCGATCTGGTGCGCGATGTCGAGGAAGGTCGTCGGCTCGTCGAGCAGCAGGTGCTTGGTCTGCTGCGCGAGGGCCATCGCCACCCATACGCGCTGCCGCTGCCCGCCCGAGAGTTCGTCGACCAGGCGCCGCGACAGGTCGGTGACCCCGGTCGCGGCCATGGCCTCGGAAACGGCGCGCTCGTCGGCGCTGCTCCATGTGCGCAGGGCACTCTGGTGCGGGAAGCGCCCGCGACCGACGAGGTCGGCGACCGTGATGCCGTCGGGGGCGATCGACGACTGGGGGAGCAGCCCCAGCTTGCGGGCGGCCTCCTTCGGCTTGAGCGCACGCAGCTCGTCGCCGTCGAGCAGCACCGCACCGGTGGTCGGGCGCAGCAGTCGGGCGAATCCGCGCAGCAGGGTCGACTTGCCGCACGCGTTCGGTCCGATGATGATCGTGAACGAGTTGTCGGGCACCTCGAGCGTGAGGTCCGAGATGATCGGGGTCTCCCCGTAGCCCAGCGTGATGTCGCGGGCCAGCAGCGAAGCGGTCATGGGTGTTCCTTTCAGGTGCGGCGCGCGTACTGGGCGGCGAGCAGCCAGGCGAGGTAGAGGCCGCCCACCGAGACCGTCACCACGCCCACGGGCACGGCGACGAGCTGGGCGACCGCATCCGACACCACCACGAGAGCGGCGCCGGTCAGCATCACCGGCACCGTGCCCATCGGGGTGTTCGAGCGGGTGAGGCGCTGCGAGATCTGCGGGGCCGCGAGGGCGATGAACGAGATGGGTCCGGCGGCGGCGGTCACGAGCGCCACCAGGGCCACCCCGAACACCATCGCCGCGAGGCGGGTGCGACCGGGACTGATCCCGAGGGCGGTCGCCGCATCGTCGCCCATCTCGAGCACCGGCAGCGTGCGGGCGAGGGGGAGGGACAGCAGGGTCACGATCGCGAACACGATCGCCGCCGGGATGAGCTGATCGAAGCCGAGCGAGGCGATCGAACCCGCACCCCAGGTCGCCGCCATCATCGCCTTCTCGACGCTGACCGAGATCAGGATCCACGAGGTGAGCGATCCGAGTCCGGCCGAGACGCCGATGCCGACGATGATGAGCCGGAACGACGACATCGTGTTCTTGTTGGCGAGCACGTAGACCAGCAGCGCGGTGAACAGGCCGCCGACCAGCGCACCCGCCGCCTTGAACATGTAGGTGTTCAGCTCGAAGACGATCATCACGAGCGTCACGCCGAACTGCGCGCCGATGCCGAAGCCGATGATGTCGGGGGAGCCGAGCGGATTGCGTGTGAGCGATTGGAAGATCCCACCGGCGAGGGCGAGGGCCGCGCCGCACAGCACGGCGAACAGCACACGCGGCAGGCGCCACTCGAACACCACCTGGCGGATGTCGGGATCGGATGCCGGGTCGACGATCGCCCGGATGACGGCGGCGAAGTCGACCTCGTAGGCGCCGAGCGTCATGGAGGCGAGACCTGCGCCGATGATCACGACGACGAGCACGACGCTGACGACGACCGCGCGAACGGGGATGAGCGTGGCGATGCGCGAGGTCTCGATCCGGAACAGGCGTCGCCCGTGATCCACGGGAGGGAACACGGCTGCCGGGGTCAGCGAGCTCGGCGCGGTGACAGGCTTCTGGTCGATGCTCACAGCCCGCTCACCCGCTTGCGGCGCACGAGCACGATCAGGATCGGGGCTCCGAGAAGGGCGGTGACGATGCCGACGCGCATCTCGCCGTTGGGGAGCACGATGCGCCCGAGGATGTCGGCGAACAGCAGGAAGGCGGGGCCGATGATCATGGAGTAGGCGAGCACCCAGCGCTGATCGGGACCGGTGAACCAGCGCACGACGTGCGGGATCATGAGCCCGACGAAGGCGATGGGGCCGGCGGCGGCGACGCTGGTCCCGGCCAGCAGGGTGACGGCGATGATGACGAGGATGCGGGTCACCCGCACACGGGCGCCGAGGGCCTGCGCCAGGTCGTCGCCGAGGGCCAGGGCGTTCAGGGAGCGCGCGCACAGCAGTCCGATCAGCAGGCCTGCGACGATCAGGGGCACGACCCAGGTGAGCTGGTCGAGGGTGCGTCCGCCGATCGAGCCGACACCCCAGAAGCGCATGACCTGCAGGGTGCTGTGGTCGCGGAGCACGATCGCGGTGGTGAATCCGGTGAAGGCCGCACCGAGGGCGACGCCGGCGAGAGTGAGCTTCATGGGGGTCGCGCCCGAAGCGCCGAACGAGCCGAGGATGTAGACGAGCACGGTGAGGACGAAGGCTCCGCCGAGGGCGAAGGGCACGTAGGCGCCGGGGGTGGTGAACCCGAGCACGCCGACCGCGAAGGTGACGGCGAACGATGCACCGGCGTTGACCCCGAGGATGCCGGGGTCGGCCAGCGGGTTGCGGGTGAACGCCTGGATCAGGCCACCGCACACGGCGAGAGCAGCACCCACGACGATGCCGAGCAGCGTGCGGGGCACACGCAGCTCCAGGATCATCAGATGAAGCGGGTTCTCGTCGTCGTACGAGAAGAGGGACTGCAGCACGGTGGCAGGGTCGATCGCACGGCTGCCGACCGCGAGCGAGGCGATGGCGGCGATGACCAGCACCGCCACGGAGGTGACCAGTCCCGTCACGAGCGTCCCGTTGCGGTGCGGGGAGTCGTCCGTGCGACTCCCCGCACCCGTGTTCGAGACGTCCGTGCCGTCGTGCGTCGCCAGGGACATCTCGGAGGTCACTTGCCGGTGATGGTCGGTTCGCCCTGCAGCGCGGCGGCGAGGTCGTCGACGTACTTCGGCAGGACGTACTTCAGCGAGAGCACGGTGGGCGCGCTGATGGCCGAGGCCTCGGCGGCGTCGCCGTAGATCACGTAGGAGCCGTTGGCGATCGGGTTCCAGCGCGACATCACCTTGTTCTCGACCGTGTAGGCCCCTTCGTCGGCGCTGCCGCCCCAGGCGGCGAACAGGTCGGCCTCCACGTCGTAGAGGTTCTCGAGGCTCACGCCGGTGTACCAGTTGTCGCCCTCGGCGGTCTTGAGGAAGCTGTCCATCGCCGAGGTCGAGGTGAAGCCGAGTGCTTCGGTGATGCGCACGCGGGGGTCGTACTCGAGGTAGACGCCCAGATCGGTGCCGCCCTCGTTCAGGGTCAGACCCCACACGAACGTCTTGTCCTCGAACTCGGGGTGCGCGCCGGCGAGGGTGGTGATCTGCTCCTCGGTCTCGGCGATCAGCTCGTCGGCCTTGTCCTCCTCCGACAGCGCCTTGCCGACCGTGCGGGTCATGTCCTCCCACGTGCCCGGGTTCCAGGGGCCCTCGATGTAGGGGACGGTCGGGGCGATCTCGGTGAGGCGCTCGTACTCGATGTCGGAGACTCCCGAGTAGAGGCTCAGGATCAGGTCGGGCTTGAGCTCCTTGATCGCCTCGTAGTTGGGGCCGTCTTCGAGGAACGGGATGATCTCGGGGGTCTCGCCGTACTCCTCGGTGACGTAGTCCTCGAACCAGGGCTGGTAGCCGCTCTCGCCCGCGCCCCAGACCTCTTCCATGCCCACGGGGTTGGTGCCGAGTGCGGCGACGATGTCCGCCGACATCCACCCGAGGGTGACGATGCGCTGCGGCTTCTCGGGGATCACGGTCTTCCCGTGGCCGTGCTCGATGACGACGCCGTCCGTTGCGGCGGAGTCGGTGCGGGATTCCTCCGGGGCGGACGAGCATCCGGCGAGGGTGAGGGCGGCGGCGACGGCCGCGGCGACGAGGGCCGAGCCTCGGCGGATCTTCGGGCGCGCAGAAGCGTGCGACATGGTTCTCCTTCGGGAAGGGGGGAGGGGGTTGCCGCGTCGACGCGGCGAGAAGTTAGGTAAGCATGCCCTAACACATCGATGCTAGGACGCGGATGCGGCGCCCAGTGTCGTGGGAGCGACGACTTGTGTCGCTGAACCGACAAAGAGGTCTCGCAGTCGCCCATGCACGGTCACGATCAGGACTGCTGCGGGGTCACCGCCAGTAGAGCTGGTGCGCCGCGTCGGCCTGCACGCGCGCCACGTGCTGCCGAGGGGTGAGGCCGAAGCGCTCCTTGAACGCCGCGGAGAAGGCGCTCGTCGTGGCGTACCCGCAGCGGTGCGCGGCCGCACCGATCGGGGTGCCATCGACGATCAGTCGCGCGCCGAGGGTCATGCGTACGCCGGTGCGCCATCGCCCGAAGCTCATGCCCACGTCGTGCTGGAAGATGCGCAGCACCGTGCGCTCGTGGAGCCCGTGCGCGAGAAAGAGCTCGATCGCGCTGCGGGGGTCACCGGGGTCGGCGAGCACGGCCTGAACCAGCGGGACGACCCGCTCATCCGCAGGCATCGGCACCTCGCCCCACTCGCTGGCGGCCTCGGGCAGCGGCTGCTGCAGCATCTCGATGAGCACCGACTGGATGCGCACACGCAGGTCGGTGGGCATGTCGTTGATGCCGAGATGGAGGAGCATCTCCTGCACGGCGCGCGGTACCAGCACCCGGGTGATGTCATCGATCGGGGCGATCAGCGACGAGTCGGGAATGTAGGTGTAGCAGCCGATGGAGTCGGGTTCGTGATGGGCCGTGTGCGGGGTGCGCGCGGGGATCCACACGCCCTGTCCGGGGGCGAGGCGCCACCGTGCGTCCTGCAGGTGCACCCACACCGAGCCGCGGTAGCACCAGGCCAGCATCGGATCGGCGTGGCTGTGCGGCGGAGAGAGCGGGCGGGTGCCGGTGTCGTCGGCGGTGACCACGCCGGTGCCCATCAGGTACGGCTCGTTCACGGTCGACGGATACGTGGGGCTCGCCGCCCAGTCGTCCTGCCGATATGAGTTCATTCGTGCTCCGCGCGACGGCCGCCCCGAACGCTCGGGAAGATCGGTTCTGCCACCCCCGCCATGCTAACGGGGTGAGGCGCGACTGCTCCGTGAGGACCGATGATGGAGGCATGCCTTCCGCCCATCGCCCCGGTCTGCGGGTCTCGTCGGGTCTCACGATCCCCGAGGCCGAGCTGTCGTGGCGCTTCTCGCGGTCTTCCGGGCCCGGAGGGCAGGGCGTGAACACCGCGGATTCCCGCGCGGAACTCGTCTGGGATGCGGCGAACTCCGCGGTGCTCTCGCCGCATCAGCGGGAACGGCTCCTCGACCGGTTGAGCGGCCGTCTGGTGGATGGCGTGCTGACGATCGCCGCATCCGAGCACCGCGCGCAGCTGCGTAACAGGGACGCGGCGCGGGACCGGCTCGTCGCTCTGGTGGCCGAGGCGCTGCGCCCGCCGGCACCTCCGCGACGTCCGACGAAGCCGAGTCGGGGATCGAAGGAGCGTCGGCTTAAGGCCAAGCAGCGGCGCACCGACGTCAAGAGCCTGCGTCGGCGTCCCCGCGACGACTGAGGGGAGCGATCGTCCGAGGCCATCCGGAGATCGGCATATACGGGGCGTTATCCGGAAGACACCCTGTCAGGGCGCGGCTCCGGGGGTCTCGGAGACCGGGATGCCGGTGTCGCGCACGAAGTACACCCAGGGGAACGCCGAGCATCCGAGCTCCCATCCCTCCGCGCGCTCCGCCGCCCGAAGGGGGCGCCAGACGCTTCGACGATGCTCCCACCGGGTGTCGCTGCGGACCATCCGATGCGCGGATGCTCCGGCTCCGATGGTGTGCCAGCCTTCGCGCCCGGCGAGTTCCAGCTCACCCATCTCGTCGAAGACGCTCACCGGACCGAGCCAGCGCTCGCTGTCGTCGTCGTCCTGTGCCTCGGCGAGGTGGCCGAATCGCTGCTGCGCCGCTTGACGGGACATGCCGAGCTCGGCGCCGATCGTCGCCCAGCTCGCCCCTGCGGCCCGTGCGGAGAGCACGGCGCGCCGCAGAATGCCGCGTACCTCGTCTTCGGTTCGGGCGCTCGCCGCGATCAGGGCGATGTGGTCTTCCGTCGTGAGAGACGTCTTGTCGGCGACCCCGGCTTCTGCGAGGACAGCGTGACCGATCGCGTCGCTGAGCGCGCTCACTCCACGGTTCCGCGGCTCGGGAGCCATTGCCGGCGTCGGGCGCGCCGGGTGCCGTTCCCGAACCCCCAGAGGTAGGTCCCGACGAGCATCGCGCCGATGCCGACGCCCTGCACGAACCCTCCGCCGAACCCGCGGAGGTCGAAGCCGATGGACAGCAGGAGCGTCGCCGCTCCCGTGGCGAGGAGCGCGATCCCGATCGCTGTGGCGATTCGTTCCGGTCGCGAGGCGGGCTGAGGTGTCGTCGTCATGGTGTCAATCTATGGTTGACATCAATGATTGTCAACCACTTGTTGACAACGGGTGTCACTCAGTCCTTCCCGCCCCGCACGAGTTCGAGCCCGGCACCCGCGAACTGTCGCAGCGTCGCATCCGGTAGGAACGCCCTCGTGAGTGCTCCACCGATGCGGGTGAGGTCGCTCTCGTCGCGGAAGAGGAGATACATGGTCTCGTACCGGGGGTGGAACTTCTGCTTGAACCGATGCAGCGATCCGAAGCCGTACACCGGTTCCAGGGCATCGGCCAACCGGTCGCTCAGGGCGGCGATCATCCCGGCGTCCGGCGGATAGTCGTGGGCGAGGGGGGCTCCTGAGAGCGACATGATCTGCGCACCCTCGTCGGCGAACTGCCGTGCCGAGGATCCGATCAGGTACTCCATCACCGGTCCGAAGCCGCCCTCCCTGCGACGCATGAGGTCGAGGGTCCAGCCGCGCACGGCACCCTCGTCGCCGTACACGGGCAGCCAGGAGAGGAACCCGTCGACGTCGCCGTTGGGCGCGAGGGCCAGGGCGAGCCGCACCTCCGGGTCCTCGGCCTCATCGAGCGTGCCGAGGGTGAAGCGCATCTCAGGCAGATCCTTGTCGCCGACCCAGGCCTCCGAGATCGCACGCAGCTGCTGCTGCACACCCCAGGACTCCGCCTTGAGCTGCGTCATCCGGAAGGTCATGTCCTCCCGGCCGGCCTTGTTGAGCGATGTGCGCACCGAGTTCCAGCGCTTGCCCGTGAACTCCAGTCCCGGCAGGTCGACGATCGTGTCGTCGGCGACGACGATGCTCCGCCAGCTCGGGGGCACAGCGGCGCGGGTGGCTTCGTCCGCGCTGAAGAAGCAGGGGACGAGACCGGCCAGCTCGGCCGCGTGGATGAAGTCGGTGACGGCCTCGGCGCGCGCCTCCGAGGGGCCGATCGGATCCGCCAGTGCCAGTGCCACACCGTTGCGGCGCTGATAGGCCACGATGCCGCCGTTCACCCTGGCGTAGTTGTTGCCGTCCCACGTCGTCATCCACGAGAGCGTTCCGCCGCCGTGCGTGCGCAGCTCGTGCTTCACGTCGTCCACGGTGGGCGCGGGCTGGATGCCGAGCTTCGCACGGCGCTTGGCCCGGAAGGCACGGCGCACCCAGACCAGGTACACGAGCATGATCAGCCAGAGGAAGCCGTTGGCCAGCTCGAGCTCGGTCTCTCCATCCCAGCGCACGTCGAGCTGAGCTTGGCTGAACACGGTGATCAGGGTGAGCACGAGGGCGGCGATCACGACGTTGAAGATCCCGAGCAGGAGCGCGAGCACCCACGCGAAGCGTCGGCCCCGGCGCAGGCCGTTCACGAGCACGAGGATCACGACCAGGTCGATCGCGAGGCTGATGAATCCGCCGGAGACGGGTTCCGTCGGGCCGAACGGGCCGTCCGTCGGCAGGAGCGTGGTGATGATCTCGACCGCGCCGAGCACCAGCATCGCCACGACCGCGATCAGCCGCTGCTCGCGCACGGTGGTGTGCCGAACCCGCAGCGTGCGGTCCACGACGAGGATCAGCAGCACGGCGAGCAGGTGCTCGAGGTCGGCGACCTTGCCCCAGAAGAGCATCGCGATGAACACGAAGCCGAGCAGGATGAGCCAGCCGCGCACCCTCCACGGCGGGCGGAAGAGGCCGACCGCTGCGGCGATGCACGCCATGGTGCCGCCGGACGCCCCCACGTCGAGCGCCTGCGCCTGCTCGGTAGCCCAGGCCCAGGGGAACTGCGAGAGCAGGTACAGCAGCAGTGCGGTGGCGAAGATCGCGAACAGCTGACCGATCGCGTAGTAGGCCACCGCCACGCGCGATCCGCGACGGTACTCCAGGTAGGCCATTCCCCAGAAGCCGGCGATCGTGAACACGTACACCCAGGGCTGATTCACGAAGAACGTGCCGGTGACGGGCGTCCACCACTTGCCGTCGACGAGGTTCGGCAGTCCGTAGGCGACGGTCTTGAACAGCGCCGTGTCTTCGAAGGGCGACCAGAGTCCACCCCAGATGATCCCCACCACGAGGATGAGCAGCACCATCGTGAGGGTCGCCGGGATCCGCCGGACGACGGCGATCCACGGACGCGGAGAGGGGGAGTGCTCCTCAGTCATGCGCTCAGCGTAGCGAGGGAGGCCCCGTCTCCGCGGAGGCCGCTCCTACTCGCCGCGGAGAACCCGGCGGAGATCGGCGATCTCCTCATCGGCCATGCCGCCGCTTCGCAGATACCCTGCGGCATCGCCGTGATTCGCGATGATCCAGTCCATCGCCGTCTCGATGGCCGACGCCGGGGACTTGGTCGCCAGGGTCGTCAGCGCCGGGGTGAGCGGAACTCCGAGCGAGGTGATCAGCCCCGTGAGCGCTTCGGCGAACCCGCGCGCGAGGTTCTTCTCGGTCAGCGTGTAATCCGCGACGATCGCCTCTCGAGGCACCTCGGCGACGAGCAGCAGGATCGCGGCGGCGAGACCGGTGCGGTCCTTGCCCGCGGTGCAGTGGAACAGCACGCCGGGCCGAGTGGTGCGGGACGACTCCAGCACCGTGCGGGCGATGGTCGCGAACTGCGCTGCACTCGCCTCCAGGATCGAGATGTACAGCTCCTCCAGGGTGGGCACCCGCTTCAGCACCTCGGCGACCTGGGTCACCGAGAGTCCGGCGCTGCCGGCCGCAGGGAGCAGCTTCTTGACCATCTCGTCCATCGCGCCGCCCTGCATGGGCAGAGCCAGCAGCGTCACGCTGCCGTCATCGGGCAGACGATCTGCGGCACGGGCCCGCTCGCCATCGGTGCGCAGATCGATCACGGTGCCGATGCGGAGGTCGGCGAGCGCCTGCAGCCCCTCGTCGGTGAGCGAAGCGAGGGCATCCGACCGGAAGAGGAGGCCCGATGCGAGCCGACCGCCTCCGGAGGTCGGGAACCCGGCGAGTTCACGAGCGTTGTGGGTCGTCTGCAAAGCGGTCGAGATATCGATGGTCATTCTGGCCCTCTCCTGGGTATGCGGCCAGAATATCGGTGCGGCGGGACCGCGCGGCTTCGACACGGAAGCGGCGCGACCCCGCCAGCCGGGTCAGCCGTTCACGGCCTTCTCGATGGCCTCCTCGACGTCGTCCCACTCCTGCAGCTCGACCTTCACACCATCCACGAAGAAGCTCGGCGTGCTGTCCACCCCGAGCTTCTCACCGTCGGCTTTGTCGGACTGCACGCGCTCCGCGGTGGCCGCATCCGCGATCGCCGCGTCGTACGCGGCCATGTCGAGGCCGAGCTCCTCGGCGAACCCGCGGAACACCTCGGGCGTCTCCTCGGACTGCTCGCCCCACTGCGCCTGGGTCTCGAACAGGCGGTGGTACATGTCCTCGAAGCGATCCTGCTGACCGGCGGCCTCCGCGGCCAGGGCCGCCTGGGTGGAGTTGATGTGACCGGGCAGGGGGAAGTAGCGCACGACGTAGGTGATCTCGCCGTCGTACTTCTCTCGGAGATCTTCGACGACGGGGTAGAACGCCGCGCACGCCTCGCACTCGAAGTCGAGGAACTCGACGACGGTGACGGCGCCCTCGCCCCCGTCGTCGAGCACATGGGAATCGGTGCGGACGGTCGGCTTCGGCTCCCCGCCTTCGACCGGTGCGGTGGGTTGTTGCTGGCTGATCGCGAACACGACACCGGCGATCAGCAGGACGATGGCGACGGCGATGGCGATCAGGGTCGCTTTGACAGAGTTCTTCATGGGGTCTCCAGACACAGGGGTACGACGAGGGAAGGATGCCGCCGTGGGCGGCTCGATGCGCGCGTCGGTGTCAGGTACGGGAGATCGAGAGCTGGGTGAGGCTGAGAGCCGGGACGATGACGAGCGGACCGGCGCGGCGGGGCGACGACGTGCCGAGGTCCCGGGTGCCGAGCGGTCGGGTTCTGTGGGCGATGAGCTGCCGGAACACCAGGACCAGCGCGACCCCGCCGAGGACGGCGAGCACGCAGATCCCCACACTCGACGAGAGCACATCGATCGTCGTCGTCGCCTCCTGGCCGTCTGCGACGGACGCGGCCCCCGGCGATTCCGAGACACCGGAGGCGAGGCACAGCGTCGCGTGCACATCGGCGGAGCCACGAGAGGTCGACCACGCGCCCACGACGAGCAGGAGCGCGAGGCCGACGGCGATGATCACCCGGGCGACCAGCATCCGCTCGGCCCGCGCTCGCGGCATCAGATCCGGCGAGGGGGGCAGCATTTCCCGCGCAGTCTAGCAACGGAGCCTCTGCCGTCTCCGGGGCCGTGGCACCCTCGACACGCCTACACTGGAAGGGTGGCGAGACTACTGATCGTCGGCGGCTTCCTCGCCGCCGTGTTCTGGGTGTTCAGCATCGTCGACTGCGCAGTGCAGCCGGCGACGCGGCACCGTGGTGTGTCCAAGCCCGTCTGGCTCGCGATCGTGGTGATCCTCCCCGTGATCGGCGGCATCCTCTGGTTCGTGATCGGCCGCCGGCGCGCGAACGATCCCGGTGTCCGTCCGGTGATCGCACCGGATGACGACCCCGCGTTCCTCCGCAGCATCAGCAAGACCGAGCAGGATGCGCGCATCCGCCGTCTCGAAGAGGAGCTCGCCCGTCTGGACGAGGAGACCGACGAGCCTCCCGCCACGGACCAGCGCCCGTGACCTCATCGCCGGCGATGGATGCTGCGGCGTCCCTGATCGCCGACCTCGTCGCCCAGGGCGTGCGCGACATCGTGGTGTCTCCGGGCTCGCGTTCGCAGGCCCTCGCGCTCGCCGCGGTGCGTGCCGCCGACGACGGACACGTGCGCGTGCACGTGCGCATCGACGAGCGTGTCGCCGGTTTCACGGCACTCGGCATCGCTCGCGAGACCCGAGTGCCGGCCGCGGTGGTGTGCACCTCGGGGACGGCCGTCGCCAACCTCCTTCCCGCGGTGATGGAGGCGTTCCACTCCGGGGTGCCGATGCTGCTGCTCACCGCCGACCGTCCGCCCGAGCTGCGCGGGGTCGGCGCCAACCAGGCGACGATCCAGAACGCTCTGTTCCAGCCGTGGGTGCGCGACGAGCTCGATGCTCCGGTGCCGGGTGACGGCGAGTGGACCGGGCTCGCCGAACAGGCCGTGGCCGCCGCGATGGGTGCTCGCGAGGTCGAGAGCGGCCTCCGTGGCATCGCCGGACCAGTGCATCTGAATCTTCCGTCCAGAGAGCCCCTCTCGGGCGATCTGCCCTCCGTCGTCGTCCTCAGGGGCGAGGCGCCCGAGGCGCTGCGCGACGAACCCTTCGTGCTCGACCGCGGGCCGCGCACCGTCGTGATCGCGGGCGCCGACGCCGGTCCCGATGCCGAAGAGATCGCGCACTCCGGGGGCTGGCCGCTGATCGCCGAGATCGTGAGCGGTGCGCGGTTCGGGCGGCAGGTCGTGCACGGCTACCGTCGCCTGCTGGCCCGGGAGGATCTCGGCGGACGCATCGAACGGGTCGTCGTGCTCGGGCACCCGACGCTCAGCCGCGAGGTCGCGTCGCTCCTCTCCCGTCACGACGTGGATGTGGTGGCGGTGCACCGCGGCGGCGAGGAACTCAACCTCAACCACCGCACGCGCGGGGTCGACGCCGTCATCGTCGCCCCCGGCGCCGTCGACCGCACCTGGCTCGGCGAGTGGATGCGGGCGTCCGCTGCGGAGATCGTCGATCTGAGCGAGCACGCCCCCGATCCCGAGGCGCTGGCCTCCACCGACTTCGCGGCGCGCAGGGAGGCGGTGAAGGCCGAGCTCGACGCGGTCCGCCGTCCGCTCGACCGTGAACTGCTCGCCGACGCGGTGTGGCGCGCCACCTGGCCGCACGACCGTCTGGTGTTCGGCTCCTCCCGGCTCGTCCGGGTCGCCGATCAGGTGCTGGGCGGCAAGAAGGTCCCCGTCCACGCCAACCGCGGCCTCGCCGGCATCGACGGCACGATCGCCACCGCGACCGGCATCGCCATCGCCAGTCAGGCCGCCGGTGCGCCCGGGGTCACCAGGGTGCTGCTGGGCGACCTCGCGTTCCTGCACGACGTCGGCGCCCTGTTGCTGCCGCCCGACGAGACAGAGCCCCGACTGCAGGTCATCGTCGGCAACGACGGCGGGGGGACGATCTTCGACTCCCTCGAGGTGGCGTCTTCCGCCCGCCCCGGCGACCTCGACCGCGCCTTCTACACGCCGCACACCGTCCGCTTCGAGCACCTCGCCCTCGCCTACGGCTGGGAGTATCAGCGGGTCACCACCCGCACGGCACTCGATCAGGCGCTGACCTCGCCCCGCGGCGGACTTCAGATCATTGAGGTGCCGCTGGAGCGTTGACTGGCAGGATGTGCGTATGGACGCGCACACCTGGACGCAGACGCTGCGAGTCGACGAGGGATTCCGCCTCGCCGATCTCGACCCGGACGCCAAGCCCGGATACGACCAGGGCAAGGCTCGCGGGGTCGCCGACCTCGCCGCCCGCCTGGCAGACCTGAACGTGCTGCAGGAGCGGCTGTTCGCCGAGAGCCGTGCCGGAGTGGCCAAGGATGCGGTGCTCCTGGTGCTTCAGGCCATGGACTCCGCCGGCAAGGGCGGGATCGTGCGGCACGTGGTCGGGGGTGTCGACCCGCAGGGTGTCGCGCTCGCCGCGTTCAAGGCGCCGACGGCCGAGGAGCGCGAGCACGACTTCCTCTGGCGCATCGAGAAGCGTCTGCCCGATCCCGGTTTCATCGGCGTCTTCGACCGCTCCCACTACGAGGACGTGCTGATCGGACGGGTTCGCGAGCTCGCCCCGCCCGCGGAGATCGAGCGCCGCTACGACGCGATCAACGAGTTCGAGGCCCGCGTCGCGGCATCCGGTACGCGCATCGTCAAGGTCATGCTGCACATCTCGCCCGAAGAGCAGAAGACGCGGCTGATGGAACGCCTCGACCGTCCGGACAAGCACTGGAAGTACAACCCGGGCGATGTGGATGAGCGGTTGGTGTGGCCGCAGTACATGCAGGCCTACCAGACCGTGTTCGATCGCACCTCGACCGCGGTGGCTCCGTGGCACGTGATTCCGGCGAACGCCAAGTGGTACGCGCGACTGGCCGTGCAGGAGCTGCTGCTCGCGGCGCTGGAGGACATCGACCCCGAGTGGCCGCGCGCCGACTTCGACGTCGAGTCCGAGAAGAAACGCTTGGCCGCCAGCTGAGCGTCGGTCTCTGCGGTCAGGCCAGGGCGTCGACCAGGGGGCGGAACTTCACGCGCGTCTCGAGCAGTTCGCTCTCCGGATCGGATCCGGCGACGATCCCGGCGCCCGCGTAGGCCGTGACCCCGATCTCGTCCTGGCGCACGGTGAACTGGGCGCAGCGCAGGGCGATCGCCCACTCGCCGTTGCCCGCGGCATCCACCCAGCCCACAGGTCCCGCGTAGCGACCCCGGTCGAACGGCTCGAGCTCGCGGATCGCGGCGATGGCCGAGGGGGTCGGTGTGCCGGCGACGGCGGCGGTGGGGTGGAGCACCCGCACCAGGTCGAGCGCCGACTCGCCGTCGCCCAGTTCGCCCTCGACGTCGGTCGCCAGGTGGAACAGATTCGGCAGCTTCAACAGGAAGGGCTGTTCGCTCGCGGCCAGCGCCCGCGTGTGGGCCCGCAGCGAGGCGAGCACGCTCTGCACGGCGTACTGATGCTCGTCGAGGTCCTTGGTGCTGGAGGCGAGGTGTGCGGAAGCGGCGGTGTCGGCATCCGCGTCGGCGCCGCGGCCGATCGTGCCGGCCAGCACCCGCGCGGTCACGGTTCCCTCGTGCACGGTGACGAGGGTCTCCGGACTCGCGCCGATCAGCCCGTCCACCGCGAACGCCCAGGTGTCGGGGTAGCCGCTGGAGAGGGCACGCACCAGTCGGCGCAGGTCGGACCCCGCCGGGATGCTGCCTGTCAGGTCGCGGGCGAGCACGACCTTGCTGAGCTCTCCGTCGGCGATGCGGGCCAGGGCGCGGCGCACCGAGTCCTGGTAGCCCTGCGGGCTCTGCGCTCCGGGGCCGACGGTGCCGGCCCAGTGCGGGCCGTAGGGCTGCGTCGCGAGTTCATCAGCGTTCCCCGGGGCATCGGCGACGCGGATCGTTGTGCGCCAGAACCGGTCCCCGTGTCGTCCCAGAACCTGCGTCGGCAGCATGAGCACGCTGTCCGCTGCCGAGTCCTCGTCGAACGTGAAGGCGCCGAAGGCCACGAGCCCGGTGCCGGGGAGTCCCACCGGGTCGGAGATCTCGGCCTGCGCTGCCATGTCCCGCCACAGGGTCGCGAGCTTCTCGGTGCGCGACTGATCGCCGCCCGCGGGAGGCCGCAGCTCCGCCAGGGTCTCGCCGACGGCGACGATCCCGTCTCCGCGGCGCAGCCACGCGAGCGGGCGGGAAGGGTCCGCATAGGCCAGGAGGTCTTCGACCGGCTCGATCTCTGTGGTCTCCACGACCAGGTGGGTGGTGTGCACGCGTCCAGCCTATGCCGCTCAGGGAGCGTGGATTCTCGTGGTCGTAGGGTGAGCGGATGAGCGATGCACGCCCCGCACCCGGCACGGAGATGGTCTTCCAATGGCGCAAGTGGGACGGATCACCGCACTGGCGGCACGAGTGCGTCTACCTCGGCGCCGACGAGTGGGGCGACTGGATAGGGCAGCCCGTCGGATGGCACAGCGTGCGCCCCGGCGCCGAGTTCCATGCCGGGGGTCCGAACGTCACCCTGGTTCCCCCGAGCGGTGACCACGCGCTGACCGTCAACCGCCGCCATCGCCGGGGGATGCGCATCTACATCGACCTGGGGTGGGACATCCATTGGTCCGATGATCCGCTGCTGGCGACCGGGATCGACATGGACCTCGATGTGGTGCGCGTCGAGGGTGCACGAGGGACCTGGGTCGACGATCGCGACGAGTGGGCCGAGCACAGTGCGCGCTACGGCTACCCGGCCGACGTCATGGCGCACCTCGAGGGCCTCGCGCTCGACCTCGAGGAGCGGGTGCGCGCGCAGATGGCTCCGTTCGACGACGCCACCGCCGATCCCTGGCTCGACCGCCTCGAAGCCCTGGGCCTCGCGCCTAGACTGAACTCGTGACCTCGAACGAGAAGAACCGCGCCGATCTCGGCAAGGACCCCGCCCGCGTCAGCGGCATGTTCGACCAGGTCGCCGCAGGGTATGACCGCACCAACACGGCGATGACGTTCGGCAACGACGTCCTGTGGCGCGCGGCGACCACCCGGGCGGTCGCTCCGAAGCCGGGGGAGCGGATCCTCGACCTCGGCGCGGGCACGGCGTCATCGTCGGCCTCCCTCGCACGCAGCGGGGCCGAGGTGGTCGCGGCCGACTTCTCCCCGGGCATGCTCGCGGAGGGCGAGCGTCGACACGGCGCGATGCGCAACCTGTCGTTCGTGCAGGCCGATGCCACCGATCTGCCGTTCCCCGACGCGACTTTCGACGCGGTCACCATGTCGTACGCGCTGCGCAACGTCAACGACCCGAAGAAGGCCCTGAGTGAGCTCTACCGCGTGACCAAGCCGGGGGGCAGGCTCGTCATCAACGAGTTCTCGACCCCGCCGGGCAAGCTCTTCCGCGGGGCGTACCGCTTCTACAACGCCCAGGTGCTGCCGCGGGTGGCTCGCGTCGCCGGCACCAACGGCGACGCCTACGACTATCTGAACGAGTCGATCATTCAATGGCCTGACCAGAAGCGACTCTCCGCCTGGATCCGCGAGGCGGGCTGGGCCGAGGTCGCCTATCGCAACCTCACCTTCGGCATCGTGGCCCTGCACAGAGCGCGCAAGCCGGAGTGAACCTTCCGGGCGAAACCGTGACATCCGACGAAGGTAGGCTGGGAACGTGACTTCGAGCCCCATCGCCCCGGGTTCGCGACTGGCGAGCCGTCTCGGCTTCAGCGATCGCGTCTTCATCGGTCCTGCCGCCCGACGTGTCGCGCGCGCCATCGAAGACGGGCTGGAGCTCGTCGAGACCGGACTGGCAGACGACGTCCGCGTCGCCGATCCACTGGCCGACGCCGCCAGCCGCTACCTGTACGAGGCCGGCGGCAAGCGCATCCGTCCGGTGCTCACGCTCCTCGCCGCACAGCTCGGCGACGGGAACACCCCCGAGGTCATCGACGTGGCCAAGGCGCTCGAGATCACGCACCTCGGCTCGCTGTACCACGACGACGTCATGGACGGAGCCGACCGCCGCCGCGGAGTACCCGCCGCCCACGCCGTGTGGGGCAACAACATCGCGATCCTCACGGGCGACATCCTGTTCTCCCGCGCCAGCCAGCTGATGTCCCGGCTGGGCGAACGCGCCATCCGGCTCCAGGCCGACACCTTCGAGCGACTCGTACTCGGTCAGATGCATGAGACCCTGGGCCCGCAAGAGGGCGACGACCCCATCGAGTTCTACATCCAGGTGCTCGCCGACAAGACGGGTTCCCTGATCGCCGCGGCCACGCAGGGCGGCGTGATCTTCTCCAACGCCCCCTCGGAGTACGAAGAGCCGGTGCGCGTGTACGGCGAGAAGATCGGCGTCGCGTTCCAGCTTCTCGACGACGTGATCGACCTCTCGGCGAAGCCGGAGGAGACGGGCAAGGTGCCGGGGACCGACCTGCGTGCGGGCGTTCCGACCATGCCCTACCTGCTGCTCAAGGCCGAGGGAGACGCGGACGCCATCGACCTCGCAGCCCGCATCGACGAGGGTGTGGCCCTCATCGCCGACGGTGCCGACCCCGCCATCCTCGACGGGCCGCTGGACGCGCTGCGCGACCACCCGGTGACGCAGAAGACCCTCGAGCTCGCGCATGCGTGGACCCGGGATGCCGTCGACGCTCTCCAGCTGCTCCCTCGCGGCACTGTGCGCGAGGCGCTGACCCGATTCGCTGAGACCCTCGCCGAACGCTCCAGCTGACTCTGTGCGGGCGGCCCGTCAGGGTTGCGCGCCGGCTCTGCGACGGCATACGAAAGGACCTCCCATGACCAAGCTCAGACTGGCCATCGTCGGTGCGGGCCCCGCCGGCATCTATGCGGCGGACATCCTGCTGAAGGCGGAGCGCAAGTTCGACGTCTCGATCGACCTCTTCGAGCAGCTCCCTGCACCGTACGGGCTGGTACGCTACGGTGTCGCGCCCGACCACCCGCGCATCAAGGGCATCGTAAACGCCCTCCGCGACGTGCTCGACCGTGGTGACATCCGCCTGTTCGGCAACGTCCGCTTCGGCGAGGACATCACTCTCGACGACCTCAAGAAGCACTACAACGCGGTGATCTTCGCGACCGGGGCCATCCGCGACACGTCGCTGGACATCCCCGGCATCGATGCGGTCGCCTCGTACGGCGCTGCGGACTACGTCAGCTGGTTCGACGGCCACCCCGATGTTCCGCGTGAATGGCCGCTGGATGCCGCCTCGGTCGGCGTGCTCGGCAACGGCAACGTGGCCCTCGATGTCGCCCGCATGCTGGCCAAGCACGCGGAGGACCTGCTCGTCACCGAGGTGCCGGCCAACGTCTACGAGGGCCTCAATGCCAGCCAGGTCACCGACGTGCACGTCTTCGGGCGTCGCGGACCGGCGCAGGTCAAGTTCACGCCGCTCGAGCTGCGCGAGCTCGGCGAACTGCGCGATGTCGACATGGTCGTCTACGACGAGGACTTCGACTACGACGACGCCGCGAAGGACGCCGTCGCCAGCAACAAGCAGGTGATGGTCATCGACCGCATCCTGCAGTCCTGGCGCAAGCGCGATTCGGTCAACAACGCCGGAGGCACCGCGTCGCGACGCCTGCACCTGCACTTCTGGGCGAAGCCGGTCGAGGTCCGCAAGGACGACAACGGTCGCGTCGCGGCCCTCGTGTACGAGCGCACCCGGCCCGACGGCCAGGGTGGCGCGGTCGGCACGGGAGAGCTGCGCGAGGTGCCCCTCCAGGCGCTGTACCGTGCCATCGGCTACTTCGGCTCGCCCCTTCCCGGGGTTCCCTTCGACAAGAAGCACGGTGTCATCCCGAACCGGGAGGGTCAGGTGCTCGCCAAGGACTCGAACGAACGCGTGCCCGGCATCTACGCGACCGGATGGATCAAGCGCGGCCCCGTGGGGCTGATCGGGCACACCAAGTCCGACGCGATGGAGACCGTGCGGCACATCATCAACGACCAGAGCGCGTGGTGGCACCCGGAGGACCCCTCGGAGGAGTCCATCGTCGAGCTCCTTCAGGAGCGCGGCGTGCGCTGGACCGACCTGGACGGGTGGCACCGGCTCGACGAGCACGAGATCGCCCTCGGTGCTCCGGCGGAGCGCGCCAGGGTCAAGGTCGTCCCGCGTGACGAGATGGTCCGGGTCTCACGCGGCGAGTAGAGCCGTCACGGTCGGGCCTCCCGCACCCGGTCGCGCGCTCGGCTAGCCTGGCGACGACGGGGGAGGAACGCATGACCGAGTGGATCCCGGATGTTCTCGGTGACGAGTTCGAGCAGCTGACGCTCGATCTCGGCACGGATGACCAGGGGCCTGTCGTTGCGACCCTCGTGCGTGCGCTGCCGAGGAGGCCGAGCCTGTGGGCGCGGGCGAGCGGCCGCCGACCGCTTCTCGACGGGGTCGATGTGCTGTACGTGCATGGCTGGTCCGACTACTTCTTCCAGAAGCGGCTGGCCCGGTTCTGGACTTCGCGTGGCGCCCGCTTCTTCGCTCTCGACCTGCGCAAGTACGGTCGCAGCCTGCGCGACGGCCAGACTCCCGGCTACGTCGCCGACCTCGCCATCTACGACGAGGACATCGGAGCTGCGCTGGAGGCGATGGGCCGCGGGGAGGGGGGCGCCGAGTCCGCCCGTCGACTCCTACTGCTCGGGCACTCCACCGGAGGTCTGACGCTGAGTCTGTGGGCCTCCCGCCATCCGGGCTCCGCCGACGCGGTGATCCTCAACAGCCCGTGGCTGGAGTTCCAGTTCGCGCCGGCCCGCGCGGCGATCGCGCCGATGGTCGAGTTGCAGGCGAGGCTGCGACCGATGGAGGCCGCGCCGCAGGTCGACCTCGGCTTCTACACCCGCGCGCAGCAGGAGGTCGCCGACCCGGACGATCCGATGGATGTGAACCCGGTATGGCGGCCCGCGCAGACCATGGCGGTGTACGCGGGCTGGCTGCACGCCATCCTCTCCGGCCACAAGGCGGTGGCGTCGGGTCTGTCGATCACGGCGCCGGTATGCGTGCTGCTGTCGGCACGATTCGTGCCGCCGACCCGGTGGTCGGACGACCTCACGTCGGCCGACTCGGTGCTCGTGGTCGACGACATCGCCCGCGCAGCGCTCCGGCTCGGTCCCAGCGTCACCGTGGAGCGCATCGACGGCGCGCTGCACGACGTCTTCCTCTCCCGGCACGAGGCGCGCGAAGACGCCTACCGGCGGTTGGACCGATGGGTGACCGGATGGCGCGCAGCGCAGTGAGCTCTCACAGGTAGTACATCTCCCTGACGAGGCGCTCGGCGCCGTCGCCGTCGCCGCTGCGCACGGCGTCGCCGAAGTCGACGTAGATCTGCGCCATCCGTGCGCGATCGGACGGCGGGACCACCCAGTCGCGGAGGTTGCGGAACAGGACCATGCTCGCGTCGTCGATCAGCGTGCGATGCTGCGCGTTGCCGCTGTGCTCGCCGAGGTAGGAGAACACCGCCCATCGGGCGTTCGAGGTGCCGACACCGTCTTCCAGAGCTGCGCGCATGGCGTTGACCAGCGCGAGCACATGCTCGCGTTGAGCGGCCGTGATCTGCGGCACCGCCAGTCGCGCGGCGATTCCTGCCTGGTAGCCGGCGAACACGAGCGATTGGGCGATGGTCTCCGGCGTCACCGCCGTGACCTCCGTGTACCGGCTCGGGTACATCGTGACCATTCCCAGCCGTTCCAACCGCTGGAGCGCCTCGCGTACCGGTGTCCGTGACACGTGCAGTTCTTCCGCGACATCGACATCGCGGATGCGCTCACCCGCGGCAAGCGTGCCGTCGATGATCTGCCTGCCGATGTGGTGGAAGACCTCTTCGGCCAAGAGCTGCTTGCTCTCGCCGACGTTCGTCGATCCGATATTCCCCATGGATCCGCCCCCAGTTGCCCTTCTGATCCCGAGCGCCCCATGATTCGCCCGGGAGGGCAACTACATCATGAAGTCGCGTCGGATGCCAATATCCCCCACCTGAGTCGGCAGTCCGCGTGGGGGCGCGCATCGTGGCTCAGGTGGGCTCGTCGTGCCCGTGTTCTTCGTACTCGTGGGTTCCGTGGCCGGCGGATGCTGGGCATCCGCCGGCCACCGAAGACGCGAGCGCATGGAACTGCCGCGGCCTCGTCCCCACGAGGGCAAGCTCGCAATCCCGAAATCGCGTAGCCCTACGACGGCAGTGCGTCACGCGGCGTTCGCGTCATCGGTCGCATCGAGTCGACCGCTTCCAGTCTTGGGTACCTAAACCCATATATCAGTATGCAATCCAACAATGACGAGAGAGGGGGCCGAGTGCGCTGCACTCGACCCCCTCTTTCGATGTGTCCCGGTGGGTTACCGGTAGTTGATGAACTGCAGGTCCAGGTCGAGGTCGGCGCCCTTGAGCAGCGCGATGACCGACTGCAGGTCGTCGCGGCTCTTGGACTGCACACGCAGCTCGTCGCCCTGGATCTGGCTCTTCACGCCCTTGGGGCCCTCGTCGCGGATGATCTTGTTGATCTTCTTCGCGTTCTCCGAGGAGATGCCGTCCTTGAGCGTCGAGACGATGCGGAACTCCTTGCCGCTGGCGAACGGGTCGCCCGACTCGAGGCTCTTCAGCGAGATGCCACGCTTGATAAGCTTGGACTGGAACACGTCGAGCACGGCCTTGGCCCGCTCCTCGGTGTTCGCGATGATGAGGATGCTCTCGCCGCTCCAGGCGATCGACGCACCCGTGCCCTTGAAGTCGTAGCGCTGCTCGATCTCCTTGCGGGCCTGGTTCAGGGCGTTCTCCGCCTCCTGGTGGTCGACCTTCGAGACGATGTCAAATGAGCTGTCAGCCATGGTTTCATCCTACTCAGGGGCTCAGGGCGTACACGTTGTCGGAGATCCGGGTGGCTCCGTCCGGCGTGGGGTAGTCGTCGGGGACCAGCACGAAGTGACCGGCGGGGCCGCTCATCTCCACGGGGCCGCGTTCGCCGCCACACGCCATGATTCCCGCCGTCTCGTCCCGGTAGGCGAGCACGCAGATCGTTCCCTGGTCGACCCCGCGCAGCACCCACAGCGAGCTGCCGGAATGCTCACCGACGAACCGCGCAGATGAGAGCTCGGCGACGTCGCCGGAGTCCTGCTCGATGAACGCGTCCGGCAACGCGTCCGCGGGTTCGACATCGCGCTCCAGCACCGCGTAGCCCGTGGTGAACGCGGTGCACCCGCTCAGCGCGGCCGCCGACAGCGCCAGCACGAGACCTGTCGTCATCCGGGCGATGCGGTGCGAGCCGTGAGCCATTCCAGCAGTCTACGGGTCTCGTTTCCCCGCCTCATGGAAGCGTTTTCACATCCCAGCAGCGCTCCGTTCTCTATCACGGGTTGATATCAACGCCTTCTCTCATTGCAAACGCCGCTGATTTCGATGCATACTGTAAGCGCTTGCAGTCCTTGCAGGTGATCAGCACTGAGAGAGGCACACACCAATGAAGGTGAACAAGAGGGGCATCGTCGCCGCGGGCGCGATCGCCATCGTTTCGACTCTGACGCTTGCCGGCTGCTCCACGGGGACCAGCAGCGACGACACCTCCGGCTCCGACGACAGCGGGAAGCTGGTCGTGTGGGTCGACGCCGAGCGCGTCGACGCACTGCAGGGCGCTGCAGACGCCTACCAGGAGAAGACCGGCGTCAAGGTCGAGCTCACGGGCAAGTCGGTCGACGACATGAAGGACGACTTCATCCAGCAGGTTCCGACCGGCAAGGGCCCCGACATCGTCATGGGCGCGCACGACTGGCTGGGCGAGCTCTCCACGAACGGCGTCGTCGCACCCATCGAGCTCGGCGACAGCTCCGAGGACTACCTCCCGGTCGCGCTGCAGGCCGCCACGTACGACGGCACCGTCTACATGCTCCCGTACGCCGTCGAGAACATCGCGGTGCTGCGCAACGCCGACCTGGTTCCGGCCGCCGCGACCAGCTTCGACGACATGCTCTCGAAGGGCACCTTCGTCGTCGAGCAGGGTACCGAGGGCAACCCGTACCACCTCTACCCGTTCCAGACGGCGTTCGGCGCCCCGGTGTTCGGCACCGACGACACGGGCAGCTACGACTCCACCGACCTCCAGCTCGGCAGCGAGGGCGGCTTCGCGTTCGCGGACTGGCTGGGCGCACAGGGCGCTGCGGGTGTTCTGAACACCGACGTCGACGGCGAGATCGCCAAGCAGCAGTTCCTCGACGGCACCGCGGCCTTCTGGCTCACCGGTCCGTGGAACGTGGGCGCGGCAACCGACGCGGGCATCAACGTCGCGATCGACCCGATCCCGAGCCCGACCGGTGAGACCGCTTCGCCGTTCGCCGGCGTGAAGGGCTTCTTCGTGAGCTCGGAGTCGAAGAACAAGGTCGCCGCGAACGACTTCCTCGTCAACTACATCGGCACCGAAGATGTGCAGCTCGACCTGTTCAAGGCCGGCAACATCCTCCCCGCCCTGACCGCAGCCGCCGACACCGCGGCCGCCGACCCGATCATCGCCGGCTTCCAGGCCGTCGGCGCCGACGCGGTGCCGATGCCCGCGATCCCGGCCATGGGCGCGGTCTGGGAGTTCTGGGGCGTGGCCGAGGCCGCGATCATCAACGGCGAAGACCCGGCGACGACGTGGCAGAAGCTCGTCGACGACGTGACCGCCGCGATCAAGTAACAGCCAGAACACGGACTCTGCCGGGGTGGGCCTTCGCCCGCCCCGGCAGGATCATGACGAGGATGACATGACAGACACCGACGAGCGCACAGCTCCTCCGACCAGACGTCAGCGCCAGGCCGCGAAGATCGCGGAGGCCGCATCCGGACCGATCGGCTGGATGCTGCTGAAGATCCTCCTGCTGGCCGTCGTCGACGCGATCGCGCTCTACGCCGTGTTCGTGCTCTTCGCCCAGCGGGAGTGGTTGATCCTCGGCATCGTCGTGGCGGTTGCCGTCCTCGTCAACTACATCTACTTCTCCCGAAAGCGCATCGCCGCGAAGTACCTCACTCCCGGCATCATCTTCCTGGTCATCTTCCAGGTGTTCACGCTGCTCTACACCGGGTACATCGGGTTCACGAACTACGGCACCGGCCACAACGGCACCAAGGACCAGGCGATCTCCTCCCTCCTCGCCTCGGCGCAGGAGCGGGTCGAGGACTCGCCGACCTACCCCGTGACGGTCGTCGAGCAGTTCGGCACCTACGGTCTGCTCGTGACGGACCCGGAATCCGGCGACGCGCTCCTCGGTACAGCGCAACAGCCGCTGGAAGAGGTCGACGCCCGGTTCGAAGACGGCACGGCCGTCGCCGTCGACGGGTGGACCACACTCCCGCTCGCGACCGTCTTCACGCTCTCCGAAGAGCTGGAGAAGCTGTCGGTGCCGTTCAGCGACGACCCGAACGACGGCAGCCTGCGCGCCCCGGACGGGCAGAAGGGCTACCTGTACGTCTCGACGCTGGAGTACGACGAGGCCGCAGACACCATCACCGACACCACGACGGGGACCGTGTACTCCGATACGGGTGATGGGGCCTTCACCGCCGAGGGCGGCGAGCAGCTGCTCCCCGGTTGGCAGACGACGGTGGGCTTCGACAACTTCATCCGCGCCGTCACAGACTCCTCCATCCGCGGACCGCTCATCTCGGTCACGCTCTGGACGTTCGCGTTCGCTCTGATCTCGGTCGCGACGACGTTCTTCCTCGGCCTTCTCCTGGCCCTGGTGTTCAACAACACCCGCATGCGGTTCCGCAACGGCTACCGGATCATCCTGATCCTCCCATACGCGTTCCCCGCGTTCCTGTCAGCGCTCGTCTGGGCCGGAATGATGAACGAGAGCTTCGGCTTCATCAACCAGGTGATCTTCGGCGGTGCCGAGATCCCGTGGCTCACCGACCCCGCCCTCGCGAAGGTGTCGGTGCTGCTGGTGAACCTGTGGCTCGGCTTCCCGTACATGTTCCTCGTCTGCATGGGCGCCCTGCAGGGCATCCCCGAGGATGTGAACGAAGCCGCGGTGATGGACGGCGCGAACCCGTGGCAGGTCTTCCGCCGGATCAAGCTGCCGCTGCTGCTGGTCACCGTCGCGCCGCTTTTGATCTCGTCCTTCGCGTTCAACTTCAACAACTTCAACCTGATCTACATGCTCACGAAGGGTGGTCCGCGCTTCAGCGACGTGTCCATCCCCGTCGGGCACACCGACATCCTCATCTCGATGGTCTACAAGGTGGCCTTCACGGGGCAGACGCGTGACTACGGTCTGGCGTCGGCCTTCACGATCCTGATCTTCATCGTGGTCGCCACGATCTCGATCATCAGCTTCCGCAAGACCAAGGCCCTCGAGGAGCTGAACTGACATGAGCACCACCAGCCCCACCACCGAGCGATCCGCCGCCACTCGCTCCACCGATGGCGTGCAGAGCCTCGCCCCCCGCCGTCGCAGCTTCGGCGCCTGGTTCGCCGACACCGGATGGCGCCACCTCGTGGCGATCGTCGTGAGTGCGTTCGCCCTGTTCCCCC
The DNA here is from genome assembly GCF_008868125.1 of Microbacterium maritypicum. Classification (NCBI taxonomy): domain Bacteria; kingdom Bacillati; phylum Actinomycetota; class Actinomycetes; order Micrococcales; family Microbacteriaceae; genus Microbacterium; species Microbacterium maritypicum. Next base: position 587,250 of record NZ_WAAQ01000001.1, read on the forward strand.
TGCTGTACGTGATCTCCGCCTCGCTGAACCCGAAGGGGACGCTGACGGGATCGAACCAGCTCTTCTCCGCGATCGGGATCGACAGCTACGTGCGCATCCTGAGCGACCCGCAGAACCCCTACGGCACGTGGTTCCTCAACACGCTGCTGATCGCGGTGGTCACCGGAGCGGTCACCGTCTTCATCGGTGCCTGCGCGGCATATGCCTTCTCGCGCATGCGGTTCGCTGGACGCCGTGTGGGGCTCGTGACGATCGTGGTCGTGCAGATGTTCCCGCAGCTGCTCGCCGTCGTCGCCATCTTCCTGCTCATGTCGACCCTGGGGGACTGGTTCCCCGCGATCGGTCTGAACACCCACACCGGTCTGATCCTGGTGTACCTCGGGGGAGCGCTCGGGGTGAACACGTACCTGATGTACGGCTTCTTCAACACGATCCCGAAGGAGATCGACGAGGCGGCGCGCATCGACGGCGCCGGTCACGCGCGCATCTTCTTCACGATCATCCTGCGTCTGGTCGCTCCGATCCTCGCGGTGGTCGGGCTCCTGTCGTTCATCGGCACGGTCAACGAGTACGTGATCGCGAGCGTCATGCTCGTCGACGTGGATCAGCAGACCCTCGTCGTCGGACTCACCAAGCTCGTGGCGAACCCGCGCTACGCGGACTGGTCGGCCTTCTCCGCCGGTGCGGTGATGGCGGCGATCCCGGTGATGATCCTCTTCCTCTTCCTGCAGAAGTACATCGTCGGTGGGCTGACCGCCGGAGCGACCAAGGGCTGAGCGCATCCTGCGGGTGTCGCCTCGGCGACGCCCGCAGCCGCGCGGGCGGTTCTCCCGCTCTCTTGTCTCGCATGCTACCTTGTCATGCATGACAGCCGATGTCGGCGCCCAGATGCGCAAGGGAGTGGTCGAGTACTGCGTGCTCGGCCTGCTCGCGCGGGAGCCTATGTACGGATGGCAGCTGGCTGAGGCTCTCACCGGCGCCGGCCTGATCGCCAGCATCGGCACGCTCTATCCGCTGCTGGGGCGGCTGCGTGACAACGGCTGGGTCAGTACGTTCGATCAGCCGTCCGAGTCGGGCCCGGTGCGCAGGTACTACCGGCTCACCGAGGTCGGCGTCGATCAGCTCGAGCGATTCCGCGCCCAGTGGGCACCGTTCGCCTGTGTCGTCACGGGCATCGTCGGAGAGGGACGATCATGACCGAAACCACCGCTGTCGCCCTGCGAGAGGACTTCCTCACACGACTCGATGAGGCGATGCGCGGATTACCGCACGGCATCGCGACGGACATCCGCGGGGGCATCGTCGAAGAGCTCCAGGGACTCGACGCCGAAGCCACGGCCGTGCGCATCGCTCAGCTCGGCGATCCCGGCGCGATCGTCCGCGAGGCACAGGCCGAGCTGCCGGCGGGTTCGCCTCTCGCGGTGCCGACGACCGCGTCCGCACCGTCGGCACCGGGTCCGTCGACGACGTCCACGCGCGGGTTCGCGATCGCCGCGGCTCTGACGCTGAGCGTCGGCGGGATCGTCGTGCCGATCGTCGGGTGGTTCGTCGGTGCCGTGCTCGTGAGTCTGAGCTCGCTCTGGAAGACGGGGGAGAAGGTCGTGGCGATCGTCGTGCCGTTCGTCGCGGGCGGTCTGTCGATCCTCGTCATCTCGACGATGGTCACCATCTCCGTGTGGGAATCGAGCGGCAGCTCCTCGGGAACAGGAACCCCGCCGCCCGCCAACAATCCGTTGCTTCCTGCGTGGTACGACATGATCTGGGGCGGTCTCGCGGGAATCGGCATCCTCCTCATCCCGCTCTCGGGTCTCTGGCTGCTCTGGCGCCTGCGCGGTCGCGTCGCGCGCTGACTGCCGCGGAGCAACCGCCGCTGTCGGCGTTGCGCCCGGGCTCTCGCACCGTTCGGTCGTAGCGTGGAGGCATGGCACGCGTGGGTGGTCGCAACCTCGGGATGAGCTGGTTCGCCGGCATCGTGTGCATCGCCATCATCGGAGCCCTGGTGTGGCTGTCGCTGCCGATTGTTCCCGTGCTCGCGCAGTTCGCCGGTGATGCACTGCGCAACGCGCTCCCCTGAAACCCAAGAGACAGTGCGGTGTCCTCGCGTATGACGACACGTCGGCACGCCTCCGCGAGCGGCCGTTCGCGCGGAGGTACCCTCACAATGCACGTATCCGATGAGAGGCGCACCCCATGAGTGACCCCGACGTTCCCCAGCCCGAGAAGCCGGCTGACGTTGACGACGTCGTCGGCAGTGCGAACGCGGGTCTGGATGCCGCCGCTGCCGCAGGTGCGGATGTTCCCGGTTCGAACGACGGCGTAGAGGAGAAGCCCGCCGCTGCGCCGGTCGATCCCGACCTCGCTGCGTTCGAAGAGGCCGAGCGCGATCACCCCGGGACTTTCGCGTCGCCGCCCCCGGCAGTGACCCCCGCTGCGTCCGTCGCGTCGAACGACTACGCCGACGAGGTCAGGACGCGCGCCGACGCCGAGTCCTCCTCCTTCTTCCCTGAGCCGGTCATCGGAGAGCCCGTCGCGTTCGGTCATGAGCAGTCGGGCATGGCGGGTGCCGCCTACGCCCAGTACGGCGATGAGGCCGACACGCGCGTCGTGCCGTCCGAACCGCTGGTCGCTGCAGCCGCGGCACAGCCGCAGCCCATCTTCGTGCAGGCTCCCGAGCCGCCCCGCGACCGCGGAAACCGTGGCACCGCGGGAGCCATCGGACTCCTCGCGACGCTCGTCTTCGCGGTGCTGTACCTCGGGGCGGCGCTGGGGCTCGGCGCGATCTCCGGTGATGTGACCGGGGAGAACATCGGGCAGACCGCGATCGCTCCGCTGACGACTTGGGGATTCTGGACGCCCGTCGTGGTCTTCTTCCTCGGCTTCTGGCTGCTCGGTGCGATCATCAACCGCGGTCGCTGGGGACTCTGGGTCGTCTTCGGCATCATCGTCGGCGTCATCGCCTATGGAGGACACATCCTCGGCCAGCTGTTCGAGGCGCCGTTCTGGAAGCTCAGCGCGAGTCAGGGGCTCGACCTCGTCGGAGAGCAGCTGCTCGCCCCGCTCGCGATCGCGGCCTTCGTGTTCGCCCGTGAGCTGACCATCTGGTTCGGAGCCTGGGTCGCCCGCAGCGGTGCCCGCAAGACCGAGCTGAACGCCGAGGCGCAGCGCGAGTACGAGCGCACCCTCGAAGCCGGCCCGACGCTGTCGAGGTAATCACGAACTCCACCATGCCGAACCCCCGCGGACCCGAGTCCGCGGGGGTTTCGGCTGTCCTGGCGGTCGTGCTCGCCACCATCAGCTTCTTCGCGCTGGCGGTCTTCGGGCTCGGAGCGCTGAGCATCGCCACCGACACGGACATCATCGCGGTACCGGACCTCGGGCAGACGCCTGGGGTGATCGGGATGCTGGCCGCCGTGGTCTCGTTCGCGCTCATGCTGTGGTCGACGCTGCGTCGACCACAGCCGTCGTATGTCGCGACGATCGCGATCGCCCTGGTCGCAGGTCTCGTCCATCTGGCAGCCGTATGGGTCGGTGTGCTCATCGCCGCGGGGAGCTTCGTGCTCGCAACCGCGGTCGCAGGTCATCTCGTGCGCGGGGGAGCGAGTGCGGTGCTCGTGCTGGCGGCGCTGATCGCCGCGTGGGGCGGGATCGCGCTGCGTCGCACCCGTGCCGAGCATCCGCGGTGGCCGTGGGAGCGCGACGACGACGAGTGACCCGCGAGTGATCGTTCCCCTCCCGCCCCGCCGGGAGCGGGAAATCGCGACGGCGACGGGCGACGCGCCGTACGCTGGTGGGGTGGAGCGTTCGTTGGAGACGCAGGTGGACCAGGCCGTCGAGGCATGGTTGCGCTGGGTGCCGCGCTGGGAGCCGGCCACCCACCGTGGTCGCGTCGCGCCGTGTCGCCGATGTCTCGGATCGCCCATCCTCTCGGCAGCCGGCATCGGGGCGAACGTGCCGCACGGTGTGCAGCACGGGTTGTCCACGCGGATCAAGACCATCGTCGATCACGCCGTTGCGGAGTACACCGCACGGAATCTGCCGATGCTGCAGCGCGAGCTCGATCAGCAGGCCGCGCGCAACCGCGCTCGCAGCTACCGTCCGGCCGAGGATCTCGATCCCGAGTTCGACGGTCTGCCCCTCGACCCCGACCCCGTGCCAGGGGCTCCGTTCCTGTTCACCATCGCCGGGCTGGCCGACGACTCCGCCGCCGAGTTGCCCGCTCTTCCTCCGCTGACGGAGGAAGCCAAGGTCGCCCTCCGGCAGGAGGTCGCCCTCGCCGACGAGTACGCCAACATGGTCGGACGCGAGATCTGCGGCATCCTGCTGCGGCACCGCATCTCGATCCAGGCCGCGATCTCGCAGCATGTGGAACCGCAGATCGAGGCACTGCTGGCCGAGCTCACAGAGTCGCTGGACTCGCCGTTCGACCCCGACCTGCCCTGACGTGTGCGGCCGACGCACACGGTCGGAGGGGCATTCATTTGACCGTCAGGTTACGCGGCATTACACTTGATCAGGTGTGTGCACGCCTCTGCGTGTGCGCTGGGCGCCGGCACCTGCCGGTCCGCCCCCACGGCATACCCATCACACCAAAAGCTCGTCGGTTCCGACGTGCCGGTGGGTCATGATGTGAAACCCATCACGCTGTCACCGTGCAGCACTATGAGGAGAGAACGTGCCAACCATTCAGCAGTTGGTTCGCAAGGGTCGCTCGCCCAAGGTCACCAAGACCAAGGCACCGGCGCTCAAGTCGAACCCGCAGCAGGCCGGGGTCTGCACCCGCGTCTACACCACCACCCCGAAGAAGCCGAACTCGGCGATGCGCAAGGTCGCTCGTGTGAAGCTCCGCAACGGCACCGAGGTCACCGCGTACATCCCCGGTGAGGGTCACAACCTGCAGGAGCACTCGCTCGTGCTCGTGCGTGGCGGTCGTGTCAAGGACCTCCCCGGTGTGCGTTACAAGATCGTCCGTGGCGCCCTGGACACCCAGGCAGTCAAGAACCGTAAGCAGGCTCGTTCCCGCTACGGCGCGAAGAAGGGTTGAGTTAGATGCCTCGTAAGGGACCCGCCCCGAAGCGCCCCGTCGTCAACGACCCGGTATACGGCGCACCGATCGTCACCTCGCTGGTGAACAAGATCCTCGTCGACGGCAAGAAGTCGCTGGCCGAGTCGATCGTCTACGGCGCCCTCCGCGGCGTCGAGGCGAAGAACGGTCAGGACGCCGTCGCCACGCTGAAGAAGGCGCTCGACAACGTGCGCCCGACGCTCGAGGTCCGCAGCCGCCGCGTCGGTGGCTCGACCTACCAGGTGCCGGTCGAGGTCAAGCCTCACCGCGCCAACACGCTCGCTCTGCGCTGGCTCGTGAGCTACGCGAAGGGCCGTCGTGAGAAGACGATGACCGAGCGTCTGCAGAACGAGATCCTCGACGCCTCCAACGGCCTGGGTGCCGCGGTCAAGCGCCGCGAGGACACGCACAAGATGGCCGAGTCGAACCGCGCGTTCGCTCACTACCGCTGGTAAACAGCTTCGCCCGCCCCTCGGCCACTCGCCGAGGGGCGGGCACCCCCTCTTCGCAGTACGACTGCTCCAAAAGATAAGGACACTCCTGTGGCACAAGACGTGCTCACGGACCTGAGCAAGGTCCGCAACATCGGCATCATGGCGCACATCGATGCCGGCAAGACCACGACGACCGAGCGCATCCTGTTCTACACGGGCGTCAACCACAAGCTCGGCGAGACGCACGATGGCGCCTCGACCACCGACTGGATGGAGCAGGAGAAGGAGCGCGGCATCACGATCACGTCTGCCGCCGTGACCTGCTACTGGAACAAGAACCAGATCAACATCATCGACACCCCCGGCCACGTGGACTTCACGGTCGAGGTGGAGCGCTCGCTCCGCGTCCTCGATGGTGCTGTCGCGGTGTTCGACGGCAAGGAGGGCGTCGAGCCCCAGTCCGAGACCGTCTGGCGTCAGGCCGACAAGTACAACGTCCCGCGCATCTGCTTCGTCAACAAGATGGACAAGCTCGGCGCCGACTTCTACTTCACCGTCGACACGATCATCAACCGCCTGGGCGCCAAGCCCCTCGTGATCCAGCTGCCGATCGGCGCGGAGAGCGACTTCATCGGCGTCGTCGACCTGGTCGAGATGCGCGCGCTGGTCTGGGCCGGAGACTCCAAGGGTGACGTCACCATGGGTGCCTCCTACGAGATCCAGGAGATCCCGGAAGACCTCAAGGAGAAGGCTGCGGAGTACCGTCAGCAGCTCCTCGAGACCGTCGCCGAGACCGATGACGCGCTGCTCGAGAAGTTCTTCGGTGGCGAGGAGCTCACGGTCGCCGAGATCAAGGGTGCGATCCGCAAGCTGACCGTCGCGAGCGAGATCTACCCGGTGCTCTGCGGTTCCGCGTTCAAGAACCGCGGCGTCCAGCCGATGCTCGACGCGGTCGTCGACTACCTCCCGAACCCGCTCGACGTGGGCTCGATCGAGGCGCACGACCCGAAGGACTACGACACGATCATCGAGCGTCACCCCGACGCCAATGACCCGTTCGCCGCCCTCGCGTTCAAGGTCGCCGTGCACCCGTTCTTCGGTCGCCTCACCTACGTGCGCGTCTACTCGGGTCACCTGGAGTCCGGTTCTGCGGTCGTCAACTCGACCAAGAACAAGAAGGAGCGCATCGGGAAGATCTTCCAGATGCACGCCAACAAGGAGATCCCGGTCCCCTCGGTCACCGCGGGAAACATCTACGCGGTCATCGGTCTGAAGGACACCACCACCGGTGACACCCTGACCGACCCGGCAGCTCCGGTCGTCCTCGAGTCGATGACGTTCCCCGAGCCCGTCATCGAGGTCGCGATCGAGCCGAAGACCAAGGCCGACCAGGAGAAGCTGGGTGTCGCCATCCAGAAGCTCGCTGAAGAGGACCCGACCTTCCGCACGGAGCTGAACCCCGAGACCGGTCAGACGACCATCAAGGGCATGGGCGAGCTGCACCTCGACATCCTCGTGGACCGCATGAAGCGCGAGTTCAACGTCGAGGCCAACGTCGGCAAGCCGCAGGTGGCGTACCGCGAGACGATCCGCAAGACCGTCGAGAAGCACGACTACACGCACAAGAAGCAGACCGGTGGTTCTGGACAGTTCGCAAAGATCCAGTTCACCATCGAGCCGCTCGACCTCGACTCCGAGAAGACCTACGAGTTCGTGAACGCCGTCACCGGTGGTCGCATCCCTCGTGAGTACATCGGTTCGATCGATGCCGGTTTCCAGGACGCGATGAACGTCGGTGTGCTCGCGGGCTACCCGATGGTCGGCGTCAAGGCGACCATCGTCGATGGTGCGGCTCACGACGTCGACTCCTCGGAGATGGCGTTCAAGATCGCGGGCTCCATGGGCTTCAAGGAGGCCGCGCGCCGTGCCAACCCCGTGCTGCTCGAGCCGCTGATGGCCGTCGAGGTCCGTACTCCTGAGGAGTACATGGGCGACGTCATCGGTGACCTGAACTCGCGTCGTGGCCAGATCCAGTCGATGGAAGACGCCGCAGGCGTCAAGGTCGTCCGTGCACAGGTTCCGCTGTCCGAGATGTTCGGCTACATCGGCGACCTGCGCTCGAAGACCTCGGGTCGTGCCGTCTACTCCATGGAGTTCCACAGCTACGCTGAGGTTCCCCGCGCTGTGGCCGACGAGATCGTCCAGAAGACCAAGGGCGAGTAATCACCCTTCTGGGTTCCCCGCGGCGCCGAGCACCGCGAAGCGCCGCGGGGTTCCCAGGTCACCTACAACTTCACATTCCCTCTCTACTAAACTGAGAACCTAACCCGTAGAGAACCGGTCGCAAACCAGTGCCCGGTCACCTCTACAACGACGTCCTGAGGAGGACCCAGTGGCTAAGGCCAAGTTCGAGCGGACCAAGCCGCACGTCAACATCGGAACGATCGGTCACGTCGACCACGGCAAGACCACGCTCTCCGCAGCGATCTCGAAGGTGCTTGCTGACAAGTACCCGTCCGACACCAACGTGCAGCGCGACTTCGCTTCCATCGACTCGGCGCCGGAAGAGCGCCAGCGTGGTATCACCATCAACATCTCGCACATCGAGTACGAGACCCCGAAGCGCCACTACGCGCACGTTGACGCTCCCGGCCACGCCGACTACGTCAAGAACATGATCACCGGTGCGGCTCAGATGGACGGCGCGATCCTCGTGGTCGCCGCCACCGACGGCCCGATGGCTCAGACGCGCGAGCACGTGCTGCTCGCCAAGCAGGTCGGCGTGCCGTACCTGCTGGTCGCGCTGAACAAGTCCGACATGGTCGACGACGAGGAGATCCTGGAGCTCGTCGAGCTCGAGGTCCGCGAGCTGCTCGCCGGCCAGGGCTTCGACGAGGACGCTCCTGTCGTCCGCGTCTCCGCTCTCAAGGCCCTCGAGGGCGACGAGAAGTGGACCCAGGCGATCCTGGACCTGATGCAGGCTGTCGACGACAGCGTTCCGGACCCGGAGCGTGACCGTGACAAGCCGTTCCTGATGCCCGTCGAGGACGTCTTCACGATCACCGGTCGTGGAACCGTCGTCACGGGTCGCGCCGAGCGTGGCACGCTGGCCATCAACTCCGAGGTCGAGATCGTCGGACTCCGTCCGACCGTCAAGACCACGGTCACGGGTATCGAGATGTTCCACAAGCAGCTCGACGAGGCCTGGGCCGGCGAGAACTGTGGTCTGCTGCTCCGCGGCACCAAGCGTGAGGACGTCGAGCGCGGTCAGGTCATCGTCAAGCCGGGTTCGGTCACGCCGCACACCGACTTCGAGGGCACCGCGTACATCCTGTCCAAGGACGAGGGTGGCCGTCACAACCCGTTCTACACGAACTACCGCCCGCAGTTCTACTTCCGCACCACCGACGTCACCGGCGTCATCTCGCTGCCTGAGGGCACCGAGATGGTCATGCCCGGCGACACCACCGACATGACGGTCGAGCTGATCCAGCCGATCGCCATGGAGGAGGGCCTCGGCTTCGCCATCCGTGAGGGTGGACGCACCGTCGGCGCCGGTACGGTCACGAAGATCATCAAGTAAGCATCTGCTTCCTCGCAGAGGGGTCGGACCTTCGGGTCCGGCCCCTCTGTCGTTAACACGGCGTCTCGAGGGTTCCGTTTACGATTGCGGACATGCAAAATGAGTGTGGTCGGCCCGATCGGTCGGCGGCACACCTTCAGAAGGGGAAACACATGGGTATCGAAGACGCCGTGAACAAGGGCAAGGACCTGTACGAGCAGAACAAGGACAAGATCGCCGAGGCCGTGAAGAGCGAGCAGGCCGAGGACATCAGCGACAAGGTGCTCGACGGCGTCGCAGACTTCGCGAAGAAGATCGCTCCCGGTGCGGCCGACAAGATCGACGAGATCCGCGACGGCGCCGACAAGGCCGTCGGCAACGAGTAGAACCCCGCGTCTCCTGAGCGGCGATCCACCACGGGTGGATCGCCGCTCTTGCGCGTGCGGGCACCGGGCATCAGGCTCGGAATGCCGTCGGATGTGGCGTCTTCACGGTTGCATCCAGTAGGATCGACTCGACCGCCTGGGGATCTTGCGGTCGGGGAAGCCGAAGGGGTTCGGTTTCCCGAAGCACGCGGTCTTCCGCGTACAAACTGGGGATAGCGATCTTGGGGATCATCGTGCGACGCGCGCAGTCACTGCGCCTGAGCGTCTCCCTGCCTGCGCGGCGGGTCTTCCGCCGCGCCCTCGGTCGAGGAGTTCGGCGTCCCTTCACGCCGGACTACTCGCGTTCGGTGTGCCCCCTCGCACTGAACGCCCTCCCCAAGCGGGGCGAGGCATGGGGATGCCTCGCCCCGCTCTCCCCGGCGAACTGACGCGGTTCCCGACCCGTTCCGAGGTCGGCCGACCGGGCGCGACACGCCCGGGTTTGCGGAAGTGAAATCAGCCGTGGCAGAATAGACAGGTTCGATATTCCGTCGCCGCTGTGCGTGCGATGGATCACTGCCAGGGCAGTGCATAGACGGCGCCTCCTCCGGGATGGTGCAGGGTTCTAGGCCGCGGGTAGCAGAACACACCCCGACACCCCTCTTCATGAAGGGTTCTGCCGTGCGCGGCGGAAGGTCGGCATCCGGTCGCTTCGCAGCGTCCGGCTGACAGAAGAACAGTGGTGCAGCAGATCGACTCGTGAGAGCCGTTCTCGTGCCGAGGCGCGAACAGCGCCGACGTGCGTCCAATGCCCCAGGGCCACCCGGTCCCGGACGGTAAGACGCCTAAAGAGAGAGAGCAGACAATGGCGGGACAGAAGATCCGCATTCGCCTGAAGTCGTATGACCACGAGGTCATCGACACGTCCGCACGCAAGATCGTCGACACCGTGACCCGTGCGGGCGCGACCGTCGTCGGACCCGTGCCCCTTCCGACCGAGAAGAACGTCGTGTGCGTCATCCGGTCGCCGCACAAGTACAAGGACAGCCGCGAGCACTTCGAGATGCGCACCCACAAGCGTCTGATCGACATCGTCGACCCGACGCCCAAGGCTGTCGACTCGCTGATGCGCCTCGACCTGCCTGCCGATGTCAACATCGAGATCAAGCTCTGAGGTTCGACATGGCTGACATCAACTCCAAGGTTTCCAAGGGCATGCTGGGCACGAAGCTCGGTATGACCCAGGTGTGGAACGAGAGCGGCAAGCTCGTTCCCGTCACCGTCATCGAGCTGGCACCCAACGTGGTCACCCAGGTCCGCACGCCCGAGAAGGACGGCTACAACGCCGTGCAGATCGCGTACGGCCAGATCGACCCCCGCAAGGTGAACAAGCCGCTCACCGCCCACTTCGAGGCAGCCGGCGTCACGCCGCGTCGTCACGTCACCGAGATCCGCACCGCGGACGCCGGCGACTACACCCTGGGCCAGGAGCTCACGGTCGACGGCACCTTCGAAGCAGGCCAGCTCGTCGACGTCGTCGGCACGAGCAAGGGCAAGGGCTTCGCCGGTGTCATGAAGCGTCACAACTTCAAGGGCGTCTCGGCTTCGCACGGTTCGCACCGCAACCACCGCAAGCCCGGTTCCATCGGCGCATCGTCGACCCCGAGCCGCGTCTTCAAGGGTATGCGCATGGCCGGCCGTATGGGTGGCGAGCGCGTAACCGTCCTCAACCTCACGGTGCACGCCATCGACATCGAGAAGGGACTCATGCTCGTCAAGGGCGCCGTCCCCGGTGCTCGTGGTCGCATCGTCTATGTCCGCAACGCAGTGAAGGGTGCCTGATCATGGCTGACTCCACTCTCGCGCTCGACGTCCTCAAGGCAGACGGCAAGAAGGCAGGCTCGATCGAGCTTCCCGCCGCGCTGTTCGACGCCAAGACGAACATCCCGCTCATCCACCAGGTCGTCGTCGCGCAGCTCGCGGCGGCTCGCCAGGGCACGCACTCGACCAAGCGTCGTGGCGAGGTCTCCGGTGCCGGCCGCAAGCCCTTCAAGCAGAAGGGCACGGGTAACGCCCGTCAGGGTTCCATCCGCGCGCCGCACATGACCGGTGGTGGCATCGTGCACGGCCCCAAGCCGCGCGACTACTCGCAGCGCACCCCCAAGAAGATGATCGCTGCAGCCCTGCTGGGCGCGCTCAGCGACCGCTTCCGCGGTGACCGCATCCACGCCATCGAGTCCTTCGGGATCGACGGCACGCCTTCGACCAAGACCGCGGTGAACTTCCTCACCAACGTCGTCTCGTCGAAGAACGTGCTCGTCGTGATCGAGCGCGACGATGACGTGACGCTGAAGAGCATCCGCAACCTGTCGAACCTGCACGTGCTGACGTTCGACCAGCTCAACGCATACGACGTGCTCGTCTCCGACGACATCGTCTTCACCCAGGCCGCGCTCGAGGGCTTCATCGCCTCCAAGTCCGGCGCCAACCAGGAGGTCTCCGCATGAGCGAGCAGGCATCTGTTCTCCAGACGGCCCTGAACAAGGACCCGCGCGACATCATCCTGAAGCCGGTCGTGTCCGAGAAGAGCTACGGGCTCATCGATGAAGGAAAGTACACCTTCCTCGTCGACCCGCGCGCTTCGAAGACCGAGATCAAGCTCGCCATCGAGAAGATCTTCGGCGTCAAGGTCGCAGGGGTCAACACCCTCAACCGCGTCGGCAAGGCTCGCCGCACCCGCTTCGGCACCGGCAAGCGCAAGGACACCAAGCGCGCCATCGTGACCCTGAAGTCGGGCACCATCGACATCTTCACGGCAATCGGCTGATCCGGGGGATAAGGACAATAATGGCTATTCGCAAGTACAAGCCCACGACCCCGGGCCGTCGCGGCTCGTCGGTGGCTGACTTCGCCGAGATCACTCGATCGACGCCGGAGAAGTCGCTGCTGCGCCCGCTCTCGAAGACCGGTGGTCGCAACAACCAGGGCCGCATCACGACCCGTCACATCGGTGGTGGCCACAAGCGCCAGTACCGCGTTATCGACTTCCGTCGTAACGACAAGGACGGCGTCAACGCCAAGGTCGCTCACATCGAGTACGACCCCAACCGCACCGCGCGCATCGCGCTGCTGCACTACTTCGACGGTGAGAAGCGCTACATCCTCGCTCCGGCGAAGCTGAAGCAGGGCGACATCGTCGAGTCGGGTGCCGGGGCTGACATCAAGCCGGGCAACAACCTCCCGCTGAAGAACATCCCCACGGGTACGGTCATCCACGCGATCGAGCTCCGCCCCGGCGGCGGCGCGAAGATGGCACGTTCGGCCGGTGCATCCGTCCGTCTCGTCGCCAAGGACGGCCCCTACGCCCAGCTGCGTCTGCCCTCGGGCGAGATCCGCAACGTCGATGCGCGCTGCCGCGCGACCATCGGCGAGGTCGGCAACGCCGAGCAGTCGAACATCAACTGGGGTAAGGCCGGCCGCATGCGCTGGAAGGGCGTCCGCCCGACCGTGCGTGGTGTCGCGATGAACCCGGTCGACCACCCGCACGGTGGTGGTGAGGGTAAGACCTCCGGTGGTCGTCACCCCGTCTCCCCGTGGGGCCAGGCTGAGGGTCGTACCCGTCACGCCAACAAGGAAAGCGACAAGTACATCGTGCGTCGTCGTAACGCCGGCAAGAAGCGTAAGTAGGAGTAAGAGAAGATGCCTCGCAGTCTTAAGAAGGGCCCCTTCGTCGACGATCACCTGCTTCGCAAGGTGGTCGTGCAGAACGAAGCCGGCACCAAGAACGTCATCAAGACCTGGTCCCGTCGGTCCATGATCATCCCGGCCATGCTGGGTCACACGATCGCGGTCCACGACGGACGCAAGCACATCCCTGTGTTCGTGTCCGAGACCATGGTCGGTCACAAGCTGGGCGAGTTCGCGCCCACCCGCACCTTCCGCGGCCACGAGAAGGACGACAAGAAGGGGCGGCGCCGCTAATGGTCGAATCGATCGCACGCGTGCGACACATCCGCGTGACCCCTCAGAAGGCTCGTCGTGTCGTCGCGCTCATCAAGGGCAAGCAGGCACAGGAAGCTCTCGCGATCCTGAAGTTCGCGCAGCAGAGCGCCAGCGAGCCGATCTACAAGCTTGTCGCGTCGGCCATGGCCAACGCGCAGGTGAAGGCGGATCGCGACGGCGAGTTCCTCGACGAGAAGGACCTGTACGTGGCCAACGCGTACGTCGACGAGGGCACCACGCTCAAGCGTTTCCAGCCCCGTGCACAGGGTCGCGCTTTCCAGATCAAGAAGCGCACGAGCCACATCACGGTCGTGCTCTCGACGCCTGAGGCAGCTCCGGCCGCCGCGGGCGACAGCAACAAGAAGGCGAGCAAGTAATGGGACAGAAGGTAAACCCGTACGGCTTCCGTCTCGGCATCACGACGGACCACGTCTCGCGTTGGTTCTCTGACTCGACGAAGCCGGGTCAGCGCTACGCCGACTACGTCGCCGAAGACATCAAGATCCGTAACCTGCTCAAGACGCAGCTCGACCGCGCCGGTGTCTCGAACATCGAGATCGAGCGCACCCGTGACCGCGTCCGCGTCGACATCCACACCGCCCGTCCGGGCATCGTGATCGGTCGTCGTGGAGCCGAGGCCGAGCGCATTCGCGGCGACCTCGAGAAGCTCTCGGGCAAGCAGATCCAGCTGAACATCCTCGAGGTCAAGAACCCCGAGGCCGACGCTCAGCTGGTCGCACAGGGCATCGCCGAGCAGCTCTCTGCTCGTGTGGCGTTCCGTCGTGCGATGCGCAAGGGGCTGCAGGGCGCTCAGCGCGCCGGCGCCAAGGGCATCCGCATCCAGGTCTCCGGCCGTCTCGGCGGCGCCGAGATGAGCCGTTCGGAGTTCTACCGCGAAGGTCGTGTGCCGCTGCACACGCTTCGTGCGAACATCGACTACGGCTTCTACGAGGCGAAGACCACCTTCGGCCGCATCGGCGTGAAGGTCTGGATCTACAAGGGCGACCTGACCGCGAAGGAGCTCGCTCGCGAGCAGGCCAACGCACCCAAGGCTCGTCGTGACGACCGTGGTGGCGACCGCCGCCGTGCCCCGCGCAACGAGGCACCTGTCGCAGAAGGAGCGTCGGCATAATGCTCATCCCCCGTAAGGTCAAGTTCCGCAAGCAGCACCACCCGGGTCGCTCGGGTCAGGCCACCGGCGGCACGAAGGTCTCCTTCGGCGAGTACGGTATCCAGGCCCTCACGCCCGCTTACGTGACGAACCGTCAGATCGAGTCCGCTCGTATCGCGATGACCCGTCACATCAAGCGTGGTGGAAAGGTGTGGATCAACATCTACCCCGACCGTCCGCTCACGAAGAAGCCTGCCGAAACCCGCATGGGTTCCGGTAAGGGTTCCCCCGAGTGGTGGGTCGCCAACGTCAAGCCGGGCCGTGTCCTCTTCGAGGTCGCGGGTGTCGACGAGGAGCTCGCACGCGAAGCTCTGACCCGTGCAATTCACAAGCTGCCGCTCAAGGCACGCATCATCAAGCGCGAGGAGGGCGACGCGTAATGGCGATCGGCACCAAGGAGCTCGCCCCGGCAGAGCTCGATACATTCGAAGACCAGCGCCTCGTTGAGGAGCTGCGCAAGGCCAAGGAGGAGCTGTTCAACCTCCGTTTCCAGTCGGCCACCGGCCAGCTGGAGAGCCACGGCCGCATCCGCGCCGTCAAGCGCGACATCGCGCGCCTCTACACCGTGATCCGCGAACGCGAGCTGGGCATCCGTGCGACGCCTGCTCCGGTCGAGGCTCCGGCCAAGAAGGCGACCAAGTCGAAGGCGAAGAAGGCGGACTCCGCCGACGACGCCGTGAAGGAAGAGGCTGAGTGATGGCCACCAAGAAGGAAGCGACTGTGGAGACGCAGGCCGCAGGACACGAGTCGTCCGAGCACGACGTCCGCGACGCCGCTGCCCGCGGTTACCGCAAGGCACGTCGCGGCTACGTCGTCAGCGACAAGATGGACAAGACCATCGTGGTCGAGGTCGAGGACCGCGTGAAGCACCCGCTTTACGGCAAGGTCATCCGCCGCACCTCGAAGGTCAAGGCGCACGATGAGGCGAACTCCGCCGGCATCGGCGACCTGGTCCTGATCAACGAGACCCGCCCGCTGAGCGCCACGAAGCGCTGGCGCCTGGTGGAGATTCTGGAGAAGGCCAAGTGATTCAGCAGGAATCCCGACTCAAGGTCGCCGACAACACCGGCGCCAAGGAGCTGCTCACCATCCGCGTTCTCGGTGGCTCGAAGCGTCGTTACGCGGGCCTCGGCGACACCATCGTCGCGACCGTCAAGGACGCGATCCCCGGTGGCAACGTGAAGAAGGGCGACGTCGTCAAGGCGGTCATCGTCCGCACCAAGAAGGAGGTCCGTCGTCCGGACGGCTCCTACATCAAGTTCGACGAGAACGCCGCAGTGATCCTGAAGAACGACGGGGAGCCCCGCGGCACCCGCATCTTCGGGCCGGTCGGTCGTGAGCTTCGCGACAAGAAGTTCATGAAGATCGTCTCGCTGGCGCCGGAGGTCATCTAATCATGGCGAAGATCAAGAAGGGTGACCTGGTTCAGGTCATCACCGGTGCCACGCAGGAGCGTGGCGGCGACCGCGGCAAGCAGGGCAAGGTCCTCGACGTCCTTGCTGAGAAGAACCGCGTCATCGTCGAAGGCGTGAACTACGTCACCAAGCACACCCGCGTCGGACAGACGCAGCGTGGCACCAAGACCGGAGGCATCGAGACCGTCGAAGCCTCCATCCACATCTCGAACGTCGCACTCGTCGACCCCTCGACCAAGAAGCCGACCAAGGTCGGCCACCGGGTCGAGGAGCAGACGAAGGACGGCGTGAAGCGCACCGTCCGCGTGCGCTACGCGAAGAAGAGCGGTAAGGACCTCTGATGGCAAGCACCGACGCCGCGGTGGCTGGCAAGATCCAGCCCCGCCTGAAGGCGAAGTACAACGCCGAGATCAAGAAGGCGATGCAGGAAGAGTTCGGTTACGCGAACGTCATGCAGATCCCCGGACTGGTCAAGGTCGTCGTGAACACCGGTGTCGGCGAGGCAGCTCGCGACAGCAAGGTGATCGATGGCGCGGTCGAGGATCTCACCAAGATCACCGGCCAGAAGCCGATCGTCACGAAGGCTCGCAAGTCCATCGCGCAGTTCAAGCTGCGTGAGGGTCAGGCCATCGGCGCGCACGTCACCCTCCGTGGTGACCGCGCGTGGGAGTTCGTGGATCGCCTCGTCTCGCTCGCACTGCCCCGTATCCGCGACTTCCGCGGTCTCTCGGCCAAGCAGTTCGACGGCAACGGCAACTACACCTTCGGTCTCCAGGAGCAGAGCGTGTTCCACGAGATCGATCAGGACAAGATCGACCGGGTTCGCGGTTTCGACATCACCGTCGTCACGACCGCGAAGACGGATGACGAGGGTCGGGCACTGCTCCGCCACCTCGGCTTCCCGTTCCGCTCGGAAGACGCACAGGCGTAACAACCTTGACGGGCTCAGTGGTCTCGTGTCACTGAGCCCGTCGATGTGCACGTACAATTGAAAATTGCGTGTCATCGCAGGCCGTCTGTCGTGTAACGGCAGCCGGAACCTCATGAACAAAGGAAATCAACAATGACAATGACAGACCCGGTCGCAGATCTGCTGACCCGTCTGCGCAACGCGAACTCGGCGCACCACGATTCTGTGACCCTGCCGTCGAGCAAGCTCAAGACGCACATCGCTCAGATCCTCCAGCAGGAGGGCTACATCGCCGGTTGGGAGACCTCTGACGCTCGCGTCGGGAAGAACCTCACGCTGACGCTGAAGTACGGCCCGAACCGCGAGCGCTCGATCGCTGGTATCAAGCGCGTCTCGAAGCCCGGCCTCCGCGTCTACGCGAAGTCCACCGAGCTTCCCACGGTCCTCGGCGGCCTTGGCGTGGCAATCCTGTCCACTTCCTCCGGTCTTCTCACCGACCGTCAGGCTGAGCAGAAGGGCGTGGGCGGAGAAGTTCTCGCCTACGTGTGGTAATTCGAAATGTCGCGTATCGGACGACTTCCCATCGACGTTCCTGCGGGCGTGACCGTTTCGGTCGACGGCCGTGAGGTCGCGGTGAAGGGCCCCAAGGGTGAACTCACCCTCACGGTGGCCAGCCCCATCGAGGTCGCGGTCGAGGAGAACCAGGTTCTGGTCTCCCGTCCCGACGACGAGCGCGAGTCGCGGTCGCTTCACGGCCTGACCCGCACGCTCATCAACAACAACATCATCGGCGTGACCCAGGGCTACACCAAGGGTCTCGAGGTCGTCGGCACCGGTTACCGCGTGCAGCAGAAGGGCAACTCGGTCGAGTTCGCTCTCGGCTTCTCGCACCCGGTCCTGATCGACCCGCCCGCCGGCATCACGCTCACGGTCGAGGGCACCACCAAGCTCACCGTCAGCGGGATCGACAAGCAGGCTGTCGGTGAGGCAGCTGCGAACATCCGCAAGATCCGCAAGCCCGAGCCGTACAAGGGCAAGGGTGTGCGCTACGCCGGCGAGAACGTGCGTCGCAAGGCCGGAAAGAGTGGTAAGTAACCATGGCTCTCAAGTCAAAGTCTGACGCCCGCGCGCGTCGTCACGCCCGCCTTCGCAAGAAGGTCGTCGGCACCGAGGCGCGTCCGCGTCTCGTCGTCAACCGCTCGGCCCGCCACGTCTTCGTGCAGCTGGTCGACGACAGCAAGGGTCACACCGTGGCGTCGGCATCGACGCTCGAGACCGACCTGCGTTCGCTCGAGGGTGACAAGACCGCCAAGGCCCGCAAGGTCGGCGAGCTCCTCGCCGAGCGTGCGAAGGCTGCCGGCGTTTCCGAGGCAGTGTTCGACCGTGGCGGCAACCGCTACGCCGGTCGTGTCGCCGCCATCGCCGACGGCGCCCGCGAGGGGGGTCTGGCACTGTGAGTGACAACAAGGAGAACGAAGTGACCGAAGCGGCTGCTGCCACTTCCGAGACGGCTGCCGGCACCACGCAGGCTGAGCCGGCTCGCGATTCGCGTGATGGCCGCCGCGGCGGTCGTGACCGCAACCAGGGTGGCGGTCGTGACCGCAACTCGCGTGACCGTGGCGACAACCAGTTCCTGGAGCGCGTCGTCACCATCAACCGCGTCTCGAAGGTCGTGAAGGGTGGTCGTCGCTTCAGCTTCACCGCCCTCGTGGTCGTCGGTGACGGCAACGGTCTGGTCGGTGTCGGCTACGGCAAGGCCCGCGAGGTCCCTCTGGCGATCTCGAAGGGTGTCGAAGAGGCCAAGCGCAACTTCTTCCGCGTGCCGCGCGTCGGCAGCACCATCCCGCACCCCGTGCAGGGTGAGGCCGCCGCTGGTGTGGTCCTGCTCCGTCCGGCCGCTGCCGGTACCGGTGTTATCGCCGGTGGTCCCGTCCGCGCCGTGCTCGAGTGCGCCGGAATCCACGACGTGCTGTCGAAGTCGCTCGGCTCGTCGAACACGATCAACATCGTGCACGCGACGGTCACCGCCCTGAAGCAGCTCGAGGAGCCTCGTGCGGTCGCCGCACGTCGTGGCCTCGAGTTCGACCAGGTCGCCCCTGCGCGTCTCGTGCGCGCCGAGGCCGAGGCCATCGCCGCACAGAAGGTAGGTGCCTGATGGCCGCGCGACTGAAGGTCACGCAGATCAAGTCCAAGGTGAGCGAGAAGCAGAACCAGCGTGACACGCTGCGCAGCCTCGGTCTGAAGCGGATCGGTGACACCACCGTTCGCCCCGACGACGCGCAGACGCGCGGTTACGTCAAGACCGTCGCACACCTCGTCAAGGTTGAGGAGATCGACTAATGGCTGAGAAGAACGAGGCCGTCGAGGCTGAGAAGGCCACGAAGAAGGCTGCAGCTCCCAAGGCTGCCGCGGAGAAGAAGCCGGCTGCGAAGAAGGCTCCGGCCAAGACCGCTGCCGCTGCCGCCAAGGCTGATGGCGCTGCCAAGAAGCCGGCTGCCAAGAAGGCAACGCCTGCGAAGGATGCTCCGGCATCCCGCCCCGGCGTGCTGAAGGTGCACCACCTGCGTCCTGTCCCCGGATCCAACACCGCTAAGACTCGCGTCGGCCGTGGTGAGGGCTCCAAGGGCAAGACCGCTGGTCGTGGAACCAAGGGCACCAAGGCGCGCAACACCGTTCGCGTCGGCTTCGAGGGTGGGCAGATGCCTCTGCACATGCGCACCCCGAAGCTGCGCGGGTTCAAGAACCCGTTCCGCGTGGAGTACCAGGTCGTGAACCTGGAGAAGCTCGCGGAGCTGTACCCGAAGGGTGGCGATGTCACCATCGGCGACCTGGTCGCCAAGGGTGCCGTTCGCAAGAACGAGAAGGTCAAGGTTCTCGGAAACGGCGACATCGCCGTGAAGCTCACCGTTTCGGTCGACAAGGTCTCGGGTTCTGCCGAGCAGAAGATCGTCGCGGCTGGCGGATCCGTCAAGTAACCGCACAGCAAGAGGGGCCGGAGAATCTCCGGCCCCTCTTGTGGTTTCACACTCCGAGACCTCGCTCTGGGGCCGCATCCGGCGGGCCTGGTATCGGTGGCGAATTCCGGGAAGCCCGGTTTGCGTTACCCTGGTCTTTCAGCCGTCCTTCGGGAATCGGCAACCTTTTCAGGAGGAACGTCCTTGTTTAGCGCCATCGCGCGGATCTTCCGCACCCCCGACCTGCGTCGGAAGATCGGTTTCACTCTCGCCATCGTTGCGATCTACCGGCTCGGTTCCAACGTGCCGGCGCCGTTCGTGAACTTCCCGAACGTCGAAGAGTGTCTCGCCGCCAACGCGGGCACAGATGGCCTGCTCGGACTGGTCAACCTCTTCTCCGGCGGCGCGCTGCTGCAGCTGTCGATCTTCGCGCTCGGCGTCATGCCGTACATCACCGCGACGATCATCACGCAGCTCCTGCGCGTGGTCATCCCGCACTTCGAGGCGCTGCACAAGGAAGGACAGGCCGGCCAGGCCCGTCTGACCCAGTACACGCGTTACCTCACCATCGCCCTCGCGCTGCTCCAGTCGACGACTCTCGTGACGGTGGCGCGCAGCGGCCAGCTCTTCGGCACGACCGATCTCGCGGCCTGCCAGCAGCTCCTCACGAACGACGTGTGGTGGGCACAGCTGCTCATCATCATGGCGATGACGGCCGGTACCGGTCTGATCATGTGGTTCGCCGAGCTCGTCACCGAGCGCGGCATCGGCAACGGCATGTCGCTGCTCATCTTCACCTCGATCGCCGCGACGTTCCCCGGCGCGATGTGGACGATCTGGGAGAGCAAGGGCTTCGAGGTCTTCCTGCTCGTTCTGCTGGTCGGAATCATCGTGATGGGGCTCGTCGTGTTCGTCGAGCAGTCCCAGCGACGCATCCCGGTGCAGTACGCCAAGCGCATGGTCGGTCGGCGCACCTACGGGGGCACGAACACCTACATCCCGATCAAGGTGAACATGGCGGGTGTGATCCCCGTGATCTTCGCCTCGTCGTTGCTGTACATCCCGGCACTCATCGCGCAGTTCAACACCCCGCAGGACGGATCGACTCCGGCCGCCTGGGTGACCTGGATCACGACGAACTTCACCACGGGCAACAGCCCGGTCTACATGGCCGCGTACTTCCTGCTGATCATCGGGTTCACGTACTTCTACGTGGCGATCACGTTCAACCCGGTCGAGGTCGCGGACAACATGAAGAAGTACGGCGGGTTCATCCCCGGCATCCGTGCGGGCCGCCCGACGGCCGAGTACCTCGACTACGTGCTCACCCGCATCACGCTTCCGGGCTCGCTGTACCTCGGTCTGATCGCGCTCATCCCGCTCATCGCTCTGGCCACCGTCGGCGCCAACCAGAACTTCCCGTTCGGTGGGGCGTCGATCCTCATCATCGTCGGTGTGGGTCTCGAGACGGTCAAGCAGATCGACGCGCAGCTGCAGCAGCGACACTACGAAGGGCTCCTCCGATGACAGCATCCGCACGTCTTCTCATCGTCGGCCCGCAGGGCTCCGGCAAGGGCACGCAGGGCGTGCGCATCGCCGAGTCCTACGGCATCCCGGTCGTCTCGACCGGCGACATCTTCCGCGCGAACATCAAGGAGGGGACGCCCCTCGGCCAGCAGGTCACGGCGATCCTCGACAAGGGTGACCTCGTCCCGGATGAGCTGACCAGCGAGATCGTGCGCGACCGCCTGTCGCAGGAAGACGCCGCTCACGGGTTCCTCCTCGACGGCTACCCGCGCAACACCGCGCAGGTCGCCCACCTCGAGTCGTTCCTCGCCGAGCGGGGGCAGGCGCTCGACGCCGTCATCCTCCTCGACGTGCCGCGTGAGGAGAGCCTGCAGCGTCTGACGCTCCGTGCGACCGAGCAGGGCCGCTCCGACGACACCCCGGAGGCCATCGGTCACCGTCTCGACATCTACGAGCGCGAGACCGCCCCGATCCTCGAGGTCTACGGCGCCAAGGGCATCGTCGACCGCATCGACGGTGTGGGTTCGCTCGACGAGATCACCGAGCGCATCGGCGAGGCGCTGACGGCGCGCGGCCTGCGTCTCGCGGCCTCCGCCTCCTGAGATGTTCCGCCGGTCGATCTACAAGACCCCGGCTCAGCTGCGAGCCATGGTCGAGCCCGGGCTCATCACGGCCGCGGCACTGGATGCCGTCCGCCCGCTGATCAAGGCCGGCGTCACCACGCTCGAGCTCGACACGGTGGCGAATCGCACGATCCTCGCCCGTGGCGCTGAGTCGAACTTCCAGCTGGTGCGCGGCTACCACCACACCACCTGCATCTCGGTGAACGAGCAGGTCGTCCACGGCATCCCGGGGGAGCGGGTGCTGCAGCCCGGCGACGTCGTGTCGGTCGACTGCGGTGCGCAGTTCCGCGGATGGAACGGCGACAGCGCGATCACCGTGGTCGTGCCGGACCCGGAGCGGCCTGAGCTGGTCGCACGCCGTGAAGAGCTCTCCCGCGTCACCGAAGGCTCTCTGTGGGCGGGAATCGCGGCCATGGCGTCCGTATCGTCGATCGACGAGATCGGAGCGGCCATCCAGGACTACATCGAGGCACAGGGGCCGTCCGCGGTCTCCGGCGAGCCTTACGGGATCCTGCGCGAGTACGTCGGTCACGGCATCGGTCGCAAGATGCATGAGGCCCCCAGCGTCTTCAACTACCGCACCCCCGACCGCGGCGAAGACGTGAAGCCCGGACTCGTGCTCGCCATCGAGCCGATGGTCACCGCCGGCGGGGATGCGACCTTCATCGAAGAGGACGACTGGACCGTCACGACGGTGGACGGCACGGACGGCTCCCATTGGGAACATAGCGTCGCCCTGCATGATGGGGGTATCTGGGTGCTGACTGCGCCCGATGGTGGAAGAGCCGGACTCGCCCCGTTCGGGGTCGAGCCTCGAGAGATCGGAAAGTAATGGCAGCGGCGAAGAGCAACACCAACTGGTTCGCGATCGGCGTCTCGATCGCCGTCGTCGTAGTGCTGGTGGCGATCGGTGGACTCGTGGTGTTCCTCAACAACCAGGCCACGTCGCCTGGCGTGGCGCCCACCGCGAACGACACCTTCGACCCGGAGACCGGCGCGATCTCGTTCGGCGACGGTGAAGACACCATCGCCGTGTTCGTCGACTTCCAGTGCCCCGTGTGCAAGACCTTCGAGGACCAGTTCGGCCCCCAGCTCGAGGCCGCGGCCGCCGATGGCCGCATCACCCTCGAGTACCACCCCATCGCGATCCTCGACCGCTTCTCGCAGGGAACGGAATTCTCCTCGCGCTCGGCCGGTGCCGCGTTCTGCGTCGCCGAGTCGAACCCCGAGCTGTACCTCGACTTCGCCAAGACGCTGTTCGAGAACCAGCCCGCGGAGAACTCCTCCGGTCTGACCAACGACCAGCTCGCCGGCTTCGCGACCCAGGTGGGTGCGGATGACGCGGTCTCCTGCATCACCGACGAGACGTACCGCAAGTTCGGTGCCGCGCAGGCGAAGTCCCACGAGATCGCCGGTACGCCGACGGTGGACATCAACGGCACGCGCCTCAACCTGCAGGACCAGGCCGACCTGAAGAAGTTCACCGACCTGATCAGCTGAGCCGGCGGCTTCCCGCCTCTGGCGGTCAAGTTGCCGGATGGCTCCGGAGCGTCTAACATAGATCTTTGGTGCTTTGTGCCTTGATTCGGCGTGTCCGGCGGTGCAGCACCACAAACCAACCACCCACCGCAGATCGACCGATCTGCAGAAGCGTCAGCGAGGCTATGGCTAAGAAAGACGGTGTCATCGAGATCGAGGGCGTGATCTCCGAGGCTCTGCCCAACGCGATGTTCCGCGTTGAGCTCAGCAACGGGCACAAGGTCCTTGCAACGATCTCCGGCAAGATGCGGCAGAACTACATCCGTATCATCCCCGAGGACCGTGTGGTCGTGGAGCTCAGCCCCTACGACCTGACCCGCGGCCGTATCGTCTACCGCTACCGCTGATCGGTCGAGAAGTAACGGCCTGCCCCTGTCCGGGGCGGTACGAAGACAGCGAACAGGAAACATCATGAAGGTCAACCCCAGCGTCAAGCCCATCTGCGATCACTGCAAGGTGATCCGCCGTCACGGCCGCGTCATGGTGATCTGCAAGAGCAACCCGCGTCACAAGCAGCGCCAGGGCTGAGTCCCCGGCGGGCCCGCCGATCCGTTCGACGGGCCCGAGCTGCGCGGCATCGCTCACGCACATCTCACAACTGAAAACACACAACGGCAGGATCAGAACCCGCGCAAGCGGGGGACACCTCGGGCGGAGGCCCGGGCACCGATCCTGTTCCATACCTCCACAACACCCAGGAGAACCGCATGGCACGTCTTGCCGGCGTTGACATCCCGCGCGACAAGCGCGTGGTGATCGCCCTTACCTACATCTACGGCGTCGGCCGTACCCGCTCGGTCGAGATCCTCAAGGCGACGGAGATTGACGAGAGCATCCGCGTGAAGGACCTCAGCGACGACCAGCTGATCGCCCTCCGCGACCACATCGAAGGCAACTACAAGGTGGAGGGTGACCTGCGCCGCGAGGTTGCAGCAGACATCCGCCGCAAGGTCGAGATCGGCTCCTACGAGGGCATCCGCCACCGTCGTGGTCTCCCGGTCCGTGGTCAGCGCACCAAGACCAACGCCCGTACCCGCAAGGGCCCGAAGCGCACCGTCGCAGGCAAGAAGAAGGCCCGCTAAGCGCGGCCTCAGGGACTAGGAGAACACTTTCATGGCTGCACCCAAGGCCGCCGCGCGCAAGCCGCGCCGCAAGGAAAAGAAGAACATCGCGCTGGGCCAGGCCCACATCAAGTCGACGTTCAACAACACCATCGTCTCGATCACCGACCCGTCCGGCGCCGTCATCGCCTGGGCATCGTCGGGTGGCGTGGGCTTCAAGGGCTCCCGCAAGTCGACCCCGTACGCCGCCGGCATGGCTGCAGAGTCGGCAGCCCGCCAGGCTGCGGAGCACGGCGTCAAGAAGGTCGACGTCCTCGTGAAGGGTCCGGGCTCCGGCCGCGAGACCGCGATCCGCTCGCTGCAGGCCGCCGGCCTCGAGGTGGGTTCGATCCAGGACGTCACCCCGCAGGCGCACAACGGCTGCCGTCCGCCGAAGCGTCGCCGCGTCTGATTCGCGTGTCGAGCCGCTCGGTCCCTCTGTGGTCCGAGCGGCTCGACGCCCGCGTGCGGGCATCGACTTCCACAACTCAAGACCTCACCCCACCACATGTCATATAGCGGGCATGTGATCGAAAGGAACACAGAGTGCTTATTGCACAGCGTCCCACACTGACCGAGGAAAAGATCGTCGAGAACCGTAGCCGGTTCATCATCGAGCCTCTGGAGCCTGGCTTCGGTTACACGATCGGCAACGCGCTGCGCCGCAGCCTGCTGTCGTCGATCCCCGGTGCTGCTGTCACCAGCGTTCGCATCGACGGCGTGCTGCACGAGTTCAGCACCATCCCCGGCGTGAAGGAGGATGTCACCGAGATCATCCTCAACATCAAGCAGCTCGTCGTCTCGTCGGAGCGCGATGAGCCCATCACCGCGTACCTGCGCAAGACCGGTTCGGGCGAAGTCACCGCCGCTGACATCTCGGCTCCGGCCGGTGTCGAGATCCAGAACCCCGAGCTCGTCATCGCGACCCTCAACGAGACCGCGAAGTTCGAGCTCGAGCTCACGATCGAGCGTGGCCGTGGCTACGTCTCGGCGACGCAGAACCGCAACGAGTACGCCGAGGCCGGTCAGATTCCGATCGACTCGATCTACTCGCCGGTCCTCAAGGTCAGCTACCGCGTCGACGCGACCCGTGCCGGGGAGCGCACCGACTTCGACAAGCTCGTCCTCGACGTCGAGACCAAGTCGGCGATCAGCCCCCGCGACGCCGTCGCTTCGGCTGCCAAGACGCTCACCGAGCTGTTCGGTCTCGCCCGCGAGCTGAACGTCGAGGCCGAGGGCATCGAGATCGGCCCGGCGCCGGTGGAGGCAGTGAACTCCAGCGAGCTGTCGATGCCGATCGAGGACCTCGACCTGTCGGTCCGCTCGTACAACTGCCTGAAGCGTGAGGGCATCAACACCGTTTCTGAGCTCGTCGCCCTGTCGGAGACGCAGCTCATGAACATCCGCAATTTCGGCCAGAAGTCGGTCGACGAGGTGCGCGACAAGCTCATCTCGCTCGGTCTGTCGCTCAAGGATTCGGTGCCCGGTTTCGACGGCGCCCACTTCTACGGCGGCAGCGAAGACGAGTCCTTCTGATACCCGACCTTTCTGACCAGGAGCTAGACGATTATGCCCAAGCCCACTAAGGGTCCCCGCCTCGGAGGCGGCCCCGCACACGAGCGCCTGATGCTTGCCAACCTCGCGGCGGCGCTCTACACCCACAAGTCGATCAAGACGACCGAGACCAAGGCCAAGCGCCTTCGCCCGCTCGCCGAGCGTCTGATCACCTTCGCCAAGCGTGGCGACCTGCACGCGCGTCGTCGCGTGCTGTCGGTCATCGGTGACAAGGAAGTCGTGCACGTCCTGTTCTCCGAGATCGCGCCGCTCGTCGCTGACCGTGAGGGTGGCTACACCCGCATCACGAAGGTCGGCAACCGCAAGGGCGACAACGCTCCGATGGCCGTGATCGAGCTCGTTCTCGAGCCCGTCACCCCGAAGGCGAAGTCGGCCAAGAAGGCTGCTGCCGCTCCCAAGGCCGAGAAGGCTGAGAAGCCGGCCGAGGTCGTCGAGGAGGCTCCCGCCGAGGAGACCGTCGACGCCGGCGCCGAGTCGCAGGCCGAGGGCGAAGCAGCCGAGGCTGCCGCCGAGGACGCTGTCGAGAAGAAGTCCGAGTAAGCACTTCACTCACGAAGAAGCCCGCCACCCCGTAAGGGATGGCGGGCTCCTTCGTGTATCCGGCGGTGTTCTCAGCGGGCGCGAAGGTCTTTGCGCAGGATCTTCCCCGAGCTCGACTTCGGGATCACGTCGATGAACTCCACCTGCCGCACCTTCTCGTGCGGCGCGACGTGCGAGGTGACGTGCGCCATGACCGCGTCGGCGTCGAGATCGGCATCCGGCTGTCGCACGACGAAGGCCTTGGGTACCTCCTGCCCGTCTTCATCGAACGCGCCGATCACCGCGGCGTCCGCGATGGCGGGGTGCTCGAGCAGCACCGCCTCGAGCACGGCCGGCGCGACCTGATAGCCCTTGTACTTGATGAGTTCCTTGAGCCGGTCGACGATCCGGTAGATGCCGTCGTGGGTGACGGTGGCGACATCGCCGGTGTGCAGCCAGCCGTCGGCGTCGAGCATCTCGGCCGTGGCGTCCGGGCGGTTGAGGTAGCCGACCATCACCTGCGGTCCGCGCACCCACAGCTCGCCGGGCTCACTCGCACCCTCTGCGGGCACCGCTACGTCTTCACCCGAGTCGGGGTCGACGAGTCGCGCCTCGGTGTTCGGTACGAGCGGGCCGATGGTCGAGCGGTCGATCTCGGTGCGCGCCTCGGAGATGAGGTTCACGGCGGGGCTGGTCTCGGTCATGCCGTAGCCCTGGGTGACGATGCAGCCCAGGCGGTTCGCGACGGCGGATGCCAGCGTGCCGTCGAGAGGGGCGGCGCCGGAGAAGATGACCTTCACCGCCGAGAGGTCGTACTGGTCGACGATGGGGTGCTTCGCGAGGGCGACGGCGATGGGAGGAGCGACGAAGACCCAGCTCGTGCGGTGCTCGGCGATGATGCGCAGGAACTCGGGGAGGTCGAACCTCGGCATCGTCACGAGCCCGGCCCGCTGGCGCAGCGCGAAGTTCAGCAGCACCGTCATGCCGTAGATGTGGAAGAAGGGCAGCACGGCCAGCACGCGATCGCTCGCATCGACGCCGAGCACCGGCTGGCACTGGGACACGTTGGCGACCAGGTTCCGGTGGGTGAGCATCACGCCCTTGGGGCGTCCTGTCGTTCCCGAGGAATAGGGGAGGACGGCCAGATGCGTCGACGGGTCGAACGACACGTCCGGTGCCTGGCGCCCCTCACCGAGAAGCGCCGGGAGGGAGGGGTGGCCTTCGGCACCGTCAAGCACGATGACGTGGTCGGCATCGAATCCGAGCTTCTCGGCGGCGGCCTGCGCACCGGGAAGCAAGGGCGACACGGTCACGAGCCAGGTCGCGCCCGCATCGGTGAGCTGGTTCGCGATCTCGTCTGCCGTGTAGAGCGAGTTGATGGTGGTGGCCGTGGCGCCCGCGCGAAGGATGCCGTGGAACACGGTGGCGAACGCGGGGACGTTCGGGCAGAGCACACCGACCGTGGTGCCCACTCCGACACCGCGCGCCGCGAGGGCACCGGCGAACAGATCGATCTGCCCGACGAGCTGCCGGTAGGTGGTTGTCGCCCCGCTCATCCCGTCGACGAGTGCTACGGTGTCGAGCTCGGCGTCGGAGAGGTCGCCGAACAGGAAGTCGTGGATGGAGACCTCGGGGATCTCCACATCGGGATAGGTACTGCGAACCATGCGATCTCCTTCGATCCGGGCAGGCTGACGTCGATGTCGAATGCGATCCAGTGTCGCACAGAATGGCACTGCGTCCCAGGGCTGTGTGCAGGTCAGACGGCGTCGCTGGCGCGGTATCGGGTGCTCGGGCGACCCTTGGTCGCGTAGTCGAGCGCGCGCGTCGCCCTTCCCGATGCGGCGAGGTGCTCGAGGTAGCGCCTGGCACTGACCCGGGAGATGTCCAGGTCCACACCGATCTCGGTGGCCGAGGCGTCGGGGCGTGCGACGAGCGCCGCAGAGACACGGTCGAGTGTCTCGGCGCTGAGCCCCTTGGGGAGTCCGAGGCGTTGCCGGAAGGCGATGATCGCGTCAGCCGCCTCGACTCGTCGCACCACATCATGCAGCTCGGTGTGATCGCGTAGCAGGAGCGTGGCCCCGATTCCTCCACGGTCGGCCTCGCTCCCGGTGCTGCGAGCCACGAGTACGTGCGATCCCACGATCACCGGCCGACCGGCGGACTCGCCCTCCCGCAGCACGGTCGAAAGCTCCGTGCCCAGCACTTCGGCGGCGAGCTCGCCGTCGAGGTCGGCGGCGTCCCTGTCCAGGAAACGGGCGGCGGCATCGTTCACGAGCGTGATCCGTCCGGCGTCGTCCACCGTGATCACACCTTCGCTGAGGCCGTGCAGCGTGGTCTCCTGGTTCTTCACCAGGGCGGCGATCTGATGCGGCTCGAGTCGGTAGATGCGCCGCCGGATGATCGAGGTCACCCATGCGGATCCGAACACCCCGAGCACGGCCGCGGCCAGCATCGCCGAGATCAGCCACACCAGGTTCGCCGAGAACTCCTCGTTGAGCTCTGACTCCAGGATGCCGACGGATGCGGTGCCGATCACGGCGCCCTCGTCGTCGCGGATGGGCACCTTGACCCGCCAGGAGGTGCCGAGCGTGCCGGTCTGCGTGCCGACGTAGACCTCGCCCGAGAGCGGGATCGACGGGTCGGTGGAGACCTTCTCGCCGATGCGCGCCGGATTCGGGTGCGAGTAGCGGATGCCGTCGTCGTTGGCCACGACCACATAGGCGAGGTCGGACGCCTCGCGGATGACCTCGGCGATGGGCTGGATCGCGACGGAAGGCTCGGCGTCGTCGAAGGCCGCATGCACGGTGGGAAGCGCTGCGATCGACTGGGCCACGGCCTGCATCCGGTCCTTGTAGGCGTCACGGAGGGCGTGCTCCTGGAACGCGCCGGCCACGATGCCGGTCGCAAGGGTCACCAGGAACACGATCAGCGCCTGCAGCACGAGCAGCTGCACGCGGAGCGTCATCTTCGAGGCCACCTGCTCATTGTCGCCCCTCGCCGCGTGCGGTGCGAGCGCGGGAGAGCGCTGCTCGCGACCAATAGTTCCGAAACTCCGACCAATGGTTTCCGAAGCCGCACCGCGGGTGTCCCACGCTCCAGGGTGGAGCGACAGCATCACAACGCTCAAGGAGGAGCGCACATGAAGAACGCACGCATCGCACCCCCCGCCCGCATCGGAACGTGGGCCGCAATGGCCGCGGTCGCAGCCCTCGCCCTCACCTCGTGCGCCGGCGGCAGTGCCGCGACCGACGACGGCGGAGGGGAATCCGAAGCGGCTACGATCACCGACGTCTCGATCGTCGTCCCGGCCGACCCCGGCGGGGGATGGGACCAGACCGGACGAGCGCTGTCGCAGGTGCTCACCCAGGACGACCTCGTCGCCTCCGCCCCGGTGACCAACGTGGGTGGCGCCGGTGGCACGGTCGGCCTCGCTCAGCTCGCCAACGAGAAGGACCCGAACACCCTCATGGTGATGGGTCTGGTCATGGTCGGAGCAGTCGAGACCAACGCCTCGGCGGTGCGGATCGAGGACACCACCCCGATCGCCCGCCTGACGGACGAGCCGCTCGTCGTCGTCGTGCCGGCGGACTCGAAGTACGACACCCTCGAAGACCTCGTGGAGGACATCGTCGACAACGGTCAGTCGGTCACCGTCACGGGCGGGTCCGCGGGAGGCGCCGACCACATCCTCGCCGGGCTCATGCTCGAGGAGGCAGGGCTGGACGGTGCGGAGATCGCCGAGAAGCTGAACTACACCCCGAACTCCGGCGGCGGTGAGGCGGTTCCGCTGCTCATCGGCGGGAAGGTCTCCGCGGGCATCTCGGGTGTGGGCGAGTTCGCCCAGCACATCGAGAGCGGCGCGCTGAAGGCGCTGGCGGTGTCGAGCGAGGAGCCGGTGTCGCAGCTCCCCGACGTCCCGACCATCACGGAGGAAGGCTACGACGTCGTCCTGACGAACTGGCGCGGGGTGATCGCCCCCGGTGGGATCTCGGACGGAGAGAAGGACGAGCTGGTCCGTGTGATCACCGAGCTCCACGAGTCGGAGGCATGGACCGAGCAGCTGGAGACCAAGGGATGGACCGACGCGTTCCTGGTCGGTGCGGACTTCGACGAGTTCCTCACCGGGAACATCGAAGAGGTCACCGCGACGCTGAAGAACATCGGCCTGGTGCAGTGACATGACGGTCCCCGCATCGTCGGGGACCGGGGAGCAGGGGGTGCGGGTCGACCACGGCGGTCGACCCGCACGCCGCACTTCCTCCGTCCCCATCGGCGAACTCGTGTTCGCCGGAATCATGGTCGCGCTCGGCGTCTTCGCCGTCGTCGGCATCTTCCTGATCCACGTCCCCGTCGGCATGAAAGCCGGCCCGACGGTCTTCCCGATCTTCGTCTCCGTCATCCTGCTCGCCTCCGCGGTCGCGGTCCTGATCGGGGTGCTGCGCGGCGAACGCGGCGGTGCGGAGGAGGCGCAGGACATCGATGAGAGCCTGCCGACCGACTGGGTCACCCTCGCCAAGCTGGCGGGTCTCGTCGTCGCCCACCTGCTCCTGATCGAGCCGCTCGGATGGGCGCCCGCGGCCGCCCTGCTGTTCGGCGGGGTCGCGTGGTCGCTCGCCGCCAAGCGCTGGTGGATGGCCTTCCTCATCGGGATCGCGGTCGCGCTCGTGATCCAGGTCGTCTTCGGCGGTCTGCTCGGCCTGTCGCTGCCCTGGGGTCCCGCTCTCGGCTGGCTCGGAAGGATGTTCTGATGGACAGTTGGACCCTGCTCCTGGAGGGTTTCGCGACCGCGCTGCAGCCGCAGTACCTCGCGTTCGCCTTCCTCGGCGTCTTCGTCGGCACCGCGGTGGGAGTGCTCCCGGGCATCGGCCCCGCCATGACGGTGGCGCTGCTGCTTCCCCTCACCTACACGCTCGATCCCGCCGCCGCGCTGATCACCTTCGCGGGCATCTACTACGGGGGCATGTACGGCGGCTCGACGACGAGCATCCTCCTGAACACACCGGGGGAGTCGGCCTCGATAGTCACGGCGATCGAGGGCAACAAGATGGCCAGGATGGGGCGCGGTGCCGCCGCGCTCGCCACCGCGGCCATCGGGTCCTTCATCGCCGGCACCCTGGCGACGCTGGGGCTGACGCTGCTGGCTCCGCTGCTCGCGCAGTTCGCGGTGAACCTGGGACCGGCGGACTACGTCGCCCTCATCGTGATCGCGTTCATCACGGTCGGCGCGCTGATCGGCAGCTCGATCTCGCGCGGGATGCTCTCGCTCGGCGTCGGGTTGTTCCTCGGTCTCGTCGGCACCGACTGGCTCTCCGGACAGCAGCGCTACACGCTGGGGCTTCCCGCGTTGTCCGACGGCGTCGACATCGTCCTGGTGGCCGTCGGGCTGTTCGCGGTCGGGGAGACGTTCTACATCGCCGCCCGGTTGCGGCACGGCGGCGTCGACGTGATCCCCGTGACACGCGGGTGGCGCTCCTGGATGACCAAGGCCGATTGGCGGAGGTCATGGAAGCCCTGGCTGCGGGGCACGGCGATCGGCTTCCCGATCGGCACGATCCCGGCGGGCGGCGCCGACGTGGCCACATTCCTGTCCTATGCGACCGAGCGCAAGCTGTCGAAGCACCGCGACGAGTTCGGACGTGGCGCGATCGAAGGGGTCGCCGGTCCGGAGTCGGCCAACAACGCCGCCGCCGCCGGCGTGCTGGTGCCTCTGCTCACGCTCGGCCTGCCGACGACGGCGACCGCGGCGATCATCCTCACGGCGTTCCAGTCGTACGGCATCCAGCCGGGGCCGCTGCTGTTCGAGAGCCAGTCGAACCTGGTGTGGGCGCTCATCGCGAGCCTCTACATCGGCAACGTGATCCTGATCGTGCTGAACCTGCCGCTCGCGGGCATGTGGGTGAAGCTGCTGCAGATCCCGCGGCCGTACCTCTACGCCGGCATCCTGCTGTTCGCGGTGTTCGGGGCGTATGCGCTGCACAGCTCGCCGACGGACATCGTGATCCTGCTGATCGTCGGTGTCCTCGGGTACTTCATGCGCAGGTACGGATACCCGGTGGCACCGCTGGTGGTCGGGATGATCCTGGGGCCGATGGCCGAGGAGCAGCTGCGCAAGGCGCTGCAGCTGAGCCAGGGGGACCTGAGCACGCTGGTCATGCAGCCGTTCGCCGCGATCGCCTACGGCGTGCTCGCGCTGCTGATCGTCGGCGGACTGTGGCTGCGGCGTCGCCAGCGTCGGTACGAGCAGGCGCTGACCGCGTCGATCGCGCTGCCGATGAAGGCGGACTCCGAGGTCTGAGTTCGAGACGGCGGGTACGGGAGGGGAGGCGGCCGCGAGTAGGCTGATCCGGTGAATGACGTACAGGCCCCCGCACGTGGGCCTCGTGCCTACGCGGCGTTCATCGGTATCGGCCTTCTCGCCGGCCTCCTCTCCGGACTCTTCGGCGTGGGCGGTGGCACGGTCATCGTCCCGCTGCTGGTGCTCCTGCTGCACTTCGATCAGCGCCTCGCGGCCGGGACCTCGCTCGCGGCGATCGTGCCCACGGCGAGCGTCGGCGTCATCTCCTACGCCACGACCGGTTCGGTGGCCTGGGTGCCCGCGATCATCCTCGCGGCGGGTGCCGTGGTGGGCGCGCAGATCGGCACACGGCTTCTGCCGCGCATCTCGCAGACGGCGTTGCGGTGGGGTTTCGTCGGCTTCCTGGTCGTCGTGATCGTCAGCCTCTTCCTGGTGATCCCCTCGCGCGACGCCGCGTTCGAACTCTCCTGGCTGACCGGCATCGCCCTCGTCGGCGTGGGAATCGGCACCGGAATCCTCGCGGGGCTGATCGGCGTCGGCGGTGGAGTGATCGTCGTACCCGTGCTGATGCTGGCCTTCGGTACGAGCGACCTGGTCGCCAAGGGCACCTCGCTGCTGATGATGATCCCCACCGCGATCTCCGGCACGGTGGGCAACCTCCGCAACCGCAACGTCGACCTGCTCGCGGCGCTGATCATCGGCGTCTCGGCCTGTACGACGACCGCGCTCGGCGCGTGGCTGGCCACGATCGTCGACCCGACGCTGGGCAACATGCTGTTCGCGGCATACCTGGTCGTGATCGCGGTGCAGATGGCGATCAAGGCGATCAGGGGCCGCAAGCGCGGCTGAGCTCCGCCTGCCTCGGTAGGATCGAGGGGTGGCAGTGAACCAAGAACTGGTCGGCCGGGAGTTCCCGCCGACGGCCCCGTACCTCGTCGGCCGCGAGAAGGTGCGCGAGTTCGCTCGTGCCGTCTTCGCCGACGCTCCTCAGCACACCGACGTCAAGGCGGCCCGCGCGGCCGGCTTCTCCGACGTCGTGGCGCCCCCGACCTTCGCGATGGTCATCCAGGACCTCACGCTCCAGCAGCTGCTGGGGCAGGAGGACTCCGGCATCGTGCTGGCGCGCACCATCCACGCCGAGCAGCGCTTCGCCTACACGCGCCCCATCGTCGCGGGCGACGAGCTCACCGCGCAGCTGCGCGTCACCGGCATCCGCATGATGGGCGGCAACGCGATGATCACCAGCGAGGCCGAGATCACCGATCCCGCGGGTGCCCATGTCGTCACCGCCACCAGCGTGCTGCTGGTCGGTGCCGAGCCGAGTGCGGATGAAGGAGAGGCGGCCTGATGGGCTACACCGTCGGAGACGTGCTCGCTGAGCGCACCGTGCACCTCACCCGCGAATCGCTCGTGCGTTACGCGGGGGCATCCGGAGACTTCAACCCGATCCACTACCGCGATGACGTGGCAGCGTCCGTGGGACTGCCCGGCGTGCTCGCGCACGGCATGCTCACGATGGGCATCGCCTCGTCGGTCGTCGTCGCGGCGCTCGACCCGGCCACCCGCATCCTCGACTACGGCGTGCGCTTCACCAAGCCCGTCGTCGTCGACCCCGTCGAGGGCGCTGACATCACCGTCGTCGCCACCGTCGGTGCTGTCGACGACGAGGCCGCGCGCATCGACCTCAAGGTCACGTTCGGCGAGACCACCGTGCTCGTCAAGGCGCAGCTGCGCGTCGCCGTCTGATGAGGGCGCTGTGATGCGGGAGATCGAGCCGGTCCGACTCGCGGAGCTGACCACGCTGCGCACGGGTGCGGCGCCGGAGCAGATGTTCGAGGCGACGACGACCGCCGGCCTGGTCGAAGCCCTGCGCGAGACGTGGGCGCGCGGTGACGAGTGGTTCGTGCTCGGCGGCGGCTCCAACCTCTTCGTGGGCGACGAGCCTTTCGAGGGCACCGTCATCCGCGTCCGCACCGAAGGCATCGAAGAGCTGCCGTCACCGCATCAGGGACGCATCCGTCTGCGCGCGCAGGCCGGACACGGCTGGGACGACCTGGTCGCCTATGCCGTCGCCCACGGCTACGCGGGCCTCGAGGCGATGAGCGGGATCCCCGGCACGGTAGGCGCCGCCCCCGTGCAGAACATCGGCGCCTACGGGCAGGAGATCCAGGAGACGCTGGTCGAGGTCGAGCTGATCGACGAGTCGACCGGAGAGATCTCGACGGTTCCCGCCGCCGAGCTCGGACTCGGCTTCCGCACCTCGGTGCTCAAGCACCACCACGGGAGTGTGCCGCTGCGCCGTGCCGTGATCCTCTCCGTGACCGTCGACCTGCTCATCGCGGGTGAGCGCGTGGTGCGCGGCGAGCAGCTGCGTCGGGCGCTGGGCCTGACCGATGAGACGCCCGTTCCGCTGGGGTGGGTGCGCGAGCGCATCCTCGCGACCCGGGCGTCGAAGGGGATGCTGCTCGACGCGGACGACCCCGACACGCATGGCGTCGGCTCCTTCTTCCAGAACGCGATCGTGACGGCGGCGGTGGCCAGGGCGCTGCCCACGGAGTGCCCGCGCTGGCCGGTCGCCCCCGACCTCGATGCGGTGACCGTGATCCCGCTCGCCTCGTACGACGGAATGGTTCCGACGTCGAAGCCCGCGACCGTCTCCGACGTCAAGGTGAGCGCGGCCTGGCTCATCGAGCAGGCGGGTATCCGCAAGGGGTTCAAGCTTCCGCGCTCACGAGCATCGGTGTCGACCAAGCACGCGCTCGCGCTGACCAACCGCGGCGGCGCGACCGCCGGCGAGGTCGCCGAGCTGGCACGGTTCATCCAGAGCAGGGTGCACGCCGAATTCGGCCTCGTGCTGCAGCCGGAACCGGTGCTCGTCGGCGTCGACCTGTAGAGCGTTGCTCGGCAGCCGCGGCGGACGGCGGGGCTACACTCGCGGCATGAGCGGACTGATCCCGTACCTGCTGTTCCCCGGCAACGCCGCAGAAGCGCTGCGTCACTACCAGTCGGTGTTCGGCGGCGACCTGCAGCTGCTCGACTACGCCACCGCGGGCCGGCACGACGGGCCGGGCGATGCGATCGCGCACGGGCAGCTGAGCGGACTGGTCGAGCTCGCCGGTGCGGATGCCGGTGCCGACGACGACGCTGTGCAGATGGGCGGTATGTTCCTCTCGCTCCTCGGCACGGCCGACGCGCTGACTCTGACCGGCTGGTACGACACGCTCGCGGCCGACGGACGCGTGATCGATGCGCTGCAGAAGCGTACGTGGGGTGACTACGACGGCACGCTCATCGACCGCTACGGCATCCGCTGGTTGATCGGCTTCCAGCCCGAGGACTGAACCTGCTTCCCGTCGAAGTAGGCACGAGACGAGGGCAGGAAGATCAACACGACCGCCGCGCTGGTGAGTGCGAGGGTCGCGAGGCCGGCCCAGAACTCCCAGATCGGGGCCGCTGCCGCCGGAACGTAGAGCGCGAGCGGGAGCGGAAACAGCAGGGTCGTGTATCTGGCCCAGGATTTCCGTCTCATCACGAGCACCGTGATGGTCGCGTAGACGACCACCGGTACGAAGGGGAGCACGCTCAGCCACCCTCCTCCCCAGTACCACATGAAGGGAGCGACGACGAGGGAGAGGAAGAAGACCAGCACGGTCACCGTGCTCAGGATGGTGAAGGCCACCCGCAGAGTCACTGGCATCCACTCTTCCTCCTGCTTCTCCCAGGCGCGT
Source organism: Microbacterium maritypicum (assembly GCF_008868125.1). Classification (NCBI taxonomy): domain Bacteria; kingdom Bacillati; phylum Actinomycetota; class Actinomycetes; order Micrococcales; family Microbacteriaceae; genus Microbacterium; species Microbacterium maritypicum. The sequence continues at coordinate 624,034 of NZ_WAAQ01000001.1, forward strand.
CGAGACCCATCGTCGACGCCGAGACCCACTCTCGTCGGTGACCGGGGGAGTGGGTCTCGGTGCGCACGATGGGTCTCGGCAGAGGTGCAGCCGGTCAGGCGAACAGACGCTGCAGGCGCTGGACGCCCTCGAGCAGCTGCTCGTCGCCGAGCGCGTACGACATGCGGATGTAGCCGGACGGGCCGAAGGCCTCACCGGGGACGACAGCGACCTCGGCCTGGTCGAGGATGAGGTCGGCGAGCTCGAGCGAGGTGGTCGGCGTCACGCCGCCCCAGGTGCGGCCGAGCAGGCCCTGCACGTCGGGGTACACGTAGAACGCGCCGAGCGGGTTCGGGACCACGAGGCCGTCGATCTTCGACAGCTCCGAGACGATGAGCTGGCGGCGGCGGTCGAACGCCTGGCGCATCTTCTCGGCCTCGTCCTGCGGACCGGTGAGGGCGGCGATCGCCGCCTTCTGGGCGACGTTGTTCACATTGCTGGTGAGGTGCGACTGCAGGTTGCCGGCGATCTTGATGGCGTCGGCGGGGCCGACCATCCAGCCCACGCGCCAGCCGGTCATGGCGTAGGTCTTCGCGACGCCGTTGACCAGGATGGTCTGACCGGCGACCTCGGGGACGGCCTCGACGATCGAGGTGGCCTTGACGCCCTCGTACGTGAGGTTCTGGTAGATCTCGTCGCTGATGATCCAGATGCCGTGCTCCAGCGCCCACTCGCCGATGGCCTTGGTCTCCTCGGCGGTGTAGACGGAGCCGGTGGGGTTCGACGGCGAGACGAACACGAGGGCGGTGGTGCGGGCGGTGCGGGCGGCCTCGAGCTGCTCGACCGTGACCTTGTACTCCTGGTCGGCGCCCGCGAAGACCTCGACCGGGGTGCCGTCGGCGAGGCGGATGGCCTCGGGATAGGTGGTCCAGTACGGCGCGGGCAGCAGCACCTCGTCGCCGGGGTTCACCACCGCCTGGAAGGCCTGGTAGACGGACTGCTTACCGCCGTTGGTGACGATGACCTGGCTGGGGGAGACCTCGAGGCCGGAGTCGCGCAGCGTCTTCGCGGCGATAGCCTCGCGCAGCGCCGGAAGACCCGGGGCCGGCGTGTACCGGTAGCTGGCGGGATCGGCCAGAGCCTCGGCCGCCGCATCCACGATGAACTGCGGCGTCGCGAAGTCGGGCTCGCCGGCGGCGTACGAGATGACGTCCTTGCCTTCGGCCTTGAGGGCCTTGGCCTTGGCGTCGACCTTGAGGGTCGCGGACTCGGCGATGGCGGACAGCTTGCGGGAGAGAGGAGCGCGTTCGGTCACGATTACGAGCGTACTCGGGTCGATGCGGCAGGTGAGGTGTGGGATGCCGCCAAGATCCGAGGTTCTTTCGGGTTCGGAAGGTCAGCCGGCGTCGAGACCGTGAGCCTGCGCGACGGCCGCGAGCGTGATGCGCCCGCCCTGCACGTTCAGACCCGCAGCCAGTGCCGCGTCTTCGGACGCCGCGAGCTCCCAGCCCTTCCCGGCGATCGCCGAGACATAGGGGAGGGTCGCGTTGGTCAGGGCACGGGTCGCCGTCTCGGGAACCGCGCCCGGCATGTTCGCGACGCAGTAGTAGATGGAGTCGTGCACCGCGAACGTGGGGTCGTCGTGGGTCGTGGGGCGCGAGCCCTCGAAGCATCCGCCCTGGTCGATGGCGATGTCGACGAGCACGGAGCCCGGCTTCATAGCGGCGACCATGTCGTCGGTCACGAGCTTGGGGGCCGCAGCTCCCGGGATCAGCACGGAGCCGATCACGAGGTCGGCGGTCTTGAGCTCCTCGGCGATGTCGTAGCGGCTCGACGCGCGCGTCTCGAGGGCGCCGCCGTAGCGGTGCTCGAGCTCGCGCAGGCGCGGCAGGGCGACGTCGATCACCGTCACCTTCGAGCCGAGCCCGAGCGCGTTCGCCGCGGCGTGCTCTCCCGCGACACCGCCGCCGATCACGACGGTCTTGGCGCGCGGCGTGCCGGCGATGCCGCCGAGCAGCATGCCGCGACCGCCCTGCGAGCGCAGCAGCGAGTACGAGCCCATGGTGACCGAGAGGCGCCCGGCGATCTCGCTCATCGGCACGAGCAGCGGCAGACTGCGGTCGGGCAGCTGCACCGTCTCGTAGGCGACGGCGGTGGTTCCCGCCTCGACGAGCGCGGTGGTGAGCGCACGGTCGGCGGCGAGGTGCAGGTAGGTGAAGAGGGTGAGGTCGTCGCGCAGGAAGCCGTACTCCTGGGCGATCGGCTCCTTGACCTTGATGACCAGGTCGGCCTCACCCCACGCTTCGGCGGCGGTCGCCACGATCTCGGCGCCGGCCGCGCGGTAGTCGTCGTCTGTGATGCGCGAGCCGAGCCCGGCGCCGGACTGCACGAGCACTCGGTGGCCCTCGCGCACCAGGCGGTCGGCGCCGGCGGGGGTGAGGGAGACGCGGTTCTCGTTGTTCTTGACCTCGGTGGGGACGCCGATCTTCATTGATCCTCCAGGTGTGATGCGGTGCGGCACCCAGGATCGCAGAAACATCGACAGAACAACAGAATCGGTGAAGATGATTCGCATGACGCGGAAATCCTGAATAATGCTTCGTATGGAGACGACCTCACAGGCCCCGGAGCCGAACACCGTTCGGGCACCGGCCCTGGATGCGATCGATGCCAGGATCGTGCAGCTGCTCACGGCCGACGGGCGTATGACGAATGCCGAGCTCGCCGCACGTCTCGGCGTCGCGCCCTCGACGGCGCACACCCGGCTGCGCGCCCTCGTGGACCGCGGCGTGATCACGGGTTTCCACGCGAGTGTGGACGAGCGGATGCTGGGCGCAGGGCTCCAGGCGATCATCGGCGTCACGCTGCGTCCGAGCGGACGGCGGGAGAGCATCGTCGAGTTCGCGGATCGCGTGCGCGTGCTGCCTCCGGTGATCCAGCTGTTCTTCCTCGGCGGCGACGACGACTTCCTGCTGCACATCGCGGTCGCCGACTCATCCGAGATGCGCGAATTCGTGCTCGAGCACCTCTCGGCACAGAGCAGTGTCGCCTCGACCCGCACGAGCATCGTGTTCGACTACCACCGCAACTCGGTGGCCGCTTCGTTCCGCTGAGGCGGGGAGTCGCCGCGGGTCAGGCGCCGTAGGAGGAGGGCAGCGCGCAGTAGTCGGCGAACCGACGTGCCGGATGCGCGGGGTCGGTCACATCGACGATCGAACCCGCGACGGTGTGCGGCGGCTCATCGCCCGACAACTGCCACACCGCGTAGTTCCACATGCCTCTGGCGCGCTCGCCGAGCAGAGCGGACGGCCCCGAGACGAGCAGGATGTCGTCGCTCTTCGGACCCTCGCGGAACGCGGTGACCGCGGCGCGGAGTTCGGCCTCGTCGCCGTCCGGCGAGTGCTCGCGGACGACCTGCTGCCCCGATGCCGTCAGCGCGGACAGGAGATCGTCGGCCGAATGCCGCGAGCGCTCGGCATTCGCCCCGGCCACCGCGAGCAGGCGCCGGCCGCGCGGGTAGAAGTGCAGGAACTCGGAGGAGATATCCGCCCAGACGTCGGTCATGCCCCCAGGCTACGCCCGTGCGGTGGCACCGGCTCCGCACACGAAAGAGCCCTCGGTCACGGCGTCGGCCGCGGCCCGAGGGCTCCTTCGCGCGCTCAGTCCTCGTCGACCAGGAACCGGCTGTAGGCGCCCAGCGTGAGGAACGTGGGGAACTCCTCCCGCAGGGCGACCTCACGGAAGATCTCCGCCGCGTCGTCGTACCTGTCGCCGTGGGTGCGCGTCGCCTGTGCGAGCACCTGGGTGATCAGATCCTCGACGTACTCAGCCGTGATGGGGGTGCCGTCCTGCGTGGTGCGGTCCTGGTGGATCCACTGCCACACCTGCGAGCGGCTGATCTCGGCGGTCGCGGCATCCTCCATCAGGTTGTCGATCGCCACGGCGCCGAGTCCGCGCAGCCAGGCCTCCAGGTAGCGGATGGCGACGGACACGTTGTCCCGTACTCCCTGCGCGGTGATCGGTCGACCGATGTGTAGGTCGAGCAGGTCGCGGGCCTCGACGTGAACATCGTCGCGCTGCCGGTCGACCTGGTTGGGGCGGTCGCCCAGCACGGCGTCGAACTCCGCCTGGGCGGTGGGGATCAGGTCGGGGTGCGCCACCCAGGTGCCGTCGAAGCCGTCGCCGGCCTCGCGCTTCTTGTCGGCGGTGACCTTCTCGATCGCGCGCGCCGTCACCTCGGGGTCGCGCCGGTTCGGGATGAACGCGCTCATGCCGCCGATCGCGAAGGCGCCCCGCTTGTGGCAGGTCTGCACGAGCAGGTCGGTGTACGCCCGCATGAACGGCACCGTCATCGTGACCTCGCTGCGGTCGGGGAGCACGAAGCGCGCCCCGCGGCCGCGGTAGTTCTTGATGATCGAGAAGATGTAGTCCCAGCGGCCGGCGTTCAGTCCCGCGCAGTGGTCGCGCAGCTCGTAGAGGATCTCGTCCATCTCGAAGGCGGCCGGCAGGGTCTCGATCAGCACGGTCGCGCGGATCGTGCCGTGCGGGATGCCGATGTACTCCTCGCTGAACGAGAAGACGTCGTCCCACAGCTTCGCCTCCTCGCTCGATTCGATCTTGGCGATGTAGAAGTACGGCCCGCGCCCGCTGTCGATCAGCGCCTGTGCGTTGTGCAGGAAGTAGAGGCCGAAGTCGACCAGCGATCCCGATGCCGACGTGCGACGACCGGCGCGGTCGATGAAGGCGATGTGCTTCTCGGGCAGGTGCCAACCGCGAGGGCGCATCACGATCGTGGGCGTGCGCTCCGCCGTGACGCGGTATTCCTTGCCTTCCGGCGAGGTGAACGACAGCTCGCCGCGGATCGCATCGCGCAGAGACAGCTGCCCCTCGATCACGTTCTTCCAGGTGGGGCTCGTGGCATCCTCCTGGTCGGCGAGCCACACCCGCGCGCCGGAGTTCAGCGCATTGATCGTCATCTTCGGGTCGGTCGGCCCGGTGATCTCGACGCGACGGTCCTCGAGTCCGGGGCCGGCGCCGGCCACCCGCCAGTCCCGATCCTCACGGATGTGTGCCGTGTCGTCGCGGAACTGGGGGTCGTGTCCGTTGCCGATCTCGAAGCGGCGACGCATCCGGTCGGCCAGACGGTCGTGGCGACGCGCGGCGAATCGGTGGTGCAGCTCGGTGAGGAAGGCGAGCGCCGACGGGGTCAGGATCTCCTCGTAGCGGTCACGGAGGGGGCCGGTGACCTCGATCGCGGGACCCTGCTGGGTCGTCTGGATCGGAGCCGTGGTGGTGGGAGTGGTCATGATCGTGAGTCCTTTGCGTGGTGGTCCCCTTCGGCTCCGTCGAGACCCACGGTGGTCGTCGAGACCCATCGCTGCAGGCGATCGCGGCGGTGGGTCTCGACGGCGCCGATGGGTGTCGGCGAGACGGGGACGAGAAAGTGGGGATCAGTGGAACTGCGCGGCTTCGGTGGAGCCGGCGAGGGCGAGCGTCGCGCTGTCGGGGTTGAGCGCGGTGGAGATGACGTCGAAGTAGCCGGTGCCCGCCTCGCGCTGGTGCTTGGTGGCGGTGTACCCGTCTGCTTCCGCGGCGAACTCGGCTTCCTGCAGCTCGACATAGGCGCTCATGGCGCGATCGGCGTAGCCGCGGGCGAGGTCGAACATCGAGTAGTTCAGGGCGTGGAAGCCGGCCAGGGTGATGAACTGGAACTTGTAGCCCAGGTCGGCCAGCTCCTGCTGGAACGTCGCGATCTCGGCGTCCGACAGGTGCTTCTTCCAGTTGAAGCTCGGCGAGCAGTTGTAGGCCAGGAGCTTGCCGGGGAACTCGGCGTGGATCGCCGCGGCGAAGTTGCGAGCGAGCTCGATGTCCGGCTCTCCCGTCTCGACCCACAGCAGGTCCGCGTAGGGGGCGAAGGCGAGTCCGCGGCTGATGACCGACTCGATGCCCGGGCGGATCCGGTAGAACCCTTCCGTGGTGCGCTCGCCGGTGGTGAACTGCTGGTCCCGCTCGTCGACGTCGCTGGTGAGCAGGTCGGCGGCGAGGGCATCCGTGCGGGCGATGATGACGGTCGGCACTCCCGCCACGTCGGCCGCGAGGCGAGCGGCGTTCAGGGTGCGGATGTGCTGCTGCGTGGGCACGAGCACCTTGCCGCCGAGGTGGCCGCACTTCTTCTCGCTGGCCAGCTGGTCTTCCCAGTGGATGCCCGCGGCACCGGACTGGATGAGCGACTGCGCGAGCTCGTAGGCGTTCAGCGGTCCGCCGAAACCGGCCTCCGCGTCGGCGACGATCGGGGCGAGCCAGTCCTGTGTGGTCTCGCCTTCGGCGTGCTCCAGCTGGTCCTGGCGGATGAGGGCGTTGTTGATGCGACGCACGACGGCCGGCACGGAGTTGGCGGGGTACAGCGACTGGTCAGGGTACGTCTGACCGGCGAGGTTGCCGTCGGCGGCGACCTGCCATCCGGAGAGATAGATGGCCTTCAGTCCCGCCCGCACCTGCTGCACGGCCTGGCCCCCGGTGTACGCGCCGAGCGCCCGGACGTAGTCCTCGGTGTGCAGGAGGTTCCAGAGGTTGTCGGCGCCGCGGTGGGCGAGCGTGGCCTCTTCGCGGACCGAGCCGCGGATGCGGATGACGTCTTCTGCCGAGTAGGTGCGCTCGACGCCGTCCCAGCGCGGGTCGGTGTCCCAGATCTCCTGGAGCTCGGCGGCCGTCTGAACCTGGTCGCCGGCTCGCAGACCGGCGGGGCGGGGCGTCGGGGTGTGGGCGGTGTTCGTCATGGTGTCTCCTCGGTGGATCCGGCGGCTGTGCCGGTGTGGCGTGGTTCCACTGTGCGTGAAGTTCGGAAGCCCCAATGACCGATCTAGGAGAGAAGATCAGACGAAATTCTGTTTCTGTGACAGAATCGGCCGCATGAGCACCATCGACGCTGCAGAAGAGACCGACGCCCTCACGATCGGCCGGCGCATCCGCCAGCTCCGTACGGCGAAGGGGATGACCCTCGACGACCTGGCCTCCGCCGTCGATCGGGCGCCCAGTCAGATGTCGATGATCGAGACCGGCAAGCGCGAGCCCAAGCTCACGCAGCTGCAGGCGATCGCCCGCGTGCTCGGGGTCACGATCGATGCGCTGCTGGAAGGTGAGCCGCTCGATGAGCGCAGCGCGGTCGAGATCGCCCTCGAGCGGGCGATGAAGGGCCAGACGTTCCAGGCGCTGGGCATCGAGCCGTTCCGTATCGCGAAGAGCCTGCCGACGGACGCTCTGAAGGCCCTGCTCGCCCTGCACGGCGAGATCGATCGGCTCAAGGATGAGCGGGCCGCGACGCCGGAGGAGGCGAGGCGGGCCAACGTCGAGCTGCGGCACCTCATGCGGCGACAGGACAACCACTTCGCCGATCTCGAGGCGAAGGCCGCCGAGATCCTGGCCGCGGTCGGCCATCCGGGCGGTCCTCTGACGCAGCGCACGGCGTCCGAGATCGCGGCGCATCTGGGCTTCACCCTGCACTACGCCCCCGACCTGCCGCAGACCACGCGCAGTGTCGCGGACCTCGCGAACGGCCGGCTCTACCTGTCGAGCAGCGTGCCAGCGAAGGGCGATGCCCGCACCGCGGTGCTGCAGGCGCTCTCGAGCCGCATCCTCGGACACTCCGAACCACGCAGCTATGCCGAGTTCCTGCGCCAGCGCGTGGAGACCAACTACCTCACCGGTGCCCTCCTCATCCCGGAGGCGCATGTCGTCCCCGCCCTGATGGACGCCAAGCAGCGCAAGGCGATCTCGATCGAGGACCTGCGCGATGCGTACTCGGTGTCGTACGAGACGGCGGCGCACCGCTTCACGAACCTCGCCACACGACACCTCGACATCCCCGTGCACTTCCTCAAGGTGCACGAGTCGGGCACGATCACCAAGGCGTACGAGAACGACGACGTGAACTTCCCGACCGACCGCCTCGGGGCCATCGAAGGCCAGATGTGCTGTCGCCGGTGGACCTCGCGCGTGGTGTTCGATGAGGATGACCGCTTCAACCCGTACTACCAGTACACCGACACCGGCAACGGCACGTACTGGTGCACGGCGCGGGTCGAGTCCTCGAGCGAGGGGCTGCACTCGGTTAGCGTCGGGGTGCGCTTCGACGACACGAAGTGGTTCGTAGGGCGAGACACCTCGCACCGCGGCGTCTCGAAGCACTCGGTCGAGGTGTGCTGCCGGCGGGCACCCGCCGACCTGGAGGACCGCTGGCGCGAGAACTCCTGGCCTAACGTGAAGACGCCGCGCACGCTGCTGGCGACACTGCCGACCGGGGCCTTCCCCGGCGTCGACACGACCGACGTGTACGAGTTCCTGGAGGCGCACGCCCCTCGCTGAGTGCGGGAGCCCGCTCCCGCCGTTCGTCAAAAGTTAGTTTGATCTTGCTTAGTCAATCTTGACTATGTTACTTTCATCGAGCCATCAATGACGAACGGCCGAGAAGGGACCCTCATGGCTACTTCCTCTGCGGAAACCCGATTCCGCATCACTGCCACCCTGACGTGCGTTCTCGCCGCCACGCTGACGCTCGGAGCATGCTCCGCGCAGACGCCAGGCGGCGATACCGCCCCCACGAGTGCGAGCGACACCGACGCCTGCAAGCGGAATCAGGATGCCGGCACCATCACCTACATCTCCGGCTACGGCTACTCCGCCAGCGCCGGTCAGCTCGACGTGTTCCTCGCCGAGGAGCTGGGCTACTTCGACGATCTCTGCCTGGATGTGGAGATCAACGCCTCCGGTGCGAACGGGCAGCAGCTCGTCGCCTCCGGTCAGGCGCAGTTCACCGCCCTCGGCTCCGCATCCGACGTGATGCTGGCCGCGGCGAACAGCAAGAACCTCACGGCGGTCGCCACCTACGGCACCACCCCGCCGTTCTCGATCTTCGGCAACGAGAGGCTCGAGAGCCTCAAGGACCTCGAGGGCGGATCGCTCGGCTACTTCATCAACCTGACCCCGATCGCCTCGGCCATGCTCGATGAGGCCGGTGTCGACGTCTCGAAGGTCGAGATGGTCAAGATGACCAACTACGACCCGACGGTCGTGGTGCGCGAGCAGGTCGATGCGATCGTCGGCTACGCCTCCAACCAGCCGCAGTCGCTCAAGGCGCAGGGACTGCCGTTCAGCGAGTTCCTCCCCTCCGACCTCGGCGTCGAGGGCACCTACAACGTGATGGAGGTCAACTCCCGCTTCCTCGACGAGCACCGTGAGGTCGCCGCCGACTTCATGCGCGCGAGCCTCAAGGCGCTGCAGTACTGCCTGGACGAGTCGGATGCCTGCATCGACAAGCTCGCGAAGCTGGCCGAGGACAACAACCAGGGCGCCGCTTTCCCGCGCGACCAGCTGGCCCGCACGTGGGAGGTCGAGTCCGCGTGGGTGCGTGAGAGCGCCGGCGGCAACCCCGGCGTGCAGAACGAATCCATGTGGGAGCCGGAGTACGCCCTCGTGAAGAAGTACGGCGACGTCAAGAACCTGCCGGCGATCGCCGACATGATGGACGCCGACCTGGTCGCCGATCTCTACGACGGCGACACCCTCACATGGCCGGCGAAGTGATGTCGGTCGCACAGGGAGCAGGCGTCGAGGTCAGGAACGTCTCGAAGTCCTTCGGGGCGGACGGCGCCAAGGTCACAGTGCTCGACGATGTGAGCCTCACGATCGGCATGGGCGAGTTCGTGTCGGTGATCGGCCCCAGCGGCTGCGGCAAGTCCACGCTGCTCAAGGTCGTCGCCGGTCTCCTCGACGCCGACTCCGGCACCGTCACGATCGACGGCGAGAGCGTCACCGCGGCCTCGCGCGACAAGAAGATCGGCCTCGTGCCGCAGTCGCCCGCGCTGCTGCCGTGGAAGACCGTGCGCGAGAACGTCGAGCTGCCGGTGCGCATCAACGCCAAGGCGAACTCCGGACGCGCACTGCGCGATCCCGCCGAGCTCTTGGCGACCTTCGGACTCGGACAGGCGATGAAGAAGTACCCCGGCCAGCTCTCCGGCGGCATGCAGCAGCGTGCCGCGATCGCCAGGGCGTTCGTGTTCGACCCGGCCATCATGCTGATGGACGAGCCGTTCTCGGCCCTCGACGAGATGAACCGCGACCTGCAGCGCATCGCCCTGCTGGAGTTCTGGCAGTCCAACCGCAAGGCCGTCATGTTCGTCACGCACTCGGTGCCGGAGGCGATCATGCTCTCCGACCGCATCGTGGTGATGGCAGCCCACCCGGGGCGCATCGCTCAGGTGATCGACGTGAACCTGCCGCGGCCGCGCGACGAGCAGTCGTATGCCACGGAGGAGTTCCGCGAGATGGAAGCAGTCGTGCGCGATGCGCTGCGCGCGCAGACGGAGAAGGCCCATGTCTGAGCTGACGATGAGAGACACGACCGCGACCCTCGCGACCGCCCGCCTGAAGGCCCAGCCGCGCCGTGGCATCCCGCCGTGGCTGCGCTGGGGATCCTGGGGACCCACCCTCATCACCTTCGTGATCGCCGCGCTGCTGTGGCAGGTCGTGGCCTGGACCAACCCGTACGTGCTCCCGACGCTGGAAGCGATCGGCACGAGCCTCGTCGACGATGCCGGCATGTACTGGTCGAACTTCCTCGTCACCCTGCTCGAGGTCGTGGTCGGCGCCTCCGCCGGCATCCTGGCCGGCTTCCTGCTGGCCGTGATCATGGCCGAGTTCCAGATCATCGAGCGGGCCGTGATGCCGCTCGTGATCATCGTGATGGTGACCCCGATCGTGGCGATCGCCCCGGCGCTGGTGGTCGCCTTCGGCTTCGGCATGGTGCCGAAGTTCATCGTGACCGGGCTCGTGGTCTTCTTCCCGATGCTCGTGAACTCGCTGGCGGGTCTGCGCGATGTCGACCAGAAGGCGCTCGACGTCTTCAAGACGCTGCACGCCTCGCGGTGGGAGATCTTCCGCGAGCTGCGCTTCCCCGGCAGCATGCCCTACGTGTTCGCAGGGCTCCGCATCGCCCTGCCGCTCGCGGTGGTCGGCGCGGCGGTCGCCGAGTTCGTCGCGGCGGGACAGCAGGCCGGTCTCGGCTCGCTCGTCACCACCTCTGCGGCGCAGGCGAACCTCGCCGTCACCTGGGCCAGCATCGCCCTGCTGTGCCTGCTCGGCGTGCTCCTGATCATCGTCCTCGCCCTGGTGCGCAAGCGCGTGCTCTGGTGGAGCGACGGCGAGGTCACGGCCAAGGGCTGACGCGGCACCCTCATCCCGGGACGGGCGCCCCCACCCGTCCCGGGGTTCCTCCGGCGTGCCCGGAACCACCCCAGAACACCCAGAACCACCCACAAGGAAGGCACCCGCACATGACCGATCAGAACTCCGTCAAGCCGCTGCGTCTCGGCCTCTTCGAGAACGCGCAGGCGAACGACTCCGGCACCGCGACCTGGCGGCACCCCGACAACGGGCGCTACCTGTTCGACAAGCTCGAGTACTGGCGCGACACCGCGCGCATGGTCGAGGACGCCGGGTTCGACTTCCTTTTCCTCGCGGATGCCTGGGGCTGGGCCGACGTCGCGGGCGAACGTCCCGACATCTGCTCGGTCGAGGGTCTCGACCTGCCGCGGCTCGACCCCGCGATCATCCTCGCAGCCCTCATCCCCGAGACCACGCGGCTGGGACTCGTCGCCACCGGATCGACGCTGCTCGAGCCGCCCTACTCCTTCGCCCGTCGGATGGCGACGCTGGACATCCTCTCCGGCGGTCGCATCGGCTGGAACGTGGTCACCACCGGAACCGCCGACACCGCCGTGCAGGGCTTCGGCGTGCCCATGGTCGGACACGACGAGCGCTACCTCATGGCCGACGACTTCATGCAGGTCGTCTACAAGCTCTGGGAGCAGGCGTGGGAGGAAGGCGCCCTGGAGCGGGACAAGTCCGGCCGCTTCGCCGACCCCTCCAAAGTGCACCGCATCGCACACGACGGCCCGTACTTCCGCTCGCACGGCTACGGGAACACCTCGCGCTCGCCGCAGGGCACGCCGGTGCTGTTCCAGGCAGGCGCGTCGCCCGCAGGCCGTGAGTTCGGCGGCAAGCACGGCGAGGCGATCTTCGTCGGCAGCGGCTCGGTCGAGCAGCTGTGCGCGCACTCCTCCGCGATCCGCGAGGAGGCCGTCAAGAACGGCCGCGCGGCCGACGAGGTGAAGATCATGTCGGCCTTCGCCGCGATCGTCGGCAGCACGGAGGAGGAGGCGCGGCGCAAGTACGCCGAGGTGGCCGACGCGCAGAACCCCGACGTCACGGTGGCCTCCTACGCCTGGTTCACCGGGCTCGACCTCTCGGCCTACGCGCCCCACACCCCGATGTCGGAGCTCAGCACCGAGCTCTCGCAGACGCAGGTCGCCCGCTTCGCCGACAAGACCGTCGGCGACGTGCTCGGCGACTGGCATGCGCACGGCGTCGGCGCCCGCCCGATCGTGGGGACCCCGGAGCAGGTGGCGGACCGGATGATCGAGCTCGCCGACGGCGCCGACCTCGACGGATTCCTGTTCGCCCCCGTCATCCCGCCGGCATCGACCGTCGACTTCATCGAGCACGTGCTGCCGATCCTCAAGGAGCGCGGGGCGATCGTGGAGCCCTCATCGGAGCCGCAGTCGCTGCGCGAGCGCCTGATCGGCACGCCGACGCCGGCGCTCGCCGACTCGCACACGGGCTCGCAGTACCGGCGGACGATGTCGCGTGTCTGACACCCTCACCGGTGTCGCCGTGGTGGGGAGCGCGAACCTCGATCTCGTGGTCGAGGTCTCGCGCCCCCCGCTCGTCGGCGAGACCCTGTTGGGCCGGGCCGGTGGTCGCTTCTCCGGAGGCAAGGGCCTGAATCAGGCCGTCGCCTGCGCACGCAGTGGGGCACCGACCCGGTTCTGCGCCGTCGTCGGAGCGGATGAGGCGGCCGATGTGCTGCAGCAGACCTTGGTCGATGCCGGAGTGGCGGCGGCCGTGCGCCGTAGCGCCGTCGCTCCGACCGGCGTCGCCCACGTGCTGGCGTTCGACGACGGCGACAACAGCATCATCGTCGCGGCCGGCGCGAACGCAGAGCTCGACGCAGACGACGCCGTCGCCGGGATTCGGGGAGCCGCGGTCGTGCTCGCCCAGCTGGAGGTGCCCGTCGCGAGCGTGGCCGCCGCACTGCGCGCCGGGCGAGCGGCGGGCGCGCTGACGATCCTCAACGCGGCTCCCGCACACGTCGCGACGATCGAGATGCTCGGCGACGTCGATGTGCTGGTCGTGAACGAGACGGAGTGCGCCGAGCTCGGCGGCATCGACCGGTTGCATGCAGCCGGAGCGCGGATCATCGTGCTCACGCAGGGTGCCGGGGGAGTGACCCTGCACCGCACGGGCGAACAGCCCTTGCACATCGATGCGTTCCGGATCGATCCGGTGGACACGACAGGTGCCGGCGATGCCTTCTGCGGTGCGCTGGCCGCAGCGCTCTCCCAGGAGGAGAGGATCGAGCGGTCTCTGGTCCGAGCCTGCGCCGCCGGAGCCGTCGTGGCTCAGCATCGCGGAGCGACGACGTCGGAGCTTTCGCCCGCGTCGATCGCAGCGCTCGTCCTGTCGCGCTGAGGTCAGTTCGAGGGTGCGGCGTCGGCAGGCGCTGCGCCCTCGACCGTCTCACCGGCGAAGGTGTACTCACCGCCGCGCAGGCGCTCCAGCAGATCGAGCAGCCACTGCTTCTCGGCCGTGAGGCGCGCTGTGGAGAGGTCGAAGATCTCCCGCACGTACTTCGGCGTCGTCTCAGAGCGCAGGGTGTCCTGCACGTCGAAGCCGTTCTGCGTGATGATCGCGTCGCTCTTGATGAGACGATGCTCGAGGCCGGCGATCACCTCCTGCCGGCTCAGGACGAACATGAACGAGGCCACCGTCATGATGGCCTGGGTGTCGAAGGCCGCCACGTTCCAGAGGTTCTCGCGCAGCATCCTCTGTAGTTCCACCTCGCCGGCTGGCGTGATGCGGTAGGTCGTGCGAGCGGGGCGCTTCCCCTCGGCCTCGGTGCCGCTCTCGGCGATGTAGCCGTCGACCTCCAGGGCGCGCAGCGCGTTGTAGATCGATCCGGGCTGGATGTGCGCCCATTCGTCGACGTGCCAGGTCATGAGCTCTCGGCGGAGGAAGTACCCGTGCACGGGCTGGAACTGCTTCACGGCGCCGAGGACGACGAGGCGGGTGGTCGACATGCCCCTCATGCTAACGGCTGGCATCACAGATTCCTGTTGTTTGCATGATCAAAATTGCCTATTATCAAAATTAGTCAAAGTTGACTAACGAAAGGAAGCCGAAATGACGACTGCCGTGACCGACGCCCTGCCGCGCGACCTCGCCCTCCGCCGGGCCTTCTCGGTGTACCCGACCGGCGTCGTGGCTCTTGCCGCGCACGTCGATGACCGCGCCGTCGGGATGGCGGTCAACTCCTTCACCTCGATCTCGCTCGAACCCGCGCTCGTCGCGATCAGCGCGGCGCGCACGTCGAAGACCTGGCCGGTGCTGCGCACGGTTCCGGAACTCGGCATGAGCGTGCTCGCCGCGCACCATGAGCCGCTCAGCCGCTCGCTCTCAGCGCGAGAGGGCGACCGTTTCGGTGGTCACGAGTGGAAGCGCACCGACGGTGGTGCGGTGCTGATCTCCGACGCGGCACTCTGGCTCACCTGCCGCCTGCACAGCACCTTCGACGGCGGCGATCACGAGATCGCGCTGTACGAGATCGCCGACATCACCCTGTTCGACGACGTCGAGCCGCTGGTCTTCCATCAGAGCCGCTATCGCGCCATCGCCGCCCCCGAGAGCGCGTGAGCACTGCGCCGCTCGGGACGATCGCCGGAGTGGTCGTCCCGGGCGACGGTCGCGGCCGAGGCCTCGGTTTCCCCACGGCGAACCTGGCGCTCGACGGCGCGGAGGCGCCCGGCGACGGCATCTACGCGGCCTGGACGCGGATCGACGATGATCCGCAGCCGTGGGCGGCGAGTGTCAGCGTCGGGACGAACCCGACGTTCGCCGGCGACCGCGAGCGACGGGTCGAGGTGCACCTGCATGATGCCGATCTCGATCTGTACGGCCGCCGCCTGTTCGTGACCCTCGTCGCGCGACTCCGCCCGACGCTGCAGTTCGACGGCGTCGATGCGTTGATCGCGCAGACCGCGGACGACGTCGCCCGTTGCCGCGCCTTCCTCGCCTTCTCGCCGGGCTCACCCTGACCTCGCGCCGCCTCCGACGACCGGAACGGCTCATCCGGGCGCTGCCGACTGACCCGCCTCAGTCGCGGGCGGTCTGCAGGATCGTCCAGAGCTCGGCGCGGGCGGGGAAGGTCGACAGGTCGATGTCGAGCAGCGCGCCGGCGTGGGCGATGCGCGAGCGCAGCGTGTGTCGGTGCACCCCGAGCGCGACCGCGGCGGACTCCGCCTTCGCATCGTGCTCCAGCCAGGTGCGCAATGACCTCTCGAGATCGGCTCCCGTGCGGGCATCGTGCTCGCGCACCGGAGCGAGGCGGGACTCGGCGACCAGCCGGGCCTCGTCGGTCGCGAGTGCGGTGAGGATGCTCGAGCCCACCGTGTCGGCGTAGCGGGCGACTCCGTGCGTGCCCTGCTGGCGAAGCGCCGTGAGCGCCTGCGCGTGGGCGCGGGCGAAGGAGTCGTAGGCCTCGGAATCGGAGACGCCGATGCGGATGCCGAAGCGTGCGGCGACCTCGTCGAGCAGACCCTCATCGCCGGCCGACACGCACATCGTGACGCCGTCTTCGGACTCGGCGAGGAAGATCGAGGTGCCGTGCTCGGCGCGGTGGCGCTCCCACCAGTCCGCGAGCGGGCCCGCCGGTGCGTCGGCGGCGACGGCCACCAGCACGGGAGCCGGAGGGAGACTGCCCAGAACCCTCCTGGCGAGGGCGGGATCGTCGGCGAGGAGCGATCCGAGCAGCTGGGCGTGCAGGCGTCGGCGGCTGCGGGCGAGCTGCTCGCTCTGCTCCAGCGCGAGCCCGGCCATGGCGATCACCGAGGTCACGACCGACCGTGCTTCGGAGTCGAGGCTGTCGGTCGCCAGGGCGATCACACCGCGCAGATGCCCGCCGCGACCGACCGTGAACAGCATGAACGAGTGCTCCTCGATGCTGAGCGACTGCCCCGCCTCGAGTCCGCGGGTCAGGATCTCCACCACGCGGTCTCCGACCTCGTCGAGCACACGGGCATCGATGCCCTCACGTGGGTGCGAGAAGGTCGGGGCGCCTGCGGCGTCGAACATCCCGGCCCACACGCCCAGCCGGCGTCCGAGCTCGGCGATGGTCGCATCGAGGCCGTGCGGACGAAGGGCCGCGAGGGCGAGGGCGCGCTGGGTGTCCAGAGCCCAGGATCGTCGGGCGTAGGCCTGGGCCGCGATGGCTTCGGAGTGCGCGCGTGCGACAGCGATGAATGGCGTGCGGTAGGGGACCGCGAACAGCGGCATGCCGTGGGTGGCGCACGCGTCGACCAGCTCTTCGGGGATGCCGGAGCGATGCACCTCGGTGCCGAATCCGAGGCCGATCACCCCGCGGTCGGCGAGCCGTCCGACATAGGTGTCGATGCTCACGGCGTCGTCGAACTGGGTTCCGGTGGTCAGCAGCGCCAGATCCTCGGAGAGGAACGGGGTCGGATCGGCGAGGTCCGAGCTGTGCACCCAGCGTAGGGGCCGGTCGAGCGCGCCTTCGGGGACGTCGGCTTCACGGGGGATCAGGGAGAGGCCGAGATCGCGGCGCTGCAGCAGCGCGCGCAGCGTCGGTTGGGCGATGACGGGCACGGCACCCTCGTCTCTTGTACACCTCGGCGAATACCTATTCCAGATTGTACAGAGCGGTGAGTGCAGCCGCCTCTCTCGCAGCCGTACGCTCGCGAGCATGGCACTCCTCGACACCGCAGCTGTTGCAGTTCCCCTCGGCGGACCCGAGCTCCCTCAGGAGCGTCGTCTGGTCACCGAACTCCCCGGGCCCCGCTCGGCCGAGATCCTGGCACGCAAGGCGGATGCCGTCGCCGCCGGTGTCGGCCACACCGTGCCCGTCGCGACCGTCGCCGCCGGTGGCGGAGTCGTCGTCGACGCGGACGGGAACTCGCTCATCGACCTCGGATCGGGCATCGCCGTGACTACGGTGGGCAACGCGCACCCGAAGGTCGCCGCCGCCGTCGCCGCACAGGCCGCGCAGTTCACGCACACCTGCTTCATGATCTCGCCGTACGAGTCGTACATCGAGGTGGCCGAGGCGCTCAACCGGGTCACCCCCGGTGACTTCGCCAAGAAGAGCGCACTGTTCAACTCGGGCGCCGAAGCGGTCGAGAACGCGATCAAGATCGCGCGCAAGCACACCGGTCGCCAGGCGGTCGTCGCCTTCGACCACGGCTACCACGGCCGCACGAACCTGACCATGGCGCTGACCGCCAAGTCGATGCCCTACAAGAGCGGCTTCGGTCCTTTCGCTCCCGAGGTGTACCGCGCCCCGATGTCGTACCCGTTCCGCGACGGCCTCGACGGACGCGAGGCAGCCGCCCGTGTCATCCTGCAGCTCGAGAAGCAGATCGGCGCCGAGAACCTGGCCGCGGTCATCATCGAGCCCATCCAGGGCGAGGGCGGCTTCATCGTCCCGGCCGACGGCTTCCTGCCCGCGATCGTCGACTGGTGCCGCGCGAACGGCGTCGTCTTCATCGCCGACGAGGTGCAGACTGGCTTCGCCCGCACCGGACACATGTTCGCGAGCGAGATCTTCGGCATCGAGCCCGACCTGATCACCACCGCCAAGGGCATCGCCGGCGGTCTCCCGCTGGCCGCGGTGACCGGCCGCTCCGAGATCATGGACGCCTCGCACTCCGGGGGCCTCGGCGGCACGTACGGCGGCAACCCGATCGCCTGCGCGGCAGCTCTCGCCGCGATCGACGTGTTCGAGAACGACGGTGTGATCGAGCGGGCCCGCGAGATCGGTACGATCCTCACCGACCGTCTCACCGCGATGCAGAAGAACGATCCCCGCGTCGGGGATGTCCGCGGGCACGGTGCGATGATCGCGGCCGAGTTCGTCGACCCCGAGACCAAGGCGCCGAATGCCGCTCTCACCGCTGCCGTCGCGAAGGCGTGCATCGCACAGGGCGTCATCGTCCTCACCTGCGGAACGTACGGCAACGTCATCCGCTTCCTTCCTCCGCTCTCGATCGGCGACGACCTGCTGAACGAGGGACTCGACATCGTGGCCGCCGCCCTGGCCGCCGCCGAATAGCATGCAGGCCGCGCTCCCGCGCGGCCTGACCCCCTGTCCGGTCGCGACCCCAATCGGGGGATTTCGGGTCGCGACCGGCACTACTTCACCCAACGAAGGAGTTGCAGATGTCTGAGATCACCCGCGACGTACTCATCATCGGTGCCGGAGCCGCAGGGCTCACGGCGGCGAACGACCTGCGCAAGGCCGGCCTGTCGGTCGCCGTGCTGGAGGCCCGCGACCGCGTCGGCGGGCGCCTGTGGACCGACGTCATCGACGGCGCCATGCTCGAGATCGGCGGCCAGTGGGTCTCGCCCGATCAGGATGCTCTCAAGGAGACGATCGAAGAGCTCGGGCTCGAGACCTACAGCCGCTACCGCGAGGGCGACAGCGTCTACGTCGGCCCCGACGGGAAGACGCACCGCTTCACCGGCGAGATGTTCCCCGTCTCCGCCGAGACCGAGGCCGTGATCGCACGGATCACCGGGATCCTCGACGCGCTGGTCGCCGAGATCGACCCCGACCGGCCGTGGGAGCACCCGAACGCCGCGGAGTGGGACTCCATCACCTGGGACGCCTGGCTGCGCTCGCAGACCGACGACGACGAGGCCGTGCGGAACCTGGCCTTCGCCACGGGCTCCGCGATGCTCACCAAGCCCACGCACTCGTTCTCGCTGCTGCAGTCGCTGCTGATGGCCGCATCCGCCGGCTCCTACTCGAACCTCGTCGACGCCGACTTCATCCTCGACAAGCGCGTGGTCGGGGGTCTGCAGCAGGTTCCGCTGCGCCTGGCCGAGCGCCTGGGCCAGGACGTGCTGCTGAACCAGCCCGTGCGCAGCCTCGAGTGGTCGGACGCCGGCGTCGTGGCCACCACCGACGAGCTCACCGTGCGCGCTCGCCACGCGATCCTCGCGCACGCTCCCGTGCTGTACAGCCGTATCTCGTTCGACCCGCCGCTGCCGCGTCGCCAGCATCAGCTGCACCAGCACCTCTCGATGGGCTTCGTCATCAAGGTGCACGCCGTCTACGACCGTCCGTTCTGGCGCGAGCAGGGCCTCAGCGGCACCGCGTTCAGCCCCTACGAGCTCTCGCACGAGGCCTACGACAACACCAACCACGGCGACGAGCGCGGCACCCTGGTGGGCTTCGTGTCCGACGCCAACGCCGACGGCGTGTTTGAGCTGTCGGCCGAGGAGCGCAAGGAGCGCATCCTCGAGTCGCTGTCGCACTACTACGGCCCCGAGGCCAAGAACCCCGTCGTCTACTACGAGAGCGACTGGGGCAGCGAAGAGTGGACGCGCGGCGCCTACGCCGCGAGCTTCGACATGGGTGGCCTGCACCGCTACGGCGCCGATCTTCGCACGGCCGTCGGTCCGATCCACTTCGCCTGCAGCGACATGGCCGGTGCCGGATACCAGCACGTCGACGGCGCGATCCGCATGGGACACCTCGTCGCCTCCAACATCGTCGACGCCAGTCGCGACGCCGGCGCTGTCGAGAGCGGCAGCTGATGACCGGCTCGGTCGTCGTGGGCTACACGGCGACGGATGCGGGAGCGGATGCCGCAGCGCTGGGCGCGCGTATCGCCCGAAGCCTCGGGGCCACCGTGCACCTGGTGATCGTGCTGCCGAACGAGGGCACGCGCAACGCCGCGGTCCCGCCGGAGCGCGCCTACGAGGAGCACATCAGGTCGCAGGCGAAGAAGTGGCTCGCCGACGCCGTCGTCCGGCTGCCGCAGGAGCTGACCCGCAGCGGTCACGTCCGCTTCTCCGAATCGTTCGCCGAGGGGCTCATCGCCGCCGGTGAGGAGTTCGGAGCCCGCGTGATCGTGATCGGCGCCGCGGGCGGCGGCATCTTCGGGCGGCACCGACTCGGAAGCGTCGCGTCGGAGCTGCTGCACTCGTCCACCATCCCGGTGGCGCTGGCTCCGGCCGGCACCGCCCTGCAGGACGATCACGTCCTCCCGCGCGTCACGGTCGCCGTCGGCTCCCGGCCGGGTGCCGACGCGCTGCTCGACGAGGCGGTCGCCCTCGCCGGTGACAGCGGAGTCGATCTCCGACTCGTCTCGCTCGTGCCGTTCGATGTGCCGCCCGGGCTCGACACCGGCGCGATCCGCACGGTCGGTGACACCCACGGGCAGGAAGTCCTCGCGATGGCGACCGAGAAGCTTCCGGACGGACGCACCGCCGCCGTCGAGAAGGCTCCGGGGGACAGCGTCGAAGACGCGGTCGCGAACCTCTCGTGGCTTCCCGGTGAGGTCGTCCTGGTCGGCTCCAGCCGGCTGGCACAGCCTCGTCGCCTGTTCCTGGGCTCCACGGCGGCGAAGATGCTGCACGAGCTGCCCGTCCCCATGATCGTCGTCCCGCGCACCCGCAACGAAGCAGGAGAACGCTGATGAGCAGCACCAACCGGGCGACGGAGCCCGAATCCGGTGTCACGACCGGGATCTCCACCAAGGGCCTGAGCGCCGGAACGGTCGGCCTCATCGGCGCGGTCGTGATCGGCATCTCGTGCATCGCGCCCGCCTACACGTTCACCGCCGCTGTGGGGCCTGTGGCCTCCACGGTCGGGTCGCAGATTCCCGCGATCATCCTGGTGGGCTTCATCCCCATGCTCCTGGTCGCCTTCGGGTACCGAGAGCTCAACAACCGGATGCCCGACTCCGGCACCTCGTTCACCTGGGCCGCACGCGCCTTCGGTCCGTGGGTCGGCTGGATGGCCGGCTGGGGCCTGGTGGTCGCCACGATCCTGGTCCTGTCCAACCTCGCCGGCATCGCGGTCGACTTCCTGTTCCTGCTGATCTCCCAGATCACCGGCAACCCGGACATCGCCGGCCTCGCGAGCGTCACCTGGATCAACATCGGGGTGTGCCTGCTGTTCATGCTCGGCGCGACGTGGATCTCCTATCGCGACATGCAGACGACCCAGAAGCTGCAGTACTGGCTCGTCAGCTTCCAGATCCTCGTGCTGCTCTTCTTCGCAGGCGCGGCGATCGTGCAGGCCGTGAGCGGTAACGGCTTCGACTACCAGCCGTTCGATCTGAACTGGTTCAACCCGTTCGCGATCTCGTCCTTCAGCGCGGTCGCTGCAGGACTGTCGCTGTCGATCTTCATCTTCTGGGGCTGGGACGTCACCCTCACCATGAACGAGGAGACCAAGGATCCGGAGAAGACCCCGGGTCGCGCGGCCACCGTCACGGTGCTAATGATCGTCTCGCTCTACCTGCTGCTCGCCGTCGCGATGATCATGTTCGCCGGCGTCGGCACCGGCGCTCTGGGACTCGGCAACGAGGACATCCAGGAGAACGTGTTCTTCCACCTCTCCGGCCCGATCCTCGGCCCGCTCGCGTTCCTCGTGTCGCTCGCGGTGCTCACCAGCTCGGCATCGTCGCTGCAGTCCACCTTCGTGGGACCGGCGCGCACCCTGCTGGCGATGGGGCACTACGGCGCACTGCCCAAGTCGTTCGCGAAGGTCAGCCCCCGCTTCTTCACCCCGGGGTACGCGACCATCGTCTCGGCCGTGGTGGCCTCGGCGTTCTACGCCGTGATGCGCATCGTGAGCGAGGACACGCTGTGGGACACCATCCTCACGCTCGGCATGATGATCTGCTTCTACTACGGGATCACCGCCTTCGCGTGCGTCTGGTACTTCCGCAAGCAGTGGTTCGACTCGGCGCGGAACGTCTTCTTCACGTTCCTGTTCCCGCTCATCGGCGGCTCGATCCTCGCGGTGCTGTTCTTCACCACGCTGATCGACTCGATGGACCCGGCCTACGGCTCGGGCTCGCAGATCGGCGGGGTCGGCATCGTCTTCATCCTCGGCATGCTGATCATCGTCGTCGGCATCGTCGTCATGATCTGGAACGCGGTCCGACGGCCCGCATTCTTCCGCGGACAGACACTGGGCATCGACGCACCGCCCAGCCGACGCAAGCGCTCCTAGCCCTCCCCACAGAAAGAGAATCATGAGCACTCAGACCGAACAGGCGCTCCTGGACAGCATCCCCACCGGCCTCTTCATCGGCGGTCAGTGGATCGACGGCGAGACCGGCGGCACCTTCGACGTCCAGGATCCCGCGACCGGTGCCGTCATCCGCACCATCGCCGATGCGACGCCCGCCGACGGCATCCGTGCGCTCGACGCCGCGGTCGCCGCTCAGGACGGCTGGGCGGCCACAGCTCCGCGCGTGCGCAGCGAGATCCTCCGTCGTGCGTTCGACCTCGTGCAGGAGCACAAGGAAGACCTGGCACTGCTCATGACGCTCGAGATGGGCAAGCCGCTCGCCGAGGCGCGTGGCGAGGTCGGCTACGGCGGCGAGTTCCTGCGCTGGTTCAGCGAGGAGGCCGTGCGCATCAGCGGTCGCTACGGGATCAACCCCGAAGGCACCGGCCACATGGTCGTCTCGCAGCGCCCGGTGGGACCGTCGTTCTTCGTGACGCCGTGGAACTTCCCGTTCGCTATGGCGACGCGCAAGATCGCCCCCGCCCTCGCGGCCGGATGCACCGTCGTGATCAAGCCCCCGGCACTCACGCCGTTGACCACGATGTACTTCACGAAGCTGCTCGAAGAGGCCGGCCTCCCCGCCGGCGTCGTCAACGTCGTGCAGACCTCGAAGTCGAGCGCGCTGTCGGCGCCGATCATCGCCGACCCGCGTCTGCGCAAGCTCTCCTTCACGGGCTCGACCGAGGTCGGCCGCAAGCTCATCGCCCAGGCGGCGCAGGGCGTGCTGCGCGTGTCGATGGAGCTCGGCGGCAACGCCCCGTTCGTGGTGTTCGACGACGCCGACCTCGACAAGGCCGTGGAGGGCGCGCTCGCCGCGAAGTTCCGCAACATCGGCCAGGCCTGCACGGCGGCCAACCGCTTCATCGTGCACAAGGACGTCGCGGGCGAGTTCGCCAAGCGCGTGACCGAGCGCGTCAACGGCATGAAGATCGGCCGTGGCACCGAGGACGGCGTGGCGATCGGACCGCTCATCGATGCGGACGCCGTCGCCAAGGCCGGCGAGCTGGTCGACGATGCGGTCGGTCGCGGTGCGACGCTGCTCGCCGGTGGCAAGGCCCTCGAGGGCACGGGCACGTTCTACGAGCCCACCGTGCTCACCGACGTCGTCGCCGGAAGCGCGATCCTCCGCGAGGAGATCTTCGGACCGGTGCTCGCGATCGCGACCTTCGAGACCGAGGAAGAGGCCGTGCGGCTCGCGAACGACACCGAGTACGGACTGGTGTCCTACGTCTTCACCGAGAACCTGCAGCGCGGTCAGCGGATGATCGACGGGCTCGAGACGGGCATGATGGGTCTGAACGTGGGCGTGGTCTCCAATGCGGCGGCACCCTTCGGTGGCGTCAAGCAGTCCGGCGTCGGCCGCGAGGGCGGCTTCGAGGGCATCCACGAGTACCTGTCCACCAAGTACACGCTGATCCCGGTCTCCTGAATTCCGATGCGGGGCCCGCGTCGTCGGGCCCCGCACCACCAAAGAGAGGACAAGTCATGACCGACTACGCCGTCATCAACCCCGCCACCGGAGAGAGGCTGGCGTCCTTCGACACCTTCACGGACGCCCAGATCGACGAGGCGCTCGCCGCGGCCGACGAGGCCCACCGCAAGTGGTCGCGCTCGTCGACGGTCGCCGAACGCGCGGCTCTCGTCCGTCGTGCCGCAGAACTGCACCGCGAGCGCCGTGAAGAGCTCGCCGACATCTTCGTGCGCGAGATGGGCAAGCCCCGCGAGGCCGCCCTCGGCGAGGTCGACTTCGCGGCCGACATCGCCGAGTACTACGCCGACCAGGCGGAGTCGATCATGGCCGACCAGCCGATCGCGATCCTGGGGGAGGGCTCGGCCATCATCCGCCGTTCCTCGCTCGGCCCGCTCGTGGGCATCATGCCCTGGAACTTCCCCGCGTATCAGATCGTGCGCTTCGCGGCTCCCAACCTGATCGTGGGCAACACGATCCTGCTCAAGCCCGCACCGCAGTGCCCGGAGTCGTCGAGCGCGATCGAGAAGATCTATCAGGACGCCGGCTTCCCGAAGGGCGCGTACCAGAACGTGCTCGCCACGAACGAGCAGATCGCGACGATGATCGCCGACCCGCGCGTGCAGGGCGTCTCGCTGACCGGTTCGGAGCGCGCCGGCGCGGCGGTCGCCGAGATCGCCGGCCGCAACCTCAAGAAGGTCGCGCTGGAGCTGGGCGGCTCCGACCCGTTCATCGTGCTCTCCACCGACGACCTCGACGCGACCGTGCAGGCCGGCGTCGACGCCCGTCTCGACAACAATGGGCAGGCGTGCAACGGGGCCAAGCGCTTCATCGTCGTCGACGAGCTCTACGACGCCTTCGTCGAGAAGTTCACGGCCGCGATGGCGGCGGTCACGGCGACCGACCCCATGCTCGATGACACGGTCCTCGGGCCGGTCGCGTCCGAGACGGCCGCGGTCAACCTGCAGAAGCAGATCGATCAGGCTGTCGAGCAGGGCGCCACGCTGCTCACCGGTGGCACCCGCGACGGCGCGTTCTTCGCTCCGACCGTGCTGGCCGATGTAACGCCCGAGATGAACGTGTACAGCGAGGAGCTCTTCGGTCCCGCGGCTGTCGTCTACCGCGTGGCGGATGAGGATGCGGCGGTCGAACTCGCGAACGACACCACCTTCGGTCTCGGCTCCTACATCTTCACCACGGATGCCGAGCAGGCCGCGCGCGTCGCCGACAAGATCGAGGCGGGCATGGTCTACGTCAACCTCGTGCTGGCCGACAGCCCGGAGCTGCCGTTCGGTGGTGTGAAGCGCAGTGGAACCGCCCGTGAGCTGGGTCACCTGGCCGCCGACGAGTTCGTGAACAAGAAGCTCATCCGCATCGGCTGAGCGTACGACGAAAGGCCTCTCGCACAGCGCGAGGGGCCTTTCGCGTGCCCGCCTCGTATCGCGTGACGGATGCCCTGTCGGTGAGGACACCGAGTGGGAGACAATGGCGACATGAGCGCGCACACCGACCCCATCGAGATGCTGACCTCCGACCGTAGCTGGGAGCTGCTCGGCACGCAGGAACTGGGAAGACTCGTCACCCATGTGGGCGAGACGATCGACATCTTCCCCGTGAACTACGTGGTCGACGGCGAAGGCATCCTGTTCCGCACAGCGCCTGGCAGCAAGCTGTTCGAGCTGACCGTCAACACCGATGTGCTGTTCGAGGTCGACGACCACACCGACACCGATGCCTGGAGCGTGATCATCCGCGGGTATGCCACGGCGCTGGAGTCGGATGCCGACGTGCAGCGGGCGGAGACCGCGGGGCTTCGTCCGTGGATCCCCACCGTCAAGCGGGTGTACGTGCGCATCGCCCCGACGTCGGTCTCTGGACGGGCGTTCCGTCGCAGTGCCGAGCCGGAGCTCGACGGTCCCCAGGAGTACTGACCGACCCTCCGCGGCGGGTCCGGACGAGCCTCGCCCCCGGACCCGGGCGTAGGGTCGAAGCATGGCAAACGTCGCTGAGAACATCGTCAAGACTCTGCACGCCAACGGGATCGACCGGGTCTACGGCATCCCGGGCGACTCGCTGAACGGCTTCACGGACGCGCTGCGCAAGGACGGCACGATCCGATGGGTGCACGTGCGGCATGAGGAGTCCGCGGCCTTCGCCGCCGCAGCCGATGCCGCCACGACAGGGGAGCTCGCCGTCGTCGCCGGATCCTGCGGGCCCGGCAACCTGCACCTGATCAACGGCCTGTACGACGCCAACCGCTCGCGCGTTCCCGTGCTCGCGATCGCCGCGCACATCCCCACCACCGAGATCGGCACCGGGTACTTCCAGGAGACGCATCCGCAGGAGCTCTTCCGCGAGTGCAGCGTCTACGTCGAGTACGTCGCCGACCCGAAGCAGATGCCGCGGCTGATGGAGATCGCGATGCGCGCCGCGATCGAGGAGCGCGGCGTCGCCGTGCTGGTGATCCCCGGCGATGTCGCCCTGGCCGACATCGCCGACGACCGGGCCGTCGTGATCGAGCGCGCTCGCCCGGTGGTCGTGCCGAGCGCGCCCGAGCTCGAGAAGGCGGCGACGCTGCTGAACGCGGCGAAGAACGTCACGATCCTCGCCGGGGCGGGCGTCGAAGGCGCGCATGACGAGGTGATCGCGCTCGCCGACAAGCTGGGCGCGCCGATCGTGCACGCGCTGCGCGGCAAGGAGTTCATCGAGTACGACAACCCCTTCGACGTCGGGATGACGGGGCTCCTCGGTTTCGCCTCGGGCTTCCGGGCGATGGAAGCGGCCGATGCGCTCCTGGTGCTGGGCAGCGACTTCCCGTACGAGCAGTTCTACCCGGACAACGCCACGACCATCCAGGTCGACATCCGCGGCGCTCAGCTCGGCAAGCGGCATCCGCTCGATCTGGGGCTGGTCGGTGACGTGCGCGCCACGTCCGAGGCGCTGCTGCCGCGGGTGGCGCGGAAGGAAGACCGCACGCACCTCGACGACGCCACGGCGCACTACCGCAAGACCCGCAAAAAGCTCGACGAGCTGGCGGTGCCGACCAAGGGCGATCGCCCCATCCACCCGCAGTACCTCGCGCGTCTGCTGGACGAGCACGCGGCCGATGACGCGATCTTCACCGCCGACGTGGGCTCGCCCACCGTGTGGGCCGCCCGCTACCTGTCGATGACCGAGAACCGTCGCCTGATCGGCTCCTTCACCCACGGCTCCATGGCCAACGCGCTCATGCACGGCATCGGGGCGCAGGCCGCGCATCCTGACCGTCAGGTGGTCGCACTGGCCGGAGACGGAGGTCTCTCGATGATGCTCGGTGAACTGCTCACCCTGACGCAGAACCGGCTGCCCGTGAAGACGATCGTGGTCAACAACTCGTCGCTGAACTTCGTCGAACTCGAGATGAAGGCGGCCGGATTCGTCACCTACGGGACGGGGCTGGAGAACCCCAGCTTCGCCGCGATCGCCGAGGCGATGGGGATCTTCGCGCGCCGCGTCGAGCGCAGCGAGGACCTCCCCGACGCCGTGCGCGAGGTGCTCGCCCACGACGGCCCCGCGCTGCTGGATGTGGTGACCGAGCGCCAGGAGCTCTCCATGCCGCCCGCGATCGAGGCCGCCCAGGTCAAGGGCTTCGCGCTCTACGCGATCCGCACGGTCATGTCCGGGCGCGGCGACGAGCTCCTCGACCTCGCGAAGGCGAACTGGCGTCAGCTGTTCTGAGTCGGCTCAGCTCTCCAGCTGCGCGCGGATCTCGGCGGCCTCGCCGAGCCGACCGAGCGCCTCGAACACGTTGCCGAGCTCGAGGGCGGCCACCTGCATCAGCGGCGGGTGGCCGGCCGCGTGCTCGATGGCGCTGCGGTAGACCGGCACGGCGTCGGCTGCGCGGTCGTTGCCGACGAGCACACGAGCCGCGAACAGCTCTGACCCTCCGGCGGATCCGACGTCGCCGAGTGCCGCGAAGCCGTCGGCCGCGGTGAGGGCGGCCGAGACCGCCTCGTCGACACGGCCGAGCTCGGCCAGGGCACGCGCCCGCGAGTCGGTCACATCGGCGAGCAGCCACCCGGCCTCGTGCTGCTGTGCGAGAGCGGCGACCTCGTCGAAGAGGCCGAACGCCCGCTCGTCGCCGCGCCCTCCGTAGGCCTGACCGAGGCTGTGCAGGACCTCGGTGAGGGCACCGACGGCATCGGGCGCGCGCCGCACGATCTCGGTCGCGGACTCGAGCAGGGCGATCGCGTCGTCGTGCTCGTCGAAGCGCGCGAGGATCTTGGCCTGCTCCGTCATCGACATCGCCTGATCCGCGTGCTCCTCGGCCTGTCCGAACAGCTCGGAGGCGTAGCCGTGCGCGCCGACGGACTGGCCGAATTCACCGGCCGCGCTCAGAGCCCGTGCGAGCATCGATGCGGTCATGGCGCGGGAGCCGGCGGGCACCTCTGCCTCTTCCTCGCGCTGCAGCACGTCGCCGAAGAGCTCAGCGGCCTCCTCCGCATCGCCGACACGCAGCATGGCGCGCGCCAGACGGAAGTCGAGGCCGGTCGTGTCGCCTCCCGATTCGCCTCCGAGGCGGGCGGCGAGGCGGTAGCGCGAGACGGCCTTCTCCGGCTCGTCCGCGTCCTCCCAGAGGGCGCCGGCGAGCAGGTGCGCGTCGCCGAGAGCGCGGGTCGCCCCCAGCTCGGCGAGCAGCCGACAGGCCTCATCGGCGTCGACCGCGCCCTCGACGTAGGCGCTGCCGCCGCCGCGCACACGTGCGCGGGTCTGCAGCGCCTGCGCCCGGTGGCCGGTGCTGAGGTCGTCCTGCGCGAGGAGACGGTCGAGCAGTGCGCTTCCCGCTTCGAGGTCGCCCTTGCTCAGCACGGCGGAGATCGCGAGCAGCGTCGTGGTGTTCGTCAGCCGGGTGTCTTCGGCCTCGGCGAAGGACCGTGCGGCCACCTCGGCGTGATCCAGCGCGGCGTCGGGTTCGCCGGACTGCAGGTGCAGGGCGGCACGGCTGATGGCGAGGTCGCCGCGTGTCCAGGCGGGGAGGTCGTCCGATGCGCCGATCTCCTCCTCCAGCGCGGCGGTCGTCTCCGGAGTGTTCAGGCCGAAGGTGGCAAGGCCGATGCGCTCCTCCAGATCGGCCTGCGCGTCACGGCCGGCCGCCCGCAGCGCGGCGACACGCTCCGGCAGCAACTGCAGGGCCTCTTCTGCGCGATCGAGTGCGATCAGGATCCCCAGGCGCATCGAGAGCAGCTGCGCGCGCTTGGCGGGGTCTTCGATCGCGAGGGCGTGGGGCAGGGCCTCGAGGGTCTCGTGCTCCGCACCGAACTGCGCGAGCTGCATCGCCCGCTCGAACCAGCCATCCGTGTCCACCGGGGTGGTGGTGGGGGCGGGGGCGACGAAGGCATCCGAACGGATCGGCACGTCGTACTGCTCGTCCTCGAGCGCGCGCATCCGCTCGAGGCTGCGCGCGTGGCCGTCCGTCCCGTCCCGTCCGTCGAAGCCCGCTCCGATCCGCTCGGCGGCGGCCCACGCTGCGGCCGCGAGGTCGGCGGCGCTCCAGGCGCCATCGTGTTCGCCGAAGAAGGGGACGAGGGCGGCCGACTCCGCACCGCGCACCGGGGTGTCGCCGTGCCCGACGGCGGTGACCCGGTCGAGCGCCACGGCGAGGGCGGCGAGGGCCGCGAAGTGCGCGTCGACGTTCAGCCCGTCGTGCGCGAGCCAGGCGATGTGCTTCTCGACCAGCGCCAGAGCGCGGGCCTCGTTGCCGGTGACGGCTGCGAAAACGATGTTGTTGGCGACGATGCGCAGGTTGTCGGGGTTGTCCTTGGCCAGCCGGTAGCTGCGCAGGTGCGCGGTCTTCGCCTCATCCAGGCGTCCGGCGCGCAGGTAGGGCAGCAGCACGCGCGAGAGGGCGTGCTCCGGCTCCTCGCCGCAGGAGAAGCCGCCCTCGATCATCTCCTCGACGAGGACGATCGCCTCCGCGTCGCGATCGGTGTCGGCGAAGAAACCGGCGATCTGGCTGCGCCCGCACGCGTCGCAGTGGCTGTGGTCGTCGCGCGGCGTGGCCTCCAGCTGCACCCGCAGTGCCTCGGCCTCATCCATGCGGCCCGCATCCCAGGCATCTTCGAAGCGGGCGGTGAGCACGCCGCTGACGCCGAGGCCCGCCGCACGGTAGTGGGATTCCATGTCGTCGAGCACGGCGGCGATCTGCTCCTGCGAGAACGCGGGGGAGGACCGCAGCGACGACGCCATCCACTTGAACTGCCACATCAGGTCGGCGCCGCCGTTGTCGAGGTCGGCGGGGAAGCGCTGCGGGTCGGCGTCGTGGTGGGCGAGGCACCATGCGAACGAATTGAGCATGACGTCGGTCGCGCCGTTCATGTTCGCCGACGCCGTCTGACGCATCCGTGCCTCGTACTCGAGACGCTCGTCGCCGATCTCCACCGCGAGGGCGACGGCTTCGGCGACCAGGGCCTGCTCAGCGGGCCCCCAGGGGGTGCGATCGATCTCCTCGATCAGCTGCTGGAAGCGCTTCTTCGGACGTGCCATGGACGGAACCTTTCGGGGAGGATTCAGCGAGCGTCGCCGAAGGGGATGGTGTCCCCCTCCAGACCGGCCGAGAGTGAGACGAGGTCGGCGAGGGCGCTGGTCATCAGCGCCCTGTCGGCATCGGCGAGCGGGTGGTGTCCGGCGAGCAGTGCCTGGATGTAGAGCAGCTGCACCGTACGTGCGAACACCGCGTCGTCCTGCACGCGCACCAGGGCGCGCACGACGCGGTTCGACCAGTTCAGGCACAGCCGAGCCCGCAGATCGTCCTCGCGCGCGGAGGACAGGGTCTGGTCGATGCGATCCAGCACGCCGCCCCACAGGGCGCCGGTGATGCCCTTGGTGCGCCCGCGATCGATCGCCCGCAGCACCTCGGGGTCGGCCACGTAGAGCCCGGCCAGGTCGGGGCGGTCGATGGAGCGCACGACGACGGAGCAGTCGGATGCGGCGAGCACGGCACCGGCGCGCGCCTCGAGGGCGACGGCGGCGCCGCGGTCATCGAGGGGAGGCGGGTCGAGCCGGTCGAGTTCTCCCGTGACGTCGACCTGCTCGACCGTGACCTGCGGGTAGAGGTCGGGCAGCATCCGGATCAGGTCGGCGTCGTAGAGGTAGCCGCCGTTGACGAGCACCTCGTCGGAGGGGGAGATGCCGGCCACCTGGCGGAACTCGTCCACCGTCTGCGCGTACCGGATGTGCGGGTACCGCGCGACGAGGTCGCCGATGCGCAGGGTGCCGTGTGTGGTCTCGACGGTCAGCCAGCGGGAGATGAAGCGGGCGAGCTCCTCGTCGTGGCGCACCAACGACTTGAGCCCCACCTCGTGCACGGCGACGAACTGCGCGAGGCGGTGCGGTTCGCGCAGCCCCAGCTCGAGCACCCAGCGGCGGATGCCGGCACCCAGCTGCTCCCGCACGCGTTCGAGCGCGGCGTCCTCGACGAGCGATTCCCGGCTCGCGGTCGGGGCGAGGCCGGTGGAGTCGATCACGGCGCGCACGAAGAACGCCCAGTCGGGGAGCACATCGTCCACGCGCTCGGAGAGCAGCATCCGCCCCAGGTACATGCGCGTGGCCTGGCGCGCGCCGGGAGGCGGAGCGAAGGGCAGTACGTACGCCAGGCCGCGGGTGCCCGTGGCGGGCTCGCTCAGCTCGATAACGTCGAGCGGACTCGCACCGAGGAGGTCCCGCCCGTAGCCCACGGCCGCCTCGGGATCCTCTGCCGCGTCGAGGAACGGCGCATCCCTGGTGATGTCGATGTCTCCGGCTGCGGTGTCGATCGTCACGCGCACCGGGAGGAACTCACCGAACGTCGTCGCCAGCTCGTGCACCGCCGCGGGGCGCAGCAGCTCGTCGGCGTCGAAACGCGGGACGAGGTGCACGCTGGTGCCGATCGGCAGCTCCTCGTCGATCTCGGCCACCTGGAACGTGCCGTCCGCGCTGCCCGTCCACTCGACCGAGGCGCCGCCGCGGGCGCTGCGGGAGCGGATGACGATCGTGTCGGCGACCATGAAGCAGCTCAGCAGGCCGATGCCGAACTGGCCGAGGTAGTCGCTGCGCGGGAGGTCGAAGATATCGCGCTTGGAGCTGCGGCCGACGGTCGCCAGCAGATCGGCGACCTCCGTGAGGGTCAACCCCACGCCGTCGTCGCGCAGCACGAACTCGCCGCTCTCTGCGGTCAACGGGGTGATGCGGATGCGTCCCCCGCCGCCGTCGACCTCGCGGCGGGCTGTGATCGCATCGCGGGCGTTCTGCAGCAGCTCCCGCAGGTACACCCGAGGGCTGGAGTAGATGTGCCGGCTGAGCAGATCGACGACTCCGCGCAGATCCACCTGGAACTGCTGCACTTCAGCGCTCACCGGCGCTCCCTCCTCCTGCATACGCTCGCTGAGCCTAACAAGAACACGCCAACGCGATCCCGGTTCGGCACCACCGGATCGATGCCGTATGCTTGAGGGGCAGTTGTTGTCTGCATTCTTTCGCCATGCCTGGGGTCTTCCGATCACAGTCACGGTGGCAGAGTGGAGAGAACACCCCGAGACCTCCCGGTCTCTAGGGCGGTAGCTCAATTGGCAGAGCAGCGGTCTCCAAAACCGCAGGTTGCAGGTTCGATTCCTGTCCGCCCTGCGCGTCAGCGCAACGCTGACACACGAAAGGTACATTCAGGATGGATCAGGACGAACCGCGCGGCGAGGTCGTCGCGGCCGGCGCCACCCGCGAGAAGACGGGCAACCCCTTCTCCCGGTTCTTCGGGAGCATCGCCCTGTTCATCCGCCAGGTCATCGCCGAGCTCCGCAAGGTCGTCACCCCGACTCGCAAGGAGCTGTTCAAGTTCACCGGGGTGGTGCTCGTCTTCGTTCTGATCGTCATGGGCATCGTCTACGGCTTGGACACGCTGTTCGCGTTCGTGACGCACTGGGTGTTCGGAATCCCTGGCTGATGACCCCCGCGGCTCACCCCGCAGCTATGGAGAAGAAACAACGTGTCTGAACGATATTCCGACGACGCCGACTGGGCGACCGCCGCAGAGCAGTCCAGCGAGGAAGACGAAGCCCAGGAGGGCAACGTGCTCGCTGAGGAAGAGCTCTCGGTCACCCCGGCTGAGCACGTCGCGGTCCACGTCGAAGGCGAGGACGGCGAAGAGGATGACACGGTTGACACCGACATCGACATCGACGACCCGGAGGCGGACGCGATCGTGAACGACGCTCTCAACCTGGACGAAGCGGCTGAGTCTGAGGCTGCCGCTGAGGTCCTCAACGAATCTGTGGCCGAAGAAGTCGCCGAGCTGGATGCTGCGGCGGCCGAAGAGGTCACCCCGTACGACGGCCCCGAGCTCGGCGCCGATGACGTGCAGGGCGACGAGGACTCCTCGACGGACGAAGACGACGAGGATGCCGAGGAAGACCCCTACGAGGCCTTCCGCATGGACCTCCGCATGCTCCCGGGCAAGTGGTACGTCATCCACTCCTACGCCGGTTTCGAGCGCAAGGTGAAGGCCAATATCGAGCAGCGCAAGTCGACGCTCGAGGTCGAGGACGAGATCTACCAGATCGAGGTCCCGATGGAAGACGTGGTCGAGATCAAGAACGGCCAGCGCAAGATGGTCACCCGCGTGCGCATCCCCGGCTACGTGCTGGTGCGCATGGAGCTCACGGAAGACACCTGGTCGGTCGTCCGCCACACCCCGGGCGTCACCGGCTTCGTGGGCAACGCCCACAACCCGACGCCGCTCCGCTTCGAAGAGGCCTTCAACATGCTGAAGTCGCTCGTCGAGGTCAAGGACGTCCCCACGGCCAAGAACATCGCGTCGAAGGGCGGCCTCGCCGTCGCTCGTCCGCTCCCGGCCGAGGTCGACTTCGAGGTCGGCGAGACCATCACGATCAAGGAGGGCTCGTTCGCGGGTCTTCCCGGTTCGATCAGCGAGATCAAGCCCGAGAGCGGCAAGCTCACGGTGCTCGTCTCCCTCTTCGAGCGCGAGACCCCGGTCGAGCTGTCGTTCGACCAGGTCACCAAGATGATCTGACATCCCTTCTCACGAGAACGGCCGTCCCTTTCGGGGCGGCCGTTCTCGCGTCACCGCCGGCATCGCCCGCACACTCGGTGGCCTTCGGCGGCGAGTGGTCTCCCGATCGGGTAGACTTATGTGGTTTGTGCGGCGCTTCGGCGTGCGCACAGACGACCACGGTCCGGAAACGCCGGATCTGTGGGAGAAGCGGGTGCTCCGGCATCCGATTCGATGAAAGGAAAGAGAATGGCACCGAAGAAGAAGGTGACCGGCCTGATCAAGCTTCAGATCAACGCCGGTGCAGCCAACCCGGCGCCGCCGATCGGCCCCGCGCTCGGTCAGCATGGCGTCAACATCATGGAGTTCTGCAAGGCGTACAACGCCGCGACCGAGTCGCAGCGCGGCAACGTCATCCCCGTGGAGATCACCGTCTACGAGGACCGCAGCTTCACGTTCGTCCTGAAGACCCCGCCTGCCGCGGAGCTCATCAAGAAGGCCGCCGGCGTCCCCAAGGGCTCCGCGACTCCGCACACCGTCAAGGTCGCGAAGATCACCAAGGACCAGGTCCGCCAGATCGCCGAGACCAAGCAGGCTGACCTGAACGCCAACGACATCGAGGCCGCGATCTCGATCATCGCCGGCACCGCCCGTTCCATGGGCATCACGGTCGAGGGCTGAGGAGAATAATCATGGCTACCAAGTCCAAGGCTTACAAGGCTGCCGCCGAGAAGATCGAGGCAGACCGTTTCTACACTCCGACCGAGGCCGTCGCGCTCGCGAAGGAGACCGGATCGTCGAAGTTCGACTCGACCGTCGAGGTCGCGCTGAAGCTCGCCGTTGACCCTCGCAAGGCAGACCAGATGGTGCGCGGCACCGTCATCCTGCCCCACGGCACCGGTAAGACCGCCCGCGTCATCGTCTTCGCCACCGGCCCCGCGGCCGAGGCAGCGATCGCCGCAGGTGCAGATGAGGTCGGCGGCGCCGAGCTCATCCAGAAGGTCGCCGATGGCTGGACCAACTTCGACGCCGCCGTCTCCACCCCGGAGCTCATGGGCCAGGTCGGTCGTCTCGGAAAGGTGCTCGGACCGCGTGGTCTGATGCCGAACCCGAAGACCGGCACCGTGACCCCGAACCCGGCCAAGGCCGTCGAGGAGATCAAGGGCGGAAAGATCGAGTTCCGCGTCGACAAGCACGCCAACGTGCACTTCGTCGTCGGCAAGGCCTCCTTCACCGCCGAGCAGCTGAACGAGAACATCGGCGCAGCGCTCGAGGAGATCGTCCGCCTCAAGCCGTCGAGCTCGAAGGGCCGTTACATCCAGAAGGGTGCGGTGTCGACCACGTTCGGCCCCGGCATCCCGCTGGACGTCAACTCCATCTGAGTCTGACTCGCACAAACGCCCCCGGGTTCTCCCGGGGGCGTTTCTGCGTCTTCCGAGCTCCTGCGAAACGAAACGTCATCGGATGCGGCGAACCGCCCCGTGCCACGTACTGTGGGGGAGTTCCCGCGACGGTCGCGTAAACTCGCACCGCGCTTCACACCCCAGGAGGGTTCATGTCCCGTCGTCTCATCGCCGTCACCGCACTCGTCGTCGCCGCCGCGGCTCTGACCGCCTGCAGCGGGTCGAGCACATCTGAGAGCACTGCGGGCAGCGGCGAGAGCTCCGCGAGCTCGGAGTTCGGGCTCGCGAAGGACGGCACGCTCACGGTCGGGACCGAGGGTGCCTACCGTCCCTTCAGCTTCCACGGCGACAACGGCGCCGGCGAGCTGACCGGATACGACGTGGAGATCATCGAAGCCATCGCCGACAAGCTCGGCCTCGAGGTGAAGTTCGAAGAGACCCAGTGGGACGCGATCTTCGCGGGCCTCGACGCGGGTCGGTTCGACGTGATCGCCAATCAGGTCACGATCAACGACGAGCGCGAGGCGAAGTACCTCTTCAGCACGCCGTACACCGTCTCTCCCGGCGTGATCGTCGTGGCCGAGGACGATGACACGATCTCGTCGTTCGCCGACCTCGACGGCAAGACCACCGCGCAGTCGCTCACGAGCAACTGGAACGACCTCGCCGCCGAGTCGGGCGCCACGGTCGAGGGTGTCGAGGGCTGGGCGCAGGCCGTCGAGCTCCTGCGCCAGGGACGGGTCGACGCCACCATCAACGACAAGCTCACGTTCCTCGACTACGAGACGACCAACAGCCCGACCGGTCTGAAGATCGCGGCGGAGACCGATGAGGCGGGCGAGCAGGCATTCGCCTTCGCGAAGGACAAGGAAGCCCTCGTCACGGCGGTCGACGCCGCGCTCGACGAGTTGCGCGCGGATGGCACGCTGGCCGAGATCAGCAAGAAGTACTTCGGCGAAGACGTCTCCCAGTAGCCGATGGAGAGTTCCTGGCAGCTGTTCCTGGACGCGCTCGGGCCGATCGCCTGGGCGGGTCTGACGGCGACGGTGCCGCTCGCGCTGGCGTCGTTCGCCCTGGGGCTGCTCATCGCCGTCGGCATCGCTCTGATGCGGATCTCGGTGAACCCGATCCTCTCGGGCGTCGCTCGGTTCTACATCTCCGTGATCCGCGGGACGCCGCTGCTGGTGCAGCTGTTCGTGATCTTCTACGGCATGCCGTCGATCGGGATCACGATCGACCCGTGGCCGAGTGCGATCATCGCGCTGTCGCTCAACGTCGGCGGTTACGGTGCCGAGGTCGTCCGCGCCGCCATCCTCTCGGTCCCGCAGGGGCAGTGGGAGGCCGCGTACACGGTGGGCATGAACCGCACCCGCACGCTCACCCGCATCATCCTGCCGCAGGCGGCGCGCGTGTCGGTTCCCCCGCTGTCGAACACGTTCATCTCGCTGGTGAAGGACACCTCTCTCACGTCGCTGATCCTCGTGACCGAACTGTTCAAGGTGGCGCAGCAGATCGCCTCGACCACCTACGAGTTCATGGTGCTCTACCTCGCCGCCGCGCTGGTCTACTGGGTGTTCTGCCTGGTGCTGTCGTTCGGCCAGAGCGCTCTCGAGAGGAGGCTCGACAGCCGTGTCGCGCACTGACAACACTTCAGAGGCTCTGCTCACCGCCCGTGGCCTGCGCAAGAGCTTCGGCGACAACGAGGTGCTCCGCGGCATCGACCTGACGCTGCACCGCGGCGAGGTCGTCGTGCTCATCGGCCCCAGCGGTTCGGGAAAGACCACCGTGCTGCGTGCTCTCAACGGCCTCGAGACGCCGGATGTCGGCACCATCGTCGTCGACGGCGGCCCCGAGATCGACTTCGCCCCGGAGGCGAAGCCCTCGCCCCGCGTGCAGAAGCAGAAGCGGCTCGCGCTGCGCGACCGCTCGGCGATGGTGTTCCAGCACCACAACCTCTTCCCGCACCTCACCGTCCTCGAGAACGTCATCGAAGGGCCGTGGCGGGTTCAGGGTCGACCGAAGGCCGAGGTCGTGGCCGAGGCACTCGCGCTGCTCGATCGCGTAGGTCTGGCCGACAAGGCCGATGCGCGTCCGCATCAGCTCTCGGGCGGGCAGCAGCAGCGTGTCGGCATCGTGCGCGCGCTCGCTCTCAAGCCCGATCTGCTGCTGTTCGACGAGCCGACCAGTGCGCTCGATCCCGAGCTGGTGGGGGAGGTGCTGCTCGTCATCAAAGAGCTCGCCGACGAGAACTGGACCATGGCGGTCGTCACCCACGAGCTGAGCTTCGCGCGCGAAGCCGCGGATCATGTGCTGTTCATGGACGGCGGCGTGGTGGTCGAGCAGGGGCCGCCGGCCGCGCTCTTCAGCGCCCCGCAGCATGAGCGCACGCAGCGATTCCTCACCCGCATCATGCGTCCGCTCGACGGCGCCTGAATCCCGCGGACCCTCGCCCCGCGCGCGGATCGGTGGCAGGATGCCCTCGTGGGAACCATCGACGACTACCTCGCAGACCTCGCCGCCGCTGATCGTGACGTGATCGATCGTGTCTATGCCGTCGCGCGCCGAGAGGCGCCGGATGCGGAGCAGGGCAAGGGGTATGGCATGCCCGCGCTCGTGCACGGCGGCAAGCCGTTGCTCTCGGTGATGCGCGCCAAGAAGCACATCGGGATCTACCCGTTCAGCCCGGATGCCGTCGCCGCTGTCGCAGACGTTCTCGACGGGTATCCCGGGGTCAGCGTCGACAAGGGGACCATCCGGTTCCAGCCCGAGCACCCGATTCCGAGCGAGGTCCTCGAACGCCTCGTCCGTGCCCGGCTCGCCCAGATCGACGGCGCCTGAAGCCGATCAGCCCCCCAGGACGGGTAGCACGAGGCTGATCGCGATCGTGATCATGACCACCGCGATCACGGCGTCGAGGATGCGCCACGACCGCGGCGTGCGCAGCCAGCGTCCGAGGTAGCGCGCCCCGAACCCCAGCGCGGTGAACCACAGGAGGCTGGCGGCCATCGCTCCGGCCGCGAACAGCCAGCGCTCGTCGCCGTGCGTGGCCGCGATGGACCCGAGCATCAGCACGGTGTCGAGGTACACGTGCGGGTTGAGCCAGGTGAGGGCGAGGGTGGTCAGGATCACGGGGGCCAGCCGGCTGCGGGTGAGAGTCGCGCTCGCGCCACCGGTCGCGCGGGAACCGGGGGACGCGGCATCCGTCGCGTCGACCTCGAGCTCCTCGCCCCCTCGCCAGGCGCGACGGGCGGCCAGCGCTCCGTAGGTCAGCAGGAACAGGGCCCCCGCCCAACGCGCGACCACGACCAGCCAGGGCGCGGCGGAGAGGACGAAGCCGAGTCCGGCGACTCCTGCGGCGATCAGGGCTGCATCGGAGAGGGCGCAGATGATCACCACGGCGAGGACATGCTCGCGCCGGATCCCCTGACGAAGCACGAAGACGTTCTGCGCGCCGATCGCGACGATGAGGGAGAGGCCGAGTCCGAGGCCGGCGAGAGCGGTGAGCATGGGTTCAGCCTAGGAATCGAGACGCATGAAGTGAAGCGAAGATTCCTATCGCACCATTAGCATCTCTAATGTGCGCATCGATCCGGAACTCGCGACCACCCTCGCCGCGATCGTCGACGAGGGGACGCTGGATGCCGCGTCGAAGCGGCTGCAGATCACCCCTTCGGCAGTGAGTCAGCGGTTGAAGACTCTCGAGCAGCAGCTCGGTCGCATCCTGGTGGTGCGCACCAAGCCTGCACGGCTCACCGAGGCGGGGGAGGCCATCGTGCGTCTCGCCCGACAGGTCGCGCTCCTGGAGCACGACGCGCTCGTCGGCGTCGGCATCGATGAAGCAGAGGGCAATCGGCGGATCACGATACCTCTCGCGGTGAACGCCGACTCGATGGCTACGTGGTTCCTCGCCCCGCTGGCACGACTCTCCGCGCGACACGACATCGACTTCGGCCTGCATCGCGACGATCAGAACTTCACCGCCCGCCTGCTGGAATCGGGCACCGTGATGGCGGCTGTCACGAGTGAGGAGAGCGCCGTCTCCGGGTGCTCGGTGTCGCCTCTCGGCGTGCTCGAGTACCGGGCGATGGCCGAGCCGGCATTCGCCGCGCGCTGGTTCCCGGAGGGAGCGACCGAGAGCGCCATGTCTGCGGCGCCGTTCGTCGACTTCGATCGCAGGGACACCCTGCAACACGAATGGCTCAGGGAGATGTCGGTGGCGCAGGAGGGAGTGCCCCGGCACTACGTCCCCGCATCCCACGACTATGCCCTCGCCGTCACGCTCGGCCTCGGCTGGGGGATGGTCCCGCTGCTCCAGGAATCGAGCGGGCTCGTTCCTCTGGGCGGACCGACCCTTCGCGTGCAGCTGTTCTGGCAGCAGTGGAACCTGCGCTCGGAGCTGCTCGACACCATCGCCGCGGAGATCGCTGCCGAGGCGCGACGGGTTCTCGGCGGCGCCCCGGCCCGCTGATCGCGATAGGGCCCGGCGGACAGTGAGTCGATTCTGCGCGGGATGATCGAATCTCGTGCGCGAAATCGCCTTGTTCTGCGGGTGAGGCGATGAGAGGATGGCGCAAACGCGCAGATGCGAGGTCGTTGAGGGGCGACCGGAACACAGGCATTCGCGTGGCTCACGAATTCCTGAGGGGGAAGCGACATGGCAACCAAGGCAACCCAGCGCAAGGTGCTGGCGGTACTGGCGGGCGGGCTCGTTCTCGGCGTCGGCACCGCCGTGACGCTCGCGGCCTGGAACGACTCCGAGTTCGCGAACGGCACGTTCACCGCCGGCGCGTTCAATCTGCAGGGCTCTACCGACGGCACCGCGTATGCCGATCACAACTCGGCCGGCAGCGCGGCGACTCTCGCGTTCACCCTGCCGGCCGGACTCGTGGGCAACATGTCGCCGAACAGCTCGGTCTATGCCGGGTTCTGGGTGCGTCTCGCAGCCGGCACCACCAGCGGCGCCGATCTCGTCGCCGATGGCACCACGGCCGATGCCGCGGCCACGTCGAACTCCGACCACCTGTCGTACTCGATCTATCAGTTGGCGCCGGGAGCGACCTGTGATGCGGCATCCGCGACAGGAACACCGGTGGCGACCGGGACGACACTCGACCTCCAGACCGGCGTCACCACCGTGCCGCTCACCGCGGGGGCGACCTCCACGGATCCGGGGACGGCCGTGCAGCTGTGCTTCAAAGTGACGGCGGACGCCGCGCTCGAACCGAGCCTGGTGACCAACGCCACCTGGAAGTTCACGGCCACGTCGACG
Source organism: Microbacterium maritypicum (assembly GCF_008868125.1). NCBI lineage: Bacteria > Bacillati > Actinomycetota > Actinomycetes > Micrococcales > Microbacteriaceae > Microbacterium > Microbacterium maritypicum. The sequence continues at coordinate 664,384 of NZ_WAAQ01000001.1, forward strand.
AACTGAGCATGTGATGATCACCCGCAGAGAAGTGCGGGAGAGGCGGCGGCTGCGCTCTCGTCGACTGCGAGCGGTCCTCGCGGGAGGGGTCGTGCTCGGCATCGGCGTCGCCGCCACGCTTGCCGCCTGGAACGACTCCGAATACGGATCCGCCAGCTTCACGGCCGGGAAGTTCGACATCGTGGGTGCGGTCGACGGAGCCACGTTCTCGAACCACGCGACCGCGGGCACAGCCGCGACGCTGAACTTCCAGCTCGTTCCGACCGCGATGGCACCGGGCAACTCCACCTATGCGCTGTTCAGCGTGAAGACTGCGAATCCGTCGGTGGCGGGAACCGTGCAACTGATCGCGGGAACACCGACAGGCACCGGGCTCGCGGCGCATCTCACCTACGGCGTGCGCACGATCACCGGAACCACCTGCAACTCGACCACGTATGCGGCCGGGACCGCGGTCGTGGCGGATGGTTCGGCCCTCACCGCAGGAGGCGCCACGACCCAGGCCGTGACCGCGAACGGGGCCACCCCGGTCAACTACTGCTTCGCGGTGACGCTTCCGCTCGCCGCTCCGAACGCGGCACAGGGGCTGACGATGACGCAGACCTGGCAGTTCCTCGGGACGTCGTCGTAGTCGCAGCAGCAGCAGCGAGAGAAGGCGCACGGAGAGGAGGACGAGATGACGACCCCGACGACACGGCGGAGCCTGCGTGAGGCGGCCCCGTTCCCCGCCCCGGCGGATCCGCACCCGACCGCCGAACACGTGCGCACCCGGCTCCGCCCCGGGCGGCTGATCGGCGACGTGCTGCTCTGGATCGCCGCGGTGGCCGGTACGGTGTGCATCCTGCTCGTCGTGCTCGCATTCACCGCACAGATCACGCTCATCATGTTCCGCACCGGTTCGATGTCGCCGACCATCCCGGCAGGATCCGTGGCCGTGGTGCAGCGCATCCCCGCGGCCGAGATCGGGGTCGGGGACGTGGTGACGGTCGATCGTCCTGGCGAGCTGCCGGTGACGCATCGCATCACCACGATCACGCCGGGACCGAGCGCTCAGGAGCGGGTGATCACGATGCGCGGCGACGCGAATGCCGCAGATGATCCGTTCCCCTACACGGTGTCGTCGGTGCGGAAGGTGCTGTTCTCCGTTCCCGGGATCGCGCTGATCGTCGCCGGGATGGGCGAACCGATCGTGTTGGGAGCGCTGACGGTCGCCGCGACCTCCCTGGTGGTGTGGGCGTTCTGGCCGCGTGGACAGCGTCGGTCCGCTCACGATCCTGACGGGAGCGGACCATGAGGCGCGCGGTCGCTGTCGTGTTGCTCGCGGTCCTCGCGATCGCGATGCCGACCGCTGCATGGGCGGCGCCGACGACGCAGGTCATCCAGGGCTCGATCCTCCGTCTCGTCTCGGTCGCCGACTGGGCGGCGGCCGGCAGGCTGCTGCCAGGGCAGCCGGTGGAATGGGACATCGCGGTGAGCGCCGATGCCCCGGATCCGGGAGTCGTGCGGATCGCCGTCAGCGCGACGGGTGAGGCGCAGCTGCTCCTCGACGTCTCGACGTGCCCCGAGGCCTGGACCGAGACAGGATGCCCTGGTGGTGCGACCGCGCTGCGCGTGGGCTGGAGCATCCCGCGCGACGGGGTCGAGGTTCCGCTCACGCAGATGGCGGACACCGAGACGGCCCACCTCCGTCTCTCGATCGTCCTCGATCCCTCCGGGGGCTCGGGTGCCGGCAGCACCGATGTCCGCGTGCACGCGCAGGGGGCAGGCGAGACCGTGATCGCGGGGTCCGGTGGCGGGCTCGCGACGACTGGACTGCCACCGGGAGCCGCGAGTGCCGTCGTGGTCGGAGCGGCGCTCGCGGTGTCGGGTGCGGTGCTCGCGGTCCGCCGTCGCAGAGGCGCGGTGCCCGAGGAGGGGAGGAGGACATGAGGCGCAACGCGCGTGCGCGCATCCTCGCCGGCGTCGTCGGGCTCGCCGTGCTGGTCGGGGTCGGGTCATCGCCCGCCGTGCAGATGACCGACGCCGCCTTCACGGACAGCGAGTACGCCGCCGGGTCGTTCACGGCCGCGACGCTGGCGAAGCCCGTGGTGACCTCGTGCACGGTGACGAGCTTCTTGGGCACCTTCACGGGCTTCACGATCACGTGGACGTCGCCCTATCCGAAGGTGCAGCAGCGCTTCTCCATCAACAACGTCGTCGTGGACAACGCCAACGTCACGCAAACCGGATCAGGGCCCTACACGTACTCGTCCACGATCAGCTCGGGCCTGCTGAACACGCTGCTGGGGAGTCTTCTCGGATCGACCAATGCGGTCAAGGTCGAGGCGACCTACTCCGGAACGTCGTGGGCCTCGGCTCCGGCGACGCGTTCGCTCTCGGTCGGCGGTCTCCTGGGGCTCGGCGGCAACAACACCTGCACCTGAGCGGTGCGTCGCTCCGGTCGGATGCCTCGTCAGTCGGCGAGTGCCAGCGCGCGGAAGGCATCGCGTTCGCGGAGCTGTTCGCGGCGGCTGGCGGCGGCATCCGTCATCCGGCTCGGCACCTGCTGGCCGGTGGTGCGTCGGTAGAGCTCATCGATGAGGTCGGTGGCGAGGCCGACGAGCTTCGCGATCTCGCGGTCGTCGCGGTCGATCCAGACGCAGCGCGGCTCATCGTGGATCGGAGCGAAGTCGACGTGCTCCTCCCACACGAACAGGGTCCGTTCGGCTCCGAGCACGTGCTGCTGCCACCAGACCTGGCGCAGGTAGGTGCGGGGGATGCCGCGGAAAGCCTTGTTCGTGGTCTTGATCTCGGCGAGCTTCACGCGCCCGTCCGCGTCGACCGCGATGCCATCGGGGGTGGCGAGGTGGCGGTGCTCGACCTCGGCGCGGAACAGCGCCGAGGAGGGGAGAATGCCGTGGGTCGCCGCGACCCATGCGGCGATCTCCGGCTCGCGCCGACGACCGTGATCGGTGTAGGCGTTGCCGCCGAAGCGGGGCCCTCCGCCCAGTTTGGAGTCGGCCGCCCTGGCGATCGACTTCTCCGAGGTCAGTCCTGCCACATCGGTGGCGGTGATGCCCCGCGAGCGCGCCCTCAGCCACGCCACGCGGTCGCGGGAGTCCGCGACGATGCGTGCAGAGAGTTCCGGTGTCACCCTTCGACCCTAACCCCGCCCGCCGACCCTCCCTCCCGTACACGCCGCCCTCACGCGTCCGCCCCTCCCGCATCCGCGTACCCCTCCCGCATCCCAAGGTGGTCGCCGAAACCCACGGTGGTCGCCGAAACCCACGCCCGCAGTCGCGTGGGGGCATGGGTCTCGGCGATAAGCATGGGTCCGGGTGCCGCCAGGCGGTCAGGAGCTCCTCTGCCTGTCGTTCTGCACGGCGGCGATGTGAAGCGACTTGTCCGCACCTCTCGGAAGTTCGAGTCTTCGGGATGCGGGTGGCGCGCGCGACGAGTGAGGATCGAGTTCATGCGCAAGTCCGTCACCATCGAAGAAGCGCGCCGGCTCCTTCTCGCCAGAAGCGATGTGCTCGCTCGAGGGGTATCTGAGCGCGAACTCCGTGCCATGGTCGACAACGGCTCGATCGTGCGAGTGCGTCGCGGCTGGTATGTGGATTCAGCGGAGTGGGAGCAGCTCTGGACCGAAGGTCGCCATCTGATGAAGGTGCTCGCCGTGCATCGGGAATCCGCCGGCGGTGGTGCCGCATTCTGCTTCGCCTCGGCGGCCGTGATCCACGGACTCCCGCTCTATCGGACTTCGACGACGTACGTTCACGCGGTTCTCGGCCCGACGAGTCGAAGCAGGGTGAAGTGGGGCGTCGCGAGGCACCACCTCACACTTCGTGAGAGCGACCTCGTGGAAGTCGAGGGCATCAGATGCACCTCGCTCGAGAGGACCGTGCTCGATCTGGCGTCCCGGCTCACGCCTGAAGCGGCGATCGCCGTCGCCGACGCGGCGCTGCGGCGCATCGCCGTGCGCAGACACGAGCAGGACCATATCGCCGCCGCAGAGCGGAGGGACGAACTCGGGAGGCGGGCGCAAGCCCTCTCGAACCGGGGCATCCGTCAGGCCCGAGAGGTGATCGCGTTCTCGGATGGCCGCGCCCAGCTTCCTGGAGAGAGCGTGAGTCGTCTGCACCTTCACCGACTCGGGTTCACCGAGGTCGATCTGCAGTCGCGCGTCACCGGACCGCATGGCGAGGACTATCGGCTCGACTTCGCCTTTCGGGGAGCGCAGACGTTCGGCGAGTTCGACGGGCGAGGAAAGTACCTCGATCCGACGTTGCGTACAGGGATGTCGGCGGAGGCCGTGGTGCTCGCGGAGAAGCATCGGGAGGATGCGATTCGCGGTGTCACCGGGTGGTGGATCGTCCGCTGGGGATCCGAGCACCTCGTCACGTCAGATGCTCTCGGCGCGCGGCTCGGTGCGTTCGGCCTCCGCCCCTGATCCCGGGCTTCGAGACCTCTCGTGCGCTGGCCCGCGCCGCGCGCTCCTGTGCGCCACGTCCCCGAGACCCATGTGTGCCGCCGAGGCCCACGCTCGGATGCGTATCCAAGTGTGGGCCTCGGCGGGGAACGTGGGTCTCATCAGGGCGCGTGGGTCTCGTCAGGGGAGGGGGGAGAGGGAGAGGGACGGGGGCGAGTGGATTTGGGGGAGAGGTGCGGGTGGGGTACAGTTATCCCGAACCGAAGACCGCTGGTCATCGTCGTGTGCGAAAGCGCGCAGCGATCGAAGCTCTGCACAGCAGGGGCCCGCGCAGGACACGAACTTTCCAAAGCTCCGTGCGCTTGCGCCGGAGCTTTTCTCTTTGCAGGTGGTCCAGGTCGGCGCCTCACCACCGTGCGGCGCCTCGTACACACCAAGGAGTGACCATGGCGCAGAAGGATGCATCGGTCGCCGAGCTCACGAAGTCATTCGAGAACTCGACTGCCGTTCTGCTGACCGAGTACCGCGGTCTGACGGTTGCCCAGCTCAAGGAGCTGCGCAACAGCATCCGTCAGGACGCTGAGTACGCCGTGGTGAAGAACACGCTGACCAAGATCGCCGCCAACAAGGCTGGCATCTCCGCGCTGGACGACGACCTCAAGGGTCCGTCGGCTGTCGCGTTCGTGCACGGTGACTTCGTCGCCACCGCCAAGGCTCTGCGTGACTTCGCCAAGGCCAACCCGCTTCTCGTGATCAAGTCCGGCATCTTCGAGGGCAACGCCCTCACCGCGGACGAGGTCAACAAGTACGCCGCGCTCGAGAGCCGTGAGGTTCTGCTGGCGAAGGCTGCGGGCATGATGAAGGCGACGATGGGCAAGGCTGCCGCCACCATCGATGCTCTTCGCGAAAAGCTGGAGACCGCAGAGGCCGCGTAAGCGACCTGCGATCTCGTCTACAAACCCCATCTATCTAGGAGATACATCATGGCGAAGCTTTCCACCGAGGAACTGCTCGAGCAGTTCGCCGGCCTGACCCTCATCGAGCTCAACGAGTTCGTGAAGGCGTTCGAGGAGAAGTTCGAGGTCACCGCTGCTGCTCCCGTCGCCGTCGCCGGTGCTGCGGGTGGCGCAGGCGCTGCTGAGGCTGAGGAAGAGAAGGACTCCTTCGACGTCATCCTCGAGGCTGCTGGCGACAAGAAGATCCAGGTCATCAAGACCGTCCGCGAGCTCACCTCGCTGGGTCTCGGCGAGGCCAAGGCTGTCGTCGACGGTGCCCCGAAGGCTGTCCTTGAGGGCGCCAACAAGGAGACCGCCGAGAAGGCCAAGGCTGCTCTCGAAGAGGCAGGCGCAACGGTTACCCTCAAGTAATCGCGACGCTCACGCGTTTCTCAACGAAGGCCCCGGGTTCGCCCCGGGGCCTTCGTGCGTTTCCCGCCGGTCTCGCGGCCGCCCCGCATGCCGGAGTGCCGCAAGGTCAGCGCGGGGGAGCCGTGGAGCTGCGCACCACGAGGGCGGAGGCCGCGTCGACGAGTTCGAGCGGAGCATCGGGGTGTTCCATTTGCCGCGTCAGCAGGCGCACCGCCTCGTGTCCCTGGTCGCGTGGCGACTGCCCGATCGTGGTCAGGGCGAACATGTCCGCGTGCTCGTGGTCGTCGATGCCGACGACGCTCAGCTCGGTCGGCACGGCGATTCCCAGTCGCCGGGCGGCGATGATCGCGCCGATCGCGGCTTCGTCGCACACCCCGACGATGGCCGTCGGACGCCGTCGCCGGTCGCCGAGCAGCCCCGCCGCAGCCGTGTAGCCGCCCGGCATGGTCGGGGCGGCGCCGGCCACGCGTGCATGCGCCGCGAGTCCTGCGGCCTGCAGTGCGCCGCGGTACCCCTCGAGACGCTGGGCGTCGCCGAAGCTCAGCTCCGCGGTGTCCGTCGAGCCGCCGACGAAGGCGATGTCGGTGTGTCCGAGTTCGATGAGGTGCTCGGTGGCGATGCGCGCGGCCGCCGTGTCATCGATCGACACGGCGCTCGAGCCGTCGCTGTACGGACCGACGCTGACGAGCGGTCGTCCTGTTCGCTTCAGCCGCTCGAGCTCGTGAGCGCTCGGCTGGATGCCGACGGCGATGATCCCGTCGAAGCGCCTCCCGGGAAGCACGCTCTCGAACAGCCGCTCCCTGGTCTTCGACCCCTCGGGGACGCCGTACAGCGAAAGGTCGTAGTCGAGGGCGAACAGCGACTCCTGCACCCCGGCGAGCAGCTCGGCGAAGAACCACCGGTCCACGGGTGGCATGACGATGCCCACGGTCTGGGTGCGTCCTGTCGCCAAGCTCGTGGCGGAGGAGTGCGCGACATAGGAGAGATCGCGAGCTGCGCTCTCGACGCGCTGCCGGGTCGCCTCGGACACGTATCCGCGGCCGCTCAGGGCGCGACTGGCGGTGGCCTTCGATACGCCTGCACGTGACGCGACATCCGCGATCGTGCTCATCGGTCCTCCTCGACCTGATCACGCGGCCTGCGTGGCCTCGACGCGGGGTGCGCGCCGCGTCACAGCGTAGTCGTCGTCGCCGAAAAAGGGAACCGGTTCCAGGCGCATGGTGAGGGAGCGCTCCCATATCGTCGGGAGCCGGTGCATCGAATGGTTGCGAGCTTGTGACCCTAGCGTGTTGTGCAGGGATGCGGATGGCCAGTAGGTTGGCCTGGAATCGGTTCCCTAACGATGCCCCGGGGTGGCATCGCACAGCCGGGAACCTGTACTCGAAGAGGAGAATTCACATGGCTCTGTCACAGCGTTCCCGGCGTTACGCGCCGCTCGCCCTGCTGGGGGTCGCGGGCATCGCGCTCGCCGGATGTGGGGCTCCGGGTGGGGCACCCGGCACCGACGGGGGTGACGGGGGCGACGCCACCGTCACGATCTACGGCACGATCGTCGATGATGAGGCGAAGCTCCTCCAGGAGTCCTGGAAGGACTGGGCCGACGAGAACGGCATCACGATCAAGTACGAGGGCAGCCAGGACTTCGAGACCCAGCTCGGCACGCGTGCGCAGGGCGGCAACCCGCCGGACATCGCGATATTCCCGCAGCCCGGTCTGCTCAAGGACTTCGCCGACCGCGAGTACCTCAAGCCCGCGCCCGAAGAGGTCGAGAAGAACGCCAACGAGTACTGGACCAAGGACTGGGTCAACTACGGCACGGTCGACGGCACGTTCTACGGCGCACCGCTGATGGCCAACGTCAAGGGCTGGATCTGGTATTCGCCGACGAAGTTCGCGGAGTGGGGCGTCGAGGTTCCCACCACTCTCGACGAGCTCAACACGCTCACCGCCACCATCCAGAGCACGAGCGGCACCGCGCCGTGGTGTGCAGGCTTCGAATCCGGCACCGCGACCGGCTGGCCGGGAACGGACTGGATCGAGGACTACGTGCTGCGTCAGGCGGGCACCGAGGTCTACGATCAGTGGGTCGCCAACGAGGTGCCCTTCACGGACCCGCAGATCAAGACCGCCTTCGACTCTGTCGGCGAGATCCTGCTCAACCCGGACTACGTCAACGCCGGCTTCGGCGACGTGCGCTCGATCAACTCGACCGCATTCGGCGACGTGGCGCCGGCTCTGGCCAAGGGAGACTGCGCGCTGACGCACCAGGCCTCGTTCCTCTCGGGCTTCTACCCCGAGGGAACGAACATCGCCGAGGACGGCGACGTCTGGGCGTTCATGCTCCCGGGTGAGACCGCGGGCGAGACCACGGTCACGGGCGGTGGCGAGATCGTCGGCGCGTTCAGCGACTCCGAGGCCACCCAGAAGGTGCTCGCGTACCTGTCCAGCCCCGAGTGGGCGAACAGCCGCGTCAGCCTCGGCGGCGTCACCTCGGCGAACAACGGGCTCGACCCGGAGAACGCGAAGGACCCGATCCTGCAGGAGACCATCAAGATCCTGCAGGACCCGGAGACGACGTTCCGCTTCGACGCCTCCGACCTGATGCCGGGTGCTGTCGGCGCCGGTACCTTCTGGAAGGGCATGGTGGCGTGGGTCAACGGCACCCCCACGGACGACGTCCTCACGCAGATCCAGACGGGCTGGCCCGCCAGCTGAGAGAAGAGGAGGGCCGCCCTCTGGGGGGCGGCCCTTCTTCTCTCATGACGCCGCACGTCGATGTGCGGTCCGTCGATCCGCTCCGCGTGATGAAGGGGAATCCGTGAACGCGACAATTTTCTTCCAGTGGATCGGCTCGCTCCCGCCGATCCTGCAGGCGGTCGCCGTCGTCATCGCATTCGCGGTGGTCGTGGCGGTCATCCTGCTCCTCGTGGACATCGCTCCACGCAGGGGGGCGCTGTACACCGGCATCCGGCTGGCGATGTGCTTGCTCATCCCGCTCGCCGTGATGTGGTTCTTCAACTCCTACTACTGGGCGATGGGTGTGGCCGTCGCCGTGGGTGCGCTGTTCTTCTGGCTGGACTATCGATCACGCGATGGCGCGGGATACCTGATCCAGCTCGTCGCCTTCATGGCACCGGCGATCCTGCTGCTGCTGGTCGGCTTGATCCTGCCGTCGATACAGACGATGTACTCGTCGTTTCTGAGCTCGTCGGGCAAGGACTTCGTCGGGTTCGCCAACTATCTGTGGATCTTCACGCAGTCCGACGGCATCACCGCGGTGGTCAACACGATCATCTGGGTGCTCGTGGTCCCCACCGTCTCGACGATCGTCGGTCTCGCCTACGCGGTGTTCATCGATCGCACCCGCGGCGAGAAGATCTACAAGGTCCTCGTCTTCATGCCGATGGCCATCTCGTTCGTCGGCGCCGGCATCATCTGGCGCTTCATGTACGAGTACCGCGGGCCCCAGTTCGAGCAGATCGGACTCCTCAACCAGATCATGGTCTGGTTCGGGGGTGAGCCGCAGCAGTGGCTGCTGAACGAGCCGTGGAACACTCTGTTCCTCATCGTCGTGCTCATCTGGGTGCAGACCGGTTTCGCGATGGTGCTGCTGTCGGCGTCGATCAAGGGTGTGCCGCAGGAGCTTCTCGAGGCGGCGGAACTCGACGGTGCGAACGCCTGGGAGCGGTTCGTCTCGGTGACCGTCCCGTCCATCCGGCCCGCTCTGATCGTGGTGCTGACCACGATCTCCATCGCCTCTCTCAAGGTGTTCGACATCGTGCGGACGATGACCGCCGGCAACTACGGAACCTCGGTGCTCGCGAACGAGATGTACACGCAGTTCTCGAAGTTCGAGGCCGGCCGCAGTGCCGCGCTCTCCGTCATCCTGTTCATCCTGGTGCTGCCGATCGTCATCTACAACGCACGCCAGATCAAGAAGCAGCGGGAGATCCGATGACCGACACTGTGAAGTCCGAATCCGCTGTCAGCACACGAGCGATCACGACCGGGGGCGGCCTCGACGGCGCCGCAGGGCGCACTCGCAAGAAGCTGTCGCGCCCCTGGGCATCCGTCGCCTCCATCCTGATCGCGGTGCTGTGGACCCTTCCGACGCTGGGGCTGTTCATCTCCTCGTTCCGTCCTCGCGATCAGATCCAGTCGTCCGGATGGTGGACGTTCTTCTCCGACCCGCAGGTGACGTTCGAGAACTATGTCGACGTGCTGCAGTCCGGCACGACCCAGCTGACCATCCTCGAATCGTTCATCAACTCGATCGCGATCACCATCCCGGCGACGCTGGTGCCGTTGATGATCGCCTCGATGGCGGCGTACGCTTTCGCATGGATCGACTTCAAGGGTCGCAACGCGCTGTTCATCTTCGTGTTCGCCCTGCAGATCGTGCCGATCCAGATGGCGCTGGTGCCGCTGCTGAGCTCGTTCTCCCGAGGCATCAGCCTCTTCGGGCTGCAGGTCACGACGCCGCTGGATGCGTCCTCCGGCTACGCGCAGGTGTGGATCGCGCACACCATGTTCGCGCTGCCGCTGGCGATCTACCTCCTGCACAACTTCATGTCGGAGATCCCGGGGGAGATCATCGAGGCGGCACGCGTCGACGGTGCCTCCCGCGGACAGATCTTCTTCCGTGTGGTGCTGCCCCTGACGATGCCGGCGATCGCGTCCGTCGCGATCTTCCAGTTCCTGTGGGTGTGGAACGACCTGCTCGTCGGACTGGTGTTCGCCGACGGCGCCGCGGCGCCGATCACGAAGCTGCTCGCCGAGATCACGGGCACGAGAGGAAACGATTGGTACCTGCTCACGGCGGGCGCCTTCGTCTCGATCATGGTGCCGCTGATCGTGTTCTTCGCCCTGCAGCGCTACTTCGTCCGCGGCCTGCTGGCCGGATCGACGAAGGGCTGAGCTTCGAGAGACGGCGGGGGCCTTTCGAGAGGACGGATGCCGCGGTCGGGTGCAACACAGCCCCGGTCGCGGCATCCGCGCGTCTACCCTGAAGTCATGAAGTACGCAGACTCCATCGTGGACCTCGTCGGCGACACGCCCCTCGTGAAGCTCCAGCACGTCACCGAGGGCGTCGCGTGCACGGTGCTCGTAAAGCTCGAGTACATGAACCCCGGCGGCTCCTCGAAAGACCGCATCGCCGCGCGCATCATCGACGCCGCCGAGGCATCGGGCGAGCTGAAGCCCGGGGGCACGATCGTCGAACCCACCAGCGGCAACACCGGCGTGGGCCTGGCGCTGGTCGCGCAGCAGCGTGGCTACAAGTGCGTGTTCGTGCTGCCGGACAAGGTCGGTGAGGACAAGATCGACGTGCTGCGGGCCTACGGCGCGGACGTCGTGGTCACTCCGACGTCGGTCTCTCCCGACAGCCCGGAGTCGTACTACAGCGTGAGCGACCGACTGGCCAGGGAGATCCCCGGGGCGTTCAAGCCGAACCAGCACGAGAACCCGAACGGTCCGCGCAGCCACTACGAGACCACGGGACCGGAGATCTGGCGTGACACCGACGGCGAGGTCACGCACTTCGTGGCGGGCGTCGGCACGGGCGGCACGATCACAGGGACGGGCCGGTACTTGCGTGAGATCTCGGAAGGACGGGTGCGGATCGTCGGCGTCGACCCGGAAGGCAGCGTCTACAGCGGCGGCACCGGGAGGCCGTACCTCGTGGAGGGCGTGGGCGAGGACATCTGGCCCGGCGCGTATGATCCGTCGGTGCCGCATGAGATCGTCGCGGTCGACGATGCCGAGTCTTTCGCGATGACGCGGCGCCTCGCGCGCGAGGAGGGAATCCTCGTCGGCGGGTCGAGCGGCATGGCCGTCGTCGGTGCGCTGCGCGTGGCGCGGGAGCTGCCGGCGGACGCTGTGATGGTGGTGCTGCTTCCCGACGGAGGGCGCGGCTACCTGGGGAAGATCTTCAACGACGGATGGATGCGCTCCTACGGATTCAGCGAGGTGGAGGACGGGGAGACCGTCGCCGACGTGCTCGCAGCTCGTCCGACCCGGCAGGGCGCCGCAATCCCCGACCTCGTGCACGCCCACCCGACCGACACCGTGCTCGAGGCGATCGGCATCATGACCGAGTACGACGTCTCGCAGCTGGTCGTGCTCAGCGCCGAACCGCCGGTCATGATGGGCGAGGTGGTCGGCACGGTCGACGAGAAAGGGCTGCTCGATCTGCTGTTCCGTGGCGAGGCGAATGCGACCGATGCCGTCGGTGCGCACGTGGGGGAGCGGCTTCCGCTCGTCGGCATCCACACCTCGGTCGCGCAGGCCAAGGCCGCGCTCGCCGACGCCGACGCGCTTCTGGTGACCGAGGACGGCAAGCCTCACACGGTCCTGACGCGTCAGGACCTGCTGGCGTATCTGTCGCGCTGAGCCGATGCCCCGACCCGGAGCGTAACCGGGAGGCCGTCCCCGTGAGGGCGGACGTAGGCTGAGGGGCATGTCCGATCACGCCTTCGCCACCCGAGCCATCCACGCAGGACAAGCGCCAGACCCCGTCACGGGCGCGATCATCCCGCCGATCTATCAGTCCTCGACGCACGTGCAGGACAGCGTCGGCGGTCTGCGCGGCGGATACGAGTACAACCGTGCGGGCAACCCGACGCGTTCCTCGCTCGAGACGCAGCTCGCGGCCCTGGAAGGGGGTGCGAGCGCGCTGTCGTTCGCATCCGGACTCGCCGCGGAGGATGCACTGCTGCGCGGGATCCTGAAGCCGGGCGACCACATCCTCCTGGGCAACGACGTGTACGGCGGCACGTACCGGCTGCTCACCCGCGTGCTCGCTCCCTGGGGCATCGAGACCACAACGGTCGAGCTCTCCGACGTCGATGCCCTCCGTGCGGCGATCCGTCCCGAGACGAAGGTCGTGTGGCTGGAGACGCCGAGCAATCCGCTCCTGAAGATCGTCGACATCGCCCTGATCGCCGAGATCGCGCACACGGCCGGTCTGATCGTCGTCGTGGACAACACCTTCGCCTCGCCGGCGCTGCAGCAGCCGCTCGCGCTCGGCGCCGATGTGGTCGTGCACTCCACGACCAAGTACCTGGGCGGGCACTCGGATGTGCTCGGCGGCACGGTCGTGTTCGCCGACGACCGCTTCTTCGACCAGGTCAAGTTCCAGCAGTTCGCGGTCGGCGCCGTCTCTGCGCCGTTGGATGCCTGGCTGACCACTCGCGGCATCAAGACCCTGGCGCTGCGGATGCGGCAGCACTCCGAGAACGCCCAGGCCATCGCCGAGTGGGCGCAGGAGCGTCCGGAGTTCGCGCAGGTGTACTTCCCCGGGTTGCCCTCGCACCCCGGCCACGAGATCGCCGCGAAGCAGATGAGCGGATTCGGCGGGATGCTGTCGTTCGGGCTCGCCGCGGGAGCCGGCACGGCGCGGGCGTTCGTCGAGAGCACCTCGCTGTTCCAGCTCGCCGAGTCGCTGGGCGGCGTCGAGTCGCTCATCGGGTACCCGCCGGACATGACGCATGCCTCGGTGCGCGGCACCGAGCTCGCGGTCCCGGAGAACATCGTGCGGCTCTCGGTCGGCATCGAAGACGTGAGCGATCTGATCGCCGACCTCGAGCAGGCGCTGGAGCGCGTCTCGCGCTGACCGCGCGAGACGCGGTTTCCGAGACGCATCCCGCGCAGGTGCCAGGGTGCGTCTCGGATCTGTGGCGGTCGGAGGAGGGCAGAGCGGCGGTAACATAGGGGCTTCCCCAGGTCGAATCGATTCGACCCATGTATTCCCCCGAACTCTGGAAGGACGTCGTGTCCGACGCTCCCCGCACTGATTCCCTCCCCGTCGTGAAGGCGGACGATTCCGCTGCCGACGCGCAACAGGCCCCGCATCCGGAGCGCACCGCGACGGGGAGCATCCGCATCCCGAGCGCGACCGGCGCGATCCGCACACTCGGCGCGAACCCCGCGACCGCGCCGGTCATGCTGCACCCCGGAGATGCCATCTCCCTCGGACGCCGGACGCTGTACATCATCCTGCTCGGCGCGCTCACGGCCCTCGGCCCGTTCACGATCGACCTGTACCTCCCGGCATTCCCGGTGCTGGAAGAGGACTTCCAGACCACCGCCGCCGCGATCCAGCTGACCCTGACCGGGACGATGATCGGGTTCGCGCTCGGGCAGCTCGTGGTCGGACCGCTCAGCGACAAGGTCGGGCGTCGGGTGCCGCTCATCGCGGTCACCGCGCTGCACGTGCTCGCCAGCGTCGGGGCGGCCTTCGCGCCGGACCTCGGACTGCTCAGCGTCGCCCGCGTGCTCATGGGCGTGGGAGCGGCGGCCGGTGGCGTCGTGGCCATGGCGATCGTGCGCGACCTGTTCGGCGGGCGGCGACTGGTCGTCATGCTCTCGCGCCTCGCCCTGGTCTCGGGTGTGGCTCCGGTGATCGCGCCCCTGATCGGCTCGTGGCTGCTCACGCTCATGCCCTGGCGTGGGATCTTCGGCGTGCTCGCCGCCTACGGCGTGGTCATGCTGCTGTCGACGATCCTGTTCGTCCCGGAGACCCTGCCCGTCGCACGTCGCCAGGGCCGGGGAGGGGCGACCATGCTGCAGCGGTACCGCTCCGTGCTCTCGGACCGGGTGTTCCTCGGCGTGCTCGTGATCGGCGGGATGACCTTCTCCGGCCTGTTCTCCTACCTGTCGGCATCGCCGTTCCTGTTCCAGGTGACGCACGGGCTCGATGCGCAGCAGTACGGTCTGCTGTTCGCCGTGAACTCGCTCGGTGTCGTCTTCGGCGTGCAGACCGCGTCCCGACTCGCCGCGCGCTTCGGGCCGCAGTGGGTCATGGCCTACTCGACCGCGGTGCTGCTGCTCGCCGGAGTCGCGATCATCGTCACGGATCAGCTCGGCCTCGGGTTGTGGGGCACGGTGATCCCGCTGTTCGTGTTCATGACCGCGTGCGGATTCACGTTCCCGAACGTGCAGGTGCTGGCGCTCGACCGTCACGGAAAAGCCGCAGGAACCGCGGCGTCCATCATCGGTGCGACGAACTTCGGCGTCGCCGGCCTCATCTCGCCCGTCGTCGGATGGCTCTCGCACGACGCCGGGATCACCGCGACGACCATGGCCTCCGTCATGGTCGGATGTGCCGCGATCGGCATCCTGTCGCTCTGGTTCGTCGTGCGTCCGCGCACGGTCGGGATGCTCGCTCCCTGAGTGTTCAGGCATCGTCCGACAGAATGGGACGATGAACAGGCGGATGCTGCTGTGGTGGGGAGTGGGCCTCCTCGCGCTCGCGACGGTGCTGGGTGCCGTGGTCGTGTTCGCCTACCCGGCGACCCCCGGGTTCGATCGGTGGTGGAACGACACGATCGCCGGGGCCCGTGCGGACTGGATGGTCGACTTCGCCCTCGCGCTGAACTGGGTCGGTGGTGGCTGGGTCGCCATCCTCGGAATACCGCTGCTGACGATCCTGGTGCTCGTGATCGCACGGCGGTGGCGCGGTGCGCTGTTCGCCGCTCTCTGCTTCGCCGCGAGTGCCGCCGGTGTGCAGCTGCTCAAGCAGCTCTTCGGGCGTGCGCGGCCCGACGACATGCTGGTGGTGAGCGACTACGGCTCGTTCCCTTCCGGTCACACCGCGAACGCCGCGACGATCGCGCTCGTGCTCTGGGTGCTCTTCCCGCGGGTCTGGGTCGCGATCGTCGGTGCGGCATGGGTGCTCGCGATGGCGCTCTCGCGCACCTTCCTCTCGGTGCACTGGGCGACCGACACCCTCGGCGGTGCGCTGGTCGGCGCCGGTGTCGTGCTGGTGCTCGCCGCCTGGCTGCTCCCGTGGGTGCAGCGCAACAGAGTCGCGGTCGAGGCGCCGATAGGCTGACAGGACCCGTTCCCTCCCGAGGAGTCGCCGTGTCCCGCATTCGTCCGTACCGCCCCACCGATCGTGCCGCGCTGTACGAGATCTGCGTGAAGACGGCGGATGCCGGGGCGGATGCGACCGGTGTGCTGTCGGACGATTCGCTGTGGGGCGACCTGTTCGCGGTGCCCTACGCCGAGCGTCATCCCGATCTCGCGTGGGTGGTCGAGAGCGACGACGAGCGCACGATCGGCTACATCGTGGCGACGGACGACACCGACGCCTTCTACACCTGGTTCCGTGAGGAGTGGTGGCCGACGCTCGAGGGACGCCACCCCCGGCCGGTGGAGGTGGCCACGCGGGAGGATCGGATGATCGACTACGGATACAGCCGTGCCGCCGGCATCGAGCCGAACGTCGCGGATCACCCGGCCCACCTGCACATCGACCTGCTTCCCGAGACTCAGGGGCAGGGTCTCGGTCGCCAGCTCATCGAGACGCTGTTCGCCGAGCTGACCCGGCGTGGGGTGCGCGGGCTGCACCTGGGGATCGACCCGAACAATGCCGGTGCCGCCGCCTTCTACGAGCGGCTCGGGATGACGCGCCTGCCGGCGGAGCCGGGTGGTCAGATCTACGGCGTGCGCTTCGACGGCTGAGCCCTCGCGATTCCGGCGGCGAGGGCGGGCCCCGGTGCCCGCCCCTTCGGGGTCCCCAATGCCCCATAAACAAGAAGAGAGCCCCCGCACCAGCGGGGGCTCTCTTCTTGTTTGGCGGTGACGGCGGGATTCGAACCCGCGGTTGCTTGCACAACACACGCTTTCCAAGCGTGCTCCTTCGGCCGCTCGGACACGTCACCAAGGAACAACCTGTCCATCCTATCCGATGCCGGGCGTGCGACAGGACAGATCGCCGACACCCGGACCTTCGGCACCCCCGGATGTGAAATATTGCAAGTCACCTGCCGTCTGTATAGCCTCATCTGAGGACGTATCGCCTTCTATCGTGATACGACGTTTCTCTGGGGGAAGCATGCAGGCGAGTTCGACGGCGACACGAAGCGGCCACCGCACCGCGACGGCTTTCGAGCAGTATGTGAGCGCACGGCGCGGGTTCGTCGAGGGAGCGGTGTTCTTCCTGGAATCCGGCACGCACCTCGAGGCGGTGCTGAGCGGGAGCAGGGCGGGGGACGTCGTCTTCACCCCGGCAGGCACGGCCGTGCGGAGCGATCCGCGAGTCGTCGAATACGACGGGCGCTTCTGCAGGCCCGGAGACCAGCTGACCCTCGACGGCCGCCAGACGCTCGAACTGCAGGAGTACGTCGCCGTGCCCTTCGTGTCGATCGTCGGGCCCACCGTCATCCGGCAGTGCAGCGCGGAAGGCGTGGCCGCCTTCTTCAGCGACGCCGACACGGCGAGGGAATCCGGCGTCTTCGTCGAGCAGCTGCTGAGCAGCGCCGTTCTCATCGACTCCCTCGTCTCCTTCGTCGGGACCGACCACCAGCCGGACGCTCTCGTGCGGGTCCACGTGAGCGCAGATGGCGAGTATCGGGACGGCCCCGACGGACTCGTTATCGGGGAGGTCGGAGATGAGCGTGCGGACGTCGAGGCCCGCGCCGTCGACGGCGCGGGCCGAGGGCGGGCCTTCGCGCGCATCGTCGACCGCGGCATGTTCGAGGCCGACCTCGACGACAGACGGTGGCTCGCGCGGTACGTGGCGGCGCTCGAGATACTGCGTCAGTGGGACGGGATCCCGGCGCGTCCGGCGATCTCGGGGTTCGGTGGGCACATCGTGCGCGCGCTCGACGAACTCCCCGCGCTCCTGGGCGTCGTATCCGCGGACGCGCCGTTCCTGCTGACCGGCGGCGATGACGAGTATCTGCTGGTGGATCCCGTGACTCGTCGTCGGTTCCGCCTCGGGGTCGACGCCGCGCGTGCGGCCGAATGTCTGATCGCGACGGGAGACGAGTCGGCGGCGGTGTCCCTGCTCGCTGCCGAGCTCGACAGACGCGCGAGCAGCGTCGCTCCCGTGGTGCGGGAGGTCCGCGGCGACCTGGCAGCGGCGGGTCTCGACGTGGCCGCGAGCCGGGACGAAGGCCTCTGATGCGAGACGACGACCACGCTGCTCAGCCGGAGCTCTTCGGCGCCAGGGCGCTGCGCGAATGGATCACCGGCGAGCATACGGAGCACTCCCGGATCTTCCTCCTCGAGGGCGGAGCAGACGTCAGCGACCTCGACGACGTGGCCGGTCACGACGACGTGGTCCTGTTGCCGGCGGAGAGCGCGCCGTATGACGGGCCGGCCGGCACCGCCCGGTACAGCGGCGCGCTGCGCGAGGTCGGCGACGAGCTCTTCTTCGGCGAACGCGGCGTCGAGCTCCAGGACTACGTCGCGGCGGCGTTCGTGCAGATCATCGGTCCCACCGCCGTCCGCTTCTTCGATGAGACCAGCTGGCGAGCCTTCCTCGACGATGCGGAACTCGCGCGCCGCACCGGAGTCTTCCCCTCGGCGTTGACCGATCCGCGGGTGCTTCTCGCCGATCGCGCTGCGCTGGTGAGGCCGGATGGGCTGGAGGCCCCGAGCGCTCTCAGACTGAGCCCGGACGGCGCGGTCAGCCTGGGCCTGCAGGGCGAGATCCTCGGCAGCACCGCCGATCTCGAGGCGCTGCTCACGGTTCCGCTGCCCGGTGCTGCGGCACTGGGAGGCGTCGTGCCCCGTGATGTGCTCGCAGCCGACCTGGCGTGTCGCGAGTGGATCGCGCGATACCTCGGAGCAACGGACCTCATCAAGATGCTCCGGCTGGAGACTGCGACCGCCAAGATCTCCGGCTTCGGCTGGTCGCTCATCGATGACGGGCGCGCCGACGCCGAACCGCTGGCCACGGATCCGTTCCTGCTCGACACCGACGACGGCTTCCTGCTCGCGGACATCGGATCCCTGCGCCGCCAACTGCTCTCGGCGTCGACGGCCGTCGTCGTCGCCGCCACGCAGACCTCCCGTTCGACCGAGGTCGCGGCCGACCGCGTGGCTCGACGGCTCGGCATCGCGACATCCGACGCCCGCGCCCTGTGCCGCGAAGCCCGCACGGCGCTCAGCGTCCACGTCGGCACGCCCGACGATGCGCGCTGCCGAACCGCGGGGGTCGAAGGGTGAGCCTGCCGCACGCGCTGTGGACGTCGATGCTCCCTGCGGACGAGATCTTCACGCACGACCGCGTGGCCGTCGGCGCGGCAGGGAACCGCATCGAGTTCGCTGACGGATCCACACGTCTGTGCGCGACGAGCGGTCTGTGGAACGTTCCGCTCGGCTTCGGGAACCCGGCGGTCGCCGACGCGGTGGACAGGGCCACGCGTGACGCCTCGTACCTGTCGTTGTTCAGAGCGCCCCATCGGTACGCGCAAGACGCGGCGGAAGCCCTCATCGAATTGGCGGACCCGAGCCGCTACCGCCGCGTCATCTTCTCCACGTCGGGCGGGGCGGCGAATGACGCTGCGATGAAGCTCGCACGCCAGTACTGGTCGCAGAAGTCGGGCGGGTCCCGTTCGATCGTGGTCGGTCTCCGAGGCGGCTATCACGGCACGATGTACGGAAGTCATGCCCTGAGCGGAGACGACCTCCTCCAATCCGCCTACTTCGTCGACCGCAGAGCGGTGAGACACGTCTCTCACAGCGACGACGGCGAAGAGCTGGAGACGCTGCTCAAGCGAGAAGGATCCAGGGTGGCGTCGGTCGTCGTGGAACCCGTCCTCGGCAGCGGCGCGTACGCGCTGTCGGAAGCGTTCATCGATCGCCTCCTCGCCCTCAGGGAGGAGTACGGCTTCCTGATTGTCGCCGATGAGGTCGCCACGGGGTTCGGCCGCACCGGGACGATGCTCGCCACCGACACCTGGGCGGCGGCACCGGATGTCCTGATCCTCTCCAAGGCACTGACGAACGGCGCGATGGGCGCCGCGGCGCTTCTGGTGGGTGACCGGGTCGCTTCCGAATTCGTCCGCGGGGGCTGGACGTTCGTCCACGGCGAGACGCAGGCGGGGACCCCGGCCTGCGCGGCGGCCATCATCGCGGTGATCGAGGAACTGCGCCGCATCGATGTGGAATCGACCACCCGAGCGCTGGGAGCCGGGCTGGGGGAGTTGGCGACGTCGTTGCTGTCGGACGGCGTGGTCACGGAGATCACCGGAAGGGGATGCTTCATAGGGCTCGGGCTTCGCACCGAGGATCAGGCCCCGCTCTCCGGGGCGGAGGTGCTCCACGCCGTCGCGGCCATCGCGCGCAACGGCGTCCTGGTGCAGCCCGGTCCCAGCTCGATCGAGCTGATTCCCGCCTACGGGTTCACCGCGGACGAGCTCCATGAGGTGGGCGCAGCCATCCGCTCAGGGCTGGCTCAGGCGCAGGAGGCATCCGCATGACCTCGGACTTCGCTGGTCGAGTTCCCACCCTGTGGCACGGAGAAGGGATCGCCCGGCAGATGATGGAGCGCCTCACGGCGGGCCGCGAGACTCTCGTGGTGGCGGACGCGGCTGTCGCGGCCCCCTTCCTGGACGGCCACTCGGCGAGAACGGTGACGATCGACGCACCCGCGGTGAACGTGGCAGCCGTCGTCACGATGGCGCAGGAGATCGTCGACCGGTCGCCGAGCGTCATCGTGGCCGTCGGCGGAGGAACCGTGCTCGACGCCAGCAAGATCGCCGCACTGGCGCTCGCCCGCGGGCGCGTGTTCGACTACGCGATCGGGCATGCGTCGAGGTCGGCGCTCACGTTCCTGCCCCACGCTCTGCCGGCTGTGGACATCATCGCCGTGCCGACGACGCTGGGCACGTCGTCCGAGACGAACAGCGTCGGCATCCTCACGACCGACCGCGGTCACCGACTCATCGTGGGGCACGCCCTGAGACCACGGCACGCGATCATCGATCCCTGCAACCTCACCTCCCTCACGCCCGAAGCCGTGAGGGAGGGAGCGCTGGAGGCGTTCCTCCGTCTGGCGGGCGCCTCGACGAGCGCGCGGAGAAGCGCCAGGGGGAACCGCGACGCCGTCGCCCTCGGCCGAGCGCTCATCGACGCGGCGACCCGCGACCCCGACTCCGCGGCGGGAAGGCTCCGCATCGCGCGACTGAGTGCCGCGACCCAGCGCAGCGCGGCGCTCAGAGGGCGGGATCCCTACAGTGCCCGTCATTGGTATGTGGCGAACGAAGTGGCCTTTCTGCTGCAGGTCCGCAAGATCGTCGCCACGGCGGCGGTCATCGCCGCGGTCTGGCGACGAATCTGCTCGGGAGACACGCGCTGGGGCGATCGGAAGAGCCTGGAGGGGTTCTGGGCGCGGGCGTCGATCGGAACGACATTGCCCGTCGAACCGCCCGCCGGGATCGCTGCGCTCCTCGACCGCTGGGGGATTCCGCGTCCGCCCGAGCCGAGCGCTCATGACGTGGACCGCATCTCCGCCGCCACCGAAGCGGCATGGGGAAATCGCCAGCCGATGCTCCCCGGTCTCACCGCGGGCGACTTCCGTGATCTGCTCCGCGAATCGTGCTGGAGCCCTGAGCCGGTCGGCGCAGATCGCCGACCATCGACCGTGCTTTCGAAGGAGGTGAATTAGATGGGCAGAAATGAGGAGACGAGTATCCGGTTCCAGGAACTGGAAACGATGGAGGCCCCCAGCTGGGAGAGCTTCTATCAGGGCGCGATAGGTGCGCTGGTTCTCATCGGGATCGGCGCAGCCGCCGCGACGTGACCTCTGGTGGCGGAACACGAAAAGCGGAAGGGAGGTAAGAATGCACACCGCAATGCCGACGCTCGAGTTCACGGAACTCGAGGCCATGGAGACCCTGAACGACACCGATGACTACATTCGCGGATTCGCCGTGGGCGTGATCATCGGAATTCTCGCCTTGACCTAAGCCCAGCATTCGAAAGCTCGACAAAGGAGGTTCGCCTTGCAGACGGAATCGCTGGAATTCACAGAACTCGAACACATCGACGCACCGCTCGAATGGTGGGAGCACGCCAGCTACATCATCGCCATCATCGGCGGAGCGGCAGCGATCGCAACCTGACCGCGGGGTGCGGGCGTATCTCGCACGCCCGCACCCCCTGTTCCCCCGGAGAGGCGATGTGCGAATGTCAGACCTGATCACCGAAGCGCTGTCGGCGCGACTCGAGGCGGTCGGCGCGGTGCCCAAGGCACAAGACCTGTACGCCGGAGTCGGCACCGACTTCTACGAGCGGCTCGTCGGCGCGGACCGTGCCGAGATCCGCGAAGTGCTCGCGCTCGCAAGAGACTCCGCGGGGCCGATCCTCGACGTCGCGGCGGGGAGCGGGAGGCTGACGATCCCGCTGGTGAGATCGGGCAAGACGGTGACCGCGATGGATCTCTCCGACGACATGCTCTCCCACCTACGACGGGCGCTGCCGGACCACGCCTCACTCGACTGCGTCGTCGCGGACATGCGCGACTTCTCCCTGGGGCGTCTCTACGACCTGATCGTCATCGGGGCGACCTCCATCACGCTGCTCGATCGTGCGGGAAGGTCCGGCCTCTACGCGAGCGTGCGACGGCATCTCGCCGATAGAGGTGTCTTCGCCTTCACCGTCGCCGGCGGCGACGCTGCCGAGAGCCTCGCGGTTGCCCGAGATCACGAGATCGGTGTGCCCGGACCCGAGGGAGAGGAGACCTACCTCTTCTCACAGCAGCTGGACCATGACGGCGGGGCACGTGTGGTCAATTGGGTTCGCGCCTCCGACCTCGTGGCCGGTGCGGAGGTGACCGTCCTCACGAGCCGCCTGCAGGTGCTCAGCCAGGAGATGCTCTCTCGAGAGGCTGTGGAGGCCGGTTTCGCCCCACCCGCCGTCTCGCCCGTGCGCACGAGTCACGGAGTGGAGATCCTCCTCCTCACGACTTCGCTCGCGGGACCCAGGAGAGAGGCACCTGGCGATGCCTCCGACTAGTTTCGTGCGTCGAAGAGCGCCGCGGACCGCAACGGCGCTCACCCCCGACGCGCGCCCGCTCCTGGCCGCCGGCGTCGCCTTCGAGAAGGGGATCGACGAAGCGGCATGGATCGTGATGCTGCACGGCGTGCCTTCGTCGCGGGTCTCGGGCGCGGTCGTCGACATGCTGACGGCGCTGGACGGCGAGACCCCGCTTCACGCTCTGCACATGCGCTTCGCCGCCGCCGAGTCGTGGGAGAGCTTTCTCGGTCTGGTGCTTCGCTTCCGCGCGAGCGGACTCCTCGACGGAGACACGAAGCTGCCACCTGGCCGCTGGGACTATCGGCCCCCGTTCACCCTGCAGATCGCGACGCTTCGAGCGCCTGCCCTGTTCGGCCGCGTGGACCATCTGGTCGTTCCGCTCTCGGGCAGGGCGGTCCGTGCCACCGTCGCCGTGCTGCTCGGCCTCGGACTCGTGGCGGCGATCCTGCAGGCGGGAGAGCTGCGCAGCGCGCTCACCTCGCCGATACCGTTGTCCGGCCTCGTGATCCTCGTCGCCGTGCTCTCGCTCCTGACCCTGCTCCACGAGGGCGCGCACGGCCTCACGCTCACGAGGTTCGGGGGAAGACCCCGCAGGGCCGGCTTCATGATCTTCTATCTCACCCCCGCCTTCTTCGTCGACGTGACCGATGGCTGGCGCCTCCCCGATCGCCGGCAACGCGTCGCGATCGCCCTGGCCGGGCCCGCCGTGCATGCCGCCGTCGCCGCCGTGGCCCTTCTCGTCGCGCTCGCGCTGCCCGACACCGAGGTGCGCCAGACGCTGGTGCTTCTCGCGCTCGCCTGCGCTGCCATCGTCCTCGTCAACCTGATCCCGTTCGTGCGGTTCGACGGGTACATCGCCCTCATGAGCGCGCTGGATGAGCCCAACCTGAGAGCACGGACGATTCGTGACGGCGCGAACTTCCTGACCCGCTTCCTGTTCGGCGGGCAGAGGGCGGCCAAGAGCCTGAACACGTGGTGGAGCGTGCCGTTCGGCCTGGCGAGCCTGCTCGCTCCGGTGGTCCTGGTGCTGTTCGCCGTCGGCCGGGCGGCTCGAGCGGTCGCCGGCGGCGGACCGGTCCTCGGTCTGCTCGTGGTCGCCCTGGAAGCCGTCGTGGTCGTCGTCGGCGTCGTCCTCGTCTCGAGGGCACTGCACCGCGCCTTCCGGTCAGGTGTCTCGCGACTGCGGTTCTTCACCGTCCTCGCCGCACTGGTCTCGACCATCGCGGTCGCAGGAGTCCTGATCCCCGTACCGGTGACCACCACGCTCGGCTTTTCGGCGCAGGGCGGCCACGTGGTCCTCCTGCACGCCGGCGGCGCCGCCGAGACGGAAGTGCCGGAAGGCGCGCGCGTCGTGCTGATGAGCAGCGGCATCCTCGCCGATGAGCGGGTCGGCGAGGGGACGGTCACCCGACCGCGAGCGATACCGACGGAGGTGCCGCTCGACGCGCTCTTCCCCGTGACGGCGGAGGGTGTGACCCTGCCGGCGGTGATCGTCGCGGGCGTGGATCTCAGCGACGGGAACCCGAGACTGCCTGCGACGGGGCAGGCACGCGTCGAACTCGGCGTCCGAAACGTGTGGTAGTCGCTCTGGGCGACGGGCGTGACGCTGCCACTGGCGACCCTGCAGAGCGAGAGAGCGGAAGAGGATGAGAATGAACGACTACGCCATTGAGGTGCGCGGACTCACGAAGAGGTACGGCCAGCGGACCGCCGTCGAGGAGCTGTCCTTCGTCGTCCCGCGCGGATCGATCGTCGGGCTGCTGGGCCCGAACGGGGCGGGGAAATCGACGACTCTGCGAGCGATCGTCGGCCTTCTCCGGCCCTCGGGCGGAGACAGCCTGATCGACGGTGTGCCGTTCTCGGCCCTCGACAACCCCGCATCGCACGTCGGCGTCCACATGGACGGGTTCGGGTTCGAAGCGGGCATCTCCGCCAGAAGACACCTGGAGATCTGCCGACTCGCGGCTGGGGCACCGCGCAGCAGGGTCGACGAGGTGCTGGACGAGGTGGGGCTGGCAGCGGATGCCCGTCGCCGGGTGAAGACGTTCTCGACGGGCATGGCCCAGCGTCTCGGGCTGGCGACGGCTCTGGTGGGTTCCCCGCGCACACTCGTCCTGGACGAGCCGGCCAACGGTCTGGATCCCGACGGCATCCGCTGGCTCCGCCGGTTCCTGCGCGCCTTCGCCGAACGCGGGGGCACCGTCCTGCTCTCCAGTCATCAGCTCGCCGAACTGGAACAGGTCGTGGATGAGGTCGTCGTCATCAAGGGACGAGCCCTGTTCGCCGGGCGGCTTGGCGACCTGGTCACCAGCGACGACGATTCGCTCGAGAGCAAGTACTTCGACCTGGTCGGCGGTGCGTCCGCATGAGGAACGCGATTCGCAGTGAGCTGCTGCGCGCGGTGAGCGGACCCTCCGTTCTGCCGGTCTATCTCGTGGCCCTGCTCATGCCGCTGTTCGTGCTGTTCTCCGACGGCTCACGCTTCGACCTCGCCGGGGTCGACTCCCACACGGCGACCTCCCGTCTTCTGGAGCCGCTCGCGTGGTCGGTGATCTCCGCAGCGTTCGTCGGGGCGTACGCGGTCACGCGCGAGTACTACTACTCCTCGATGGAGCGAACCCTCACCGGGGTCGGCTTCCGACGTGCCTTCTCGGGAAAGCTCATCGCCGGGGCGCTCATCGCGATCGCGCTGTCCGTGTGCATCTTCGTCACCTGGACGCTGGGGATCTTCCTCGTCCTGGCCGAGAACGGGCTGACACTCGCTCTGTCGTTGCAGTCCTGGCAGCTGTACGCCGGCGCGCTGGCCGGTGCGGTGCTCGGTGCGCTCATCGGAGGAGCCGTCGGCTGGATCACCCGCAACTACTATGCGACGGCGATCATCGTCCTCGTTCTGCCGATGGTCCTCGAGTTCGCGTTGCTGCGCACGGCACCCGAGGTGGCGAAGTTCTCGCCAGGATTGGCCATCGCCGCCGTGGGGGTTCCCGGATTCCAGGACCGGCTGCTCGCGTTCGCCCCCGCCCTCGGAGTCGGACTCGCATGGACCGCAGGGCTCGTGGCGGTCGCCTGGTTCACAGGACGCCGGAGGGTGGGGTGATCGGCCGCGCCCTGCGAGCACAGGCGCGCAGCTTCGCGGGCGACATCGTTCTCCTCGGGGTGACCGTGGCGGCGCTGCTGATGTCCCTCTCCCTGGCGATGAGCATCCCACCTGACCTCGCGGGTGCTCCGCTCGAGGCCAGAGAAGCGCTCGCCGGGTCGCTCACGGCCGTGATCGCGATGTACGGCGCGGTTCTCGCAGCGGTGTACGGTTCGTTCCGCTACACGGTCGACCGGCGTGACGGTGTGATCGCTCAGCGCCTGATGCTGCAGTCCCGGTGGGTGACCCTGCTCGTCCGCGTACCCGGCGCCGTCGTCGGCGGGGCGGTCGTGTCCCTCGCAGGAATGGTCGGCGGTCACCTCGCACTGACCGTCACCGCGGGCGGCATTCCCGCGGAGTGGTCCACCGTCGGATCCACACTCGCCCTCGGCGCCGTGGCAGGACTGTGGGGGATGGGACTGGGAGTGGTCGTGCAGGTCCATCTCGTGGCTCTCTTCCTCGTGTCCCTGTCGATGAGCGGGCCGGTGCTTCTCGCGATGCTCTGGGGAGCGGGTGCCGTCTACCTTCCACCCCTCGTGATGCTCGAAGCCTTCCGCCTCGACATCGGCGCGCTCGGAGTCGCAGCGACCGATCGGCTCGACGGCTCCCTGGCCGCGGGGGTGACGGCCGGATGGATGGTGGCGGCTCTTCTGGCGGGGGCGCTCGCGTTCCTGAGGCGCGATGTGACGTAGCCGCCTCGACGGCGCGTCAGCGCAGGTTCGGATCGGCCGTGGCCCACGACGTAGGATCCCTAGGTGGCAACACCCAAGATCGTCCTCTTCTACGCGTTCACCCCGCTCGCCGACCCCGACGCCATCCGCGTCTGGCAGCGAGACATCGGCGAGGCGCTGGGCCTGCGTGGGCGTCTGATCATCTCGAAGGACGGGATCAACGGCACCCTCGGGGGCGACATCGGTGCGCTCAAGAAATGGCTGCGGTCGTTCCGCTCGTACCAGCCCTTCGCCGACGCCGACATCAAATGGAGCGAAGGCACCGGGGTGGACGCCCAAGGGCGCAGCGTCGACTTCCCGAAGCTCAGCGTCAAGGTGCGCGACGAGATCGTGTCGTTCGGCGCACCGGGGGAGCTGCGCGTCGATGAGAACGGCGTCGTCGGCGGCGGCACTCGTCTGACGCCCGAAGAGCTGCACGGTCTGATCGACGAGCGCGGCGAGGAAGTGGTGTTCTTCGACGGGAGGAACGCGCTCGAAGCGCAGATCGGGCGCTTCCGCGGCGCGGTCGTGCCCGACACCGAGACCACCAGAGACTTCGTCGAGCTCCTCGACTCTGGCGTCTACGACGACCTCAAGGGCAAGCCGGTCGTGACCTACTGCACCGGCGGCATCCGCTGCGAGGTGCTGTCGAGCCTGATGACGGCCCGTGGCTTCGGAGAGGTCTACCAGCTCGAGGGCGGCATCGTCCGATACGGCGAGAAGTACGGCGACGACGGCCTCTGGGACGGTTCCCTGTACGTCTTCGACGGCCGCGGCTCCGTCGACTTCTCCGACCACGCCGCGGTCATCGGAGAATGCGTCGGATGCGGGGCCGCGACCAAGCGCACCGCCAACTGTCCCGATCCGTCGTGCCGCTCGCAATTCGTCGTGTGCGAGGACTGCGTCGCGGTCCCCTGCACCGCCCACGCCGCCTGACCCGCACGCCGCCTGACCCGCACGCCACTTGACGCCTACGGTTCAGGCCGTCATACCGGGTTCGGCGGCTCGCGGCGCATACAGGGAGCGGGGCACCAGCACCGCCCGCACCCTCGTCGCTCGATCGGCGCTCTGTCGCAGGCTCGCGAGCACCTCACCCAGTGGTTCGGCGAGATCGTCCGATGCCTCGCCGGAGCGGGCATAGTTCGACCGCTCGACCGCATCCGTCAGCCGACGCATCGCGTGTGCATCCACCCCGTTCTGCCGTACCAGACCGGCCGCGCGCACGCGGGGAGTGTCGGCGTCGGTGACGGGAATCTGCAGGTCGATCAGGGTGTCGCGCAACTCCGCCCAGGCGGCGGCCGGGTCGCCACGGCGCGCCCTGCTCAGGCGCGCCCGACGTTCCGCGAGCCGGATGAGCGCGGGAAGCAGGAGCAGCACGACGACGCCGAGGGCGGTGAGGGCGACCGGTGTCGGGTCGAGGCGGCGCAGCTCGCCGCCGCTGGCCGAGTCTCCGCCGGCGTCGTTGCGGTCGACCTCGGGACCCGAGGTCTGCTCGGCCTGCGGTGCCGTGGTGGGTGCCGGTGCGGACGGGGTCCCGGATCCGCTGCCCTGCGTCGCCCCCGGGCGGAAGGCCGTGGGCACACCCAGCGACGCGGTGGGTTCGAACGGGACCCATCCGACACCGGGGAACAGCACCTCGGGCCAGGAGTGCAGCCGATCGCTGGTCACCGAGAACACCGACTCGCTGCCGCGCTTCTCGTCGGTGAGCGAGCCGGGGAGGTATCCCACGACGATGCGCACCTGCATGCCGAGGCTCTCTGCCATCAGTGCGAACGCCCCCGCGAAATGCACGCAATACCCGGATCGCGCGTCGAGGAACTCCGCGACGGCTTCTGCTCCCGTGCCGTCGAAGCCTTCCTCCACCGGGGTCTCCAGGGAGTAGGCGAACTGCGAACGGAACCAGTTCTGCAGCGCGATGAGCCGGTCGTAGTCGGCGCTCGCGGCTGCGGTCACCTCGGTGGCCAGCTCGCCGATGATGCCGGGCAGCTCGACCGGTTCGGCGTCGGGATCGACGACGGGAGCGGCGGCATCGATGGCTCGGATCTGCTCGAGCGTGGGGAGGAGTCGCGACGAGGTGACCGTGTAGTCGTTCCCGACGGCATCGGCGCCGCGGGAGTACAGCGTGCGGTTCTCGGGGGCGATCCGCCATGCGTTGCTGAGCCCCTGCACGGTGGTGGCGGGGTAGGGCACGGGGAGCCAGGAACTCGACATCCGCAGCACGCGGATGGAGGTGGTCTGCTCCTCCGTCGTGATGTCCTCTCCCCATTCCGGGGGACCGAATCCGTCGTCCTGCGACTGCAGATCCCCGTCGTCGGGTTGCCACACGCGTCCGTCGAACCGCGAGAGCGTCGTCAGGCGCAGATACGGCGCGGTCTCGCCTTTCGCCGCCACGGTCAGGACCTCGACCGGATTGGGCTGGCGCAGATCGTCACCCAGACGCAGCGATGCATCGACCGTGACGCCGACGCCGGTGCCGGCGAGGCTGGTGCTGACAGGAAGCATCGGGGCGACGGCGATGGTCGTCGCCATCGCGGCGGCCCCGATCGCGACGGCGACCGATGCGGAGGAGCGGCGTGGGGATTCCGGATGTCTGCGCGCCGTGTGGCGGAAGACGAGGAGGGCGACCGCACCGAAGAGCACGAACCAGACGACGTTCGTCTCGCCGAGGGTGACGATCATCGGCACAGCGCCGACGGCCCCGGTCAGCAGCACCGCCAATACGGCGGAACGGTGGGTGACGAGGTGGTCCAGGAGTATCGCGACGACCGCGAAGCCGATGCCCATGGCGGCCGCGAGCCCGGGGGAGGGATCCAGCGGCGCGGAGCCGAACACGACCGCCTCGACAGCGGAGGCGCCGAGCACCCCGAACAGCGTCAGCGTCGCGGAGGTCGGGATGATCCCGAAGAGGGCGGTGTCACCGGCGATGAGCAGCGTCACGACCGCGACGGCGACCACGACCTGCGTGGCGAGCGTGGCGAGGTCCTGCACCCACTCGGCTCGTCGGCGCAGCAGGTGCCGCATCAGCATTCCGGTGCCGGCCACGGCGACGATCACGGCGATGACGGTGAACGACCAGGCTCCGGGAGCGATGACCGAGGTGAACGGCCACATGGCCACGAGCGCCGCCGTCGCCGCGAGCGCCCCGGTGCCGACCACCCCGGCCGGCTCCTCGTGATCGCGGTGCCAGAACGCCGGTCGGCGCACCGCGGCGGGCGCGGCCGGCGGGGCCTGTTCAGCGCGGAACATCGCCGACTCCGATCCGTGCCGAGACGGCATCCTCCCAGGCGGCGGAGATGTCGTCGCCGAGCCGTGCCACGGTCCAGCCGTGACGGGTGGAGGCCTCGGTGGCGCCCGGGAGCAGTTCGGTGCTGAACAGCATCGGCGCAGCAGCGCCGGCGGCACGCAGCACCGCGGCGTCCTCTTCGTCGAGGCGGCCGGTGATGTAGACGAGTGGGCCGGGCGGTGTTCCGCCGATGAGTGCCACCAGGTCGCGGCTCTCGCCGCGGGGCGTGACCATCGCGAGAGCCGTGAGCAGCCCGTCGCGGTCGTCTTCGTGGCCGCGGAGAGCGCCGAGGAGGGTGCCCGCGCTGTCGAGAACGTCGACGCTGTAGCCCTCGGAGGCCAGGTGCACCGCAGCGGAGGCGCACAGCGAGACGGCGGCTTCGAAGGCCGGATCGGCCTCGGCCCCGGGGGCATCCCAGCGGCGACCGCTCCGGTCGAGCACGACCACCGCGTCGGGGCTGGACTCCTCCTCTTCCTGCCGCACCATCAGCTGACCCCGGTGCGCCGTCGCCCTCCAATGGATGCGACGCATCGAGTCGCCCGGGATGTATCCCCGCGGCGAGAGGTTGTCGCTGCCCTGTCCGAGCCGGGTCGACGAGGTGTGCGCGGTTCCACCGGCGGCACCGACCCGCACGGCGAGAGGTGCGAGGGCGAACACCTCGGGGACGACGGTCACGCTCCTGGTCTCCCCGAACGCCTGCTCGCGCTGTGCCAGACCGAACGGGTCCACCGTGCGCAGCATCAGCGGGCCGACGGGCCAGACGCCGCGCCGCACACCCGTGATCAGGTAGCTGAGCCGGCCGTTCTCCGGAGGATACTCGCCGCCGGAGTCCGCGGAGACGGCGTCGGGGAGCACGTCGTGCCAGAGTCCGCGCGGCACGCGGATGGCGCGCAGGGAGAACCGCACGGTCACTCGTGAGGTCTCGGACACGGTCAGCAGGTCGGTCGAGATCTGGCGGGTGACGGTGCCGGATCGTCGCGGCAGGCGGACCGCGAGGAGCGAGAAGAGGGTGACGGCAGCGAGCAGCACACCGAGGTAGAGCAGCACGCGCGCGCCCAGGAGGTTCGCAGCGATCAGGCAGCAGAGCGCGGCGACGAGCGCTCCGGCACCGCGGCCGGTGAGGGATCGACGTCGTCGCATGATGAGAGCTGTCAGGAACGCGTCGCGACGGGCACGCGCACCCGCTCGACGATCTGGGTCAGGGCGGCCTCGATCGGCTGTGCGCCTGCGCGGTGCGCGCCGCGCGCCGGGAGCAGACGGTGCGCGAGGACCGGGATGAGCAGGGCGGTGATGTCGTCGGGGATCACGTACTCGCGTCCGTCGAGGGCCGCCCACACCTTCGCGGCCCTGACCAGCTGCAGAGTGGCCCTGGGGCTTGCGCCGAGGTGGAGGTTCGGGTCGGAGCGGGTGGCCTGGGCGAGGGCGACCGTGTACTCCTCGAGAGCCGGGGCCACGTGCACCGCCCGCGCCCACGCGATGAGCTGGGCGATGGATGCCGCGTCCGCGACGGGCGTGACGGCGGCGAGCGGGCTGACGACGTCGCGCTGACGCAGCATGAGCGCCTCGGCGGCGGCATCCGGATACCCCATCGAGATGCGCATCATGAATCGGTCGCGCTGCGCTTCCGGGAGGGCGTAGGTGCCCTCCATCTCCAGGGGATTCTGCGTCGCGACGACCAGGAACGGCTGGGGCAGCAGGTGCGTGGCGCCGTCGACCGTGACCTGACCCTCCTCCATCGCCTCCAGCAGGGCGGACTGCGTCTTGGGGGAGGAGCGGTTGATCTCGTCGGCGATCACGA
Organism: Microbacterium maritypicum; assembly: GCF_008868125.1. Classification (NCBI taxonomy): domain Bacteria; kingdom Bacillati; phylum Actinomycetota; class Actinomycetes; order Micrococcales; family Microbacteriaceae; genus Microbacterium; species Microbacterium maritypicum. The sequence goes on from NZ_WAAQ01000001.1 coordinate 695,853, forward strand.
TGTGGGCGAACACGGCGCCGCGCTTGAACTCGAACTCGCGATCGACCGGGTTGTAGACCGACACACCCGTGACGTCACCGGGGAGCAGGTCGGGCGTGAACTGGATGCGGCGCACGGTCGCGTCCACGCTCGCGGCGAGAGCCCTGGCGAGCATGGTCTTGCCGACGCCCGGCACGTCTTCGATCAGCAGGTGCCCCTCGGCCAGCAGGCAGACGAGAGCGCTGCGCACCGCATCCGGCTTGCCGTCGATGACCTGGCCGATCGAACCGAGGATCGCAGAGGTCTGCGCGGCGAACGTCTCGGCATCGATCGATACCGGGATCAGGGGGGCGTTCTCTGGCATGCGTTCCCTCTCACGTCGGCGCAGCGGTGCGCGTTATTCGATCGTAACCCTGCACAGGGTGCGCCGCTCTGGCAGGTTCCCCTGAGGATGCGCGGGGAGGAGAGACACGATTCGGACCATTGCGCCGGTCGGGTTAGGATGGTTGACGGCTCTCCGCGTGGCGGCATCCAGGCCAATTCCCCCAGGGCGGAAACGCAGCAAGGGTAACCGGGCTCTGCTGGGTGCGCGGAGAGTCATTTTCTTTTCCCGCGGGCTCTCCCGACCGCACGCTCAGGCCGCTCGTGGCTGCACCTGCGACAATCGTCCGGTGACCGTCACCCCGCCGCAGAAGGCGCAGCATCCGCTCGGCCGATTCGCTTCGCCGGTGCTCCTGCTCGTCGTGATGTGGGTCGTGCAGTTCGCTGATGCGATCCTTCCCGGCTCGTTCACCGGATTCGGGCTGCGGTCCTGGGACGCCTCGGGGCTCGGCGGCATCGTGCTCGGTCCGCTCCTGCACGCGAACTGGCAGCACCTCATCGCCAACTCCGTGCCTCTGCTCGTGCTGGGCTGTCTCGTGGCGGTCGAGGGAACGCGTCGGTTCTGGGCCGTCACCGCCATCGTCGCGGTCGTGGGCGGTATCGGCACCTGGGTGTTCAACGCCCCAGGAACCCTGACGGTCGGTGCCTCGGGTCTGGTCTTCGGCTACTTCGGCTACGTCGTGATGCGGGTGTTCGCCCCCGGTCGCGTCGCGCACCGCATCCTCTACGCCGTGATCGCCGTCATCGTGATCGCGCTCTACGGCGGATCCATGCTCGCCGGGGTCTTCGGCGTCGCCGAGGGCATCTCCTGGCAGGGGCACCTGTTCGGCGCGATCGGCGGCGGCCTCGCCGCTCTCGTCGGGCGTCGTGCTCGCACCTCCGGCGGAGCCCTCACGTCATGAGCGCCGCACCGGCATCGAGGGCGAAGCGCCGGCAGGCGAGGAAGAGGCCTGCGGCGAGACGCACCAGGACACCGAGACATCGCAAGACCGGGACGAGAGGGAAGGCGGCGAACCGTCGGCGACGTCGCGGGATCCTGCGACGGACGCTGCTGTCGGCCGGTGCGCTGGCCGTCGCCGTCGGACTGCTCGTGCTCATCCCGTTGGGCCTCGCGCGCGATCCCGCCCCGATCTGCATCGACGATCCGCAGACGTTCCCCGAAGCGGGGATCGAGGGCTGGAGCGGAGAGCAGCTCGAGAACGCCGCGACGATCATCCGCACGGCCGGCGCCCTCGGCTTCCCGAGAGAGGGGCAGATCCTCGGGGTGATGACGGCGATGGGCGAGAGCAGCCTGCGCAACATCGACTACGGCGACTGGGAGACGCGCGGATTCACAAATCCCGACGGGACGCGCACGACCAGCATCGGCCTCTTCCAGCAGCAGGAGTGGTGGGGGAGCGTCGAGCAGCGGATGGACCCGGCCACCGCGACGACGCTGTTCTTCGATCGCCTCGGGCGGCTGCCCGAGTGGCAGACGATGGAGCCCTCGCAAGCGATCCACCGGGTGCAGATCAACACCGACCGCGACTACTACTCGCGGTTCCAGACGGATGCCACGGCGGTCGTCGACGCGATGTCCGGCCCGTGCGAGTGATGCCGCGCCATTTGCTCCGGTGAGATGCTCGGTGGGTTCACGGGCGCCGCGCCTAAGCTGAAGCCGTGGCGCAGAGCATCTACATCACCTCGGCCGAAGGCCATACCGGAAAGTCGACGATCGCCCTCGGGGCGCTCGACGCCCTCATGCGCGTGTCGCCGCGGGTGGGCGTGTTCCGCCCCCTCGCCCGCTCGGTCACCGCGCGAGACGAGATCCTCGAGCTGATGCTCGCGCACGACGGGGTCAACCTCGACTACGAGGACTGCATCGGCGTCACCTACGACGACGTGCGAGCCGACCCCGAGGCTGCCCTGTCGACCATCGTGGCGAGGTTCAAGGCGGTCGAGGCGCAGTGCGACGCGGTCGTCGTCATCGGCAGCGACTACACCGACGTCGCGAGCCCCGCCGAACTCGGGTTCAACGCCAGGATCGCCGCCAACCTCGGAGCACCCGTTCTCCTCGTGCTCAGCGGCCGCGATCAGCAGCGCCAGGCCGAGCAGCTGGGGACCACCACGGCGCGTCCCGCCGGGGCGATCGCGCAGATCGCGGCCCTCGCGCTGTCCGAGCTGGCCGAGGAGCGGGCCGAGCTGTTCGCCGTCGCCGTCAACCGCGCCGATCCCGAAGCCCTCGACGCCATCATCGAGGCCGTGCACGCCGCACTCCCCGCCGAGAACACCCCGGTATGGGCGATCCCCGAGGACCGCGCGCTGGTGGCACCGTCGATCCGCGGCATCCTCGCCGCCGTCGACGGCACCCTGCTCCAAGGCGATGACGATCGTCTGACGAGGGAGGCGCTGACGATCGTCGTCGCGGGCATGTCGATGGTGAACGTGCTGCCGCGACTCACCGAGGAAGCGGTCGTGGTGATCCCCGCCGACCGTACCGAGGTGCTGCTGGCCGCGTTGCTGGCCGACTCCTCCGGCACGTTCCCCCGCATCGCCGGCATCATCCTGAACGGCCCATTCCCGCTGCCGGAGCCGATCGTTCGGCTGCTCGACGGCTTCGCCTCGTCGGTGCCGATCATCACGACGGACCTCGGCACCTACGACACGGCGGTGCGTGTGATGAGCACCCGCGGCCGCATCTCGGCGGATTCGCGCGCAAGGTATGACCGTGCGCTCGGTCTCTTCCAATCCCACGTCGACATCGCCGAGCTCACCGAGCAGCTCGGGCTCGCCGAGGCGCACGTCGTGACGCCCCTGATGTTCCAGTACGGACTCATCGAACGCGCCCGCGCCGACCGTCGTCGCATCGTGCTGCCGGAGGGCGACGACGATCGCATCCTGCGTGCCGCCGCCACGCTCCTCGCGAGGGAGGTCGCCGATCTGACGATCCTCGGCGACGAGTCGTCCATCCGTGCGCGGGCCGTCGAACTCGGCATCGACATCACCGCCGCCCAGGTGCTGAGCCCGACCGACCCCGACCTCGTCGAACGGTTCGCCGCGGAGTACGCGCGGCTGCGGGCGCACAAGGGCATCACCCTCGCCCAGGCCGCAGACACCGTGACGGACGTGTCGTACTTCGGCACGATGATGGTGCACCTGGGTCTCGCCGACGGCATGGTGTCCGGCGCCGCGCACACGACGGCGCACACGATCCGTCCGTCGTTCGAGATCATCAAGACCAAACCGGGCGTCAACGTGGTCTCCAGCGTGTTCCTGATGGCTCTCGCCGACCGGGTGCTCGTCTACGGCGACTGCGCCGTGATCCCCGACCCGACGAGCGAGCAGCTCGCCGACATCGCGATCTCGTCGGCGACGACCGCCCGCCAGTTCGGCATCGAACCGCGCGTGGCCATGCTGTCGTACTCGACGGGGGAGTCCGGATCGGGAGCGGACGTCGACAAGGTCCGCGCGGCGACCGCCCTGGTGCGCGAGCGTGCACCCGAGCTGCCGGTGGAGGGGCCGATCCAGTACGACGCTGCCGCGGATGCGGCGGTCGCCAAGGCGAAGCTCCCCGGCTCCGCTGTGGCGGGGCGCGCGACGGTCTTCGTGTTCCCCGATCTGAACACCGGCAACAACACCTACAAGGCGGTGCAGCGTTCGGCCGGCGCGGTCGCGATCGGCCCGGTGCTGCAGGGGCTCAACAAACCCATCAACGACCTCTCCCGTGGCGCGCTCGTCGACGACATCGTCAACACGGTCGCCATCACGGCCATCCAGGCCCAGGGGTCTGCGCAGACGGGAGGCGCTGCATGAGCGCGATCCTGGTGATCAACAGCGGGTCCTCCTCGCTGAAGTACAGCCTGATCGACATCGAGCAGGAGAACCTGCTCGCCAGCGGACTGATCGAGCGCATCGGGCAGGACGTCAGCCCGGTCGCGCACACGGTGCGCCCCGCGGTCGACGGCGACGCCGTGCCGACCATGCTCGATGCGACCTATCGCAGCGAGAGGCCGATCGCCGATCACGCCGCGGCCTTCGAGATGATGCGTGAGCAGTTCGCCGCGCACGGCCCCTCGCTCGAGGAGCATCGCCCCGTCGCGGTCGGGCACCGTGTGGTCCACGGCGGCGCCCGCTTCTACGCCCCGACGCTCATCGACGCCGACGTGGAGCGGCAGATCGACGAGCTCGCGGTGCTCGCGCCGCTGCACAACCCCGCGAACCTCGCCGGCATCGTCGCCGCGCGCGCGGTGTTCGACGAGGTGCCGCACGTGGCGGTGTTCGATACCGCGTTCCACCAGACGCTCCCGCCCGCCGCCTACACCTATGCGATCGATGCCGCGCTCGCCGCGGAGCACCGGGTGCGCCGCTACGGCTTCCACGGCACGAGCCACCAGTACGTGAGCGCGGCGGCGGCAGACTTCCTCGGCCGTGACCTCGCCGATCTCCGCCAGCTGGTGTTCCACCTCGGCAACGGGGCGTCGGTCACCGCGATCGACGGCGGACGATCGGTGGAGACCTCGATGGGCCTCACCCCGCTCGAGGGACTCGTGATGGGGACGCGCTCGGGTGACATCGATCCTGCGGCACTCGTGCACCTGTCCCGCCGTGCCGGTCTCTCGATCGACGACCTCGACTCCCTGCTCAACACCCGCAGCGGGCTCGCAGGTCTCGCCGGACGCAGCGACATGCGCGACATCCTCGCCGGGGTCGAGGCGGGGGAGGACGCGGCGGTTCTGGCCTTCGACGTGTACGTGCACCGGCTGCGCGCCTACGCGGGGGCCTACATCGCACAGCTCGGGGGAGTGGACGTCATCTCCTTCACCGCCGGTGTGGGCGAGAACGCCGCGCTGGTGCGCGCTGCCGCGATGGCCACGCTCGGCTTCGCCGGCGTGGAGATCGACCCCGTCAGGAACGCGGCACGCGAGCGCGGCATCCGTCGGATCTCCGCGGATGCGTCCCCGGTGACCGTGCTCGTCGTGCCGACCGACGAAGAGCTGCAGATCGCCCGGCAGACGGCCGAGCTGATCTGATCCGTCCGCGGGGGTTACCCCGCGGCGCGCCGCCGCATTACGCTTGCACAGTGGCACGGAGAGGTGCCGGCCCGACGATCGCCCTTCTCCTGGAGGCTCTGTGCCTGAAGCACTGCCCGACCTGTTCCACGCCGACGGCGTGCTCTTCGACCTCGACGGCGTGCTCACCCCGACGGCCGAGGTGCACATGCGTGCCTGGAAGGCCGTCTTCGACGATGTGTTCGCGCGATGGGGCATCACGGTGCCCTACACCGACGCCGACTATTACGACTACGTCGACGGCAAGAAGCGCTACGACGGTGTCGCGAGCCTGATGCGCAGCCGCAACGTTGAGCTGCCCTGGGGCGATGTCGACGACGAGCCGACCGCCGAGACCGTCTGCGGCATCGGCAACCGCAAGAACGCTGCGTTCGCCGCGTCTCTGCGCGCTCAGGGGATCGCGCCGTACCCCGGCTCGCTCGCGCTCGTCGAGAGCCTGCACGCCGTGGGCATCCCGCTCGGCGTGGTGTCGAGCTCCAAGAACGCCGAAGAGGTGCTGGGGGCCGCGGGCCTGCGCTCCTTCTTCCGGATCGTGGTCGACGGCGTCGTCGCCGAACGCGACGGACTCGCCTCCAAGCCCGCGGCCGACATGTTCGCCGCCGGTGCCGCAGCCCTCGGGGTCGACCCGGCACGTGCCGTCGCCGTCGAGGACGCCACCTCCGGCGCCGCATCCGCAGCCGCAGCCGGCTTCGCGACCGTGGTCGGCGTCGACCGCGGTGCGGGCGCCGACGCCCTGCGTGCCGCCGGCGCCACCGTCGTGGTCGACGACCTCGACGTGTTCCTTCCCGCTTCCCGCAACGACATCCCGGAGACCGCATGATCGACCGCGACCGCTTCCCCGTCGACCCGTGGCGTCTGATCGACACGCACTACTCGGAGGAGGGCGTCGGCGAGACGCTGTTCTCCGTCGGTAACGGCTACCTCGGCCTGCGCGGCAACCACATCGAGGGCCGCGGCGCTCAGGAGCACGGGACGTTCATCAACGGCCTGCACGAGACCTGGCCGATCCGTCACGCCGAGCAGGCCTACGGCTTCGCGGAGGTCGGGCAGACGATCGTCAACGCCCCCGACGCGAAGGTCATGCGCGTGTACGTCGACGACGAGCCCGTCTCGCTCGACGACGCCGACGTGCGCGAGTACCGGCGCACGCTCGATCTGCGCACCGGTGTGCTGGAGCGCCTCGTGGTCTGGGAGACCCCGTCGGGAAAGCGTGTGCGCATGCGCGACGAGCGCATCGTGAGCTTCGAGGAGCGCCACCTCGCGGTGCTGCGGCTCGAGGTCGTGGTGGAGAACTCCGATGCCCCGGTCACGATCAGCTGCCAGCTGCTCAACCGGCAGGACGGTGCCGGTGTCTATGCGGGCACACCGATCGGCACGAAGGCCGCGGCATTCGACCCGCGCAAGGCCGAGAAGATCGCCGATCGCGTTCTGGAGCCCGCTGAGCACTGGCAGGACGGGCTGCGCTCGGCCCTGTCGTACCGTGTCGCCGACTCGGGGATGACCGTCGCCGTGGTCGCCGATCACGTCGTCGAGACCGAGAACGAGTACAACGCCCGCACGCTCATCGAGGCCGACATCGCCAAGAACGTGTTCCGCGTGCAGGCGAAGGCCGGGGTGCCGATCACGGTCACCAAGCTCGTGAGCTACCACACGTCACGAGGCGTGCCTCCGCGTGAGCTGGTCGATCGCTGCCGCCGCTCCCTCGACCGCGCGGCGGACGAGGGCGTCGAGACCGTGTTCCGCCGTCAGCGGGAGTGGCTCGACGCGTTCTGGGAGCGCAGCGACGTGCAGATCGGCGGACGCGACGATCTGCAGCAGGCCACGCGCTGGTGCCTGTTCCAGCTCGCCCAGGCGTCGGCGCGCGCCGACGGGGCCGGAGTCCCCGCCAAGGGCGTCTCCGGTTCGGGGTACAGCGGGCACTACTTCTGGGACACCGAGATCTACGTGCTCCCGTTCCTGACATACACGTCACCGCGATGGGCGTACAACGCGCTGCGTGCACGGGTGCGCATGCTCCCGGCGGCGCGTCGACGGGCATCGCAGCTCAACGAGGCGGGGGCGCTGTTCCCCTGGCGCTCCATCAACGGCGAGGAGGCCTCGGCCTACTACGCCGCCGGTACCGCGCAGTACCACATCAACGCCGACATCAGCTTCGCGCTGGGCAAGTACGTGCGCGCGACGGGCGACGAGGAGTTCCTGCGGCGCGAGGGCGCCGACATCGCGATCGAGACGGCGCGGCTGTGGGCGACCCTCGGCTTCTGGCGTGCCTCGCGTCTCGTCGAGGGAGCGCCGGGAGACGGGATCGAGACCTTCCACATCCACGGCGTCACCGGGCCGGATGAGTACACGACCGTCGTGAACGACAATCTCTACACGAACGTGATGGCGCGCTACAACCTGCGCTACGCGGCCAAGATCGTGCGCGAGATCAAGGAGAGCCACCCTGACGACTACGTGAAGCTTGTCGACCGCACCGGCCTCGGTCCGGGCGAGGCCGAAGCGTGGGACCGCGCCGCAGAGGCCATGTACATCCCGTACAGCGAGGGGCTCGGCATCCATCCGCAGGACTCCCTGTTCCTCGAGCGCGAGGTGTGGGATCTGGCCAACACACCCGCCGAGCAGCGACCGCTCCTGCTGCACTTCCACCCGCTGGTGATCTACCGGTTCCAGGTGCTCAAGCAGGCCGATGTCGTGCTCGCGCTGTTCCTGCAGGGCAACCACTTCACGCCCGAGGAGAAGAAGGCCGACTTCGACTACTACGACCCGCTGACCACGGGCGACTCGACCCTGTCGGCGGTCGTGCAGTCGATCCTCGCGGCCGAGGTCGGCTACCAGGACCTCGCGCAGAAGTACTTCGAGCAGTCGCTGTTCGTCGACCTGCATGATCTGCACCACAACGCGGCGGACGGCGTGCACGTCGCCTCCGCCGGCGGGGTGTGGACGGCCCTGGTGTGCGGCTTCGGCGGCATGCGCGACTACGCAGGCGACCTGAGCTTCGACCCGCGACTGCCGGCGAGCTGGCCGTCGCTGTCGTTCCCGCTCCAGTGGCAGGGATCGACTCTGCACGTGACGGTGACGAAGGACGAGCTGCGCGTGCAGGTGCGCAGCGGCCCCCCGGTGCCGTTCAGCGTGCGGGAGGCCTCGTACATCGCGACGGTCGAGGACGAGGTCGTCGTGCCGCTCGCCGATCAGGGTCCGCTGATCCCCGGTCGCCCGACGCTCCGGCAGTTCGCCGACGCCCGACGCGAGGACGGCACGCGCATGTCGGCGTCCGTTCCCGTGATCACGACGACGATCCCGGTGATCGAAGCGATCGACTGACGCTCGGGCCCGCCGAAGGTCGGTGGCACGCCGTAGGCTGTTGAGGTGACCACAGCCCTCTACCGCCGCTACCGACCCGAGACGTTCGGCGAGATGATCGGGCAGTCCCAGGTGACCGATCCGCTCATGACGGCGCTGCGCGGTGACCGGGTCGGACATGCCTACCTGTTCTCCGGGCCTCGCGGGTGCGGAAAGACCACGTCAGCGCGCATCCTGGCGCGCTGCCTGAACTGCGCCGAGGGGCCGACAGACGTGCCCTGCGGCGTCTGCCCCAGCTGCGTCGAGCTCTCACGCGCCGGCGGTGGATCGCTCGATGTCGTCGAGATCGACGCGGCGAGCCACAACGGCGTCGACGACGCACGCGACCTGCGCGAGCGGGCGACGTTCGCCCCCAGCCGCGACCGGTACAAGATCTTCATCCTCGATGAGGCGCACATGGTGACGCCGCAGGGCTTCAACGCACTGCTGAAGCTCGTCGAAGAGCCGCCGGAGCACGTCAAGTTCATCTTCGCGACCACCGAGCCAGAGAAGGTGCTCGGCACCATCCGCTCCCGCACGCACCACTATCCGTTCCGGCTCGTGCCGCCGGCCGCGATGCTCGAGTACGTCGCCAAGCTGTGCGCCGAAGAGGGCGTGATCGTCGAACAGGGTGTCCTCCCGCTCGTGGTCCGCGCCGGTGGCGGCTCGCCCCGTGACACGCTCTCGCTGCTCGACCAGCTGATCGCCGGCTCCGACGCACCTGCCGGATCCGAGACCGTCACCGTCGGCTACGCGCGCGCCGTCTCCCTGCTCGGCTACACGCACGGCGCCCTCCTCGACGAGATCGTCGACGCGCTCGCCGCAGGAGATGCGGCAGCCGCGTTCCCCGCGATCGACCGCGTGGTGCAGACCGGGCAAGACCCTCGCCGTTTCGTCGACGACCTGCTCGAGCGCCTGCGCGACCTCATCGTGATCGCCGCGGTCGGTCCCGGTGCCTCGGCCGTTCTGCGCGGTATCGCGGAAGACGACCTGGAGCGCATGCGCACCCAGGCCGACGTGTTCGGCTCCGCGCGGCTCTCGCGCACGGCCGACGTGGTGAGTGCGGCCCTCGACGACATGTCGGGTGCCACATCGCCGCGCCTGCACCTCGAGCTCATGGTCGCGCGCGTCCTCGCCGGCGCGACCGAGGCTGCAGCCGTGGCGCCTGCCCCCGCGGGCGAGCGTGCGGTGGCCCCCGTTCGTCAGGCCGCCCCGACGGTCTCCGCTCCCGCCCCGACGGTCTCCGCTCCTGCTGCCGCGGCATCCGCACCGGCCGCACCGAGTGGCGCGGGCGCGCAGAGCCCCGCCGCAGAACCGAGCCCTGCTCCCGAGCAGAGCCCTGTCGCCGATCAGAGTCCTGTCGCCGCGCAGAGTCCTGTCGCCGCGCAGAGTCCCGTCGCCGAGCCGGCGAGTGAGACCACCGCGCCGGAGGCCGCTCCCGCCGAGCCGGCCGCCCCGCAGGGACCGGTCACGTTCGAGCGTGTCCGGGCTGCCTGGCCGGCGGTTCTCACGCGGCTCGAGAGCATCAGCCGCACATCCTGGCTCCTGGCCACGGCCGTGCAGCCGCTGGCGTACGTCACCGAGACCGAGGTGCTGACGCTCGGGTTCACCAGCCAGCACGACGTCGCGAAGTTCAAGGGGACGACTCCGGGCTCAGGCCCGTCCGATCACCTGCGCTCGGCGATCGAGAACGAGCTCGGCGTGCGGGTGAAGTACCTTCCCGCGCCGATGCCCGCCGGGGGCGCTCCGCGCCAGCCTGCATCGTCCGGCGCATCGACACCGGCCGATTCCGCCCCCGCATCGGAGCCTGCGTCAGCGGGGTCTCCTCGTTCGCAGGTCCGTGGCGCATCCGCATCGTCGGTGACGGAGTGGGCCGTCGCACCGATCCCGACCGCGCACGAGGAGCAGGTGCGCGACGCCCCGGCTCCTTCGGCGCCCCTTCCCGTCGACGAGGAGCCCGAAGAGGTGGAGGCTGCGGCCTCGGCTCCGGTTCCCCCTGCGGACGGTGTCGTGGACCGCGACGAGCCCCCGCTGCCCGGCGACGACGAGGCTCCGGCCTATGACGACGAACCTCCGTACGACCCGTCGTACGAGCCGCCGGCCGAGCCGTCCGTGTCGCGCCACTCTCCTCCCGAACGGTCCGCGCCGCAGACGCAGCGCACGGCCGTGGCCGCTCCGCCGGTCGTCATCGAGCGCTCGCCCTCCGTCGGGGGAGTGCAGCGCTATGGTGAGGCCGTGATCCGCCAAGTGCTCGGCGCGACGTTCTTGCGCGAAGAGCCCTACGAGCCCCCGACGAGGTTCTCCTGATGTACGACGGCATCGTTCAGGAGCTGATCGACGAGTTCGGTCGGCTCCCCGGCATCGGCCCGAAATCCGCCCAGCGGATCGCCTTCCATATCCTGCAGACGCCGACGTTCGACGTCGCACGTCTTGCCGAGCTGCTCAGCGAGATCCGCATCCGTGTGCGGTTCTGCGAGATCTGCGGCAACGTCGCCGAGCAGGAGCGCTGCGCCATCTGCCGTGACCCGCGTCGCAGCCAGGCACTGATCTGTGTGGTCGAAGACGCGAAAGACGTCGCGGCCATCGAGCGCACCAGGGAGTTCCGCGGCCTCTATCACGTGCTCGGCGGAGCCATCAGCCCCATCGCTGGCATCGGACCGGACGATCTGCGCATCGCCCAGCTCATGACCCGTCTCGCCGACGGCACGGTGCAGGAGGTCATCCTCGCCACCAACCCGAACCTCGAGGGGGAGGCGACTGCGAGCTACCTCAGCCGTCTGCTGACGACGATGCAGATCACGGTCTCCCGCCTCGCCTCCGGGCTGCCCGTGGGCGGCGACCTCGAGTACGCCGATGAGGTCACCCTCGGGCGTGCCTTCGAGGGCCGACGGATCCTGTGAGCCCGAACGCGGGTTTCTCGCGTCGCGGCTGGCTTCTCTTCGGAGCCATGGCGCTGCTGTGGGGAGTACCGTATCTGTTCATCAGTGTCGCGGTCGAGTCGTTCTCGCCCCCGGCGATCGTGGCGGGGCGCACGCTCATCGCCGCTCTGCTGCTGCTGCCGTTCGCGATCCGCAGCGGCGCGTTGCGTGCCGCGCTGAAGCACTGGCCCTGGGTGCTCGCCTTCGGCGCGGTCGAGATGGCCGGGCCCTTCCTGCTGCTCGGCCACGCCGAGATGACGCTGCCTTCGGGAATGACCGGTCTGCTCGTGGCGACCGTTCCGCTGTTCGCCGCACTGATCGCCCTCGGCGGCGGCGACCGTGGAGTGCTCCGGCCTGCCCGCGGGATCGGACTGCTCATCGGTTTCATCGGCGTCGCGATCGTGGTCGCAGGTCCCGGGCTCTTCGGCGGCGAGGTCAGTCTTCTCGCTGCGGGGGAGGTGCTCCTGGTCGCCGTGCTGTATGCGATCGCTCCCTTCATCGTCGCGCGCAAGCTCAACGATGTGCCCTCGCTCGGCACCATCACCCTGTCGCTTCTGATGATCGGCGTCTTCTACCTCCCGATCGGCCTGCTCACCCAGCATCAGGTGCCCAGCGTGCCCTCGATCGCCGCGCTCCTCGCGCTCGCCGTGATCTGCACGGCGGTGGCGTTCCTGGCGTTCTTCGCGCTCATCCGGGAGGTGGGGCCGGTGCGCGCACCGCTGTTCACCTACGTGAACCCGGTGGTCGCGATCATCCTCGGCGCGATCGTCCTCGCCGAACCCCTGACCCCCGGCCTGCTGATCGGCTTCCCGTTGATCATCATCGGCTGCTGGTTCGCCGCCACGGGCGGACGACTGCGTCCGGTCTCGGCCCAGGCGCTCCCGCCCGCCCTCTAGCCGCGCTCGCGCATCCGGTCACGCGGACGAGGCCAGACAACCGGACGGGTGACACATGCGCAACGGAGCATACGCGCCGATCGTAGAATGAGCGTGGGCGGATCCGCCCACCATCCCAGGGAGTGATCGTGGCCCTCATCGTGCAGAAGTACGGCGGCTCGTCCGTCGCCGACGCAGAGAGCATCAAACGCGTCGCCAAGCGCATCGTCGACACGCGTCGTGCAGGCCACGACGTGGTCGTCGCCGTGAGCGCGATGGGCGACACCACCGACGAGCTGCTCGACCTCGCGAACGAGGTCGCACCGATCCCCGCCCCGCGCGAGCTCGACATGCTCCTCTCCAGCGGAGAGCGCATCTCGATGGCGCTGCTGGCCATGGCGATCCACTCGATGGGGTTCGAAGCGCGCTCCTTCACGGGCAGCCAGGCGGGCATGATCACCGACTCCCAGCACGGGGCCGCTCGCATCGTCGACGTCACTCCCGTGCGGTTGCGTGAAGCCCTCGACGAGGGGGCGATCGTGATCGTCGCCGGTTTCCAGGGCTTCAACCGCGACACCCGCGACATCACCACGCTCGGCCGTGGTGGCTCCGACACCACGGCCGTCGCCCTCGCCGCTGCGCTCGACGCCGACGTGTGCGAGATCTACAGCGACGTCGACGGCATCTTCACCGCCGATCCGCGCGTGATCCCCAAGGCGCAGAAGCTCGATCATGTCTCCAGCGAGGAGATGCTCGAGCTCGCCGCCAACGGCGCCAAGGTGCTGTACATCCGCGCCGTCGAGTACGCGCGCCGTCACGGCGTCCTCATTCACGCTCGGTCGACCTTCTCGTCGGCCGAGGGCACATACGTTCTGGGCGAGGGTATGAAGAACCCCCGCGAAGCCGAGGGAGCAGTCATGGAAGAACCGATCGTCGCCGGTGTCGCCACCGACTTCAGCCAGGCCAAGATCACCGTCGCGGGTGTGCCCGACGTGCCGGGCAAGGCTGCCGAGATCTTCAAGATCGTCGCCAAGTCGGGCGCGAACGTCGACATGATCGTGCAGAACGTCTCTGCCACCGGACGCACCGACATCTCCTTCACGGTGCCCAAGGCCGATGCGGCGGGAGCTCTCAAGGCCCTCGCCGGTGAGCAGACCGAGGTCGGATTCCAGAACCTGATCCACGACGACCAGATCGGCAAGCTCTCCGTCGTCGGTGCGGGGATGCGCACGCATTCGGGCGTCTCCGCCACCCTCTTCGAGGCGCTGTCGGCCGGCGGCATCAACATCGAGATGATCTCGACCTCCGAGATCCGCATCTCCGTGGTGCTGCGCGACACCGACCTGACCGAGGCCGCACGCACCGTGCACACGGCCTACGGGCTCGACGGCGACGCCGAGGCCACGGTCCACGCCGGCACCGGCCGCTGATCTCTGCCGCTCGCCGCCGTTTTCCTGCCGACCGTGCGAGAGCCGGCAGCGCAGGGCCGGCGGCCTGTCGGGGGCACGGTAGACTCACCGAAACCCTGACACCGGCGCCAGGCGCAGCCTCAGCACCCCGACGCCGCGCCCGAAGCCTCGTACGCAGTACCGCACGACGCCAAGGAACATCATGACCCGCATCTCCGAATCAGGACTCTCCGTCGCCATCGTCGGCGCCACCGGCCAGGTGGGCACCGTCATGCGCGAGATTCTCGCCGAGCGGTCGTTCCCGATCCGCGACCTGCGGCTGTTCTCCTCCGCGCGCTCCGCCGGCACGGCCATCGAGTTCGGCGGCGCGACCGTCATCGTCGAAGACGTCGAGACGGCGGATGCCACGGGCATCGACATCGCCCTGTTCTCGGCGGGAGCCACGGCGAGCCGCGCCTATGCGCCGCGCTTCGCCGCTGCCGGTGCCGTGGTCGTCGACAACTCCAGTGCCTGGCGCATGGACCCCGAGGTTCCGCTCGTGGTCAGCGAGGTGAACCCGCACGCGATCGACGAGCGCCCCAAGGGCATCATCGCGAACCCGAACTGCACCACGATGGCCGCGATGCCGGTGCTGAAGGCGCTGCACGCCGAGGCCGGCCTCGAGCGTCTGATCGTGTCGACCTACCAGGCCGTGTCCGGCTCGGGACTCGCCGGCGCTCAGGAGCTGCTCGGCCAGGTCGAGGGTGTGCTCGCCCAGGGCGACACCCTCCGTCTCGTGCACGACGGATCCGCGGTCGATTTCCCCGAACCTGAGAAGTACATCGCCCCGATCGCGTTCGACGTGATCCCCTTCGCCGGCAACCTGGTCGACGACGGCGACAACGAGACCGACGAGGAGAAGAAGCTCCGCAACGAGAGCCGCAAGATCCTCGAACTCCCCGGCCTCCGCGTGGCCGGCACCTGCGTGCGAGTCCCGGTCTTCACCGGCCACTCGCTCTCGATCAACGTCGAATTCGCGCGTGACATCACTCCCGAGCGTGCCAGGGAGGTGCTGAGCGCGGCCCCCGGTGTCGTCCTCGACGAGGTTCCCACGCCGCTGCAGGCTGCCGGCAAGGACCCGAGCTTCGTCGGTCGCATCCGCGCCGACCAGTCCGCACCCGAGGGTAAGGGACTCGTGCTCTTCCTGAGCAACGACAACCTGCGCAAGGGCGCCGCGCTGAACGCCGTGCAGATCGCCGAGATCCTGGCTGAGCGCCTGGCGGTCATAGCCTGACGGTATGCCCGCGATGCGGAAGCGGTCTGGCGCAGCAGGCCCGCATGGTCTGCGACGACGCGCCCGCGAACTAGACTGGTTGGGTGACTGAAAACGTCGATGTCGTCCTGATCGGCGGTGGCATCATGAGCGCCACCCTGGGTACTCTCCTGCACGAGCTGCAGCCGGAGTGGAAGATCGTCGCCTTCGAGCGACTCTCCGAGGTGGCTCAGGAGAGCTCGAATCCGTGGAACAACGCCGGCACGGGGCACGCTGCGCTGTGCGAGTTGAACTACATGCCGCAGCAGGGAGACGCTCCGCTCGACCCGGCCAAGGCGGTCTCGATCAACGAGCAGTTCCAGCAGAGCCGTCAGTTCTGGTCGTCGCTCGTGGAGAAGGGTGTGCTCGACGCGCCGTCGACCTTCATCAACGCGACGCCGCACATGACGTTCGTGCGCGGCGAGAAGGATGTCGCGTACCTCAGGAACCGCTACGAGGTGCTCAAGAAGCAGCCGCTGTTCGCCGGTATCGAGTACAGCGAGGACTCCCGCGTCATCAACAAGTGGGCGCCGCTGCTCATGCAGCAGCGCGTCAAGGGTGAGCCGTTCGCCGCGACCCGCGTCCCCGCCGGCACCGACGTCGACTTCGGCGCCCTCACCAACCAGCTCTTCGACCACCTGACCGACTCCGGCGTCACGCTGCGCACGAACCACGAGGTGCGCAGCCTGAAGAAGCAGAAGGACGGCACCTGGCTGGTCAAGTACCGCAACCGCATCGGGCACACCCCGAACGAGGTCAAGGCGCGCTTCGTGTTCGTCGGGGCCGGCGGCTGGGCGCTCAAGCTGCTGCAGAACTCCGGCATCCCCGAGATCAAGGGCTACGGCGTCTTCCCCATCGGCGGACAGTTCCTCAAGACCACGAACCCGACCGTCGTCGCTCAGCACAAGGCGAAGGTGTACTCGCAGGCGTCCGTCGGTGCTCCGCCCATGTCGGTTCCGCACCTCGACACTCGTGTCGTCGACGGCGAGGCCTCCCTCATGTTCGGGCCGTTCGCGACCTTCAGCCCCAAGTTCCTGAAGAACGGGTCGATGCTCGACATCGTCACCCAGGTGCGCCCGCACAACCTGCTGCCGATGCTGCAGGTGGCGGTGAAGAACCCCGACCTCATCACCTACCTCGTCAGCGAGCTGCTGAAGAACCACGCCAAGAAGGTCGACAGCCTGCGCACCTTCATGCCGACCGCGAAGGATGAGGACTGGACCCTCATCGACGCCGGTCAGCGTGCTCAGGTCATGAAGAAAGACCCGAAGAAGGGTGGCATCCTGCAGTTCGGCACCGAGGTCGTCGCCGCGTCCGACGGGTCGATCGCCGGTCTGCTGGGCGCCTCTCCCGGTGCCTCGACCGCCGTCCCGATCATGCTCGATCTGCTCAAGAAGTGCTTCCCCGCGGAGTACCCGGGCTGGGAGCCCGAGCTGCGCGCGCTGATCCCCACCTTCGGCGAGAAGCTGAACGAGGACGCGGCACTCGCGGAGAAGTCGACCGAAGCGACCGCAGCCGCACTCGGCATCAACGTCTGAGCCGGCACCGTGGCGAAGCTCTACTTCCGCTACGGCGCGATGAACTCGGGCAAGTCGACGGCATTGCTGCAGGCCGCCTACAACTACGAAGAGCGCGGACAGCGGGTGCTGCTGGCGAAGCCGGCGATCGACACCAAAGGAGCGTCAGAGATCGAGAGTCGACTGGGCGTGACGCGCCAGGTCGATTTCCTCATCGCTCCCGACGACGATGCCCGCGTGATCTTCGCCACTCATCGAGGACGCATGCAGCACACGTCGGATGACGAGCTGCTCCCCGAAGGCCCGATCGACGTGGCCTGCCTGCTGATCGATGAGGCCCAGTTCCTCACACCGTCGCAGGTCGACGACCTCTTCCGCATCGCGGTGGTCGACGGAATCCCGGTCATCGCGTACGGCATCCGCAACGACTTCCTCACGCACGCGTTCCCCGGGTCCGCGCGCCTGCTCGCGATCGCGCACTCCCTCGAGGAGCTCAAGACCATCTGCCGCTGCGGACGCAAGGCCGTGTTCAACGGTCGCGTGGTCGGCGGGCGCTTCGTGTTCGACGGCGACCAGGTCGCGATCGACGAGGGCACCACCGGCTCGGCCTCGCCCGAGCTGACCACCTATGAGTCGCTGTGCGGCACCTGCTACCTCGAAGAGTCCGGCGGGCGCCTGGGCTGAGACGCCGCCCGGCTCATCTCTCTACGCTCCAGGAAGAGCGCCTTTCGTCGCGCGCGCTGAAGGTGCTCCCTCGTGGCTCCCGCGAGGGGCGGCTCTTCTGGCGCCTGTTTGCGTGGTCTGACCACAGGCGATACTCTGTGGTCAGACCACAGGAGGATCGATGGCGGAACAGCCGGCGCGCGCATGGCGACTCGTGCTCGAGCACATCGAAGGCGACCTCCTCGATGCCCGCCTCGGCCCGGGCGACCGGCTGCCCTCCGAGCGGGATCTGGCCACCGAGCTCGGCGTCGGCCGATCCAGTGTTCGGGAGGCGTTCCGCGTCCTCGAGGTGATGGGACTCATCCGCACCGCGACCGGCTCAGGCCCGCAGTCGGGCGCCATCGTCATCGCCACGCCCACCGGGGGCATGTCGGCGCTGTTGCGGCTGCAGGTCGCGGCTCAGGGCTTCCCTCTGGACGATGTCGTACGCACACGTCTGGTGCTCGAAGACGCGGTCGTCCAGGTGCTGGCTGCGGCGTCCGACCGCGACACGAGCCGCGCCCACGAACTGCTCGAGGCGATGGATGCTCGAGGCCTCGCCCCGGCGGAGTTCCTCGCCCTCGACGCTCAGCTGCATCTCGCCCTCGCCGAAGCCAGCGGCAACACGGTCATCGCCGCGATGATGGCGGGTCTTCGTTCCTCGATCGAGTCCTATGTGCAGGCGGGAGTCTCCGCGATCCCGGACTGGGAAGCGATGGCGACTCGTCTCCGCTCCGAGCACCGCGCCCTCGTCGCCGCCATCGATGCCGCCGACGTCGAAGCCGCGCGCGCGCTGGTCCATACCCACATCACCGGCTACTACACGTCCGCGGGGCTCACCCGTGACACCCACCCCCAGACCTGAGAGGCACATCATGGTGCAGCGCCAGTTCCCGAACCCCGTCGAGCTCCTCGAGCTGATGAAGTTCAAGAAGCCCGAACTCGACGGGCGCAAGCGGCGTCTGGAGGGTGCCCTCACGATCGACGATCTGCGTCTCATCGCCAAGCGGCGCACGCCCAAGGCCGCCTTCGACTACACCGACGGGGCGGCCGAAGGCGAGCTTTCCCTCACTCGCGCGCGCCAGGCGTTCCAGGACGTGGAGTTCCACCCCGGCATCCTGCGCCCGGCGCCCACGGTCGACACGAGCGTCGAGATCCTCGGCGGGCCTTCTGCCCTGCCGTTCGGAATCGCGCCCACCGGATTCACACGTCTGATGCAGACCGAGGGGGAGACCGCGGGTGCGGGCGCCGCGGCGGCAGCCGGCATCCCGTTCACGCTCTCGACGCTCGGCACCACCTCGATCGAGGGTGTGAAGGCCGCCAACCCGCACGGGCGCAACTGGTTCCAGCTCTACGTCATGCGCGATCGCGAGATCTCGTACGAGCTCACCCGTCGAGCGGCCGCCTCGGGGTTCGATACCCTGCAGTTCACGGTGGACACCCCCGTCGCCGGTGCCCGCCTGCGCGACAAGCGCAACGGGTTCAGCATCCCGCCGCAGCTCACCCTCGGCACGATCATCAATGCGATCCCGCGGCCCTGGTGGTGGTACGACTTCCTCACCACCCCGAAGCTCGAGTTCGCGTCTCTCAGCACCACGGGTGGCACGGTCGGCGAGCTGCTGGACGCGGCGATGGACCCGACGATCAGCTACGACGACCTCGCGGTCATCCGCGACATCTGGCCCGGCAAGATCGTGATCAAGGGCGTGCAGAACGTCGAGGACTCTGTGCGCCTGCGTGATGCGGGTGTCGACGGCATCGTGCTCTCCAATCACGGAGGACGCCAGCTCGACCGTGCGCCGATCCCTTTCCACCTGCTCCCCGAGGTGCGCAAGGCCGTCGGCGACGACTTCACCGTCATGATCGACACCGGCATCATGAACGGCGCGGACATCGTCGCGGCAGTGGCCCTCGGAGCGGACTTCACCCTGATCGGACGGGCGTACCTCTACGGGCTGATGGCGGGTGGGCGTCAGGGCGTCGACCGGACTATCACGATCCTGCGCAGCGAGATCGAGCGCACGATGCGCCTACTGGGGGTCGCCTCCCTCGCCGAGCTCGAGCCCGCGCACGTGACGCAGCTGACCCGTCTGGTCCCGGTCGCCCGGGCTGCCGCCGAGGCTCGCGTGCGCTGAGACCCCGCTCGTTCGATCCCGCTCGCGCGGTGGCTCTGCGGTCTCAGGACTGCGTGGCCACCGCTCGTGCGCGCGGGGGCCACGGCACGAGCATCGACGTCGTGCGGCGGTAGTCGGCGTAGGCCGGGTACTTCGACGCGGTGATCGACTCGGTGAAGATCGTCGACCCGATGAACAGCACCGTGAGCAGGGCGGGGCCGACGATGGTCGGGTTCAGTACTCCTCCGATGACACCGGCGCCGCCGGTGACCGCTGCGGTCGCGCCGATCGCGTAGAAGGCCCACCACTGCGCCTGTTCGAAGAAGAAGTTCGGGTGCCGGCTGTAGCGGAACAGGCCCGTCGTGGCGAAGCCGGTTGCGAGAGTGCCGCCCGCCTCCTTCTTGCGCTGATGGAACCGCCACTGCTGCTGGTCGGCGACGGTCTCCCCGGCCAGGAAGGCGACGAAGGCGGCGATGAACAGCGCATCCCACCCAGTGAGGGCGGAGGGATTCTGCGCGGCGACGGCGGCGGGGAGCGTGATGAGCACGAGCAGCGCCATCTGGTAGCAGATGATGAACAGCACGTTGAAGATCTGGAACTGCCAGGGGCGCATCCGTCCCCGCAGTATGGCCCACCGGTAGTCCTCCATCCCCGTGTAGCCGCCCTTGCGGGCGAAGTTGAAGGTCAGGCGTGCGCCCCACGCGGTGGCGAGCACTCCCATCACGACCACACGGGCGGATCCTTCGCCGTTCACGAAGGCCCCGGCGACGAAGATCCAGACGTAGACAACCGGCACGATCGACCATGCGCGGTCGACCCAGGATGTGTCTCGGGTGATCAGGGAGAGCACCCAGCAGGCGGCACTGGTGACTGCGGCGACGATGATGACGATCAGCAGGGCATCCATGACGCCATGCTAGGACCCTGCTGCAGTGTCGCGCTGCGCGACACTGCTGAGGTCAGAGCGTGAGCAGAAGAGCGTCGAGCTTGTCGGCGGTGTCTTCCCAGCCCTCCACAGCCACCGAGGGCACACCGATCGCGAGCACGGGGTAGTCGTTGCCGCCCTCGTCGAGCCGGTCGCCGTAGAACAGCATGTCGGTCAGCGCTATGCCCGTGCGGGCGGCGAGCTGCCGCATCCCGAAGGCCTTGTCGATGCCGGCCTGGGTGATGTCGATAGAGGTCGAGCCGCCCGAGCGCACCTCGAGACCGGGAAGACGCGCAGCGACCGCATCGCGCAGCGCACCGCGCTTGGCCCCCGTCGGGTCCCAGTCATGCTTCGCCTCGCGTGGGGCGCTCTGTCCCAGCGCCGAGAAAGTGATCTGCGAACCGCGGTCTTCGAGGATCTCACCCCACGGCTCGGCCTCCCAGAGTCCGAGTCGTTCGGCCTCTTCGCGCAGGGCCGTCAGCGCGGCCTGCTTCTCGGCGTCGCTGAGGTCGTGGGCGTAGACCGGCATGAAGTCGGTGCCGTCGTGGCGGAGGTAGCGGGTGCCGCACGTGGGCAGCAGGTGCAGACGCGCGAGATCCGCGGGGTCGGCGTCGCCGAGGCGTGACACCACCTGCGAGCGGAACTGGGCCTCGTTGCCACCCGAGATGATGGCGACGTCGACCGTGCGCAGGAGGGCGCGCAGCAGGGCGGCGATTCGCGGGTCGATCAGACCCTTCGAGGGAGCGAGCGTGTCATCGAGGTCGAAGGCGACGAGTGTGGGCGCGGTCATGATGTCTCCAGCCTAGAAGGTGGACGCTGGGAGGAAAGCGGGGCGACGAGCAGAGTGACCACGACAGCGAGGGCGACCCCGAGGATCGCGCCCGTGGAGTTGGCCACGACGTCGTTCACCGTCGCCGCGCGGTGGGGGAGTGCCACGCGCTGCGCTGTCTCGATCGCCGCCGAAAGCACGGGACCGACCAGGAGCGCGAGGAACCACACCCGACGGGGGAGGAGCAGGAAGGCGAGGATGCCGACCGGCACGAACACGAGCACGTTCGCGATGACCTCGAGGCGGGTGAAGTCGAGCGATTCCCAGCCGAGACGATGGGCTGTGGTGAGCACGACATCGAGCAGGTTCGGCATGGTCTCCTCGACCCGGGAGGGCGTGAGGGTGAGAGCGGCCAGGCCGATCAGGAAAGGGATGCCGAGGACGAGGGCCCAGGCACGTGTGAAGCGGCGCGGCGGCGGGAGCAGAGAGCTCATGCGTTCCCTTCGTGCGCGATCCCGATACAGAGAAGGCCGCCCCTGAGGGCGGCCTTCTGGTGTCACTGGTCGGGGTGACAGGATTTGAACCTGCGACCTCTTCGTCCCGAACGAAGCGCGCTACCAAGCTGCGCCACACCCCGTTTGCAACCCTCCGAGTCTACAGGGAAATGCTCTCTGCGCCGAATCGAGGCAGGATCAGTCCCGCGCGGTCAGCGTGAGCAGCGTCGCCTCGGGCCGACACGCGAAGCGCACGGGGGCGTAGATGGAGTGTCCGCAGCCCGCGCTGACGTTGAGCGGCACGGTGCGGTCGCCGTGCGACCACGTGCTCAGGCCCTTGGCTTGCTTGAGGGGGATGTCGCAGTTCGCCACGAGCGCGCCGAATCCCGGGAGGCAGACCTGACCGCCGTGCGTGTGGCCACCGAGGATCGCGTCGGCTCCGAGATCGGTGAAGCCGTTGAGCACGCGCTGATAGGGCGCGTGTGTGACCCCGAGCACCGGAGTCGTGGACTCGCGGGCCCCGAGAGCGGCGATGGCGTCGGGAAGCTCATCCAGCCGGTCCCAGTCGCGGTGGGCGTCATTGACGCCGAAGAGGTCGACCTCGGCGCCGGCGATGCGCAGCCGCGCCGCCGTATTGTTCAGGTCGGTCCAGCCGAGCTCGTCCGTGAAGTAGCGGTCCATCGCGTCGGTGTCCAGAAGCTCCGGCTTGTGGTGCTTCTTGGACGGTCCGAGGAAGTAGCGAAACGGGTTGCGCGGCGACGGCGCGGCGACGTCGTTCGATCCGTGCACGAAGACGCCGGGGACGCCCGCGAGCGGCGCGAAGGCGCGTCGGATGCCTTCCAGGCCGTTCTCGTGGCCGAGGTTGTCTCCGGTGTTCACGATGAGGTCGGGCTTCAACTCCGCGAGGGAGGCGAGCCAGTCCTGTTTGCGGTGTTGCCACGGTGCCATGTGCGCATCGGAGATATGCAGGATGCGCAGTGGCGCTGAGCCGGACGGCAGCGCCGGCGCCGTGGCCTCCCGCACGGTGAAGAGGTACCTCTCGATGCCGATGCCCCAGATCGCGGCCGCCGCACCCACGGCCCCCACCGCGCCGAGCGCGACGAGGGCCGGGTGTGCGGCGCGGCGTGCGACTACTGGCACGTCACACGGACGGACGTGGACTTGCTGGCCGCGGTACCCGGCGCAGGATCCGAACCCCCCACGACGGAGGTCGGTGGATTGCAGGAGTTGTCGAACTCGATGTTCGTGAATCCCGCGGCCCCGAGCGCGGCAGTGGCCTGGGCTCTCGACATCCCGACGAGATTCGCGGGAACGGTCGTGCCCTGTCCGTTGCTCGTGGCGAGTGTGACGGTCGCGCCGGTCGCCGCTTCCCCGTTGGGATCTTGAGCTGCGACGAGACCGGCGGCGAGGTCGCTGTCGACGGCTCCTCCGACGGAAACCTGGAAGCCCGCGTCCGTCAGGATCGCGGTCGCCTCCTCCACGGATTTACCGACGACACTCGGAACCGTCGCCAACTGCTGACGGGTGAGCTTGCCGTCGGGCTTCGGGAACGCGTCCCCACCGTATGCGGCGTTGGCTGCGGCCTGTGCGGCCTGCGCCACCGGGTAACGCATGTCGTTGAGGTTCCAGCCGTTGGCCCTCTTGCGGTAGATGTTCTCCTGACCCTGCCAGCGACCGGCCCAGACCGCCGTGGCGACCTTGGTGCTGGACTCGATCATCATGGTGGACCAGGTGTCGTGCGTTCCGGTCTTGCCGATCAGTGGCGTCCCGTCGTTGGGGTTGGCCCGGGAACCGGTGCCGCCGCCGCCCATCACGCTCTGCAGCGCGAAGGCTGCCGTCGCCGCAACCTCAGGCTGAAGCACACCGTCGGTGCACGACGATGCGGGAAGCTCACGGTCCTTCCCATCCGCGCCGATTACACGATCGATCGCGCGCGGTGTGCAGTACCTGCCCCCGCTCGCGACGGTCGCGTAGGCGTTCGCCATCGCGAGGGGTGAGATGTTCTTCGGCCCGAGTACGTCAAAGGGCACGTTCTCATCGGTGACCTTGTCGCCGTTCGCCAGCGTGACGCCCATGCGGTCCGCCACCTTGTTGATGTCGCAGATGTCGAGCTTCGACGCCATCGCGAAGTACCCACTGTTGAGGGAGTTCTTCGTGAAGCTCAGCACGGACCCGGTGCCGCCGCCACCGCCGCCGAAGTTGCCGATCTCCTTCGTGTTGGTGTTCTGTCTCGCGCCGCAGACGGGGATCTTGAGGTTCGTCTGCACGCTTCCGTTCAGTACCTCATTGACCGAGTGTCCCTTCTCGAGCCAGTCGATCAGGGTGAACAGCTTGTAGGTCGAGCCGACCTGGAACCCGCCGGAGTTGCCGTGCTCCCTGTCGCCGGCGAACACCAGCGACGAATATGCCTGATCGTCGGTGGGAGTCTCGGTGAACAACGTGTTCTGCGTCATCGAGAGGATACGTCCAGTGCCCACCTCGACCGAGACGCCGGCAGCGCCGAAGTACGCGTTGTCGGCGTTCACGGGTACGATCTCGGCCATCTTCTCGGCGGCGGGGGTCTGGATGCGGTAGTCCAGCGACGTGTAGATCTTCAGGCCGCCGCGGCGGAGCAGGTCCGTTCGCTCCTGCGGGCTCTTGCCGAAAGCCTCGTCGCTCAGCACGATCGACTTCACGTACTGGCAGAAATACGCGCTGGCCCCGGCGGACGCGCAGCCCTGGGTCGGAGGATTCAGGGCCGGCGCGACGTCCGAGGCGTCGGCCTCGTCGTACTGCGCCTGCGTGATCTTGCCGTCGGCGAGCATACGACCGAGCACGTAGTGGCGGCGGTCCTTCGTGAGCGCGTAGCCGTCAGCGGCGTTGTTCAGCGCGACGCCCTCGGCGTTCGTGATCGTGCCCTGTTCCGCCTTGTCGATGCGGTAGGTGTTGGGGTTCTGCACGATGCCGGCGAGCGTTGCCGACTGCGCGACCGTGAGGTTCGCCGCCGTCGTCGAGAAGTAGTAGTTCGCTGCGGCTTCGATGCCGTAAACGGTGCCACCGAAGTTGGCGATGTTCAGGTACCCGAGCAGGATGTCGTTCTTCGAGAAGTCCTTCTCGATCTGGATCGCGTACCGCATCTCCTGCAGCTTGCGCTCGATACCCTTGCTCCCTGTCGCGTTGGTCGCGTCGAGCCAGCACTGCTGGAGATCCTCGGAGTAGGTGTCGGAGGTCGTGTCGACCTCCTGCTCGCACTTCTGGATGAGCACGTTCTTCACGTACTGCTGACTGATCGTCGAAGCGCCGCGGCTGGACGTGCCGCGCACGTTGTCGACGAGAGCCTTCACCGTGGCGCCGATGTTCACGCCGCCATGGCTGTAGAAGTTCTTGTCCTCACTCGAGAGGATCGCGTCGTACAGGTTCGGGGAGACCTGCTCGTAGGTGACGGGGACGCGGTTCTGCTCGTAGAACGACGCGAGCTCGACCGTCGAGCCGTCCGGGGCGGTCGCGTAGATCGTCGACTGCTCCATCGGCGTGCTCGGGTCGAGGCTCTCGGGGAGCTGATCGAAGAGGGTGAGAGCCTGGGTGCCTGCGAGGCCGGTCATCGCGAGCACCGGGGTGACGCTGGCCGTGACGAGGAGACCGGCGACGGCGCTCAGGCCGACGAGCCCGACGAGACCGCCGAGCACGCCTCTCACCGTGCGATTCTTTTGGGGCATACGCTTGATCGTAGGGGAGTTCCCTGAATACCGCCTTTGACGAGCTCGCCCCGGAATTCCGGTGTCGCGCCCCGATCGACAGGAGTGCCATGACCACGTGGGAGTACCTCACCACGCCGCTGCTGATCCACAACACGGCAGCCATCCTCAACAACTGGGGCAAGCAGGGCTGGGAGCTCGTGCAGGTCGTGCAGGGACCGGAGGGCGGACTCGTCGCCTATCTGAAGCGCCCCGTGACCTCCGACGCGTCGGCCAACGCAGGCCTCGCTGCCGCCGAGCAGGCCGCACGCCAGTTCGAGGGAGATCAGGCATGAGCGTCTCGGACCGTCTCGCCGAGCTCGGCATCGAACTGCCCGCTGTCGCCGCTCCGGTCGCCGCCTACGTGCCGGCCGTCGTGCACGGCGGTCTCGTCTACACCTCGGGACAGCTGCCCTTCGTCGACGGCGCGCTTCCCGCCGTGGGCAAGGTGGGCGCCGAGGTCTCCGCGGAAGACGCGAAGACCTACGCCCGCACGTGCGCGCTGAACGCTCTCGCCGCAGCAGCGGATGCCGCCGGCGGCGTCGACCGCATCGCGGGTGTGCTGCGAGTCGGGGGCTTCGTCGCCTCCGCTGAGGGATTCACCGGTCAGCCCGGCGTGATCAACGGCTCGAGCGACGTGCTCGGAGAGATCTTCGGTGATGCGGGTCGTCATGCCCGTGCGGCGGTCGGCGTCGCGGAGCTCCCGCTCGGCAGCCCGGTCGAGGTCGAGGTCGCCTTCCTTCTCGCCTGAGTACGACGTGCGCGGCGTGGACCGTCGCATCAGAACGAGAGAACGCGCCTCCCCGGAAAGGGGAGGCGCGTTCTGTGTCTGTCACGCCTCGGAGGCGTGAGCCGACCTACTTCACCTGGGCCGAGATGATGCTCATCACCGCGGTGTCGGCGAGCGTGGTGGTGTCGCCGACCTCGCGGCCCTCGGCGACGTCGCGGAGCAGACGGCGCATGATCTTGCCGGAGCGGGTCTTCGGCAGCTCGCCGACGATGTAGACGTCGCGCGGGCGGGCGATGGCACCGATCTGCTCGCCCACCCACAGACGCAGCTGCTGGGCGAGGCCCGCAGGCTCGTGTGCGGCGAGGTAGCTCTCCTTGATGATGACGAAGGCGACGACCGCCTGTCCGGTCGTCTCGTCGGAGGCGCCGACCACGGCAGCCTCGGCGGTCGCCTCGTGCGCGACCAGGGACGACTCGATCTCCGCCGTCGACAGGCGGTGCCCCGAGACGTTCATGACGTCGTCGACGCGGCCCAGCAGCCAGAGGTCGCCGTCTTCGTCGAGGCGCGCTCCGTCGCCGGCGAAGTAGTAGCCCTGGTCCTCGAACTTCTCCCAATAGGTCTCGCGATAGCGCTCGGGGTCGCCCCAGATGCCGCGCAGCATGCTCGGCCACGGCTCGGTGATCACGAGCAGGCCGCCGCTGCCGTTGCCGACCTCGATGCCGCTCTCGTCGACGACGTCGATCGAGATCCCGGGGAGCGGGACCTGGGCGGACCCGGGCTTGGTCTCTGTGACTCCCGGAAGAGCGGACACCATGATCGCGCCGGTCTCGGTCTGCCACCAGGTGTCGACGATCGGCGTCTTGTTCGCCCCGATGACCTCGCGGTACCACATCCACGCCTCGGGGTTGATGGGCTCTCCCACCGAACCGAGCAGTCGCAGCGACGAAAGGTCGAACTTCGCCGGGACGCTGCGACCGATCTTCATGAACGAGCGGATCGCGGTCGGGGCGGTGTAGAAGATCGACACCTTGTACTTCTCGATGATCTCCCACCACCGGCCGGGGTGCGGGGCATCGGGGGTTCCCTCGTAGAGCACCTGGGTGGCGCCGTTGGCGAGGGGCCCGTAGGCGACGTAGCTGTGTCCGGTGATCCAGCCGATGTCGGCCGTGCACCAGAACACGTCGGTCTCCGGGTGCAGGTCGAAGACGTACTTGTGCGAGTACGCCACCTGGGTCAGATACCCACCGGAGGTGTGCAGGATGCCCTTGGGCTTCCCCGTCGTTCCCGAGGTGTAGAGGATGAAGAGCGGGTTCTCCGCAGGGAAGGCCTGTGCCGTGTGCTCGGCGGATGCGGCGGGAACGGCGTCGTGCCACCAGATATCGCGGCCGTCGGTCCAGTCGACCTCGTTCTCGCCGCGCTTGACGACCAGCACGTGCTCGACGGTCTGCTGCTCGCCGTCGCCGCGGTCGGCGAGAGCCTGATCGACGGCGGGCTTGAGCGCCGAGACGCGGCCCTTGCGGTAGCCGCCGTCGGCCGTGATGACCAGCTTGGCGCCGGCGTCGTCGATGCGTGAGCGCAGGCTGTCCGCGCTGAAACCACCGAACACGACGGAGTGGATGGCGCCGACGCGCGCGACCGCGAGCATCGAGGCGATCGCCTCGGGGATCATGGGCAGGTAGATCGCGACGCGGTCGCCCTGGCCGATGCCCAGTCCCTCGAGCACGTTGGCGACGCGCTTGACCTCGTCGGTGAGCTCGGCGTAGGTGATGCGGCGGGTGTCACCCGGTTCGCCCTCCCAGTGCAGGGCGACGCGGTCGCCGTTGCCCGCTTCGACGTGACGGTCGAGGCAGTTGTAGGCGACGTTCAGCTCGCCATCGTCGAACCACTTCGCGAACGGCGGGTTGTTCCAGTCGAGCACCTGGGTGAAGGGCTTGTGCCAGTGCACGAGTTCGCGGGACTGCTCGCCCCAGAAGGCCTCGCGGTCGGCGTCGGCGCGCTCGTACAGTTCGGGCGACGTGATGGATTGGGCGACGAACTCCTCCGACGGCGGGAACTTCCGGGTCTCGTCGAGAAGATGGTCGATCTGGCTGCTCATCGGCAGGCGCTCCTTTGCGGCATACGGGTCTTGCGAGCATGGTCGTGGGGGTCGGCGACCAGGTCACGGCGAATCTATCCGTGCGACCACCCATCGCATACTGCCGAAAGTCGGTAGTGCTGCCGGTTTTGTCCGGACGGTCGCCTTGCGTACACTCGACGACAGCCGAAATCTCATTCCGGCCTTGGCGTGCCCGATTCCCCCAATCGTGGACCGCCGTGGGCGGCATCTCATTCCCCCCGTGAGATGCCGCCCATTCCTTTGGGAGCGCTCCCTTCTCGTTCGACTGCGATCGTCACCCGGTCCTGCACCGCGGGCACAGGAGTCGGCTTCTTCACAGGGGTCGAGTCGTCCGGCGATCGGCGCCCTCTCCTCGGCGCGGCGCCGCATAGCGTCACCGTCATGCCCGATTCCTTCGTCATCCAGCCCAGGGGAGAGCGGTCTGCCGCATCGGTGGCGGAAGCCTCGCCCGAGCGCTTTCGCATGGATCCTGCCTTCGGACCGCTCCTCGCCCATCTCGACGATGCCGTCACCGATGTGTTCGTGAACGGGGCCGGCGGGCTGTTCGTCGACCGCGGGAACGGAGCCGAGCCCGCAGAGGGTTGGAGGGCATCGGAGCGAGAGGTCCGAGATCTCGCGGTCGCGCTCGTCGGCCTCGGAGGCCGGCATCTCGATGACCAGGCGCCCTGCGTCGACGTCCGCCTCGACTCCGGTATCCGCGTGCATGCGGTGCTCTCGCCGGTCTCGACCACCGGAACCGCGCTGTCGATACGCATTCCCCGTGTGCGCGCCGCCGACCTCGACGCGCTCGCCGCTCTCGGAGCCTTCGACGCGTCCCAGCAGGTCTGGCTTCTGGGACTGGTGGCCGAGCGGGCGAACATCCTCATCACCGGGGGAACGGGTACGGGCAAGACCACGCTGCTGTCGGCCCTGCTGTCGGAAGTGCCTCCGACGGAGCGCATCGTCACGATCGAAGACGTCGCCGAGCTGCGCCCGCGCCACCCGCATCACGTCTCCCTCGAGGCCCGGCAATCGAACCTGGAGGGAGCAGGCGCCATCACCCTGGCGCGGCTGGTTCGAGAGTCGCTGCGCATGCGTCCTGATCGGCTGGTGGTCGGTGAGTGTCGCGGAGAAGAGGTGCGCGAGCTGCTGACCGCTCTCAACACCGGGCACGACGGCGGCGCCGGCACTCTGCACGCGAGCGGGCTGCGTGACGTTCCCGCTCGGCTCGAAGCTCTCGGGGCCCTCGCCGGGATGGATGCGGTCGCTCTCGCACGTCAGGCGGTCAGCGCGTTCACCATCGTCCTCCATCTCGATCGGGCACCCGGAGGTACCCGTCGCATCCGCCAGGCAGGGCGGCTCGTGATCGCCGGGGATCGACTCGACATCGAAGAGGTGCAGCCGTGGTGATGCGGCCGCGTCGCTTGCCGCGAAAGGCGCAGACGGGTGCGACGGATGCCGCGACCGCGGTGCAGACGCTGGCCGTGCTGCTGCAGGCCGGGGCGGTGCCGGTCGTCGCCTGGCGGCACCTGGCTGACACCGATGATCCCCAGGCCCGGGCAGTGGTCGGCCGAGTCGATCGCGGAGTCCCGCTGCTCGACGCCATCGAGGCCGAGGGTGGGGCGTGGGTCGATCTCGCCGCCGCCTGGGAGATCGCGACGACCGTGGGCGCACCGCTCGCCGAGGTTCTCCGGACGATCGCGGAGACCCTGAGGGATGCGGCTGCCGCAGCCGATGACGTGCGCATCGCACTCGCAGAACCGGCGGGTACGGCGCGGCTGCTGCTCTGGATGCCGTTCGCCGGATTGCTGCTCGGGTTCGCGCTCGGCTTCGACACCATCGGCGTGATCTTCGGGAACGTCCTCGGCGCCGCCTGTGTGGTCCTCGGCCTGCTCCTCGTGGCGGCGGCACGCGTGTGGACAGCACGCCTGCTTCGTCGGGCGCGGCCTGATCCCGGCACCCCGGGCATGCGAGCGGAGCTGGTCGCCATCGCGCTCTCGGGCGGTGCCTCCATCGATCGCGCGTTGCAGCTGGTGTCGCAGAGCGGCACCTCGGGCGACAGTGAGGAACGCGTCCGCGCGGTGCTCGACCTCTCCCGTGCTGCGGGTGTGCCGGCTGCGGAACTTCTTCGGGCATCCGCAGCCCAGGACCGGCACGCCGCCAGGGTGCAGGGACGCCTCCGCGCCGCGAAGCTCTCGACGCGCCTGCTTTTCCCCCTCGGCGTCTGCACGCTGCCCGCATTCCTCCTCCTCGGGGTCGCGCCGCTCCTGCTCAGCGTCCTCGCCTCCACGCCGATGTCGCTGTGACCGTATCCAGCCCACCGCCACCATCCGATGCCCACGCATCCCATAGAAAGAAGGAACACCATGAAGAGCATCCCCCCGCTGGACCGTCGGCGTGCTGCGACTCTGTTCGGCGACGACACCGGCGCCGCCACAGCCGAGTATGCGATCACGACGATGGCGGCCGTCGCGTTCGCCGGGCTCCTCGTCGTCATCATGCGATCCGACGAGGTCCGCGGCATCCTCACCGATCTCGTGCGGCGGGCGCTGACGGTGTCATGATGCGCGGAGCTCGACGGATGCCCCCTCCTCGCACCCCCGAGGATGCGCCACGACGGCCGCGACACGCGGGTGACCGCGGGTCCGTCTCGGCGGAGTTGGCGCTGGCCCTGCCCGCGGTCGTGCTCGCGTTTCTGCTCGGCGCGGGTGCACTCGGTGCGGCATCTCGCCAGGTGGCGCTTCAAGATGCCTCGGCCGATGCGGCGCGTCTTCTCGGACGCGGCGAAGGGCAGGATGCGGCGGAGCGCGTGGTGCACGCGGCGGTCTCCGGAGCAGGCATGTCCTCCTCGCCCTCCGGCGACCTCGTGTGCGTCACCGCTTCGGTCGACGCCTCCATCGGGTCGCTGATCCGCATGCCGCTTCGGGCCACGAGCTGCGCGCTCGACGGGGGCCTCTGATGGCGGGCTCCGCTCTCGCGTCCGGAGTTCTCGCCGTCGCCGCTGCCCTGTCCCTCGGGCTCGCTGCCGTCGGCGGCGCGGCGGTGACGGCGCAGCGCACGGCGGGGGCGGCCGACGCCGCCGCGCTCGCCGCAGCAGACGCCGCGAGCGGCGCAGTGCCCACCGGGGAGCAGCCGTGCGAACTCGCCGCGAGGGTCGCGCAGGCGGCGGGTGCCACCCTCACGGGGTGCGTTCTCGAGGGCTTCGTGGCGACCGTGGAGGTGCAGGCGGCGTACGCTGGACTCGCAGCCGTCTCCCGAGCCCGTGCCGGGCCACCCGAGGGATAGCGACGGCAGCGCGACCTCGCTCACTGTGAACGACCCCACACAGTGGTGTGTATGGTGTGCTTCGAAGAAAGGACGCACCCTTGGCTGAAGGCAAGAAGCTCGTCATCGTCGAGTCCCCGACGAAGATGCGGTCTATTCAGGGATACCTCGGCGACGGCTACGAGGTGCTCAGCTCCGTCGGCCACATCCGCGACCTCGCTGACAAGAAGGACATCCCGGCCGCTGACAAGCAGGCCTATGGGAAGTACTCCATCGACATCGACAACGGATTCGACCCGTACTACGTCGTCTCCGATCGGAAGACCAAGACGGTCGCCGAACTCAAGCGTGCGCTGAAGAATGCCGACGAGCTCCTGCTCGCCACTGATGAGGACCGCGAGGGTGAGGCGATCGCCTGGCACCTGCTCGAGACTCTCAAGCCCAAGGTTCCCGTCAAGCGCATGGTCTTCCACGAGATCACCAAGGACGCGATCCAGGCTGCGGTCGGCAACACCCGCGAACTCGACCACGACCTCGTCGACGCGCAGGAGACCCGCCGCATCCTCGACCGCCTGTACGGCTGGGACGTCTCGCCCGTGCTCTGGTACAAGGTCAAGACCGGAATCTCGGCCGGACGCGTGCAGTCCGCGGCCACCCGTCTGATCGTCGATCGAGAGCGCGAGCGCATGGCGTTCACCTCCGCCGAGTACTGGGACGTCGATGCCGCGGCTTCGGCGACGGGCACCTCGTTCAAGATCCGTCTCGTCCGCGTCGACGGTGGCCAGCTCGCGCGGGGCACCGACTTCGATGACGACGGCAAGCTCAAGAAGGCCGTCGTCATCCTCGACGAGGCGGCCGCAACCGCTCTCGCCCAGGCGGTCGATGCCGTGGGCACCGGAAGCGTGACGAAGGTCGAGGCCAAGCCGGGAACGCGCAGCCCCTACGCGCCGTTCACGACCTCCACGATGCAGCAGGAGGCCGGGCGCAAGCTCTCGATGGGAGCCAAGCAGGCGATGGGTGTCGCCCAGCGTCTGTACGAGAAGGGCTACATCACCTATATGCGTACCGACTCCACGTCGCTGAGCACCCAGGCGGTGCAGGCGGCGCGGAGCCAGGCGGTGGCACTCTACGGCGACGCCGCGGTGCCGCTGAAGCCGCGGGTGTACAAGTCCAAGAGCAAGAACGCGCAGGAGGCCCACGAGGCCATCCGCCCCTCCGGTGACAACTTCCGCACGCCGGCCTCGCTGTCCTCCGAGCTCGATCGCGACGAGCAGCGCCTCTACGACCTCATCTGGAAGCGCACCGTCGCGAGCCAGATGTCGGACGCCAAGTACGAGACCACAACCGTCACGATCGCCGTCGACGCCGCCGGGAAGAAGGCCGAGTTCACGGCCTCCGGAACCGTCTACACCTTCAAGGGCTTCCTGGAGGCGTACGAGGAGGGCCGCGACGAGAAGCGCGGTGACGCGGACGCTGCGGAGAACCAGTCGCTGCCGGCTGTCGCGGTCGGCGATCAGCTCGCCGTGTCCGACGCCGAGGCCAAGGGGCACCGCACCACGCCGAAGCCCCGTTACACCGAGGCCTCGCTCGTGAAGGTTCTCGAGGAGAAGGGCATCGGTCGTCCTTCGACGTTCGCCTCGATCCCCGAGACGATCCTCGACCGTGGATACGCGGTCAAGCGCGGCCAGGCCCTCGTGCCGACGTGGCTCGCGTTCAGCGTCGTGCGTCTGCTCGAAGAGCACTTCGCCGACCTCGTCGACTACGACTTCACGGCTGCGCTCGAAGACGACCTCGACACGATCGCCCGCGGCGAGCAGAACCGGGTCGAGTGGCTCAAATCCTTCTACTTCGGCTCCGACAACCACGTGGGTCTGCGCCAGGTCGTCGACAACCTCGGCGAGATCGACGCTCGTGCGCTGAACTCCACGCGCATCACCGACACGGCCACGCTTCGCTTCGGCAAGTACGGCCCGTATCTCGAGGTGGCCGACCCCGCGAACCCCGAGGCCAAGCCGCGCATCGTCAACGTGCCGGAAGACCTCGCACCCGACGAGCTGACCGCCCAGAAGGCTCAGGAGCTCATCGACGCTCCCGTCGCCGGCGACCGCGTGCTGGGGGAGAACCCCGACAACGGCAAGATCATCGTGGTGAAGGACGGCCGGTTCGGGCCGTACGTGCAGGAGAACGACCCTGTGTCGGAAGACGCCGCGGTCGACGAGACCACCGGCGAGGTCGTCGAGGCTCCCAAGCCCAAGCGCGGCGCGAAGAAGGAAGCAGCGCCCAAGCCGCGCACGGCCTCGCTCTTCCGCTCGATGTCGGTCGACGAGATCGATCTCGACACCGCGCTGCGTCTGCTGAGCCTCCCGCGCGTCGTGGGCGTCGACCCGGAGTCGGGCGATGAGATCACGGCGCAGAACGGCCGGTTCGGGCCCTACCTGAAGAAGGGTGCGGATTCACGGTCGCTCGAGTCGGAGTCGCAGATCTTCGATGTGACGCTCGACCAGGCGCTCGAGATCTACGCGCAGCCGAAGTACGGCGCGGGTCGCCGGGCATCGAGCGCGCTCGCCGAGTTCGAAGCCGATCCCGTCAGCGGGAAGCCGATCCGCATCCGCGACGGACGTTTCGGCGCGTATGTGACCGACGGTGAGACGAACGTGACGATCCCGCGGGGTCAGACCGTCGAGGACATCACCTTCGAGGTCGCGGTGCAGATGCTCGCCGACAAGCGTGCCAAGGGTCCGGCTACCAAGCGCGGAGCGAAGAAGGCTCCTGCGAAGAAGCCTGCCGCGAAGAAGGCTCCTGCCACCAAGAAGCCGGCCGCGAAGAAGCCTGCCGCCAAGAAGGCGCCCGCGAAGAAGACCACGGCTGCCACGTCCGCTGCCCGGTCGGCTGCTGCGAAGAAGGCGGCAGCCACGCGCGCCGCCAACGCTGCGGCGAAGGCAGCGGAGAAGGCGGACTCGTGACCTCAGGTCACGGGGTGTGGATCACGCTCGAGGGCGGTGACGGCTCGGGCAAGACCACGCAGTCGAACCTGCTCGCGCAGTGGCTCGAAGACACCGGGCGTACCGTCGTCCGTACCCGCGAACCCGGCGGTTCCGAGGTCGGGCAGCTCATCCGCGACATCGTCCTGCACCATCGCGGCGACATCGCGCCGCGCGCCGAGGCGCTGCTGTACGCCGCGGATCGGGCGCACCATGTCGCGACCGTCGTGCGACCGGCGCTCCGTCGTGGCGAGATCGTGCTGCAGGATCGCTACCTCGATTCGTCCGTGGCCTACCAGGGCGCCGGACGGGTTCTCGACGCGACCGAGATCCGAGATCTGTCGCTCTGGGCGGCGGAGGGCGCGCTCCCGGACTTGACGATCCTGCTCGATCTCGACCCCGCCGAGGCCCGCACCCGTCTGGACTCCGCCGACAAGCCCTTCGACCGGCTCGAGGCCGAGCAGGCGGAGTTCCATGGCCGTGTCCGCGATGCCTTCCTCGATCTCGCGGCGGCCGAGCCGGACAGGTTCCTCGTCCTCGACGCGGCAGCGGCGCCGGAGGTCATCGCCGAGCAGATCAGGACCAGAGTCGCAGCGCTGCTCGACTGAGCCGGCTCTACCGAGCGAGGAAGCGATCCTCCGTGCCGTGAGCGTCGGTGGTCGCGATTAGGCTGAGACCATGCCCCAGACCGTTCCCGCCCCGTTTCCCTGGGCGGATGTGTGGGGGCAGGACGCCGCCGTCGACACGCTCCGCGCCGCGGCATCCGATCCGTCTGCCCTCTCGCACGCCTGGTTGATCACGGGCCCGCCGGGCTCGGGACGCTCCACCCTCGCGTACGCCTTCGCCGCCGCGTTGATCGCCGACCGGCCCGATGACGAGAATGTCATGCGCCAGGTGCTCGCCGGCACGCACCCCGACGTCACGGCGTTGCGCACCGACAAGGTCATCATCACCATCGCCGAGGCGCGCGGTCTCGTCGAACGCTCCTACTTCGCACCTTCTGCGGGGCGCTATCGGGTCATCGTCGTCGAAGACGCCGATCGCATGGTCGAGCGCACCTCCAACGTGCTCCTGAAGGCGCTCGAAGAGCCGCCGGAGCAGACGGTGTGGATCCTGTGCGCGCCCAGCGAGGCCGACCTGCTGCCCACGATCCGATCCCGCGTGCGCTCACTGCGGTTGCGGGAACCCGACGTCGCCGATGTCGCCCGGCTCATCAGCCTGCGCACCGGCGTCGACGAGGTCGTCGCAGAACAGGCGGCGCGGCACGCGCAGCGTCACATCGGCATGGCCCAGCGGCTCGCCACCGACGATGCGGCTCGGCGTCGCCGCGACGAGACTCTTCGCTCCGTCCTCGGTGTCAGGGGAGTGGGCGATGCGGTCGAGGTCGCCGGTCGCATCATCCAGGCCGCCACTGAGGATGCGAAGGCGCTCACCGCCGAGCGCGACGCCCAGGAGCGGGCGTCGCTGCTGCGCACGATCGGCATCGCCGAGGGGCAGGCGGTCCCGCCGGCCCTGCGCACGCAGCTCTCCGCGCTCGAAGACGATCAGAAGAAGCGTGCGACGCGCAGCCTGCGCGACGGGATCGACCGCGTGCTCACCGATCTGCAGTCGCTGTTCCGCGACGTCGTGATGCTGCAGTTCGGCCGTGGCGACGATCTCATCAACAGTGAGCTGCGCCCCGAGCTGACCGACCTCGCATCCGCCTGGTCCGAGACCCGTACGCTTGTCGTACTTGACCACCTTGCCGACACGCGGCAGTCGTTGGAGCGCAACGTCGCCCCTCTGCTCGCCCTGGAGAGCTTGCTCGTGACCATCACGAGCGGGAGGAAACCGTGAACAATCGATCGACTTCCCGCTTGCGTCGAGCCGCCGCGATCATCGCAGGGCTGGCCGCTGCGTCCGTCGCGCTCTCGGGCTGTCTGTACGCGATGATCCCCGAGCAGTCCTCGCGGCCGTCGACGACCAGCGCCCCCGATACCGTGGGCGTCGCCGAAGACCTGCTGCCCTTCTACTCGCAGGAGCTGACGTGGACGGAGTGCGGTGTCGGCTTCGACTGCACCGACGTCACGGCGCCTCTCGACTGGGAAGACCCGGGTAAGGGCGAGATCACCCTTTCGGTGGTTCGGCACCGCGCCGAGGGCACCCCCGTCGGCTCGCTGCTGATGAACCCGGGTGGCCCCGGGGCGAGCGGTGTCGACCTGATCCTCAACAACCTCGACTACGCCGTCGGCTCCGACCTCATCGAGAACTTCGACGTCATCGGGTTCGACCCGCGCGGGGTCGGGGCATCGACCGCGGTGACCTGCTACGACGCCCCGCAGATGGACGAGTACCTGTACAGCATCCCCGCTGCGGCCCGTGGCACGGCGGAGTGGGAGGCTGAGCTGCTCGACTCGCACAAGGCCTTCGCCGAGGCGTGCGACGCGAACAGCGGCGGCATCCTGCCCTACATCACCACGGTCAACGCCGCCCGCGACATGGATCTGATCCGCGCGGTGCTGGGCGACAAGCAGCTGAACTACCTCGGCTACTCGTACGGCACGTTCCTGGGGGCGACCTACGCGAAGCTGTACCCCGAGAAGGCCGGTCGTCTCGTGCTCGACGGTGCCATCGATCCCGCCGTTCCGGGGCTCGAGGTCGGAGCGACACAGGCGCTCGGGTTCGAATCCGCGCTGCGCGCCTACATGCAGGACTGCCTCGACTCGGGGGAGTGCCCGTTCAACGGCACCGTCGATGAGGCGATGACCGACCTGGGAGCGCTGCTCGCGAGCGTCGACAGCGCACCGCTCAAGAGTGGAGACGGCCGCATGCTCGGCGCGGACTCCCTGATGACCGCCATCATCGCGGCGCTCTACTCGCAGGACAGCTGGGGCTACCTCACGCAGGCGCTCGATGAGGCGCTGCAGGGCGACCCGACATCGGCGCTGTTCCTCGCCGACTTCTACAACGGACGCGAGAACGGCACCTACACCGACAACTCCGCCGAAGCTTTCCGTGCCTACAACTGCATGGACTACCCGGTGGAAGACGATCCCGCAGCAGAGGCAGCGATCAACGCGAAGATCGCTCAGGGCGCACCGACGATCGCGCCGTACTGGACCGGCCCCGATTCCTGCTCGGTCTGGCCGTACCCCCCTACGGGCACGCGTGGCGAGATCAAGGCCGAAGGTGCGGGCCCCATCCTCGTGATCGGCACCACGAACGACCCGGCTACCCCGTACGAGTGGTCCGAGTCACTCGCGAACCAGCTCGAAGAGGGTGTTCTGATCACGCGCGTCGGCGAAGGGCACACCGGGTACAACAAGGGCAACGCCTGCGTCGACGACGCGGTCGAGGCTTTCCTGCTCGATGATGTCGTGCCCGAAGACGGCCTCCGCTGCGAGTGATGCGGCCTCGATTCGCGAGAGAGCGCGAGACAGGGTAACATCGGTGATCGCGCCGCTCACGCGTCGCACGCCGCTTTAGCTCAGTCGGCAGAGCATTTCACTCGTAATGAAAAGGTCGTCAGTTCGATTCTGACAAGCGGCTCCGAAGGCCCCGTGATGCGAAGAACATCACGGGGCCTTTCCCGTTCCTCACGGCGTACTCTCGAAGCATGAGCAGAGCGCTTCTCATCGTCGACGTCCAGAACGACTTCACCGAAGGCGGGGCACTCGCCGTCGAGGGAGGCGATGCGGTCGCCGCGGCCGTCACCGTCTTTCTCACCGCCCACGCCGGCGACTACGACGTGATCATCGCCTCGCGCGACTGGCACGACGCCGACGGTGACAACGGAGGGCACTTCGCGCCGACTCCCGACTACGTCGACTCGTGGCCCGTGCACTGCGTCGCGGGAACTGAGGGGGCCGAGTACGACCCGCTTCTGGCGACCGATGCCGTCACCCACCATGTCCGCAAGGGGCAGGGGAAGCCGGCGTACTCGATGTTCGAGGGTCGGACGGAGGCGGGGGAGACGGTGGGCGCGATCCTGACCGCGGCGGGCGCGCTCACGGCCGATGTGGTGGGCATCGCGACCGACCACTGCGTGCGGGCGACAGCCCTCGACGCCATCGCGCACGGCGTTCGCGTCCGCATCTTCACCGACCTCGTCGCCGGAGTCGCACCCGCGCCCAGCGAGGCCGCACTCGCCGAGCTCGTGCACGCGGGAGCGGAACTGGCCGAGAGCCCCAAGGCGTGAGCCGGAGCGTCCTGCTCCTGCGGGCCGTGAACGTCAGCGGCCGCAACAGCGTTCCGATGGTGCGTCTCCGCGAAGTGCTCGCCGCCGAGACCGACCTGGGCGACGTCTCCACCTACATCGCCAGCGGCAACATCCTCTGCCGCACGCCACTGGATCCCGATGCCGCGTGCGACGCTGTGCGCGCGGCCATCCGGGTCGAGTTCGGGGTGGACACCCCCGTCATCCACCGCACGCACGCGCAGTTGGTGTCCTCGGAATCCGCGCAGCCGTTCCCCGAGGGCGACGTGAAGTTCGTGCATGCGATGTTCCTCCAGGGCTCGCCGTCGGAGGGTGCGATCGAAGCGTTGGAGCAGCGCCTCCTTCCGGCGGAGCGGATCGCGCTGGTCGGTGACGACATGTGGATCGACTACGGCGAGGGCGGCATGCACTCCACCCGACTCACGAAGGCGGTGCTGGATCGGGCGCTCGGCGTCGCGGGGACGGCACGCAACCTGCGGACGACGCGGACGCTCATCGAGTTGACGGCGTGACTCCGCCCAGATCTGTACTCATCGCTGCCGGTGGCGTGTGCGGGTGGGCTTGCAGGTCGACCCGGCGGGTGTCGCAGGCCGGGCACCGCACATAGAGCACGATGCCCTCGCTCGTCGGATGACGTGACTCCACGAGCCAGGCATGCTCGTGCGCCAGCGCAGCGGGGTGGACGCGGGGGATCGGAAGCGTGTTCAGCGAGGTCATGCATCCAGCGTGATGTAATGGTCTTATGCATCTCAACCCTTACGGCGAGTATGCCGTGCTGTTGGCCGCGTCACTGGCCAACGACTGGCCGGTGGATCGAGCAGGGATCGAGGCGCGCACACTCGAACTGGGGATGACGCAGACCTTCCCGCCCGCCGCGGATGACCATGAGCGGGTCAGGGTGGTCATCGACGAATGGCTCTCGATCGTCGATGAACCCGACCCCGACGCGCGAGCGGCCCTCCTCAACGCACAACTCGCCGCCGCAGCCGCCTACCCGCGCCTGACGAACCACGACGACGAAGGATGGCACCTGCACTACCGCGACGACGTGCCGTCGATGCCCTACGTGCTCCGGGCGGTCATCAGCCTGGGTACCTCGCTGCATCTGGTCACCCGGGGGATGAGCCGGCTGAGTCGTTGCCAGGCCGCGCCCTGCACGAGAGTCGTCGCGGACGTGACCCGCAACGGCCGCCAGCGCTTCTGCTCCGTGCGTTGCGCCAACCGTGCGGCGGTGCGCAGACACCGCGCCCGGATCTGACAGACGGCGAATCGAGACTTTCGGCCACACCATGCGCGAGGCTTCCGTGCCACGATGGCCGAGAGACGATGAGGAGACGACGTGTCTGATGTGATCGTGAATGTCGACAACTTCGCCCGTGCTGAGACGGACGTGATGATCGATCGGATTCTGCAACAGGCCGGGGCCGTGAACGCGATCTACCACGATCGGCAGTTGGCACCGCTCGACAGGCAGCCCGTGATCCGACAGAACCGCGACACGCTCTACTCGGTCGCGATCGTCGACATCTCTCACGGAGCGACGTTCACGCTTCCGCCGTTCGGCGACCGATACGTCTCGGTCATGATCATCAACCAGGACCACTACATCAACCGGGTGCTGCACGAGCCGGGAACATACGATCTCACGGTCGACGAGTTCGGTTCCGACTACGTGGTGGTAGCCGCCCGCGTGCTGTTCGATCCGACTGATCCCGACGACCTCGATGCCGTCCACCGCATCCAGGACGGCATGCGTGTGGATGCGGGCTCTGCCACCCCGTTCGCACCGTCGGCGTTCGACCCGGTGACCCATAAGGTCACCCGTGATCATCTCCTGGGGCTCGCGGAGGGTCTTCCCGGATTCTCGCGGAGCTTCGGGAGCGTCGAGCAGGTGGACCCCGTGCATCACCTGCTGGGAACCGCTGCCGGCTGGGGCGGGCTCCCCGACGATGAGGCGCAGTACGTCGCACTGTTCCCCGGGCTCGAGCCCGGGCGCTACCGGCTCACGCTCCGCGACGTGCCGGCGGATGCGTTCTACTCGGTCAGCGTGTACAACGGCGACGGATACTTCGAGCCGAGCGCTTCCGGCATCACGAACGTCAACGACGTGTTCGGCGTCAAGAACGACGACGGATCCATGACGGTGTGGCTCGGCGACTTCGACGACGATCGCCCCAACCGGATACCGACGCCCGAGGGATGGAACCTGTTGATCCGCCTCTACCGTCCACGGCTGGCCGAGGTGGCGGGCTGGACCGTTCCCTCGGTCGAGCCCGCCCACTGAAGACGGTCAGGCGGTCTGCCCGGCGTGCTTCCCCTCGCCGATCTCCTCGACGAGCTTCGCGTTGAACGCCGGCAGATCGTCGGGCGTGCGGCTGGAGACGAGGCCCTCATCGACCACGACCTCTTCGTCGACCCACGTCGCGCCTGCGTTGCGCAGGTCGGTGGTCAGGCTCGGGTAGCTGGTGAGCGTGCGCCCGTCGACGACACCGGCCTCGATGAGGATCCAGGCGCCGTGGCAGATCACGCCGACCGGCTTGTGCTGCTCGAAGAAGGCCCTGGCCAGATCGACGGAGGCCTTGTCCATGCGCAGATGGTCCGCGTTGACGACGCCGCCGGGCAGAACAAGCGCGTCGAACTGATCCGCAGTGGTCGCAGACGCGTGCAGATCCACCGCCAGTTCATGTCCGTTCTTGCCGGTGATGGCCGCACCGTCCGGGGCGATCATGGTCGCGCTCGCGCCTTCCGCCGTCACTGCATCCCAGGGACTCGTGAGCTCGCTGTCCTCGAATCCGTCGGTCGCGAGGAATGCCACGCGGCTGCCGCTGAGAGTCATCGTTCGTCCTTTCCTGGAGAGTCGTCCGCCGTTCGGGGGACGATTCCACGATCCCCCGCAGCGGAAGAGGAGGGAAGGGGGTAGCCGCGCAGGCGAGCCGGTGATACAGGTGAGCGGGAGAAGCGGCGGCCCGCGGAGCGCTCCGCTCGGATCGAGGAGCCTCGGCAGTACGATCCAGACATGCGCGTTCGTCCTGCACTCGTCCTCCTCTCGGCGCTCGTCCTGCTCGCGGGGTGCGCTCCCGAGCCGGCGGCGAGCCCCTCGCCCTCCGCCTCCAAGACGTCTTCGCCGACCCCCACGCCGTCTCCCTCGGCGTCCGAGACCGCGGAACCGCCGGCGGCGGGGACGGAATTCACTCCCTCGGTGCTCGTGCAGCTCTGCACCGAGAGGACTCGCGCCCTGGCCCCGAACGCGACGTACTTCGGCGACATGGCGACCACCGAACGGCTCGAACCGTCATCGCTCTGGTTCGTGGTCATCCCCAAGACGCTCGACGGTGCGGACAGCGTCGCGGTGTGCGGCATCGGCGGCACCCAGGAGGCGCCGGTGTTCGCCCTCGAAGGGGAGACCCTCCCGGATGGAGTGGCCGACATCCGCGAAGAACTGCTGACCGGAGCGCCTGGCGGCGAGTCCTGAGACGGCTGCCGAGAGGCGAACTGCGGCGGAGAGAGCATCCGCGCGTCTTCGACGTCACCGTAGAGTGATCCTGTCGGTGGGGCGACCTGACCGAACAAGAATGAGGGGGCCACGTGGTTGAGGGGATCGAATCGTTCTTCACCGTGATCGCGGTGGGCTTCGAGGTGCTCGGTGCGCTCGCGATGGTCGTCGGGTTCATCATCGCCGTGGTGCTCGCCGTCCGTTCGCTGCGACGGTCGGGCGACGGCCACGCCGCCTATCTGCTCCTGCGCAACACGCTCGGCGCCGCTATCCTGCTCGGCCTCGAAGTCCTGGTCGCTGCCGATCTCATCCGCACCATCACGTCGAAGCCGTCGATCGAGGACGCCGTGATCCTCGGCCTCATCGTGCTGATCCGGACGGTGCTCTCGATGTCGATCCAGATCGAGATCGAGGGTGTCGCGCCCTGGCGTCGAGCCCTCCTGACCAGTGGCGGCCAGCTGATCGCGGAGAACGTCCGCCGAGACCGTGCCGCGGAGGCGACGGCCGTTGCATCCGAAAAGCCGACACCCTGAGCGACCTGCGCGCGGTGCGCGCGGATGTGCCGTCCTCCTCGACGGAGGCGTGGACGCCCGGGGCT
Source organism: Microbacterium maritypicum (assembly GCF_008868125.1). Classification (NCBI taxonomy): domain Bacteria; kingdom Bacillati; phylum Actinomycetota; class Actinomycetes; order Micrococcales; family Microbacteriaceae; genus Microbacterium; species Microbacterium maritypicum. Next base: position 738,683 of record NZ_WAAQ01000001.1, read on the forward strand.
ACTGACGGCTCGTGCGGATACCCCAAGCACATCGTCTTCTGGGTGGGCCCCGTGGGGCTCGAACCCACGACCCGCGGATTAAAAGTCCGATGTTAACTTCGTACTTTGCCGTGGTGTCTATACCGTCATTGCGGATCCTTCGGAGCTCCTGATATGTTCGGCGTATACACACAGCCAGCTATTGTCTAGACGGAGAATCCGTGCGCATACAGATCATCGGCAGGACGTCGTCCGGGGTTCCCGTTCGATGGGCGATCCTGGGAGCCAATGACGAACTCGTGGTTGAGCCCAATCGCTACCTGGCTTATCTCGAGAACATCCGTCGTTCTCCAAACACTTTGCGGGCGACTGCCTACGACCTCCGTCTCTACACAGAATTCCTCGAGGAAACGAAGAAGACGCTCGACGATGTGACTAACGAGGTACTCGCCGCGTTCGCTCGCTGGCTGCGCGACCCATCTGAGAACGTCACGGTGGTTGATGAGTCGGAAACCGTTCTCGCGGATAGCAGCGTGAATCGAGCACTTTCCTCAGTTGCAGCCTTCTACGCGTTCCTCGGTTCCCTGGGGCCGGGAGCGCCGGGCGAGCGCGGATTCCAGCGGCTGAAGGATACGGCCGCCACGGTGCGGCGACCGCGCTTCACGGTCGTCGACAGCGTTGGACGGGCGAACAAGCATCGGACGAGGCGAGTCTTAGGCCCGAGGATCCGGCGCAAGAAGAAGCGTACGAAGGTCCTTCGCCTTGATCAGGTTTTGGAGATCGTGCATGCATGCCGAGATCACCGCGACCGCCTTTTCATCATGATGGCGTTCTCAACCGGGATGAGGATGGGACAGATTCTCGGGCTGAAGCATGAGGATATAGACACGCGCGTCGCGACCCTGACAGTAGAGGCTCGTAACAACAATCCCAACGGTGCGCGGTCGAAGCGCCATGGGACCGGAACGATTCCGATCTCCGAGCAGCTTGCGCGTCTCTACATCGAGTACATGCACGAACAATACGGTTACATTGACAGCGAGTTCGTGTTCATCGACTTTCGCACCCTGCAGCCCATGAATGCCCGCGCGGGTCACTCTATAGTCGAGCGCCTACGACGAGCTTCCGGCGTGCACGACTGGTCGCTCCATACGCTGCGCCATAGCTTCGTCACGATGTGCCAGAAGTCCGGCATGTCCCCGAAGGTCATCAGCAAACTTGTGTTCCACGCGAGCGTGGCGACGACGATGGACATTTACTCCCATCTCGATGTCGAGGATCTCAGACAAGTCCTCATCGAGTCGGGAGCTTGGGAGGTCGAGTCGTCTTGAGTTCAGATGATGCTCGGATCTCCCCGGTCGCGACTGGTGGCAGCAGCGAAGGATCCTCCGAAGATGCTCGATACCTCGCTTGGCTCGTCGAGGAGACGCCGGAGGACTACCGTCGGCTTAAATTCCCGCCCGATCCGCGCGGCCTGTACTCGCCAAGACCGTGCAGCGTGAGTGGTTGCGAAAGGGGCTCCTCGTCCACCGGACTTACTCTTTGCAGGATCCATCGGGAACAGTACTTGGGGGGAGAGTGGTCAAGCCTAGGGGAGTTTCTGCCCAACGCTGCTGTAGCAAAGCCGGTTGTCGACAAGGGGCATGGTGGCAATTCGGGGAAGGGGATCATCAACCTCGAAGCTTGCTCCGCTGAGATCCTGCGTGCAGAGCTCGCGTTCGTGATCAGCCGAAGGGGCACCGGGGAGTACGGCGCCGCCTTCGTTGTAAGCACGATAAACGCATTCATTCAGCGGCTCGAGGCAGTCGGCGTGACGTCGATTCGTGATCTTGACTCCGAGCTGAAGCGCACCGAGGTGATAGGCGGTACGAAGAGCTACCTACAGCCGTTCGGAATGTATATGAAGGAGTTCCCGAGCTGGATACGGATGGCGGCGGGCGACGTCAACGTCAAGCGGCGCCTCGGCCGTATTCGTGGTGGCTCACACCGCTGGTCGGCCGGACAGCTCATCGAGATCCCCTGGCTGCGCCAAATGGTTTCACGCTGGGTGACATACAGGCTCAACACGCGCGCCGCGTCACCGCAGCACATCGGAGCACAGGAACGGCACCTCGTTCTGTTCGCCGAGTGGGCAAAGAAGAAGGGGCTGGCTGAACCGGAAGACCTAACAAGGGACCTGCTCCTGGCATGGATTGGCAAGGTCAACAGCATGCAGAACGAGGACGGGAGGCCTCAGTCTGCGGGGTGGAGAAGCAAACGGATCGCGGCGGTGAGCGCACTGATTCAGTTCGCTCGGATAGAAGTCACGGACCGAATCCCTGGCAACGCGTTCTATCTGCCCGGAGAGCTGCCCGAAAGAGATAAGCCGAAACCGCGTTTCCTGGAACCCCGAGTCATCGACACATTGCGGAGGCAGGAAAACCTCGCACTGATCTCAGACCCGTCGCATCGCACCGCCATGCTGATAATGATGCAAGTCGGGCTTCGCGCGGGTCACACATGCAGCCTGCCGTTCGATTGCCTCATCGATCTGAACCGAGGCGCGCCGAACAACAAGTGGGCTTTGTCATTTCTCGACACGAAGTCGAACGAAGTGTTGACCGTTCCTGTGGAGCCTCTCGTCGCGGCGGCCATTCGCGAGCAGCAATCGCGAGCTATCGAAACCTCCAAATCGATGGGGATGGCGCACGCTGAGTATCTGTTCCCGAACCCAGTGGCGCCCATAACGAAAAGACTGGCGCCGGAGCGGCTCAGCACGGTGCTCAAAGACTGGGTTCGGAAACTGGACGTTCGTGAGCATACGGGAGAACTTGTCGTAGTCACAGCTCATCGTTTTCGACACACGTTCGCAACGGAGATGCTGGCGAAGGGCGTGCCGATGGAGATCGTGCAGAAGCTGCTCGGTCATCGCAGCATCGCATCCACCGAGATCTATGCACACGCGACGGATACGCTCGTTCGCGCAGAGTGGGAAAAGGCCAAGTTCATCAACGTGCAGGGGGAGCTGCTGGATCTACCCACCGGAGAAGCTGCAGAGGCAGAGTTCCTCTTGTACAAGATCGGTAGGGCCGTGCAACCTCTTCCGAACGGTTGGTGCGGGCTTCCGATTCAACAATCATGTCCCCATGCGAATGCGTGCTTGGACAACTGCCCCAACTTCTTGACTTCCGCGGCGTTTCTTCCAGTCCACGAAGCGCAGAGTGCAGATTTTGACAGGACGATCAGCGCCGCGGAGAAAGCCGGACATCTTCGAATCATCGAGATCAATCGCCGCCCGAACGATAACCTGAAACGGATAATCGCGACCATCCGTGAACAGGAGGTGGAGGATGCGACCGAACCGTGAGGATCGAGTCGCCGTGCTGCAAGGCGCTAACAGACGAAAGTCTGCAAGGGCCAGAGCGGATGTTGAGCTTGGTGTCAGCGTGCTCAGAAAACGCGGTGCCACTATCAACGTGAACGCGGTAGCTCGCGAATCCGGAGTCTCGAGAGGCTTCATTTACACGCACGAAGATCTTCGCCAACTCATTGCCAAGGCTAGCGAGGAGTCGAAGGTTGGGATGCGACGAGTGGCGGCGACACCGAACGAGAAGTCGCTGACGGCCAGGCTTGCGACCGCGCTTCGCGAGATCGAGAAATTGAAACTCGCCAAGAAGAAGCTTGAGGATGAGAAATCAGAACTCGTGGCGCGAGTAGAGAACCTGACAGCCCAACTCTTCGATCAGGAAGCACGAAGGCGTTAAGGCCAAGACAGTGCCCCCACAGGGGCTCGAACCCTGGACCCACGGATTAACCTGCTGCACTGAGTTTCCCCAGCCACCGTCACCGGCTTGCAGTCTGGACTATATCTTCACCTTCGGCCGAGCCGGTCAGGTGCGCCGCGTGTAGTCTCTGAGGTTCCCTTGCGGTTACCTGCT